>JAKQKQ010000188.1 GCA_029560585.1 Verrucomicrobiota bacterium | reverse complement strand
TGTTGATCACGTTGCCCAGCCCGGATCCCTCCGCTGGCGCCAGTCCCTCGTTCTGCTTCGCCTCTGTCTCCATTGTCGCTGTCCCGGTTGTATCAACCCAGACCAGCCCCATCAAATGTGCGAAAAATAGCGTACGTTATCGGAGAAGGGCTTCGAGTTCGCGTTTACTGGCCCCACCGCCGGGAGGGCTTGGGCCGCGCGGGATGGGATGGCGGCCAGGGCCGATCGCCCTACAGGACAGGTTTGATTCCTGGTGGGACTCGGACGCCGGGGACAGCGTCCCCCCCGTGCCGCTTGGGTCCCCCGGGTCAGTCAGGCACCCAGCGCCGTCTTGATGTCCTGGATGCGGCCCATCCGCAGGAGTCCTTCCGCCATCCGGACCGCGTCCTCGATCCGGATGCCCGCGATGTTCTTGTGGAGCACGGGGATCTGCCGGACCTCCACGCTCAATACCCGGATGCCGATCCCCAGCACGAACGGCAGCATCTTCGGATCGGCCGCCATCTCGCCGCACAGCGAGAGCGGTTTGCCGCGCGCGAGACAGGCGTCCGCCGCCCGCTTCATCGCGCGAAGCACCGCCGGGTGATGCGACAGATACAGATCCGAGAGGTGCTCGTTCGTGCGATCCACGGCAAGGAGGTACTGCACGAGGTCGTTGCTTCCAATGGACAGAAAATCCGCCTCGGCCGCCAGTTCTTCTGCGACTTCGACCGCGGATGGCACCTCGATCATCAGGCCCAGTTTCGGGTCGGGGTGGTGCGGAACATCTTCGGTCCGCAGATCCCGGATGCATTCCGAAACCACGTCCCTGGCCCCGATGAATTCCTCCACCGAGCAAACCATGGGAAACATGATGCGCAGGTCGGCGCCGGCACCGGCGCGGAGCAGTGCCCGGATCTGCTGCATGAAAGTCGTCTTGTTCTGCAACGAGAAACGGATCCCGCGCAGCCCCAGCGAAGGATTCGCCTCGTGGACCCAGGGAACTTCCGACAGCATCTTGTCGCCGCCGATGTCCAGGGTCCGGAAAACCACCGGGCGGCCCGACATGCCGTCCAAGATCTTGCGATAGATCCGGTATTGCTCCTCTTCGGCCAGAAAGTCGTTGCGAACGAGGAACGGGAATTCGCTGCGGTAGAGCCCGATGCCCCCGACGTTCATCCTGCGCGCCACGTCGATCTCGCTGAGGATGTTGATGTTGGCCCACACGTGCACCCGGACGCCGTCGCGAGTGACCGCCTCCTCGGGGCCCACGACGGCGAAACGCTCCGCCTCGCCGCGGGCAGCGCGGAGATCGCGATATTTGGCGAGCACTTCATCGCCGGGGTCGATGAGCACCACGCCCTGGCCGCCGTCGATCAGGATGGGCAGGCCCGCAGGAAAACCAAAGAAGCGCCGGTCTTCGACAACGACGGCCGGCAACTGCAGCGATCGGGCGAGGATCGAGACATGCGCGGTAATGCCACCGCCGATCAGCAGGAGCCCTTCCGCCCGCTGAGCCGCCAGTTTGACGATGTCCGACGCGAGCAGCTCGCCCGCGATCAGGATGCGGCCCTGATAATCGGGGGCGGACTCCGGGCCCTCCCTCAAGTTCTGCACGAGGCGCCGGCCGAGATCCCGGACGTCCTGGACCTTTTCGCGCAGCCGGGCGTTGGGGCTCGACGAGAATAGCCGGACATATTCGCCGACGACTTTCGCGACCGCGGCCTGGGGCGAAAGGCCCCCCTCGATCAGGGAGATCATCTGGCCCGAAAACTCGCTGTCTTTGACCATCAGCAGGTGCGCGCTGAAGATCATCGATGCCACGTCGGCCAGGCGCTCCTCCATCGCGCGCTGCAAGTCGGCGAGCTGCGCCTCCGTGCGCGCCAGGGCCCGCCGGAAATCATCCGCCGTAAACGGCCCGGGCTGGCCCTGGTCCTCGAAAACGCCCAGGACCGTCGCCTTCCCGTACGCGCAACCGTCAGACACGGGGGCCCCTTTCACATAGCGCAAGCCGGGCGGCGCGGCGACCGCCGCCGCTTCTGGCGGCTGCCGCCGCAGGTTCATGAGCAGCTTGGCGTTCTGGATGACCGATGCGAGCTGGGCCGCGATGGTCTGCATCGCCCGCGAATCGTTCTCGTCGAAATAGCCCGGCACCGGGTCCTGGACCACCAGCACGCCCACGGGGGACAAACCGCGGATGATGGGCACGGCCAGAAATGCCTCGTAGCGTTCCTCGTTGGTGCCCGGGACGAACTTGAAACGCGGGTTGCGGGCGGCGCTCGCCTCTCGGATGGGGCGCTGCTCGCTGAACACCGTGCCCACCAGGCCCTCGCCCGGCTGGAGGCGAACCCGGCCGACGGCGTCGGGGTTGAGCCCCTGGTTGGCCGTGAGCACCAGGGCCCGCTCCCCCTCGTTATAGAGATAGATCGAGCAGACCGCCGCCTTCATGTGATAGGCGACGATGCTCGCGGCATTGCGGAGGAAGTCCTCGATGTGGGCGCTCTTCTCAAAGAGGCCCGCCAGTTCGCCGATGTCGCAGACCAGGGCGACGTTGTCTTTGGGCCGTGGCATGTCCGCCCTGTATCAGAATTCCACCGGGACAGCAAACGCCGAAGAGCGCGGCCGCTTCACTTTTTGTCGGCGCTGATGAATTGGGTGTCCACCTTGCCCGAGGCTTCCTTGGTGGTGATCTTCCTGTCGCCGTTCGGGAGATAAGCGATTGACTTTTCGGTGCCCCCGATCCGCTCTTGCACCAGGCGACCGCGGGGGTCGTACTTGCGAAACTCGTCCGCGGGCCCGATGGCCCTCTCATCGATCTTCCCATCCGCATACAGGTGAAACATCACGTGCCCCTCTTTGACCTCGCGGATCAGTCGCCCGTTGACGTCATAGAAGGCCTGATAAAAGATAGTTTTTTCACCGTTGTTCCCAAGGCGTTCCTTCTTGCGCACGCGGCCGTACGTGGGCCCCCGTGCCGTGAAAACGTATGACAGGGTCTCGCTCTTGTCCCGCTGTGTCTCCTCGATGATCCCCTTGTCCTCGTCGCACACGAAAACGTGCCTCGTCCGATCGGGATAGTCCCGCTGGATCCGGTACACGCCCGATTCGATGTGCTCACTGCTCGCGTCGTACTCGCGGATGAGCGGCGACACCGAATACTTGACCCCCCCCGCCTCGCGGATCTCGTCGCTGGTCGGATCCCACACGTAGGAGGCCGACTCCCCCGCATACGCGATATCCAGGCGCGCGCGGGCCGATTGTTTCTCCACCGAAAACGCGAAGGTCGTCGCCCTCCCATCTGGCCACCCGATCTCGGCCAGCGTGGGCGAAGGATCCCCGGGGGCGTCGCCGATCGCGGGATACGGCTGCATCCGCAGCTTATACGTGCCGACATGTGTCCGGATCTCGCGCGCCTCTTTCCCCCGCTCGGTGAACGCCACCGCCGAGCCCATTCCCGGAGAGTCCACCGACGCACACACCTCCCCGTTGTATCGGAGCGTCACCCGCACGCCACCCGGCGTCTTGAAACCCACGAGCCTGTTGTCCCGGTAATCCAGCTCGAACCCATCCCGCGTCTTCACGACCAGCCCGCTCCCACTGCCCCGCCGCTCCGCGCTCTCGGACAGATCCAACGAGTCAAAGTGGTTCGGATCATGGGCCGAACGATAGAGGAAATGCGTCGCGCCCCCGAGCGTCGTGCGCTCCAGAAGCCAGTCGTGGTCAACGATCGATGACTCCAGCAGCGGCACGAAAAACCCTTTGCCCAGATGCGGAGAGTTCGCCTCGCGGTGGCTGGTGAACTGGTACAGGAGAGGAAACTCCTCTTCTTTCGAGAATTTCACCGTCCCCAGATGGCCCGAAATCGTCAGATTCCCAAAACTGTTGGCCGCCCCCACCGTGTTGCCGGGTTCGCCAAACTCCCACCCGAACAACCCCGGCGCCAGCCCCCCCGCCGCCCATAGCGCCAAGCACCAACGAACCGCCGTTCTGCTTCCCCACATAAGCCGGGCACAAAAAAAACGCGCCCGGCGATGATCACGCATCGCCGGATGGCGCGTCAAACATTTCTGTCGTCAAAATCCCCGATGGACTATTCCGCGTGGCCCTTGCCCTTCGGTTTGCTGCCACCGTCATCATCATCATCATCATCATCATCGCCGCCCTTCGGGTTTCCCGGTTGAGGCGGATTACCTTCATCCGCCATCGCCGATATCCCGTCCTGTTGCGGGCCCTGCATATGAGTGGCCAGAACAGCAGACGCGATCGCCCCAAAGAAGAGTGCAACGATCAATGCCAGCAATTTGCTCATATTCACTCCGTTTTCTTGTCTTCACTCAGCAACGAAGCCCATTGCCGCAAGTACATCGCCGCACCGCGAATGCCCACGTGATCAACTCCCCGCGTCTTCGCTGCTTCAACGAACTCACGAACGCCGGAATCACTCCGTCTCTGGCCATAAAATGCACGGATCGGGGCCTCCTGTAAACTAATAATTTTGACCAAAATCGCACCATCGATGGGATTAAGCCAAACTAATCGTTTCTCCTGAAAATCTTTTAATGCGATGATTGTTTCATTGGTTGGGCGCCCTGAGAGAACGACGGTCTGTTCGGGCGTTTCATCCGCAAACCCTTTGGGAAGGCGCAGGCCCTGACAGACGATCCACTGCTGTGGGCGATGGACGTCACCGCACAGGCGGCGGATTTCCATACCGTAATGGGTGCCCAGCACGCGCGTGTCGGGATCCGGCAGGAGGAAGAGGGGGCCCGAATCGCCGATATGGACGGTGCCGGGTGCCCCATGGATCTTCGGGTGGGGCGAGGTGAGGGCCCCGGCGACGGCCATGGCACCGACAGCGCCCACCGAGCCGATGCCAATGGAATACCAAATGGCTCTGGGCGGCCACGCGCTTGCGCGGGTCCGACCCCAGGCCGAGTGCAGCAGCGAGAGCGTGGGAAGCACCCAGAGCAGCGGAGCTTCCATGGTGCTGCTGAACGCCGCGCCCGATAGGAACACGACCCAGATCGCACAGGGCACCGCGGACCCGTCCCTGCGGGGCCAGCAGACCGCGAGGACCGATAGGATCATCGCGACATAGGCCGTTCGCCCGGGCCAACCCATCTCGACGAGCCAGGTCAAATGGCTGTTCACGAGCGTCCGGTACTCGTACCGGGTGGACGGATCCTGATACCACTGGGCGTACGCCCAGCCCGATCGGCCCGACCCCCAGCCGACGGGCGCATCGACCATCATGCGGGGCGCCGCGCGCCAGATCGCGAGGCGGTTGCTGATCGAGCGGTCGCTCGCCGGTGATTGGCCAAAGCGCCGGGCGGCGCCCGTGCCATCCCACGTCGCGTACGCCGACAGGGCCACGAACGCAACTGCGATGGCAATCACTCGCCCGCGATGCCAGGGTCGGCCCACCCGGGCCAGCATCACAAGCTGTCCCATGGCCGCGGCCACGACCCCCCCGCGCGAATAAGTGTGGATCAGGCAGGCGCCCAGTGCGACGAGCGAGACAAGCGCCAGGGCGAAACCGCCGCGCCGGATGCGGGCCAGCAACCAGCAGGCGGCCATCAGGCATCCGATCAGGACGGCGGTCTTGTTCGGGTTTCCGAACCCCCAATCCATCCGCCAGTGCTCTTCGAAATAGAATTGCACCGGCTTGTCGCTTCCGCGGGGCGCGGCCGGGCCGCTATTCCTGGATCTCCCCCCAGGCCTCCGCCATGGCGCGAGTCGGAAGTACCACCGACTGCTCCTTCGGGATCCATGAGGCCTTCGCCGCGGGAAAGGCCACATTGTTGACATAATCGCCGATGTACTCGGCCTTCACGTCGGCGGGGCCCTTGACGCCCAACGCGTACTCGAAGAAGAGAAGACTCAGTTTTCTGACCCGCTGTTCGCCGGGATCCGCCCTCCGCGGCACAGAGCGGATCATGATCCGATAGCCGAGATCCAGGCACGACCTGTAGAATCGCTGCGACGGCACGTGGCCCACATCGTCCTCAAACGTCGTGATGAGCCAAAGGACGGAATTGCCGCCGCGCGTTGGCACGTCATAGCTCCCGCCAAAGTGCGCGTGCACGGCCTTGAACATCCTCGGCTCCCGCAGGGCCAACCGGTGCGCGTACTGCGCCCCGCCGCACATCCCGTACAGGAACCACCCGGTGGTCGGAAGCCTGTTGTCAGCCGCGAATTTCGTAGCCGCGCGGGCCCACTCCCGTGCGACGGCCTCGAAATTCTTGTCGAAATCCCGCGCGATGTCGGCCTCCATTTCGTCGCCGCTGACGCGGCGATCCCACGCCCCCCCCTTCGTGGGCTGGCCGAACGCCATCATCGCCAGATCGTTCCTGTCCGCGAAATCGACCAGGTAGCCGAAGTCCGGCGACGAGGCGCTGAGGTACGTCGGTATCTCCACCCGCTCGCCAACCGCACAGATCGCCAATACCCCCTTCGGCTTCCGATCAAGAACGCCGCCCACCGGACGGAGATAGAACTTCATGTCCCTGATGCCGCTCACCCGCGCGGGGAAAGTGGCCACCACCAGTCCGTCGGGCCGCTCGGCCTCCCCAGCGCGCGCAATCCCCAAAGCACACCCCACCCCCAGCAGGATGGCGCACGAAAAAACCACCCGCCACCTCGGCCGCCCCTGGTAGGCGGATCGCATCGTTAATACGTTGCCGCTCCGTGCCAAAGACCGCAAGCCCGTTCCGGCGACAGGCGCGCGCTCGCCATCGCCCCCCCCCCCCGCGGCTGGTACTTTGTTCATACCCCTGCCCCGACTGCTCCGCCACGAAGGATAACCGTGCCTCCAGATCCATGCCTGCGACATCAGGAACACGGAGATGCCCGTCGCGCCCGAAATATGAGATCTTAGATCCCATGCCGCCCTCGGGCAACACCACCGGGGGCGAAAATGTCTGGTCCTTTTGTCGCACAGACACACGATGTGGGCACAAAACCCACGGATGCACACCGATATACACGGATCGGTCTCCATTTCCGCGTCTCCGTGTCCCCGCGAGGGATAACTTTTCTTACTTCCACGGGTCCCTCATTTTTCTTCAAAGCGAAGGGCCTTCTCCTAAAATCCCAATGAGGAGGTTCTTTATGAGCACATCACGTCGTTCCTTTCTCCAGGCGTCGGCCGCATTTTTGGGCGCCGGTGTCGCGTCGGCTGCCGATCCCGCCCCGCCCGAGGATCCGCAGCAACATTATTTCGATGCCTTTTACTATAAGGAACCCCCTGCCTTTCGGTTCGAATACCCATTTGATGGGGGCGTTCTCCAGGAGGGCTACGGCTATCCCGTCCTCGGTTGCGAGACGGGGACCGATGGCATTAACCGCCTCAGGGTCCACGTCGTGGTTCGGGCTCCCGGCATATCCAATCTGGAAGTGGTCATGCCCGACGGACAGGTGGTGCCGACGACCGAGGTGTCCGGCCTGCGCATGGGCACGGTCTCGATCATGAATCGCATAACCCCCGTCAGGGCCATGGGCCGGCGCGGTGGCCAACAGGTCGAGACCATCTGCCGCATCGTCTGGGCGAAGAACACCTTTAAGCGCTACCGGTGCTACATCGATGACCACAGTTTCTTCTTCCGCGACACCCTCAAGAAGGATTACAGGAGCCTTTTCGACTGCTTCTATCTGGCCAAGTTGCGGGAGCTCAACCGGCGCTATCAGACGAAGTTCAATCTGAACTGTTTCAACTCAACGCCGCAGCGGGATTTCGACCTCTCGATGTTCCCAGATAAATACAGGTCGGAATTCGAGGACAACGCCGACTGGCTCCGGCTGGCGTTCCATGCGGAGAACGAATTCCCTCCCGAGCCGTACCGGGAGGCCCCACCCGAGAGACTCGCGGCCGACTTCGACCTGGTCGCCAGAGAACTGCAGCGGATCGCCGGAAAGGCCTATAGCCCCGGCCTGCAGATCCACTTCGCGACGGTCCGCGCCGATTCCTACAAGGTCCTGGCGCAGCGGGGCGTAAAGATGCTCCAGACCAGCGGCAGAAAAAACCCTTCGACCGGCGGCAAATACTGCGACTTCATGCTGCCCAACTCGATCACCGCATACATCCGTGAGAACCAGGGCTGGATGGACTTCGATTCCGGCATCATTTTCTACAATGGTGCCATGCCCGCCACCTGCGAATGGGTCCCCGTCGAGCAAACGATCCCCCTCATGCACCGCAAGCTCGACAACCCGAAATACAACACGCTCGTCAACATCGCCGGGCACGAGCAGTACTGGTGGCCGTTCTACAAGAATTACAAAGAAGACAATTTTGATCGTTGGGACGCGGCGCTCCGCCATATCACCGAACAGAATTACAAACCCATTTGGATCGAAGATGGCTTCTTCGGCGGTGCCGCATGAGCGGACACGCCGGTGGCGAACGCCGCTGGTCTCACAGGGTCACGGAGACACGGGGTGTTTGCGCCGGACGTACGACAACAACGGACGCCGCCCGACCTTCGCCCCATCTCCGTGTCTCCGCGCCTCCGTGCGATAAATCATGCGGAATGCCGCAAAGTCACGTGGTAGCGAAGGGCTTGCGCCCTTCGGCGTCGGCCCAGAGCGCGTCGAAGCCCGAAGCAGCCTCGAAAATTGCCCCAGCCGATCCCGCGCAAACCGAAACAAGAACGCCCGGTCATGGCACCGATGTGTCACATGATAGACCTGGCCGGATACCAAGTACCGATTGGTTCAACGCATGGCGCTGGCCTTAGAGGCAATAGATCGGATCAAAAAACGGCACCAAGGCACCAAAAACGCCCGTCAGCACCATGCAATCCGTTGTCAATCTATGGAATCCTGTGGTCCGACCCCGAATAACCGCCGAACGTGATGCGTTCAGACGCCAATTTTCAAGGTTCAAGAGTTGACCCCCGGAGTTGCGCGAAGTCGTGATTGTGATTGTGGGACCGAAGGGGCTTAGGGCACACCACCGAGCGGCGAAATCGAGCGTTTTTTGAGGCCATCGTCGCTTTTTTCCTCATCGATCTGGTTTGAAACAGGGCCGACCTTGTTTTTTTCCTCGTCGATCCTGTTTCAAACAAGCCCGGCCCGCGAGTCACCAGCCCTCGCGAACTCGGCATCCGCGGCACCGAGAAGACCCAATACCGGTCCGCCACGGCGCCCTTCGTGCCTTGCCCCGCCCCGCGACATCGCCATACTGGATTGGATCATCCAAAGGAGCTCTCCATGAAGCGCATCTTGATGCCCCTGCTCGCCGCATCGATCCTTTCGGCCTGCACCGCGGTGCGGGCCACCACGATCTGGTGCGAGGCCGAACTTTTTCAAGATCGGGGCGGGTGGCTCCACGACGCCCAATTCATCGATCAGATGGGTTCGCCATTCCTGCTCGCCTACGGCCTGGAGGGACCCTGCAAAGATGCCGTCACGAGGGCCGAGGTTCCCAAAGACGGAAAATATCGCCTCTGGGTCCGGTGCCGCGACTGGTTGTCCAAATACAGCCCCGGCCGCTTTCAAGTCCTTTTGGGCGGCAAGCCCGCCGCGCATGTCTTTGGGCAGGGGAAGGGCAAGGGCTGGGTCTGGGAGGACGGCGGATCGCATGAACTCAAGGCCGGGACGCTGGAGATCGGGCTGCGGGATCTCACGGGCCACTACGGGCGATGCGATGCGGTCGTTCTCACGGACGAGGACGGCTATCGTCCCCCGGACGATGTTGCCGCGCTGGCGGCGGAGCGGATCGCGCGCGGCGGCGTGAGCCGCGACATCAGGACAGAGGGGCCCTATGACACGGTGGTCGTGGGGGGCGGCCTCGCCGGAACCTTCGCGGCCGTGGCCTCGGCCCGGCTCGGCTGCAAAACCGCGCTCATTCAGAATCGCCCGGTGCTCGGCGGCAACGGCAGCGACGAGGTGCTCGTCGAACCGCAGGGCGACACCACGCGAGAACCCCTCGACCCCAAGGAGGGCGGCATCATCGAGGAGGTCCGCGGTTCCTTCGACGGCTATTCGGAGCGCATGCTCGACATCTGCAAACGCGAGCCGAACCTCGACCTCTTTCTCGACACCCACGCCACGGGCGTCGAGATGGCCGATCCCAGGCGCATCGGCGCCGCGCTCGCCCTGGGCACCACCACCAAGCAGCGCATGCGATTCCCCGGCCGCATCGTCATAGACTGCACCGGCGATGGGGCCATCGGCGTCTGGGCCGGTGCCGAGTGGCGCCACGGTCGCGAGCCCCGCTCCATGTACAATGAAACCCGGGCGCCCGAGGTCGGCGACGAGCGCACCATGGGCGGCACACTGCGCTATGCCACCGAGAAGGCGGCCGAACCAATCGCGTTCCGGGGCCCGGACTGGGCCCACCGTTTTCTCCACTGCGAGGATTTCACCACCGGCCGACACCCGAAGCTGGAATTCGGCGGCTGGCAATGGGTCATCGAATACGGGGGCCAGCGCAATACCTACACGGACGCCGAGGAGATCCGCGACGAGCTGCTCCGCATCATATGGGGCATGTGGGACCACGCCAAAAACCACTGCGACAAACTCGCCAACGATTCTCCCCTCTACCGCCTCACATGGATCAGCCACGTCGTCGGCAAACGCGAGTCCCGCCGCATCATCGGCGACTACGTCATGACGGAGCACGACATCGCAAAGCAGACCCTCTTCCCCGATCGGGTCTCCTACGCGGGCTGGGGCATCGACATCCACCCGCCGGGCGGATTCTACGACACCGAGCCACCGGCCACCTTCTCCCACAAGGTGAAATTCTCGGTCCCTTTCCGCAGCCTGTACTCTAAGGACATCGACAACCTGATGATGGCGGGGCGCTGCATGTCGGTGAGCCACGCCGCCCTCGGCGCCACGCGCGTCATGATCACCTGCGGGCTACAGGGCCAGGCCGTCGGCGCCGCCGCCGCTTTCTGCCGCAGGCTGGAGGCCAATCCGCGGGCCGTCGGCCAGAAACACATCGCCGAGGTCCAGCAGCAACTGCTCAAGGACGGATGCTACATCATCGATCTCCCCAACGAAGATCCGCGCGACCTCGCGCGCGGCGCCAAGGCGACCGCCTCCAGCGTGTCGCCCCCGATCAAGATCGCCGCCCCCAAACCCAACGTCCACACGTTCACCTGCGACCGCGCCGTCGCCTTCAAGGTCGAGAAGAATCACATCGGCCGGCTATCCGTGTTCCTGCATTCCGAAAATGCGACGCCCACCCCGACGCGACTGACCCTGCGGCCGGCCTCGGGGCCCGCCGACTTCAGCGCCACCAACGATCTCGCGTCCGCCGAAGCCGTCGTGCCGCCCCGCAGCAAAGGCTGGGTCACCTTTGACATCAACGCCGATTTGAAACCCGGTTTCTGCTACGCGTGGCTGCCCAAGAGGCCCGGGCTTTCCTGGGCGCTGTCCGAGGATTTCAACCCCAACGCGGGCCGCGCCTATCGGTCGGGCAAAGAGGACTGGCACCCCTCCGGCGAAAGCTATGCGTTCAAAATCGATGAGGCCGCGCCGCCCGCCGTGGCCGATTCGCTCGAGGCCGCGCCACCCCTGCCCGCCGATATGTTCGCACCCGCAAATGCCATCAACGGCTTCGCCCGCGCCATCCGCGGCACCCCCAACTCGTGGCGCCCAGACCCCAAGGCCCATGGCCCACATTGGCTCCAACTGGATTTCGGCAGGGCCATCGCCTTCGACACCGTCCACGTCAGCTTCCAATCAAAAGAAATGCGCGCCTCCGATTTCCGCCTCGAGGCGTCCCGCGGCGAAAACTGGGAACCCCTCGCCGAAATCTGCGGAAACGGCGACCGGCGCCGCGTCGTCTCCTTCCCGCCCGCCACCGCCCACAAGATCCGCATGGTCATTCTCGCCGCGGAACCTGACATGGGCGTCTGCGAAATCCGCGTCTACGACGAGAAGGGCAGCGCCAGATAATGGGTGGCTCGAGAATTCAGGCACCGAACCGTAGGGGCCCGCTTGCGGGCGATTCGAATCGCGCGCAACCGCGCCCCTACGAAGCGATCCCATGCGCGGATCGCGCGCAGCGCTGCGGAAGACTGCAACCGACAGACCCCATGTAACTTCTGCGCTCCCCGGACGTATCACCATTAATGCGCATGATTTCGATTGCTCCTCGGCACCTTCGCATTTGAACTGGGATCACCGTGGTGAAATTCCGGCCCTGGCTCTCGCTGGCACTCGTCCTCGCCACCATCTGGATTGGCGCATCCATCGCATTGCGCGGCATCCGCGAGCAGAAGCCCACGGCCGAGCGCCTGCTCGCATTCGTCGAATCCCGCGATCTCGATACGCTCCGGGGCACGGAGCGCGAGCGCCATCTCGAGACGCTGGCTGATCGCCTCAATCGGCTCCCCTTCGAAGAGCGGCAGAAATTGCGCGAAGAACGCGCGCTCCGGGGCATCTTCGAGCAGATGAATCCCGACGAGCAGGGACGCTTCTTGGACAGGACATTGCCCACGGGATTCCGCGAGGTCATGGAGGCCTTCAACAAGATGACGTCCGAGGAGCGCCGCCGGTACGTCGAGCGCGCGCTCCGCGACATGCGCGCCCGCGCCGGCGAGGTCGACCAGGCGAGGATGGAGGAACGGCTCGATGACGCGCAGGTGCGCAAGATCATCGATCAGGGGCTTCAGAGTTTCTATCGCGACAGCACGGCCGAAACCAAGATGGACCTCGCGCCCCTCATCGAGGAGATGCAGGCGCAGATGCAGGGGTTCCGCCACCGATGACCGCCGCGCCCACAGCACACCCGCGGCGCCATGGAGTCCGCGCCGGATGGACCCTGACGGAACTGCTCGTCGCCATGGCGATCCTGGCCGGCCTCGCTGCCCTCCTGACACCCGCCACCGACCTCCTCAGCGCGCGCGTCCGCCAAATCCAGTGTCTCCAGAATCTCCGGAACATCGGCTCGGCCATGCAACTCTATGCCCAGGACCATGACGGCACCATGCCCAACATGGCCGCCGCGCGCCTCTCGCGCGAGGATGAGGCCCCCGCGCTGGACACCGTGCTGGCCGATTACGTCAAGGACCCGAGGGTATTCCGATGCCCCGCGGACAACGCGAAGCGCCTCTGGGAATCCACCGGCACCAGCTACCACTGGAATAGCGCGGTCAATGGCCAGAAGATCCAGAACCTCCAGTTCCTTGGGGGCGGCGACACCTCGCGCATACCGCTGGTCGGCGACAAGGAGGGCTTCCACGAGGGCTGCCCTCAGAAAGTCAATATCCTCTACGCAGATGGACGAAGCTCCAACCAGCTCAGCTTCCGCTGACGTCGCGCCGATGATTGAGATCCGCGGGCTCGCGAAGAGCTATGGCCCGCGGCTCGCCGTCGGCGGCATCGACCTGGTGGTGCCGCGCGGGCGCATCTTCGGCCTCCTGGGCCACAACGGCGCCGGCAAGAGCACCACCATTGGCTGCCTGCTGGGGCACCTCTTCCCCGATCAAGGCTCCATCCGGGTCAATGGTACCGACGCCCTCGCCGATCGACGCCTCGCCCTAGCCCGCGTTGGCGCCATCTTCGAAACGCCGGCCTTCTACGAATACCTCTCCGGCCTTCGCAACCTCCGCATCTTCGCGGAATGCACCGCGCCCGTTCCGGATTCTCGCCTGCTCGAGGTGGCGCGCATCGTTGGCCTGGCCGATCGCATCCACGATCGTGTCGGACGCTACTCCCATGGCATGCGGCAGCGGCTGGCCCTCGCCCAGGCGCTCCTTCCCGACCCCGAGCTGCTGATCGTTGACGAACCCACCGATGGCCTCGACCCGGAGGGCATCCACGAGATCCGCACCCTCCTGCTCCATCTCAACCGGGAGCACGCCCTCACCATCCTGCTCTCCTCGCACCTCCTCAGCGAAGTGGAATTGCTCTGCACCGACATCGCTGTCATGCGTCAGGGAAGACTCCTCTATTCGGGCCCCATGAGCGGGCTGCCCCGCACCGAGGGCTGGATCATTCTAAAAACGTCCCCCGCGGGCCGCGCCAACGAACTGCTCCGGGCCAAGGGCTGGCTCGAGGAGCAGCGGGGAGAGGATCGCGTCCGGCTCCGCCCGGGGATCGGCGTCGCCGATGCCGTGGCTGTCGCCGTGGCCGCGGGGCTCCGCGTCGAGGCGGCCCATCCGATCGAGATGACACTGGAAGAATTCTATCTCCAGACCGTTCACGGAGACCACGATGCTTAGGCGCCTCTACGCCAACGAACTCCTGAAGCTGGTCGCGCGCAAGCGCAGCCATATCGGCTTCGGCGCATTCGTCGCGCTCGAGGTCGCCTTCCTTGCCCTCCTCCATCTCCCGCGAGTCAGGGCCGGCATCGAAAAACTGCTCTCCCGCAATGGTCTTCCCGTCGAGCAATACTTCTCGGGCACGACCGTGGCGGTCATGATCGTGGCGCTGACCATCCTCTTCCTGGGTGCGCTCTTCATCGCGCTGGTCGCGGGCGACATCGTCGCCAAAGAGGCCGAGGATGGCACCCTCCGCATGCTCCTCTGCCGGCCCGTGTCGCGCCTCGAGTTGCTCATCGCCAAGGCCCTCGCGTGCGCCACCTATTCTTGCGCCCTGATACTCTTCATCGGCGCCTCCGCCCTAGCCATGGGCCTCGCCTACCGAGGCTGGGGCTCCCTCTTCGTCTTCTCGCCCGCCGAGGGCGTCTTCGCCTTTCACCCGCCGTGGCCCGGACTGGGCCGCTATCTGCTCGCCATCGCCACGCTCGCCCTGACCACGCAGACGTTCACCGCCGTCGGCTTCATGTTCTCCTGCTTCAACATGAAACCCGCCGCCGCCACCATCCTCACGCTCGCCGGCTGTTTCATCGATCTCCTGCTCCGCATGACCCCCTACTTCGAGAGCATCCGCGACTGGTTCCTCACGCAGCACATGGCCGTCTGGATTCACCTCTTCGAACCCCACGTCCCGTGGGCGCGCCTCGCCGAAGCCCTCGTCTTCCTCGCCGCATGGGACCTCACCTTCGTGGCCGTCGGTATCGCGCACTTCCTCCAGCGCGATATCCGAGGCTAGGAATCTGTCGGGCTTAGGCCGACAGATTCCTGACCTGAGACTTCGGGCGCTGTTCGCGGGTGAAATGCAGCACCGCCTTGCCGTCCCACCCGAATGCGGCGCGATCGCGCCCCGCACCAATAGCTGGCGCGCCTCTCGTCTTGGAGTGCGGTGCCGCCGTAGGCCGGGCACCGCTTTGGCAGCGCGCTCCTACGTCTCATTTCCACCCCCGGTGGTGCCCCTAATGCCCGCCGTCGGACGCGCTACCGGGCATGATGACCCAAAACATCTCCTGATCCCAAAAACATCGGGCCGGCGGGATTTGAACCCGCGACCCCTTCCACCCCAAGGAAGTGCGCTAGCCAAGCTGCGCTACGGCCCGAATTGAAGTTTAATTATGCCTGAAATCGAGCCCTTGTGAACCAAATTCGCGGTGGGTGGTATTTCGGCCTTGCGACCACGGTATATTATTAGGTAGGGGCACCCAATGAGCATCCGGATCTTCGGCGAGCACGATGCGGCGACGGTTGCGCAGATCGAGCGATGCGTGGCAACCGGCGGGGTGCGCGGTGTGCTGTGCGCCGATGGGCACAAGGGCTACGCGCAGCCGATCGGGGGCGTGGTGGCCTACCGGGACCGGATCTCGATCTCGGGGGTGGGTTTCGACATCGCCTGCGGCAACCTCGCCATCCGGACCGACGCGACGGAGTCCGAGGTCGCGCCGCGCATCGGGGCGATCATGGATGATGTCGTGCGCGATATTTCCTTTGGCATCGGGAGGCACAGCAAGGAGCGGGTCGAACACGAGCTATTCGATGACCCGCTCTGGGATGACAAACCGTTTCGGGAGTGGAAGGCGATGGCCGAGGCACAGCTCGGGACGGTGGGCAGCGGGAATCATTACGTGGACGTCTTCGCCGACGAGGCGGGCCGGGTGTGGGTGGGGGTCCATTTCGGCTCGCGCGGCTTCGGATACAAGACGGCCACGCATTTCCTCAAGGCGGCGGGGGGCAAAGAAGGCATGGATGTGGATCCCGCGGTCGTCGGCGACACCGATCTGCTGGGCCAGGACTATCTGGCCGGGATGACGTTGGCCGGTCGGTACGCCTACGCGGGCCGGGAACACGTCGCACGCCACGTGGTGCGACGCATCCTGCGGGCGCGCATTGAGGAGGAGGTCCACAACCACCACAACTTTGCTTGGCGCGAACGACACCGCCTCGAACCTCGGGGTCCGGATGTGCCGTACTGGGTCGTGCGGAAGGGCGCGACGCCGGCCTTCCCGGGCCAGAAGGGTTTTGTCGGCGGCAGCATGGGCGATGATGCCGTCATCATCGAGGGCGTGGATTCGGAGGCATCGCGCGAGGCGTTGTACTCCACCGTCCACGGCGCGGGCAGGATCATGTCGCGCACCGCCGCCAAGGGTAAATTCGTCTCCGAGGGCGGCAAGCGGATCCGCAAGGAGGGGCTGGTCCGCCACGACGCGATGATGCGCTGGCTGCACGAAAAAGGCGTGGCCCTGCGCGGGGGCGATCTCGACGAGGCGCCGCAGGCGTACCGGCGACTGACCGGCGTGCTCGCGGCGCACGCGGGCACCATCCGCATCCTGCACACCCTGCGCCCCCTGGGCGTCGCCATGGCCGGTCGCGATATCCATGACCCGTACAAGGACTGAAGAATCCGAAGTGCCCCGGACAATCCCCCATGCCAATCTTGAGCACCGCGCCCGATCCCCTATCGTTCCCCCCATGATCAACCATGGAGCCAGCCCTGCGCCAGCCATTCGCCGTCGAGACTTTCTTTGCGGCACCCTTGCCGCCACTGCCGCCACGGTCCTGCCAGGCCGCGCCGCAGCGGCGGAAACGCCCTCGCTCTCCCTTCCCGATTCTGCGCCGATCGATTTCCACGTGCATCTGGATAAGAGCACGATCGATGCTGTGCTGCCATTGTCGCGCGAGCGGGGCGTAAAGTTCGGCATCGTCGAGCATGCCGGCACCAGAGAGAACGTCTACCCGGTCGTCCTGAGCAACGACGCCGAACTCCGCGCCTACATCGCGATGCTGGGCGACAGGCCGGTCTACAAGGGCGTGCAGGCCGAGTACGATGACTGGTTTGGCTGTTTCTCCCGCGAGGCGCTCGCGCAACTGGATTTCATCCTCACCGACGCGATGACCATGCCCGGCCCGGATGGCAAACGGGAGAAGCTCTGGGAAAAAGGTGCTCACATTGGAGAGCCACAGGCTTTCATGGATCGCTACGTCGATTGGCACGTCCATCTCTTGCAGACTTGCCCGATCGACATCTTCGCCAACATCACGTGGCTGCCACAGGACCTCTTGCCAAACTACGACGCCCTGTGGACGCCGGCGCGCATGCGGAAGGTCATCGATGCCGCGGTGACCCACGGCGCCGCGATCGAGATCAGCGCAAAACTCCAGCTCCCGCGAATGCCATTCCTCGAGATGGCCAAGGCCTCCGGCGCAAAATTCACCTTCGGTTCCAACGGCCGCTACCCGGACATGGGCAAGATCGAGTATTCCCTCGCCACGGCCAAGCAACTCGGCCTGGCGGCCAGCGACATGTTTCGACCTGTGCCCGGCAATAAGGCCATCCGGCGCTGGAATGGCTGACTCGAGAATTCCGTTTGCTCGCAAAAAGCGGCCCGTGGACGGTCCGCACTCCAAAGACCTTCGGCCGAAATCTGGCGACATCCTGGAACGATGTCGACACCCCATGACAATGCCCCGTTTCGCGCGCAGCGCTGTGGAGTGCGGTGCGTCCTCGCACCGCTTTGCACCGCAAGAGGACCAGGCATTTTCACCCCCGGTGGTGCCCCGCGCGGAGGGGCATGGGGTCTCGCCCGACGACAGGAAATCCTGTGGGCCGGCCCCCGCAGATGAAATGTCCATCTGCGGCGGTTTCCCCTGGGCATTCCAACGAAAAGGATACAAAAATGGCGCACGCTGATACAATCTCTCGACAGCAAGCCGCGCTCAAATGTGCGGCAGGTCCCCATGCAATGGCGCCAATGAATAACCGCACCACCCGCCGCCAGTTCCTGCGCGCCACAGCAGGCGCCGCTCTCTTCCCAGCAGTCATTCCCGCGCGCGCGCTGGGTCGCGATGGCGCGATCGCCCCATCGAACCGCATCACGGTCGGCATGATCGGTGTGGGCAGCCACGGCACCGCCGTTAATCTCAAGGGCTTCCTCGCCCAGCAGGACGCGCGCGTGATCGTGGTATGCGACGTGGATCGGACCCGCGCCGAGGATGCCCGCCAGTTGGTCAACAGGCAGTACGGCAATGCCGATTGCACGGCATGCCAGGATTTTCGCAAGGTGCTGGCGCGACCGGACATCGATGCCGTCGCCATCTCCACTCCAGACCACTGGCACGTGCCCATTTCCATCGCCGCGATCCGCGCGGGAAAGGATGTCCTCTGCGAGAAACCGACGCTAACGATCGCGCAGGGCCGCGCGCTGACCGACACGGTGCGAAGTCACGGCCGCGTGTTCCAGACCGCCACCGAAGATCGGTCGGTCAGCGTCTATCACCGCATGGCCGAACTCGTCCGCAATGGTCGCATCGGCAGACTCCAGACCATCCGCGTCATGCTGCCGACAGACCTCGAGCGTCGCGCGAACCCCGCCCCGATGCCCGTGCCTCCCGAATTGGACTACGACCTGTGGCTCGGGCCGGCCCCATGGGCACCGTACACCAAGGATCGCGTCCACTACAATTTCCGGTGGATCCGCGATTACTCCGGGGGTGCGCTGGCCGACTGGGGCATGCACCTTTTCGATACCGCGCAGTGGGCCAACGGCACCGATCGAGGCGGCCCCATGCGGGTCGCCGCCACCGGTCGCTCCTACGATGACGGCCTCTACGACACGTTGTCCGAATTTCACATCGAGTACACCTATGCCAATGGCGTGACGATGATCGCCGAGTCCGGCGGCACCAGCCTGCGGTTCGAGGGCACCGACGGCTGGGTCGGCAATGCCGGATGGCGCAAGCCCATCGAGGCCTCATCCGAGAGAATCCTTGAATCCATCATTGGGCCGGAAGAGACGCGCCTCTTCACCTGCCCCGCCGGCGAACACCGCAATTTCCTCGACTGCGTCAAAAGCCGTCGCGAGCCCTACTTCCCCGCCGAGATCGGCCACCGCGTCGCCACCGTCTGCCACATCGGCAACATCTCCGCCCTCCTCGGACGCCCCCTGCGCTGGGATCCGGTCCGCGAATTTTTCCCCGGCGAACCCGAAGCCAACCGCCATATCGCCCGCGCCATGCGGGCGCCGTGGAGGATCTGACATGAGCCAATACTCTGACTCGAAAAGGCTAACCACAAGGGCCTGAGGGCCTGAGTCGCTGATTCCACCCACCGAGTCGTAGGAGCCTGCTTGCAGGCGATGCGAATCGCGCGCAAGCGCGCTCCTGCGCCCCAATTGCCTCCTTCACTCTCCTTCGATCTCGCCCGCTTCCCTCCGCCTTCACAACCTGCTATGCCTTCCGCATGACGATGCACCCGCGCGGCACCTTCACCCCCCGACCTCACCTCATCGCAGCATCCCTCGCGGCGCTCATCCTCGCCTCCATGGGACACGGTGCGAGCGCCGCCCCCGTCCCTTGGCGCAATGCCCCCAACATCACCCCCGCGCAAAAGGCCATCGACGACCTGCGAAAACCACACCGCGACGCGCGCGAGATCGTGCCTGGCTTCATCTGGATCGATGCCGAGGATTTCGCCGACTACGGCGGCTGGTGGATCGATACGCAGTTTGTCGCTTTCATGGGATCGGCTTACCTCATCGCCGCGGGAATGTGCGACATCGTGGATGACGCGACCACCGAGGTGAACCTCCCCAGCGCAGGCCACTACCGGCTCTGGGTCCGTTCCCGAAACTGGTTTCCGCAGACCTCTCCCGGCCGATTCAAGGTCGCGGTGAACGGCAAGGCCTCGGAGAAAGTCTTCGGTGCGGCGCCCGCCCCCAAATGGGTCTGGGAATCCGGCGGCGAATTCGATCTCCCGGCCGGCACCGCGCGTATAGCCCTGCAGGATCTCACGGGCGAGTACGGCCGCTGCGACGCCATCGTCCTCACCACCGACATGGGCTATACCCCGCCCGATGACATAGCGGCCATCGCCCGCGATCGCGCCCGCCTCACGGGCATCTCGCTGGAGCCAACTGACGCCGGCGAGTACGACGTGGTCGTCGTCGGCGCCGGCACCGCCGGTTGCTGCGCCGCGATCGCCTCGGCCCGCCTCGGATCAAAGACCGTCCTCATCCAGGATCGTCCCGTCCTCGGCGGCAACGCGAGCATCGAGCTGGGAGTCGGACCACAGGGTGCCAGCGCAAAGAACCCCAACGCGCGCGAGAGCGGCATCATGGAGGAGGCGGTCCGCATCACCGCCGAGCGAGATTACCCAATGGTCAGTGACGCGTTCCGGGAATTGGCCGCCGCTGAAACCAACCTCACCGTCATGCTCAACCGGCGCGTCATCGCCGCCGAGATGGATAAGCCCGGCCGCATCGCCGCCGTCCGCGCCGTGGACACGCTCTCGGGATCGATCTCCCGCGCCCGTGGCCGGGAGTTCATCGACTGCACCGGCGATGGCTGGCTCGGATTCTATGCGGGGGCCGAATACCGACTCGGGCGCGAGAGCCGCGAGCAGACCGGCGAGGAACTCGCGCAGGAGAAACCCGACAAAATCACCATGAGCGGCTGCATCATGGGCCGCCAGTCGCTTTCATTCCGCTCCGAGGACACCGGCGAGCCCAAGCCCTACACCCCACCCGCGTGGGCCGCAAAGCTTCCGCCCCCCGAGGAATTCGGCCGAACCATCAAATCGGTCACCGGAGGAAACTGGTGGCTCGAACACGAGGGCACGGTCGATGACCTCAACGACCCCGAGCACGCGCGCGATGAGCTGATCCGGATCACCTTCGGCTACTGGGATTTCATCAAGAACAAATGGGCGGATCGCGCCAAGGCCGCCAACCACGCACTCGTCCACGTGCCCATCTGGAATGCCAAGCGCGAGACCCGCCGCCTCATCGGCGACTATATCCTCACGCAGCCGGACGTCCAAAGCGGACGGGTCTTCCCCGACCGCATTTCCTATGGCGGCTGGTCCATCGACATCCATAACCCGAGGGGAATCTACTCGGGCAAGGAGGGCCCCTACCATTTCGACCCGCGCGTGCCCATCTACACGATCCCGTATCGCTGCCTGTACTCGAAGAACATCGACAACCTGCTCTTCGCCGGCCGCGACATGAGCGTCACCCACGTCGCCCTCGGCACCGTCCGCGTCGAGAGCACGCTCGCCACGCTCGGCCAGGCAGCCGGCACCGCCGCCGCGCTCTGCATCCGCCACGCCACCACACCCCGCGGCATCTACGAAGAACACATCGCCGAATTGCAGCAGACGCTCCTCAAGAATGATCAGTACATCCCCGAGACGAAGAACGAGGACCCCGCCGACCTCGCGCGCACCGCGAAGATCACCGCATCCAGCTCGGCCGCCAATGAGCTGTTCCGGCGCGAGGACGTGGTCAAGGACGAGGACAGCCACGAGCTGGCGATGCCCCGCGCGGTCATCCTCCCCACCGGCTCGGAGCCGCGCGTCGATGCCGCATGGCTGCTGCTTCGCTCGGAGAAGGCCGAGCCCGTCGAATTGACGGCCCACCTGCGCGGCGCGGCAGCCGAGGGTGACTTCTCCTCATCGACCGACATAGCCACCGCCAAGGCCACCGCCCGCCCCGGCGCAGAGCGGTGGGTGAAGTTCGATTTCCGCGCGACGGTCAAGGAGCCCTTCTTCTACATCTCGCTCCCCGCTGCCCGCGGCGTCGAGTGGAGGCTGATGAAGAAGGCACCCGCCGGGTCGTGCCGCGGCTATGGCGGCAGCGAATCGAGACCCTGGACGTCCCACAAGGGGCAGTACTATGCCGCCGCCACCGAGCCCCCCCGGGCCCTCCCGCTGGACATGCGCGCCGAGAACGTCATCGACGGCGTCGCGCGCATCGTCGGCAAGGAGACACACATGTGGTCTTCCGATCCCAAGCAGGCTCTGCCCCAATGGATCGAGCTGGATCTCGGCACCCCGAAATCCTTCAACGCCGTCCACCTCACCTTCGACACCGACATGAACCTGCGCTGGCCCGCAAAGCCCCTCGCCAAACAGTGCGTCCGCGATTACGAGATCGCCTGCGACGATGGCTCCGGGGGCTGGCGCACGCTCGCCTCCGCCAAAGACAACTTTCAGCGCTGGCGCCCCCACCGCTTCCCGACCGTCACCGCCCGACGCATCCGCGTCACCGTATCCAAGACTCATGGCGATCCCGCGGCCCGCGTTTTTGAAGTGCGCGTCTATAATGATTAGGAAGAGCGCGCAATTCAGAGAATTTGTAGGCCGTCTCCAGGAGACGGCAGCGGGTGACCGGATGGCGCCTGACACGGGCGCCCTGCAACCATCGGGCGGCATGGAATCTGAGTCCCAGAGCGAATGGAAACGTAGGAGCGCGCTTGCGCGCGATTCGCGCACGCGGGACAAAGACGGAAGACGGCCAACGGAACGCGGAAAACGCTCCAACTATTTTGTTTCAGCCTTCTATTCCCCGGCCCCATAGTTCTGCAATGCGTTTCCTCGCTCGCGCTCTGCTCGCCTGTCTTCTCGTCGCTCCCACGGTCGCTTCCGCCGCCGCGCCGAAGCCCAACATCATCCTCATCGTCAGCGACGATCAGGGATACCCCGATCTCGGATGCATCGGGACGAAACCCATCCTCACCCCCACCCTCGATCGCCTCGCCAGGGAAGGGGTCCGCGCCACGAACTTCTACGTCACCTGGCCCGCCTGCACGCCATCGCGCGGCAGCATCCTCACCGGTCGCTACCCGCAGCGCAACGGTCTCTACGACATGGTCCGCAATGACATGACCAACTACGGGCATCAGTACACTCCCGAGGAATACGCCGTCTCCCCCGAAATGACCCTCGGCCTCGACCCCCGCGAGATCACGATCGGCAACGTCCTGCGGGCGGCGGGCTATGCCACCGGCGCCGTCGGCAAGTGGGACATGGGCCAGGCGAAACGCTTCCTGCCGCTCCAGCGCGGGTTTGATTTCTTCTACGGCATCGGCAACAACGGCATCGATTACTACACCCACGAGCGCTACGGCATCCCATCCATGTTCCGCGGCAACAGCCGCACGCAGGAAGACCGCGGCACCTACGCCACCGAAGTCTTCCGCCGGGAGGCGCTCGCCTTCATCGAAAAACATTCCTCCCGCCCCTTCTTTCTCTATCTGGCATTCAATGCCCCGCATGGCGCATCGAGCTTCGGGAAACCCGGCGTCCAGGCCCCGCCCGAGTTCCTCGCAAAATACGCCGAGAGCGCCATCGAGGAGAAACTCAAGCCCTATGCGGCCGCCGTTACCTGCATGGACGCCGCCATCGGCGAAATCCTCGCCGCGCTCCAGAGGTCCGGGCGTGACAAAGATACACTCGTCATGTTCCTCTCCGATAACGGCGGCAGCGGCAACGGCGGCAACGCCCCACTGAAGGGAGCCAAGAGCACAATGTGGGAAGGTGGCCTGCGTGTCCCGTTCATCGCGTGGTGGCCCGGACACCTCCCCACCGGCAAGACCACCGACGCCTTTCTCACATCGCTGGAACTGCTTCCCACGCTCGCAGCCGCCGCAGACGCCAAACCCCCGACCGCCCCTCTCGACGGTTTCGACATGCTACCCGCGCTCCGCGGCGAAAAGCCTTCCCCGCGCACGGAGATGTTCTGGCAGCGCCGCGCCGATTGCGCCGCGCGAATCGGGAACTGGAAATGGGTCAATTCAGCAAAGGGCAAAGGCCTCTTCGATCTCGCCGCCGATCCGGGAGAAACGAAAGACCTCTCGGCCGAGAAACCCGACATCGCCGCCATGATGAGGGCGAAGTTCGACGCATGGCGCGGCGCCATGGATGCCGCCGAACCACGGGGACCGTTTAGAGATTATTGAAAGGCGCGAGTGTTAATCGATGGATGCGTGAACCCCGGAAGGGCCCGCGGCCTGAGGCTATCTCAAAACTCAAACGCCCACACGGAACATCCAACAATCAATGCCCATCTGATGATAGAGGGGACGTCCGATGGCGTCCGACAAAGGACGGCGTCTCACAGAGACGCCCTGCAAAATTTGTAGGACGCCTGTGTCAGGCGGCGCTGTTCAGAGGTCTTGAGACACACTCGCCTCGCGGGCCGGGCCAGCCCGAGTGCCGCCTTGGACATTGGGAGTTGAATGTTGGTTATTGGACGTTGAGGTTGGATGTCGGGTATTGAACTTCACCGCCTCACGATCGCCGCGCTCCAGCCCTCGCCGATGCGCAGTTCGGTGAACGTTGCGCCATCGCGCTCGACGATCGGCGCTTTGAAATCCGCGACCTCGCGCCCGGTGTCATCGAAGACGTGGACTTCGTGTTTGGACGCATCGCCCCACCCGAACAGGCCGCTGCGGTTGGTCAGGATGCGCTCTTTGGCGATGATGTAGCCTTCGTGCAATTCGATCGGCGTGATGGGGTACATGTACTTCGTGATGGTCTCATAGGCCGGCATGACCTGCACGTCACTGTACCAGTGAGAGACACAGCCGTAGTCGAGCGCGGCGACCATGTTCCGGTAGGCATCTTCCTCGCATCGCTCGGTGAGATGGTCGCCGAGGGCGATCGGCGAATGAAGCTGGGCGCGGGCACAGTTGCTGATATTGCCGGTTTCCACGAATCGCGGGAATTTCAGGCGCGCCACGGTTCGGGTCCGTGGCTGGCCGTTGGCAATGAAGGGCCCGCGCGCCATGATCTCCTTGATCAGTGCCACGCGCCACGGCTGCGAGAGCAGCGTCACCGAAGATTTCAGCCGGCGGATTTTCATCGTCGTCGCATCGATGTCCGCCGAGCAGCCATCCCACGGTTCCCCGTAGTGATAGGCGTAGGCGCTGTATTCCAGTTCGTCCCAATACACGCCGTCGGCCTTGATGTCGTCGAGGATGATGTCCACGTTGCGTCGGATGGCGCGGCCGTAGGCGTTGCCCTCGGTCGGGAAAAAGATCCCGTAGAAAGGCTGGCCATAGTCGGCGTGCGAGCCGTCGCTGCGCAGCACGCGCGCGTCGGGAAACTTTGCCGCCGCATTCTCCTCAGAGTCGATGTAGCAGTGGAAATAGATGCTGGTCTTCGCGGCTGGCGCCAGCCGGTGGACACGCTCCACGTAGCGCCTGTAGCTATCGTGCTGGACAAGCTGGAACGCGATCCCCTGCGGGTAGTGCCCCTGATATCGCAAGGACGAAAGGCCGGCGCAGACCAGATCCGCGCTCTTGAGCCTGATGAATTCGGCGAACTGTTCATCGGACCATTTGTCGGTCAATGCCCCCGCGCGCAGGAACGCGAAGCAATATGGGATGGTGAAGTTCGCGTCCACCAGCCGCCGCGCCGCATTGACGAAGTCGAAATAATCGGGCCGCGCGACCGGCACGATGGCCCACTCGGCAATATAGGTTTGTCCGGGGCGCAGCACGAACTGGTTGTCGGCGAGCCCCAGTGCGCCGTCGGCGGCGTAATTGGTGACATGGACCTGAAACTCGTCGTTGAGCGGCAACAGGCCGACGCCGGTCTTCCCGGTCATTCCAAACGTCGTGGGATTCGCGCCGTCGGATGAGGTGCCCGTCAACCCTGCCGGTGAGAGGCCGGCTAGCCAGATCCTCTTGATCGGAAACGGGGACGAAATGGCGATCTCATGCCGCTGCATGAGCGGCAGGTTCTCTTCGGTGAGATTCCTAAACGTGTCTCGGACAACGGTGGCCTCGTCCCTGCGATCGATCTGCCGGGAGTGCGCGAAGAACGGATTTGAACCGCGCTCCCATTTCCCCGCCGGCGTCGAGAAACGGCTCGCGACCGTGATCTTCTCGCCGGCGATCTCTGTCTCGATGGCGGCATCCGGCAGTTCACGGACACCGAAATCGCCGCGGGGCTCTTTGGCCGGCGCGCAGACCGGAATCGCGCCGGTGGGCGGCCCGGCCTTGGGTTTCGGCGGGGGAGGCGGTGCGGTGAGCACAAGCCTGCAATCGGCTGCGACCAATGACCGCGTCACTTTATCCCCGCACGCATTTTGGATGACGAGTTGGTTTTCACCCTCGCGCAACAAGTCGGTGACGCGGAGTTCGAATTCGCCGGTCTTGACGCCGCGTATCGCATATCGGGAGCTGTCGGCACTGGTGAAATCCGGCGCGTAGTAAGTCGTGAAACGGTCGGCCGCGGCGAGCCGATGGAGGCGGCCGTCTTCGCCTTTGGCCTCCAGCGGTTTGTTCATCAGGCGTTTCCCGTCGAGCGCCGTGCCGCCGAGGGTCAGCCGCAGTGCCTGCGTGTAGCCGCCGACTTTCGGCGTGTCCATGCGTGCCTTCAGCACCAGCACGGCCTCCTTCCCGTCGGTCGGTTTGGCGGCGGTGAATCTGAACGTCTCTCTTTGTCCCGGCTTCAACTCCACCTTTTCGAAGACCGTCGCGCCGCGGAAAACGGCGGGCGGTTTGCCGTCCGCGCCGGCCAGCACGGCGGAACTCATGCGCGGGCGCGTCATCGCCCATGGTTTCGTCGAGAAGCTGAGGAGCTTTTCGGGGCGCGGCTCGGTGCCGTCCGTGTCGAATACGGCGATCTCGAAATTCGCAGGCATGCCGGCCACCGGCCGGCCGACGCCGAGCGTCGCCCACGGGATGGCGGCCTCCAGCGTGTAGCCGTGGCCGGTCTGCTGTGCGGCGACCAGGGCGCCCCGGAGTTCGAGCGCCGACGGCTTGACGCAATACGATTCCGGCGGGCAATCGGTCAGCGAATCGCCGCCGCGCCTAAAATTTCCCGGACTGAAGACGATCTGGAGCTGGCCCTTGCCAAAGTGCTTTCGCCCGATCTCGTCATCTGGCGCGAGATCGAGGTAGAGCTGCACGCAGTCACCTTTCCAGATGCCCGCGCCGCGCTCGGTCTGTCGGATCTTGTCGTCCGCGACGTCCGCGGCGAGGTAGAGCATGTCCTGCCGCCAGGCGAGCCAGACCTTCGCGGAGAGGTCATCGGGGGACTTCCAATGCGCCGAGCCCCACGTCGCCTGTTCGGCGCGGTTGAGCACGAGCGCACCGGGGACGCTTGTCCATTCCTCCAACTGGCCATCCACCGCGGGGGGCGGATCGGGCTTGAACGGGATACCGACCGCGGGTTCGTCCGCGAGCGCTCGCGCGCACGAGGCGCATGCGACCAGCGCCACGAGGGATGGGATCTTCATGGTTTACCCCTTGCTTTCAGATGTCTGGGTTCCATGCCCCGCACGCGGATGCCACCGGCCTCAAAAGCGCGGTGTAGGAGCGCGCTTGCGCGCGATTCGAATCGCCTGCGAGCAGGCTCCTGCAACCCGTCATCTGGGTTCTCGAGTCAGTCTGTCGAATCTTCAGCCGACAACCTCTGCTGGGAGCCAGCGGCACGCTCCTCCCTATGGTCGAAACGGTCCCTCCACACAAAAGAGATCCGCGCGCGTCTTGCCATTCTCGGTGATGCGGCCCAGCGAGTAGACGCTGCCATCCTTGCCGACGGCGATCGAGTTGATGTAGAGCGGCCGCTGGCCATCGGGGTAGAAGATCGCGCCATGGTCGGTACAGCGCCCCGTGGGGATGTGGTAGGTCACCAGATGCAGGTTCTCAAGCCCCTTGGCAGCACCCATCGCGATGCTGTCCTTGCCCTTCACGCGCTTGCCGTCGATGTAGATCGGCCCGCCGGTGAGGTAGTGGATGGTGTCGCCATCCGGCCCGAGCGCGAAACCGAGGTACCCGTAGCTGAACTGGTCGAACATGCCGCTCCGCTTCGACACATCCGACGTGATCCGGTCGAGCACCTCGATGCGCTTCAGCCGCGGGTCGAAGCGAAAGAGATAGCCCGAGTTCCCGTGGACGCCGTAGATCATCTTGTCGGCCGGCCGATAGAACGTCATCCGCCAGTTGTACCCCATGTGGCCGGGCGATGTCGGGTCGTAGAGACCGAAGTAGTCTTTTCTCAGATCCTCGCCCTCGATCTTTTCGACGCTGTCCGTGTCGGCGCGATAGCGGAAAATGTTGCCCTCGGACGTGCTGTAGTAGGCGGAGCCATCCTCGGGGTCGACGGCGATGGACCGGCACACCGTGCGGTAGTTCGCGCCCTTGGCGCCCTCCCCGTCGGCGCAAGTCTTGCCGAAGTTCTTCAGGTTCTTCGTGGCGTAGTCGAAGCGGAAAAACTGCCCGTACGGCCACGTCATCCCAAAGCCCCGCCCGCGCCGCGTGTCCATGTTGAACGTCAGCACGCCCTCGCCCTGCGGCGCGATGCCGAAATCCTCGAACTTGTTGGCCTTCATGTCGTAGGCGAGCAGGTGGCCGCCGGGGTACTTCTTCCATCCCGCCGGCGGAATGCCCATCGTCTCCATGCCATCGACGTTGCTGTAGAAGCCGATGTGCGTGGCGAAGTAGAGCTTCCCGTCGGACTCGACGAAGTTCACGTGGCTCTTGCCCTGCACGATCGTCTTGGCGTCCTTCTCGCCGCAGATCTCGGTCAGGTCGCCCAGGCGCGTGATCTTCTGGGTCGCCGGATCGAACACGAACACCTTCGCGCCGATATCGTATGGCTCGGCGCTCAGCACATAATAGATCCGGCCGTCGCTTCCGGTCCCCATGCTGTTGTAGGTGTCATGTCCCTCGGGGAAGCCCGAGTTGTAGGTCTTGGCCACGAGCTTGTGCGCCGGCAGAAATGGGTCGGCCGATTCCGCGGCGCGCGCCGGGATCTCTCCGGAGCACAGCAGCGAAAACGCGAGGGTCATGGCCTTGGCTGGGGTGGTGATTCTTTTCATGGGTTTTGATGATTCTGGTTGCGTCTCGTCCCTGTGGGATCCTGTGGGCGCGCTATATCCGGCGTCCACTACGATTTAGGCAGCGCGTCCCGGTGCGCCCAGACCTTTTCGAATGCCCGGGCGTACTGCTCGACCAGCTCGGGGCAATCCCTGCGAAAGAGCGCGACGTTCATGGCCTTGGAGTTCACCTCCTCGCAGCCCGCCAGCGTCTTCGGGACAGTCGGGGCGTGGTGCCACCACTCCGGCTCGGAATAGACGGCATACTTGTGGTTCTCGGGATAGTTACCGGCACCGACCGAAACCCCCTCCGCCGCCAGCGCCTTGATGACGGCCGCGCGGGATACCCCGGCCTTGGCCTGGTCCAGGAACAGGATGTTCGAATTGTAATAGACGCGCTCCTGGTCCTTGCGGCACACCGGCTCCGAGAGGCCCGGCAGCTGGCAGACGCGATCGTTGAGCTTGCGCACCTGGCCATTGATGGTGGCGTTCTGTTTTTCAAGTTTCTCCAACTGCGCCATGATCAGCACGGCGGCCAGGGGGTGCATGCGCAGCTTCATCCCAAGCCCGGTCCCCTGGTACTTGCGGTACGGGCTGTCCGGCGCCAGCGCGTTGGCGGCGTAGGGGCTTCCGGCAATGTATTTCCCGCACACCTCGTAGTGGCCGAAGGCGGCGGCGCGCTCGAAGTCCTCGCGCTGCTGGTACACGCCCATGCCGCCCTCGATGCCGGGGAGGACCTTCGTCGCCTGGAAGCTGTAGATGCCCAGGCGGCTCCAGTTTCCGACCTTCTTGCCCTGCATCGACGCGCCGTGCGCGTGAGCGCAATCCTCGAGGACGATCAGCCCGTGCTCCTTGGCGAAGTCGTTGATCTTGTCCATCTCGCACGGCAGGCCCCATGAGTGCATGGCCATGATCGCCCTGCACTTTGGCGTGATGACCTTGCTGGCGTGCTCGACGGAGAGCGTCGCCGTCTTCGGGTCGATGTCCACGAACACCGGCACGAAGCCGAAGAACCTCATCGGCAAGATGGCGCCGAAGAAGGTGTAGGAGGGAACCATGATCTCGGTGCCGGGCGGCAGTTCGCGCGTCAGGGCGAAGTACATCGTCGTGAGCGCGCTCGTCCCGTTCATGTGGCTCTTGCAGAATGGCACGCCGTTGTATTGCTTCCATTTGTCCTCGAGATCGCCGTTGTACTTATAGATGCCCGTCGAGTCCGATTCGATGGCCGCGGTGAGCGCCGCCTTCTCGTCGGCGCCATACGGCGGCCATTTGTAGATTGCCGCGCGCTGCTCCTTGGGGAACGTGACGGCCGGGCTGCCGCCGGCGATGGCGAGTGCCTCGGTCTTGGTCTGGGCGAGGGATGCGCCCGCGGCCATGCTCCCCACGACTGCCCCCCCGGTCTTGATGAAATCCCGGCGCGTGAACCCGATGCCCTCGTGATTGCGATTTGTTTTCATGTCTGCGTTCTCCTTGTTACCGATGGCTCTTTGGTGATTTGCTATCTCGAAAATAGGAGGTCTTGTAGGCCGTCTCTGGGAGACGGCTGCGGGTGACCGGATGGCGCCTGGCACAGGCGCCCCACAGCCCAATTTTCCGCGCCGGTGGCGCCTCTCGCGCAAACATCGATCCTCATGACATGGCCTCCCCCAGCAACCTTCGGATCGCGTCCTTGAGCAACGGCTCTGCGCCGGGCGCCAGATTTGTCGCGGTCGGCTCATAGCCGCCCTCGCGAAAGGCCTCGTCCGTGCAGAGGTAGGCCGACCCGCAATCGCCATAGCCGGCAACGGCGACAAAGGCATCAGGCCGGCACCGTTGCGCGAATCTCTGGAACTCCAGCATTGGCTCGCCGGGCAGATGGACGATGTGGATGCGGCCCATTTGCAGCGAACTTAGCCCAAACGGCCTCCCGGCCCGTTCCGCCGTGGCCAGCCGCATCGCGCCCCTGTAGACACGGTTTCCCTCGGCGGCTCTGGGATCGGCAAGCCATGCGCGGCTCGGGTCGAGAAACTCCGCGTCGGTTCGGACGGGTAACCGGAGCGCGTCCGTGCGCCACACCAGGTGCTCCGCCGGCGCGAGGCGCGAGGCGCCGATCGCCGCCCGCATGCCCGCGCGAAGCCGCTCCGCCAGTTCCGCCCGCGCGCGCGGCGTCTCATCATTATACTTGCCGACCGTCACGTTGCCCGAGCAACCGGTGAAATAGACCTGAAACACACCCTCCTCGCGCTCGGTCGCCTCGCGCGCCGCGCCCACGAAATCTGCCGACTCGCTCCCGTCGCAGGAGACCGTCTGCGGATGTGTCGCGTAGTAGTGGAGCCGGGCCAGTGGTTGCTCGCCGCGCGCGAACGTGATCGTCTTGAGCATCGGGTCGATGTCGCCCTCCGGCATCGACGCCAGCTCGGCCTTCCTGCCCCCGGTGCTGCCCCGAACGATGATGTTGCCGTCGGCACCCTTGAGCCGTCGCTCCGAGGCCACGCGGTCCACCCTCGCCTCGCCGCAGCCCACGCGGTCGAACGGCTCCAGTCGCCCCACGGCCCCGCGGATCGCCTCGCCCAGCCGCTTGCGAAGATCGTCGAGAAACTTCGCCGTGAGGTGGGATGGCGAACCGGGCGCCCCATCGAGCAGCCGGTGCGCGCCCTCGTCGGCATACGGCGCCACGTGCTGGTGAATGCACTGGATCGCAACGCGGGTCGGGTCGGTATCGGCCGCCCGCGCCATCGCTTCGCGGAAGGACCATTCCGATTCGTTGCACAGGAGGCACCAGTCGAGGGCGCACAGGACGCAGCGTTCCCCGCCATCCTCCAGAACGACGCCCTTGGCCAGCAGCGGGTCCTTGATCGTTGTCAGCTTGGTGAGCCAGACCAGCGTCTCTCCCAGGGGCGGCGTCGCATCGCACCGAAAGCTGGCCACGCGGAGTCGAGATGACCCCGCCGCGGAGGCGCCGGCCAGGGCTCTATCGGCCGCGCCCATCGCGCCGACCACTAGGGCGCCGCCGGCTTTGATGAAGTCCCGGCGCGTGCGCCCATGCGTTGTGGGGGATGTCGCCATCATCGCACCCTTTTGCCTCAGTCTGCCAGTCGCGAGCATACGTTGCGGCGGACCGCTTTCCCAGTCCTTTTACCCGATCCCGCGACCGCGCGTGTCGCACCGATTACGGTCGCCGTCGCAGTTGTTACGGTTGCGCCTCATGGCGCAGCGCCGACCGGTACCGCTCCGGCGTCGTGCCCGTGATCTTGTGGAAGGCCCGATAGAACTGCGACCGCGTGCCGAACCCCACCTCGCTCGCGATCTGCGCCGCGGTCTCGTCCGAATGCGCCAGGATCTGGCAGGCGCGGTGGATGCGTTCCTGCGAGAGCCATTGCCGGGGGCTCTGGCCCGTCGCCCGCCGAAACAAGACGCTGAGCTGCGTGCTGCTGTAACCGCTGTGCTTGACGAGGTCCGCAAGCGACCAGGGTCGATCGAGCTGCGCACGGATCGCTTCGCACATCCGCTCCACGATGCTCCCCGGAATGCCCCCCGGTTGGACAGGCCGCGCTATACCGCGCTCCCCCTCGCTGCGCGCCAGCTCCAACAGGAGTTGCGCCAGCAGCGCCGCGCACATCGACGATTTCGCGCGCTGGCCCCCGAAAGATTCGCGCCTCAGCCGATCCAACAGGTATTCGACCGTCGTCCTGCGCCACGGCACGACGCACGTCCGCCGCGGGATCCGCACCCCCGCCACCTCCAGCCCGATCTTCCCACCGCACCGCACCGACAGGCGCGCCCCGCGCAAAACCCATCGCCGAAAAATCGCCACGAACCTCTCCCCCCGCCAGCCAAGGCAAACATGGGGGTCCTCCGGCCGTATAACCAGCATCTCCCCAGGGCCCAGGCGCAGTCTCTCGGACCCCATGCGGTACTCCGCCTCCCCGCTCGCGATGTAGCACAGTTCCCAGTCCTCATCGGTGTGCATGTGGAATTGGCCCACCCGCCCCACCCGCCCCGAGTAGGCAATGACCGGTACAGCCGGATCGGGATACAGGATCGGCGCCCGCACGCACCCCTCGATGACACCGCCACCGCCCCGCCCAAAGCGCCTCGCCCTTCCGCCCGCACCGCGTCGCCTCGAAGCGCCACCGATCACCCATCAAAGCTAACAAAACGCCCCCAGGCCCACAAGCGGAGCCCCGCCACGGTATCCTCGCCTGCCGTCCGGACAGACTAATGCCGATGTCAAGAATCGAGAGTTGACCCCGATACGACTTGTGGACGTTCGATCGCTCACCCCTCCGCTATCGGCCAAAATCTGGCAGAGGGGAAAGCCCGGCCGGACCAGCGCGTCGCCGCCACACTTCCCGCTCGACTCTTGGCTTCCCCTCCGCTTCCCTCTTGGCATGGCCGGACTGGTTCACCCCGGGGTTCCGGCCTCCCGGCGGCCAACGGAGTCGGGCACGGCCCGACGGGCCGCCGGAAGCAAGCTCCTATCCGTCTGCATCCTCCTCGTGGTGTCAGGACAGCCCGCTAAAGGTGGTGATGATCGCCGATTTTGCGCGACGTCAACTTCCCGGCGTTTGAGTGAGACGATTGAGACCATGCGGGGGTTGGTCGCTTTCTGGAAGTTCACCGAGAATCAAGACCGTCCATGGCAATCAGCCTATGATTCCGCAGCAGCGGAGAGGAGCTATCCGCTTTACCTGCGGCGGGCTATGAACCCTCAGCTGTATACTCCCGGAAGTTGGCCGTTTCAGCCATTGGAATTTGATACGAGCGGCCCAATCGGGCGGGCGATCCGGTTCCAGCGGGGATATGTCTTTGGTGAAGTGCCGCGCATGGTGTTTGACCGTGGCGCATTGGATATTCACGGCCGCATGCCATTTACGATGCTGGCCTACGTAAAGTACATCGGGCCGCGTCTGCTGGTGGCGGGAATATGGGATGCCGGCATTAACGACGGCACAGGCTGGGACCGCCATGCCGGTCGACGACAGTATGCGATCTTTGCCAATCTGTTTCATTCGCATAGCACGGTCGCACACCTCTCCGCAACGGGGGCATCCAGTTACCCGCAGTCCAGACACCCTGGAAGCGAATTCGCACGTGTACGCGCCATTGACGGAGGCGTGCTCCATGATCGGCAATGGGGATGCGTGGCAATCACTTTCCAGCCGCAAACCGGCGCCTTGACCGCGTACCTGAACGGGATCGCCCACCCGTGTTTTCAAACGGATCCCGTGGAACGCTCGGTCTATCACATCACTGGTGAAGCCTCAGCCAACCCGGTGACCTTTAGGCACCAGATCTACCACCCGAAGCGGTTTCTGCTGAAATTTAACGGCTACGATGTCCAAAGCACGGGCGTGTTTGAACACCGTTTGGATGCCAATCTCTTTGACGGGAGCATTACTTATGAGAACGACAAGCTTCCGAGTGCAGACACGCACCAGCTTGTGATCTCCGTTGACGTTCTGCGACAAGGCCAGAGCATTCTCGACAAACCATTAAGGATTGCCGCCCAGCACGGCAACACAGCCGCCCTGCCCCAAGTCACTCGGGAAGGCGATGAGATTGTTGCCGAATTGCATGGGCCAGGCGGAAGAGTCGGCAACCCGGCAAAGAAGCTCGTGACCGGTGGCGCCCCGTTTACGATCGGTCGCACCACCGTCCAGTATGACACGCTCGAACACGGCTCGGACTTTTTCGTCGACGGTGTGGCTGTGTTCAATCGTGTCCTCACGCCGGATGAGCTGCTGCGGCTCGCCCGGTGGTAGAATCCATGCTTCCCGGCCTCCCCGCAGCCATCTGCTTCGCTCTGGCTGCCATCCCCGTGCCGCGGCGATGGCCTTGCGCAGCGGCGAATCCCCCCCGAGAATTTCTCTTTCAAAAGCCCGTGCTTGGGACGTATTGACCGCCCATTCGGGCCGTAGCGCAGCTTGGTCTAGCGCGATCGCCTCGGGCGATAGTCTATGGGCGGGGGTCAACTCTCGATTCTTGACATCCCACAGCGCTGGCGCGGCATCGGGCGGGACCTGTCCGCATCCCGCGTGGGGGTGGGCGGGATCCCCTCGCTGTTGCCTGCCCCCTGGTTTCGGCCTTTGACTCCTGCCATGCGCCCCCTCCCCGAAACTGATTGCCTTCGAGCATTTACGGGGTAATGGGTGTCTCGTGCGAGTACCCGAGCACGTGATTCGGAAGCGCCGCGACGAGGTGGCGAGCCTTCTCTCCCAGTTCCGATACCTCCCGGTCTCCGAGCTGTGCCGCCGGCTGCGGATCTCCGAGGCGACGGCGCGGCGCGATCTCGCCGCCCTGGAGCGCGAGCGGCGGATCACCCGGACCTACGGGGGCGCGCTGAGCGATTACAACGCCAACTTCCCCTCGTTCCGCCAGCGACAGACGGCCAACGCCGCCGCCAAGCGCCAGATCGGCCGCGCGGCCCGCGACCTCCTCAAGCCCGGCCAGACCTGCTACCTCGACGGCGGCACCACCCCCTTCGCGGTCGCCGAGGCGCTCCGCGAAAACCCCATCTCCCCCCTGACGGTCGTCACCTGCAACATCCCCTGCGCCGAACTCCTCGCCCCCGTCGAGGCCCTCCAAGTCTACCTCCTGGGCGGCCGTTTCCTCGCCCGCCAATCCGTCCTCCTCGGCGACGCGGCACGCCGCTCCCTCGGCCACTGGCACATCGACGTAGCCTTTCTCGGCGCCGAGGGCGTCACCGCCGAAGGCTCCTGGAATTCCCAGGAGGAAATCATCCGCCTCCAGCGCGCCGCCGCCCGCCGCTCCGTCCGCGTCATCCTCTGCGCCGATGCCACCAAACTTGGCCAGCGCACCCCCTTCTTCGTCCTGCCGTGGTCCGATTCCATCCACCTGCTCACCGAGGCCACCCCCGCGCGCCTCAGGGCCGCCGGTGTCGACCTCCCCAAAGACCACCTCATCCGCGCCAGCGAAAAAACCGCTTGACGGCCCGCGCCGGGCGTGGGAATATGACGGAAGTCAATCATTAAAACCCAATGGCCACCATTGCCCCCAGCCGGGATCTGGTCCAGCGCATCGTGCGCGAGACGGTGTTTCGCGAGATGGCGAAGCGGCCGGATCTGCCGGCGGTGCCGCAGCTCGTGGTGAACAGCTCCGCGCGGCACATGCATGTGTCGCAGGAGAATCTGGAGGTGCTGTTCGGGCCGGGCTCCAAGCTCGAGGTGCACAAGTGGCTGTACCAGGAGGGGCAGTTCGCCTCGACGGCGACGGTGACGCTGATTGGCCCGCGGCGGCGGATCATCCCGAATCTGCGGATCCTCGGGCCGACGCGGAATCTGACGCAGATCGAGTTGGCGGTGACCGACGCGGTCCAGCTGGGCATCGACGTGCCGGTGCGGATGTCGGGCGACATCGCGGGCACGCCTGGGGGGTTCGTGATGGGCCCGGCGGGGATGCTGGAGATGCGGGATGGGATCATCCGGGCGGCGCGGCACGTGCACATGTCGCCGGAGGACGCGGTCTTCTACGGGGTGAAGCACCTCGACCGCATGAAGCTGCGCGTGGTCTCAAAGGACTGCACGACGATCTTCGACGACCTCCTGGTGCGCGTGGACAAGACCTTCAAGCTGGAGGTGCACATCGACACCGACGAGGCCAACGCCTGCAATCTGGACGCGGCCGACCGCGTGGAGCTTTTGCGCTGAAGCAGCGAAATCGGAGCAACAACACAGAGGTAACATGAACGACGCACTCGGAATCATAGAAACCCGCGGCTACGTGGGGCTGGTCGAGGCCAGCGACGCGATGGTCAAGGCCGCGAACGTGAAACTGATCAAGTCGATCCCCATCGGCGGATCGCTGATCACCACCATCGTGACCGGCGACGTGGGCAGCGTCCGCGCCGCGGTGGAGGCCGGCAAGGAGGCCGCGACGCGCGTGGGCAACCTGGTCGGGTCGCACATCATCGCGCGGCCGAGCGATGGCCTGTTGGCCTTCTTCACGGCCTGAGCCACACACACACGGAGGACAAACATATGGCAGGACAAGCTATCGGAATGATCGAGACCCGCGGGTTGACCCCGCTGTTCGAGGCGACGGACGCGATGCTCAAATCGGCGAATGTCGAACTCATCGGCTGGGAGAAGATCGGCTCGGGCTTCGTGTCGACTTTTGTCAGGGGCGAAGTGGCCGCGGTCAAGGCGGCGGTCGAGGCGGGCGCCACGGCGGCCGCTGCGATCGGCGAGGTGATCGCGGTGCACGTGATCCCGCGCCCGCACGAGGATCTGTCCAAGCTGGGCAGATTCCTGGCCAACAAGGCCGCGGCGAAGTGATGCGCCGGGGCGCGGTCGCCGTGCCCCGGCTGACCCCGCGCGCATCGCGCGGGGGAGGATGACGTGGAAGCCAAGAACAAGATCCTGGTCGCCAACATCGGCAGCACCTCGTTCAAGTTCCGCTTGTTCGAGATGCCGTCCGAGCGCCTGCTCGCGCGCGGCGCCGTCGAGCGCATCGGCGCGCCCCAGGGCGCGTGGAAGGCGCAGGTCGGCGACGCTGCCCCCGAGGAGGGGCAGGCGGCGTTCCCCGACTACGGGGCGGCCATCGCGCTCGTCGAGGAGAAGCTCCGCGGTCGCGCGCTCGGTGGCCTCGGGGACCTGGCCGCGGTTGGCTTCAAGCCCGTGATGGCCAAGGGCATCTCCGGCACGCAGCTCCTCGACGACCGCGTGCTGGCGGCGATGGAGGCGCTGTACACGCTGCTTCCGGCGCACAACCCGCCGTACGTCCAGGCTGTCCGCGCGTTCCAGGCCCGCCAGCCCGAGTTGCCGTGCATCGGCACCTTCGAGACGGCGTTCTATGACAACCTCCCGCGCGCAAGGCGCCGCTTCCCCATCCCCCTGGAGTGGGAGACGAAATATGGCATCCGACGCGAGGGCTTCCACGGCGCCAGCCACCGCTACGTCACCGAACGCGCCGCCGAGATCCGCGGCACCAAGAAACTCCGCATGATCTCGTGCCACCTCGGTGGCAGCTCCTCGATCTGCGCCGTCCGCGACGGCGTCGCCGTCGATTCCTCCTGGGGCATGACCGCCCAAAGCGGCCTTCCCCACAACAATCGCGTTGGCGATTTCGACGTTTTCGCGGCCCTCTACGTCCAGAAGATCGCCGGTCTCACGATAGAACAGATGGAGGCCGAGCTGGCGAAAAATGCCGGTCTCAAGGGCATGTCCGGCCTCGATTCGGGCGACATCCGCGACGTCCGCGCCGCGGCCAGCGCCGGCAACGCCGACGCGCGCACGGCCCTCGCCGTCTTCGTCGATTCGATCCGCAAATACATCGGCCAGTTCCTCGTCGAACTGAACGGCGCCGACATCCTCATTTTTGCCGGCGGCATCGGCGAGCACAACCCCGACCTCCGCGCCGAGGTCTGCGCCGGCATGGAGTTCTGCGGCCTCCGCCTCGACCCCGCCGCCAACGACGCGGCCACCGGCCGCGAGGCCGTCATCTCCGCCGCGGGCTCGGCCATCGAGGTCCGCGTCATACCCACCAATGAAGAGATCATCATCGCGCGCAACGCGTGGGAGAAACTCGGCCACGGCCGGGCCCATTAGAAAACGCATTTCAGATAAACCCAGAATTCAGAGTACGGAAGAAACAGAGACAAGGAGAACCATGAGCCAGGCAATCGGAATGATCGAAACGCGCGGCCTGATCGCGCTCGTCGAGGCGACGGACGCCATGCTGAAGTCCGCCAACGTCGAGCTGGTCGGTCCGCTGACCCAGGTCGGCAACGCCATGGTCACGGTCGTCGTCCAGGGCGACGTGGCCGCCGTCAAGGCCGCCACCGAGGCGGGCCGCAACGCGGCGCAGGCGCTCGGCGAGGTCGTGTCGGTGGATGTCATCGCACGCCCGCATGGCGACCTCGGCGCGGTGCTGCCGAAGGCCAAGTGAGCGGCCCCCGGAGGGCATCGCCATGATCCTCGCTAGGGTCGAAGGCAGCGTCGTCGCCACCAAGAAGCACGGCAAGATCCTCGGCAACAAACTGTTGCTGGTCCGGCCATTCACGGCGGATTCACCGGAGGCCACCGCGCTGCGCGCCGGTGGCTCCACGCTCGTCGCAGTGGACCAGATCGGCGCAGGCGAGGGCGAGATGGTCCTCGTCGCCCAAGGTAGCTCCGCGCGCCTCGGGATGAGCGACAAGGATTCGCCCGTGGACGCCGTCGTCGTCGGCATCGTCGACACGGTCGACATCGGCAAAAAGATCGTCTACCGCGCGGGCGGGTGACGCGGTTTGAGCTGCGGATGGACACGAACGCACACCCGTCCTCGCGGACTCGGTGCCAGATGAAGTGGGATTTGAGGTTCGAATGAAAATGGATGAACAGATCGTATCACGCGTCGTGAAGGAGGTGCTCGCGCGCCTCGAGAAGCAGTCCACCGTCGTTGCGTCGGGCCAGACCGGTTTCGGCGTCTACGACAAGATGGAGGACGCCGTCGGCGCCGCGCGCGCCTCGTTCGAGAAACTGCGCGATGCCGGCACCGAGGCCCGAAAGAAGGCCCTCGGCGTCATCCGCCGCATGTCCGAGGAGAAGGCCGGCGAGTGGGGGCCGCTCGAGCTGGACGAGACCAAGATCGGCCGCCTCGACCACAAGATCGAGAAACTGGGCATATGCGGCCGCCTCGTCCCGGGCGTCGAATTTTTGGAGCGCATGGCCTTCAGCGGCGACTTCGGCCTGACGATCATCGACTTCGCCCCGTGGGGCGTGATCGGCGCCGTGACGCCCTCGACGCACAGCATCCCAACGCTCACCGGCAACGCCATCAACATGATCGCGGCCGGCAATGCGGTGGTCTTCAACACCCACCCCTCGGCCTGCAACTGCGCCGCCGTAGCAATCCGCGCCTACAACGAGGGCATCTTCCGCGAGACCGGCATCCCCGACCTACTCACGACGGTCCGCAAACCCACCCTCGATACCTTCAACACGATGTGCGCCGACGAGCGCGTCGGCCTCCTCTGCGTCACCGGCGGCCCGGGCGTCGTCAAGGCCGCCATGAAAACCGGCAAGCGCGCGATCTGCGCCGGCCCCGGCAATCCGCCCGTCGTCGTGGACGAAACCGCCGACCTCGACCGCGCCGCCCGCAGCATCATCCAGGGCGGCGCCTACGACAACAACCTCCTCTGCATCGGCGAGAAAGAGGTCTTCGTCGTCGCGTCCGTCGCCGATGCCCTGATCGCCGCGCTCAAGCGCGCCGGCGCGATGCAGTTGACCGGCCCACAGATCGACTCCCTCACCAAGGCCGCCTTCACGTTCCCCCCGGGCCAGGGCGCCGGCTGCCCGCACCCGCAGTTGAACAAGAAGCTCGTCGGCCAGGGGCCGAAGTTCCTCGGGCAACAGATCGGCATCCAGGTCCCCGACAAGTGCGACCTGCTCTTTGGCGAAACCGACGAGAAACACCCCTTCGTTCAGGAGGAGCAGATGATGGCCTTCATCCCGATCGTGCGGGTGAAGGATGTCGACGAGGGCATCGAGGCGGCCATCCGCGCCGAGCATGGCTACAGGCACACCGCCATCATGCACTCCGTCCACGTCGGCCGCCTCACCAAGATGGCGCAGGCCGTCGACACCACCCTGTTCATCAAGAATGGGCCCTGCATGACGGGATTGGGGCTCGGCGGCGAGGGCTTCCTCAGCTTCTCCATCGCCACCCCCACCGGCGAGGGCGTCACCACCCCCATGACCTTCACGCGATCCAGGCGATGCGTGATGGTGGAGAACCTCAATCTGTTCTGAACGATGAGCGCCGAGGGACGAACGCCGAGCGATGAACGCGCCGCAACGCCAGGATCTGGAGACCCGGCTGGTGGATTACGGCGCCAGGATCGTGCGCCTCTGCCGACATCTCGAAACATCCAAGGCGGCCGCCCATGTTGCGGGCCAGCTCTTGCGTTCGGGGACAGCTCCCCTCGCCCATCACGGGGAGGCCCAGGATGCCGAATCCCGTCGCGACTTCATCCACAAGCTCAAGCTTTCCTTGAAGGAGCTCCGCGAAAGTTATCGCTGGTTGTTGCTGATCCAGAGGGCCGGCATGCTGCGGAAACCCGCCGCGCTGGATCCGCTGATCGCGGAAACCGACGAGTTGATCCGCATTTTCGTGACCAGCACGAAAACCGCGCAACGCAATGGGACTTCGGAATGAGCGCGTTCACCGTTCGTTGCTCGGGGCTCATCCCTCGGAGTTCGCGAGTCGCAATGGAATTCTGCCTCCAGGAGGGGAGTTAGCATGCGCCTCGCAAAGATCATCGGCCACGTCACCTCGACGGTGAAGCACAAGAGCCTCGGGGGCTGGCGCCTGCTCATCGCCCAGCCGCTCGACGGCGAGGGCAGGGACGAGGGCCCGCCGCAGATCGTCATCGACCCATTCGGCGCCGGCATCCGCCAGAAAGTCTTGATCACCTCCGACGGGGCCGAGGCAAGAAAACTCGTGGGCGACGAGCGCAGCCCGGCGCGCTGGTCGGTGCTCGGGATCGTGGACCCCGAAGTGGAGCTGGCGATATGAGGATGGGCACCGTTATCGGCCGCGTGACGCTCTCGGTCCGCCATCCCTCGTTCCAGGGCGAACGGCTGCTGCTCACCTCCCCGTGGAAGAAGGACACATACGAGGGGAAACCTGCGTTTGACCCCGCGATCGTCGTGTACGACGTCCTGGGAGCCGGCGTCGGCCAACAGATCGGCATCAGCGAGGGCCGCGAGGCCGCCTGCCCTTTTGAGAGGCCCACGCCCGTGGACGCCTACTGCGCCGCGCTGATCGACGAGTTCTACTGCCCGCCCGAAGGGAAGGCGGGCTCAAAGGATCTGAAAGGATAAGCCATCATGAAACTATTCGCACAAAGAGACGCGGAGGAATTCGCCAAGTCGGGCGAGAAGGTCTTCCGCTTCAACCGCGACGTTCGCCTCACGCCCGGCGCCCGCGATGTCTTTGCCGAGCGCGGCATCAAGATCGTCTTCGACGCCGACGCGCCCGTAGCCGAGGCGGCGCCGATGCCCCCGGCCCCGTCGGCCGGCGGCACGAAATCCCAGTGGGAGAAACTCTTTCACTCCCAGGAGGCGGAATCCCTCAAACAGCAGATCTGCGAGATCGGCAGGCGCTGCTGGCAGCGGGATTATTGCGACGGCAACGGGGGCAATATCTCCGCCCGCCTCGGCGACGTCTTTATCTGCACGCCCACGGGCGTGAGCAAGGGCTTCATGAAGCCCGAGATGATGTGCCTCGTGGATATCGACGGCAACCAGCTCGCCGGCACGTGGAAACGCACCAGCGAGATCTTGACCCACATGGCCATCTATCGCGCCGTCCCCCAGGCCAAGGCGGTCGCGCACGCCCATCCCGTCTACGCCACCGCATTTGCGATGGCGGGCCTCGAGCCCCCGCAGTGCCTCATCCCCGAGATGGAGGTCTTCGTGGGTCGCGCGCCGCTGGCCCCCTACCGCACCCCCGGAAGCCCCGACATGCAGGAGGTCATCAAGCCGCTGGCCCCCAAACACCAGTCGATCCTCATGGGCAACCACGGCGTCATCTGCTGGGGCACCAGCGTCGAAGATGCGTATTTCAAGATGGAGATCACCGACGCCTATTGCCGCACGGTGGTCGTCGCCTCACACCTGCCCACCAACCGCACGACCATACCGGCCGAGGGCGTCCGCGAGCTGCTCGATATAAAGAAAAAACTTGGCTTGCCTGATGCCCGCGAGGACCTTAAACCCGTCCAGCTCTGCGAGGTCGATCCGTGGAACTTGATTTCCGATCGACCCTGCGGGTGTTCCTCGCCCGCCACCGCTGGTGGCACGGATGCCGGGACAATGACTAATGCCGAGTTGGAGGCGCTCGTACAGCGCGTCACCGACGAGATAATGAAAACTGTGGAGAAGAGAGCATGAAGATTGCAATCATCGGTGGTGGCGGGCGCGTCGGATCGTGCGCGGCCTTTGCGCTGCAGTGCAGCAAGGTCGGTCGCGAACTCGTGGTCATCGACGCCAACCAGGCCGCCGCCGAGGGCGAGGCCCTCGACCTGCTGCACGGTGCCGCCTATTGCGCCGACCAGGTCATCCGCGCCGGCGGCTACCCCGACTGCGCCGACGCGGACCTCGTCTGCATCACCGCGGGACTGCGCCGCAAGCCCGACGAATCGCGCCTCGACCTCATCAATCGAAACGTGGCGCTCTTCAAAGGCATCCTCGATAACCTGATGAAGGTCGGCCTCCGCAAGGACGCCATCATCTTCGTCGTCTCCAATCCGGTGGATCTCCTCACGCACCTCGCCTGGGAAGTGACCGGCCTGCCCCCGAATCAGGTCATCGGCCTCGGCACCATGCTCGACACGTCGAGGTTCTGCTCCCTGATCGCCGACGAGCTGAAGCTCCCACCCACCCAGATCCGCGCCATCATCCTCGGCGAGCATGGCGACACCATGGTCCCCATCTGGTCCTCCTCGACCCTCGACGGTTTCCCGCTCTTGAAGATCCCCGGCATGACGCCGGCTTTCCAGACTCAGGTCTTCGAGCGCACGCGCAAAGGGGGAGCCGAGGTCATCACGCGCAAGGGGGGTGCCGGCTGGGCCGTCGGCGTCGCGATCCGCGAGGTCATCAACTGCATCAACATGGATCGTCACCACGTGCTGCCGGTATCCAGCCCCATCCAGGGCGCCTACGGCATCCGCGACATCTCGATCAGTGTCCCGACCCTCATCGGTCGCAAGGGGGCACTCCAGCACATCGAACTCGAACTTTGGCCGAAGGAAATCCAGGGCCTCCAGGCCTCCGCGAAAACCCTCAAGGACACCTACGCCAAAGTCGAAAAGTGATCCGGAGGGTGGGCATCCACCGCTCGCACCGACTCACGTTTTTCAACGGGCTACGATCCGCACTAATCTGCCGCGATGAGGGCGGCGCCCAGCGCGCCGGTCATCTGCGGTTCCGGGGCCACCTCCACCGGTGTCCCGATCGCGGCGGACAACGCCGCGGCCATGCCGCCGACCAGCGCGACACCGCCCGTGAAAATGACCGGCCCATCGCGCATGCGCCCCGCCATACCGGCCACGCGTGCCGCGATCGCCGCCTGTACCCCCGCGACAATGTCCTCCCGAGGTGCCCCGCATGCCAGCAGGCCGATGATCTCGCTCTCCGCGAAAACGACGCACATGCTGCTGATGGTCGACGGGTGACGACTGCGCGCCGCCAGTGCGCCCAGCCCGTGCAGCGGCACCGCCATCCGATCTGAAACCATCTCCAGGAACCGCCCCGTGCCGGCGGCACAGCGGTCATTCATGCGAAAATCATGCACCGTGCCGTCCGGGCCAAGCCACATGATCTTGCTGTCCTGACCCCCGATCTCGATGATGGCCTTTGCGTCTGGGGCGCCGTGGTGAACGCCCCTCGCGTGGCAGGTGATCTCGGTGACTCTCGCATCCGCGCCCTCCACGATGTGCCGCGCATAGCCCGTCGCCACCGTCCTCCGCACCGTTCCGTGCCCGGTCCCGCACTCGCCCAAGACCCGATCGCACAATCGTCGGACGCGGTCGGCCTGATCGGTCCCCTGGTCGTCGATGCCGTGCGCGATCACGTGCCCCGAGCCGCGATCCAGCACCACCACCTTGATGGAGCGGCTTCCCGCATCGATGCCAACGGTCACGCCCATCGCGTTCTCCTCGGCTCCCCCGCACACTTCCGTTTGACGCGCGCAGTCTCGATCAGTGCCTCCAGCCTGGTGCGCAGCGCCGGTTCGACCGCATCGTCGAAACTCGGCACCTCGATCTCCAGCACGGGAACGCCGCACCGCGCAGCGACTTCCCGGCCGACCAGTTCCCCCTCGAAAGCGCAATGGCTCGCGCCCGGCACGCGCGAGATCACCAGCGCCTCCGCACCGAATCGGGTCAAATCGCGACTGATCCGCTCGGCGCGCTCCCCGCAGGTCCCGACCATCGGATCCGCCAGCGCCGTCCGCGCCAGCGCCTCCATGGGCTCGACGTCCTCGGGGATCGCATCAAGGGCATGGCTGAACAGGAATTCGGTGCCGCACAATCGCCCCCCGCAGATCTCCAGAAGATTCATCACCCGAAGATCCGCCACCGGATTCACCCAGAAGACCCTCACCGCCGCCTCGCCCAACACCCCGACACCTTCCGCCACTCGCGACTCGACCTCAGCGATCATGTCGGCCAAGACCTCGATGCACTCGCCGCGATCCGAGCAGAAATGGATCGCGAGCATCTCGCAGATCAGCATCTCCAGCGCCGGCATCGGGCAGAGCGGCGAGGTATACGCCAACGTGCGGAGATGGCCCAGCGTGCGGCGCACGCGATTCGCCTGCGCGATGGCCCCGCCGAGGGCGTCACTTTCCGGCCGATGACCCGCCAGATCGCACAGGGCCCCCATGACGCGCCCCAACTCGTCGCGGACAAGCGCCACCTGCTCGGCTGGCGCAATGCCGCCCCCGGGCAAGGTCGCCGACGGCTCACCCCGGTCCGCCCTCCGCCGATGCGGCATCTCCCACCAGAACACGGGATGCCCAAGACCTTCGACACGCTGGGCCACGGCGCTCAAGTCATCGCAGGTCGCGCCAGCGCTGCATACCAGCAGATCCGGTATAGGAAAATGCTCACCCGTGACGAATGCGCCCAACAGCGCCCGCACGGGGCAGAAGGAGTCACATACCCCCAGGCGATCGGCCTCCCGAAGCGCACCGATGGCCGTCCCCATCAGGCAGGGGATCCACCAGGCCCCATCGACATAGAATGTCGTCAGCTCAGGGAACGCCGACGCCAGCACCGGCACCGTCCCCAAGTCCTTCATCGCACCGACGAGCTTGTGCCCCGCTGCCCGCGCCTCGCGCAACCGATCCTCCTCGGTCAGAAGGAAGTTCCAGAGCCGCAGTGCGGCGGGCGAATCATCGAATCTCAGGGCGCCCAACCTCGTGTCGCCGCCCGCCTCAAGATGGCGCCGCAGCGGCCCACCGTACCACGGTTCCCCCATGCCATCGCGCCGAAGCGCGTCGTAGCGCGCGTCCCAATCCTCAAGTGACAGTGAGCGGGGAATCGCCATCGCGTCAGCCTCCCACCCCTGCCAACAGCATCTCGACAAATGCCTCGATCCGAGTGCGCGTCCGACCGTCCGGTCGCCCGGACGAATCCACCGCCAGCACCGGCACCCCGGCCACCTCGCCAATCCGCGGCACCTCCGCCATCCACTGGTCGCACCAGACGTGATGCCTCAGCACCACGCCGTCGATCCGTCCCGCCGCCGCGGAATCCCTAACCCAGTTCAGCAGCCCATCATTCGAACGACGCGACACATCGGGGATCGCGTCAAAGTACGCCCGCACAAGCTCGCCGACCGGATCATCCCCCAGGCGCGCCATATCGAACGCTGCCGCGAGGGTCCGCTCGCCGTTTTCCGTCCCATCGAGGACGATGTCGCCACCGGCCACCTCGATCCAATCGAAAAAGGCCAAGTCTGTCTCAAACAGCGGACCGCCGAGCAGCGCGATCCTCCGACGGCCGGTCCGACCGGCTTTACCCCGTTCGCCAGCGCCTCGGCCGACGGTGTCGATCACCTCCGGATCACCGGATCGATGAAATCGCACCATGCCCTCCGCCAGCGTCCGTGCGCTCAACGAACTCGTTCCCAATCGCCGGGCCTCCGCCGCCCGTCTCAATCGATCCCGCGCGGCATCGAAGCGGGACATCGTCTCGATCAGGAATTCCCGCTCGGGCGGACGGCCGCCAATCTCCACAAGGAATCGGCCCAGTCGCTCGATCTCGGACCGGTAATAGCGCCGACAGTTCTCGCTGCGGGCAACCCTGGGAACGTGCAAAAGGAACGTGGCCGCATCCTGCCGCCGGGTGCCGCTCAACTCAGCGACCCGCCTCTGCTGGTCACAGGTGGGCGCGAACACGACCGCCCGGACGTCGTCCCGCAAGGCGGCGTGGGCCATAGCTCTCGCGTAGGGACACATGCCTTCCCCGCACGCCACGCACCCCTCGGTCACGGGCGCCTCCGGGATCAACCGCTCGGGCCGAAATCCGTGGGCCGCCACCCACTCCGGGGGCACGAAAAACGACGAGCAGGCCACGGTGATCATCGCTCAAAACGCCGGTTCACTGCCTCATCCCGATTTCCGCGCCACAAAGAGCCCCTGCTCTATTTTGCCTTTCTCCGCCAGACCAAGCATGAATCGCATCTCTTGTCCCATGGCGGCCATAAGGCCCATGTCAAATCCGATGATCCTCAGCGCGTCATAGGTCATCTGCTTCTCCAGCATGTCGATGTACAGGCGGGCGTGCGCCGCGAAACGCCCGGTCAGTTCGGCTCGCTCGACGCGGAGCCCTGCCGCCGACATCAGCCCCCGGTAGCCCCCGACTGTCTCGAATGTTGGAAATTTCATGAATCTCTGAAACCGCTCGGCCTCGGCCGCCTCGAGCGGCGTGTCTCCCTCGACCCAATCCGTGAATGCGACCGCGCCACCGGGGCGCACCAGCCTCGCCGCCTCCCGGATCAGCGCCGGCTTGTCCGATACGTAGCACCACGCATCCTCGCCCCAGACAAAGTCCGCCTCGCCACCCGGAAGGCCCGTCCCGGTCGCCTCCGCCTCTACGAAATCGATGCTATCCCCAAACCCCTGCTCGCGGCATCGCTCGCGGCCAAGTTCGATCACCCTCCGTGTCGCATCGACACCCACCATCCGCCCGACCTGCATGAGACGCACCAGGCACCGCATGCCCGCGCCGGTGCAGCAGCACAGGTCGATCCCGCGCGCCGCCCCCCGGATGCCCGCTTTCTCCGCGAGATCCATCGACGAAGCCATGCCACCGATGTGAATCTGTTCGCCCATCACCAGCTCCCAGAGATCGCCCTCGGGCCCATCGTAGACCCCGCGCACCTGCTCAAGCCCCACGCCATCGATCGATCTCATCGTTCCCTCACTCCTTCCACGCCCAGATCCGCCGCCAGGGCGGACGGTTTTGCCTGCCACGCCGCCTCGATCTGGCAAGCCCCACAATGGACGCACTCCATGCACCGGATGCAGCGCGGATCATCCGCGCGAATCCGGGAACTCACGCCAAAATCACATTTCGCCCCGCATTTTCCGCAATCGACGCAACGCGCCGGATAAAACCGGATCGCGAAAAGCGAGATGCGATTGAAAAGCCCGAAGATCGCCCCCAGTGGGCAGAGAATCTGGCACCAGGGTCGGCGAACAAAAAACATCGCCAGGACCACCGCGCCGGTCACCCCGAGCTTCATGGCGTTCGGCCACGCCACGGCCTGGCCCGCCGCAGCCTGCGTCACCATCATCGGTACCGAGCCCTCCAACGCCCCCGCCGGACACACCCGGCAGAAGAAGAGGGGGTGCGACTCCCCAAAGAACCACGGCAGGATGATCACCAGCCCGACGAGCGCCGCGTAGCGCATGTGCGTCAGCCAGTAGGGCGGATCCCACTTGGGCAAAGGCACTCGAGCCGCCAGATCCTGAAGCAACCCAAACGGGCACGCCCATCCGCAAACGAAACTGCCCACCAGTGCGCCAGTGACTACCAGTATCCCGATCGCCAGAAACGGCATGACGTGCAGCGCGCTGAATTGTGCCAGGATGCCGATCGGGCACGCGAAACTTGCCAGGGGGCACGCATAGCAATGGAACACCGGAGCACACACGGTGTGCACCCGCAGACCCAGTGGTCCAAGCCATGCGACCAGAAATAGCCCTTGGATCGCGGTTCGATACCGCGAGAACTTCGATGCCGGCGTATGGAAGAAAGATTCGGCCATGGACACCATGACCCCGAAGGTCACTTGATTCAGGTGGGGCAGCGTGCCGGTGGTGCACCGCTATAGGTGAGCCGCAGGCGCCCATCCTCCGCTAGCTCCAGACCGCCACGCGTCGCCTCCAAAACCATCTCTGGCTCGGACTTGGGCAGGGTCACGGTCTCCCGGCGCACGATCTCCTGCGGAATCGCATCGGTTCCCGGCACCGAGAAGAAGGAGGCCGGCCGATCCTCGCCCATGCCCGGTGGCAACGAGAGCTTCTCCTTGATCTCCTTCTGCACCATCACCGGATGGGTGTGCCAGCCAGCCCCGAAAACGGTCAGCCCCAATCCCGCGATCGCCGCCAACGACGCGCATGCCATCCGCCTGAATGCTTCTCTCGTCATCGCCACGGCCCTCCACGCGAGGGAGTCGTCCCTCCACGCATCTCACCGACAGGGCCCGCCGCCTCGCGGGCCGGATCCAGCGATGCTACGGGAAGGGCGTTTCGCGACCGCGCACCAAGGCGGAGGCGAATGGGAATCGAACCCACCCGGCGGCCTTTCGGCCCCCACACTGGTTTTGAAGACCAGGGGCACCACCTGGCACCTGTCGCCTCCCAGATCTCTATCACGCACCCTCGCTCTCTGACGCCATGCGCTCCTTTACGCCATCGTAGAACATCATGACGGGCGATCCTCCAAAGGCAATGGCGCTCCATGCCGCGTCATCGATTTCTTCCTGGGTGAAGCCCATGCGCCTCGCCTTGCGGATATGCGCGGCCAGGCACGGCTCGCACTTGGACAGTACCGACAGGGCCAGGGCGATCGCCTGCTTCGTGTGGGCATCCAGCCCCTTGGGCGCGGCAGCCGCTTGCAAGAAGGCCTTGAACTTCCGCTCGGTGTCGGCGATCGAGCCCGCGATATCGCCATGGTTCCCGGCCCCCTTTTCCGTCGCCCCTGAGGCGCAGCACGCTTCGCTCCGCGATGGCGCGCAGCAGGCCCCATCCGCTGCCTCCGCCGGCGAGGACGCCGCGGCGATCACGCGCACCCCGGCGTTCGCGCGCGTGGTTTTCGGGCGCTGACCGCGCCCGCTCACCGTGACAAACCCCGAACCCCGGCCCGTGATCCGCCCGATGGCCGCCGCCCCGGTCACGCCGGATTCCACCAGCGCACGCAACAGCGCATCCGCGCGCTCCTCGGCCACCGCGATCAACAGCCCCCCCGAGGTCTGCGGATCAAAACAGACATCCAGCGCGATGGGATCCAGGTCCGGCGCGGCGCGGACGCGATCCTCGCACGCCTCCCGGTTGCGCTCCGTCGCCCCCGGCACGATGCCCTGCGCCGCATATTCCACGACATCCGGCAGCAGCGGCACGTCGTCCCACGCGATCTCGGCATCCACGCCGCTGTCGCGCGCCATTTCCATGAGATGCCCGAGCAGGCTGAATCCCGTCACATCGGTGCAGGCGCTCGCGCCGTGCTCCACCATGAGTTCTGATGGGCGCTTGTTCAATGCCACCATCGATCGTATCGCCGCTCCCACCGCCCCCTCCGACGCTCGCCCGATCTGCGCTGCAAACGAGACGATCCCCGTGCCGATCGGTTTGGTGAGGATCAGCCGATCGCCCGGCGCGGCCCTGCCGCGCGCCACGACGGCATCGGTCTCGATCAGCCCCGTCACCGCGAAACCCGCCTTGATCTCGTTGTCCTGGATGCTGTGGCCCCCAATCACTGCCACGCCCGCCTCCGCCATCTTCTCCAGACCCCCGCGCAGAATCTCTCGCATGATCCCCGGATCCATCGTGTTCCCCGGGAACCCGATGATCGAGAGCGCCGTCATCGGCACCCCGCCCATCGCGTATACGTCGCTGACCGAGTTGGCCGCGGCGACCTGCCCGAAAACATAAGGGTCATCGACCGAGGGACTGAACACATCCACCGTCTGCACCAGGCTTCTCCCATCATCGAGCCGATAGACGCCGGCATCATCCCCGGCGGTCGCCCCCAGGATCACGCGGGGATCATCGGGAAACGGGAGCCCCTCCACCGCTCGCTTCAGCGTCAACAGGTCGATCTTGGACGCGCAGCCCGCTTTCTCCACCAGCTGGGTCAGGCGCACCGGCCCGGCGGATGGCTCGGGCCGCTCGCCCGCACAAGGACAGATATCCCTTTCCTTAAGCATGTCGCATGGGCACGACTGCCTCGGATCGCAGATGCAGTGCCCGATCCGCATCGACCGCTCCATCACGCGCTTGCGCCGCCCGAGATTCCGCGCCATCACTCCACCCCTCTCTGAGTCCCCGCCCGCCCTGCCGTTCCGCGGGCCCTCACCAGCTCAAACAGCGCCTCGACGCGCACGGCGATCCGACCCGAGTCCGATGGCGAATAATCGGTCTCGATCCGCAGATACGGCAGCCCCAGTTCCTCCTGGACCAGCCGCCTCACGCGCGCCGACTCCACATCGTAGGTCAGGCACGCCTGCCAGATCAGCTCGATCACGCACGCCGGCCGAAACTCTGCCACCAGCCGGCGGAGGGACGCCATCCGCCCGTCATTCGGCGTCATCACCGAACATGGGATGTCAAAATACTTCTTCGCCAGCGCCGCGATCGGATCATCCGCGGCCTCATCGACATCATCGAGGATCGGCTTCAGGCCCGTGCAATTCTCCTGGCAGACGATGAGCCCGCCGTGGTCCTCGATCAGGTCCACGACGCGCTCGGCCCCGTGCACTACGGGAACGCCGGTCAGCAGCACCCGCACGCGGTCCGTCGCGCCGATGCCGTCGGCGCGCGCCAGCTCCTCAAGGATCTCCTCGTACCGCGCGATGTCTTCGGGAATCCCGGAAACGATCGACTTGAGGCCCAAAAGTTCTCGGCCCGTCAGAGGCGGATCGTCACGCCGCATGAGCCCGCCGATCTCCCGGCGCAGTCGGCGCTCGCGATTCATGAGCCGGATCGCATCACGGATTTTGCCCGCCGTGATCTTGACCTTGAATCGTCCCTCCAGCTCGGCCACAAGGCGGCGCATCTCCTGCTCCCAGCGCTCGAGGCCCGCCCCATCGGGCCGGTGCGGCAACGCCAGCACGTGCATCGGCCGCGATTCGCCCATCAGCTCGAACATCTTCTTCTTGCCATCGCACGTCGTCTCCGCGACGACCAGATCGGCCCACTCCAGAAACGGATTCGATTTCTCGACATGGTAACCGAAAGTCGACTTGATCAGCGGACAAAGATTGGCCGGGAGATGTTCCTCGGCCGCGGGAATTCGCGCCGCCGATCCCCCGCACAGGCAGATCGGCACGCCCCCCGCCGCCAAGATCAATTCCCTCGGCGTGTACTCGCACATGATCCCAACGATCGGACGCCCCCCCGCCTTCGCCGCCTCGACGTGCGCGTGGCAGCGATCAATCATCCCGTCGAACCATCCGAGACAAGCGGGCCTGCCGTGGCCGCCCGCGATCATGCCGATCCCCCCACCACATCCGATGCCGGATTCCCCGGCGGCCCGACGATCTCCGCACTCCGCGTCAAGACGCCACATCCCCTCACCAGCCCGCGATGACCGGACACCCCGACGATTCCCGCGACGGGGAACCTACTTGCGCGTAAACCACTCCTCGGACTGCTTGAACTCGAAGGGCCCAAAGTTGCCCTGCAGCTCGATCCGGAATTCCTTGTTGAAACTGGATGGCACTCGCCACGAGTACCGGCAAGTCCCGCCTCAACCATACTCGAAATTTCCGGATTCGAGAGACTTCCCCTCCCGGTCGATGATCTTGAACGCCGGCGCCTTGTCGCGCTGGCCGTTCCGGGTCGCCCCCGCCGCATATTTTTCGCCCCCCGCCCCAAGCAACTCGAAACCGATGCGGGCAACGTCCCCATTCCAATCCACATCGAATTTCGGTGTCAGGGGGCAACCGAGCGTCACCTTCTGTGTGCCGTCTTTCTGGATTTGCACGCTCTGGGCAAATCCATTGCCACTGCCTTCCAGAAGCCATGCGCCGCCCTTGCGATCGACGAGTCGATTGGACGCGACCCGATAGGTTCCCTCCGGCAGTTTCCAAGTGCCCTGCCCATTGGCCTCCAGGTGATGGGCGCATGTCTCCGAAACCACGGTCATTTCCACCTGGGGCGAGCCGACCGACAGCTCGCCGAGACCCACCGAGCGCACCGGCGCGAACTCCACCGAAGCCCCGTCCTCCGCCACCTTTACGCCATAGTACTTGCCATGCACGCCCACCAGCGCCGTCATCGGGTAGATCTCGGTTTGGTGATCGAATGCCTGATCGCCGTTGAGATCGACCGCCAGCAGATCGAAGCCGGTGGCCGGTTCGCCCCGCCTGTCGGCCATGTCGGCGGTGTACGTCGCCGCGAATTTCCCGTCCGAATCACCATCCAGCAAACCCACCAGGCAGGTGCTTTCACCGAACTTCGCCCGGCCATCGCGGAAGTTGCCGGGCGTGATCTCCAGACGACTGCCCCCGCTCTCGCCCGGGAAATGGCGTCCCGAGACCTTCACCGAGGGAGGCTGCTCTCCGGGCCGCGCCGCCTTCGCCAGACGCACGTCGCCAAAATCGTAGTATCCGTACCGTTGGGCCGATGGGCCAGATAGCCTGTTCTCTGCCGACATGGCCGTAACGCCCGAGAAACTCCCATCGCCATCCACGTCCACGTACAGCTTCGCCCGGGATATCTTCGAAATATCCATGACCATGGGCACATCGGCACCGCCCAGTCGTGCGGTGAAGTACCTCGCCTCGCTGGCGGCAGGCAGATTCGACCAGCCGGAGGGCGCCTGCTCCTGCCCCGCTATCGCCCGCCGCGCCACATAACCCAGATATCGCTGCTTCTCGCCTATCTGGCCCTGTTTCAGCGCCACCTTTTCCCCGAGCCCAAAATCCACGGCGGTCGCCTGCGCGCACGAACCCCTCGGAACCACCCCCATGGAGACCCCAATCCCAACGACCGCCGCCATCAACGCGCCCGAACCATGACGCCAGTGACCCGCCAGCCTCAGTGCCATGATCCCAATTCAGCCCTCGCGAGTTCCCTTGTCAAAGTATTTCGCATAACCTTATATTATTCGTTATAATTGAATTTATAATATTTTATTATAGTCGGACAACCTCGTGACGGCGGTGGCATTCCTTGGACCCCCCCCCGCGGCCCCGGGTGCCTCGCGGTGCCAGGCCAAAGCCCCCGCTCCAAGGCATCGTCCGAGGTTGGCCGCGATTACGCGAGGCTTGAAAGCGGGCGGGCGCGGTGGTACTGGCGTCATGGTGGGCGAACAACAAGAGCATCCCTGGCTTCGCCGGATCCCTTCGATCGAAGCGCTGCTGTTGGAGGGCACCCAGGATGCCGAACTGGGCTCCCTGCCGCGGCCCCTGCTGACCGACATCCTGCGGGAGACGGCCGCCGAATTGCGCGCGGCCCTGGCGGCGGGCGGCGAGGGCAACTCCCCTGGGGCGGACGCCGACGGGGAGGCGGTGCGCCATCAGCTGACGTTGGACCTGCTGGCGCGCGCGCGGCACAAGGCCGGCGCACTCGTCCGGCCGTTCTATCGGCGGGCGATCAACGCGACAGGCATCATCTTGCACACCGGCCTCGGTCGGGCGCCGCTTCCCGCGGCCGCCCTGCGCCAGATCGCCGGGGAGCTGCGCGGTTACTCGGTCCTCCAGCAGAGCGTTGAAACCGGTGAACGATCGCGACGTGACGCGGGGGTCGAGCGCCTCCTCCAGCGCCTCACGGGTGCCGAGGCGGCCACCGTGGTCAACAACAACGCCGCGGCCACGATGATCGCCCTGCAGGCCTTGGCCTCGGGCAAGGAGGTCATCGTGTCGCGTGGCCAGCTGATCGAGATCGGCGGCTCCTTCCGGCTGCCGGACGTCATGGCCGCCAGCGGCGCGCGGCTGGTCGAGGTCGGCACCACCAACAAGACGCACCTCCGCGACTACGAGCGGGCGATCACGCCCGCGACGGGCGCGATCATGCGCGTCCACCCGAGCAACTACCGCATCCACGGCTTCGCGAAATCCGTCGCCACGGAAGAACTCGTGGCCCTCGCCCGGCCGCGCGGCATCCCTGTCATCGACGACCTCGGTGCAGGCGCCCTGATCGATCTCTCTCGGTTCGGTTTCGAGAAGGAACCCACTATCCAGGAGTCCCTGCGCGCGGGTGCCGACCTCGTGCTCTCGAGCGCCGACAAACTGATCGGCGGCCCGCAGGGAGGCATCATCCTGGGCCGCGCCGACCTGATCGGCCTGATCCGCAAGTCCCCGCTCGCGCGCATCGTGCGGGTTGACAAATTGACGCTCGCCGCGCTCGAGGCCACGCTCCGATCGTTTCTCGACACGGAGACCGCGTGGCGCGATGTCCCGACCCTGCGGTTGCTGCGCCGCCCGCTCGAAGAGATCGCCGCCGCCGCCGAATCGCTGGGCCGGGAACTCCTCGGCGACCATCCCATCGCGGCGGAGGTGACCATCGAGGAGGGGGTGTCGTTCATGGGCGGGGGCTCGCTGCCGGAACAGCAACTGCCGACGAGGCTGGTCGCCATCCGCCCGGTGCCGGTCGCCGCGACGGAGTTCGCGGCGCGCCTGCGGCGCGGCACCCCGGCGGTCTTTGCGCGGATCCACGACGACCGCGTTCTGCTCGACCCCCGTACCCTGCTGGAGGGCGAAGCGGAAGAGGTCGCCGCCGCGATCCGCGCCGCACTTCCGCCCGTGGCCCCGTCGCCCTGAATCGCCCGCAATGCCCGCCCGCTCCATCAACGTCACGCTCGGCACCGCCGGCCACATCGACCACGGCAAGACCGCGCTCGTCCGCAACCTCACCGGATGCGAGACCGATCGCCTCAAGGAGGAAAAGCAACGGGGCATGTCGATCGAGCTGGGCTTCGCCCCCTGCCCCCTTGGCGAGATCGAGGTTGGCCTTGTGGACGTGCCGGGTCACGAGAACTTCATACGCACGATGGTCGCCGGGGCCACCGGCATCGACTGCGTCATCTTCGTCGTGGCCGCCGACGATGGCGTCATGCCCCAGACCCGCGAGCACCTCGACATCCTCGCGCTCCTCGGCGTCCGCTCCGGGGTGGTCGCCCTCACGAAGATCGACCGCGTCCCCACGGACCGGCGCGCCGAGGCCGAGGCGCAGGTGCGCGCGCTGCTGCGGGGGACCTTCCTCGATGGCGCGCCGCTGGTCCCGGTCTCCAACGTCGATGGCGAGGGGCTCATGGACCTCCGCGAGACGCTCCAGCGGGTGGTAAGGGACCTTCCCCCGCGCGATTGCGGGGGGGTGTTCCGGGTGCCGATCGAGCGGGCCTTCGCGGTGCGCGGCCACGGGACGGTCGCCACCGGCATCCCGGTGGCGGGCCGCGCGGCCGTCGGCGAAGAACTCGAGCTGTTTTCTTTGGCCCCTTCCCCTTCGCGCGGACGGATCCGGTCCATGCAAGTCTATCAGCATGACAGCCAAGAGGCGCGGGCCGGCCAATGCTGCGCGCTCAACGTCCCCGCCTGGGACCACGCGGCCATCCGCCGAGGCGATGTCGCGGCCCTGCCGGGCTGGTTCTCGCCCGCGCGGTGGCTTCTATTGCGACTCCGCCTGCTACCGGGGGCCCCGCCGCTCCGAAACGCCGCCCGTGTCCGCCTGCACACGGGCACCGCAGAGGCACCTGTGTCCCTCTATCCTCTCGGATCGAGCCCCGTCGAACCCGGCGCCGAGACACTGGCGCAGGCATTCCTCGCCCATCCCATCGTCGCGGGCATGGGCGATCGTTTCATCGTTCGATCCATCGGGCCCGTCCAAACGATCGGCGGCGGCATCGTGCTCGCCACCCCCCCGAGGCGCCTGCGGCGGTCGCGCCCCGAAACGTCCGCCATCGCCAGCGACTTCGATGCCAGCGTCGGCGACCGCGGCGACCGCATCGCCTGCGCGCTGCTCCATCACTCGGAACCCATCGCCCGCGCGCAGGATCTCGCGCGCGCGGCACAATGCCTCGATCCTGAAACCCACCAGATCCTCGGAGTGCTCAAGGACCGGCGCCAGGCCGTCGCCCTGGATGCCGGAGGTTTCATCCACCGCCGCCGCCTCGACGAGGTCGGCGAGCGCGCCCGGGTTGCCCTCGCCGACTTCCATGCCCGCCAACCCGAGAGCCCCGGCACCGATCGCCGCGAACTCGCCGCCCTTATCGGACTCAACCCCACCCTCCTCGAGCGGCTGCTGCCCCCACTGATCGCCGACGGCTTCCTCACCGTCCACGCGCCCTCCCAGCGATTGTCACTGCCGGGCCACCAGCCAGCGCTGCCAGAACCCGACCGCCCCGCGCTCGATCGCATCGAGCGCGCCTTCGCGGAGAACCTGTTCCACCCGCCCGATCCCGAGTCACTGCCCGAAACCCTCGCCCTGTCGCCCTCCGAAACGCAGCGCCTCCTCCGCCTCCTGACCAGCAATGCCCGGCTCGTCAGCCTGCCCGGCGGCATCCTGTTCCACCGCGACGCCGTGGCCCGCGCCGCCGAGATCGCGCGCGAACACATCCGGCGCGAGGGCCGCCTCGAGAGCGTGCAGTTCAAGTACCTCCTCGACACCACCCGTAAGTTCGCCCTCCCCCTCCTCGATCACCTCGACCGCATCGGCGTCACCCGGCGCACCGGCAACACCCGCACCCTCAAGTAAACCCCACACAACAGCAGCGCCGAGCATGGGAGGGAAGCCGACCCCGGCGTCCGCGATTCACCATCCGCGCGACATCTGGGCCAACCCGGCCCGCGAGGCCGCGGGCCCTCCCGGCGGAATCGCGCCACGTGCGCGATCAGGGAAATCGTTGAAGTTTTTCAATGGGCCGACTTCATGATCATTCACTGTGCCCTGCACCCTGCCAGTCCGTAGTGGTAGGGCGGCAGCGCGATCAAAGGAATCAACAACTCGAGACCCACCTGCTGAACCCAAGCCTGACATTGCTCCGGGCGCGGTCGAATACCCAAATCCGGGCCCCGTGGCGTCGTGGCATCGTAAACCCAATGAATCACCCCCACCTTGCCGCCGGGCCGCAAAATGCGATGAGCCTCCCGAAGCAGGCGCAACGGGTCTTCGGCGTGCAGGATATTGAAAAGCATGGCGTAGCCCACCGATCCTTCTGGCAAGCCCGTACCCTCGGCAACGAAATCGCGCTTCACCGCCCTGACATTGGTGAGGCCGAGAGATTCGGCTCTGGCTGCGGTCGCTCTGACCATCTCCGGCTCAATGTCGAGGGCGTGGACCGTGCCGGTGGTGAGCCTGGCGGCCGCGATGGTGAAAGTGCCGTAGCCGCAGCCGAAATCCACCACATCCGAGCGGGCGTCAGAAAAATCAAGCCGCGAAAGGATCTGGCGGGCGTCAAAAAAGCCCTCCCACATCATTTCGTCCGGCATGCCACTCTCCCGAACTTTCATAGGGGCCCACGTCTACATCACACATCATGGATGAGCGGCGTTGCCAAACGTCCGATTCACCCATTTGTTATGCCATTCTTCTGGCCTGCCAAGAGTTACTCGCACAAGGTTTAGACAAAGCAACACGAATGCCAGACCCAGAAATGGCCGCGGCTTTCTTCATCAGCAACATTTAGCGCAACGTCTGCGGTGATCTCTCCGCGGAAGCCGGAGGCTGTAGCGGATCAGGTCAACCGCATGGTTCGACATTCTCTAGCCCGATATCGCAATAGAAACGACGCAAAGGCCTCTCCACCCCTTTGTTCTTGTCGAACAACTGCGATCACTTTTTCGCCGGTGCGTCCGGCCGGGTAACGAAAGGCACCCGTCATGCGCGGCCCGCGAGGCGAGGCTGTCTCAAAACTCAAACGCCCAACACGGAACATCCAACAATCAATGCCATCTGATGATAGAGGGGACTTCCAATGGTGTGCGACGCGCGACAATGCACGGCATCTCACAGAGATGCCCCACAAAATTTGTAGACCACCTGTGCCAGGGGGCGCGGTTCAGAGGTTTTTGGGTGGCTGGAGAAGAGGGTCTCAAATGCGGGTCAGCGTCGACACCATCTCACCCCATGCGGACGAGACCGCCGAAATGCCAGAATGCCAAAGAGCGCCCGGCAGGTGTCTCGTGACGAATGCCCTCACCGCATCTCTCTTCTCCTCGTCGGTCAGATATTCCACGGGGGACTTGCCATCGACGCGCGCCAGCATTTGCATGAGCAACTGTCGTGCCGCTCGCCTGTCCATGTCCCCCAGCAGTGCCGAACCGAGCGCGTCGCGGTATGCCGCCCACGCATCCGCCACGAGGCCCAGGAACGCGCCGCAAATCGCGCCATGGTGCAGCGCCTTCAGGTGCAGGTGGTTTAAGAGAAATGCCACATCGAACGCGGGCTCGCCAAACCACGCCACCTCGCAGTCGAGCAAAACGATCCGGTCCACGGCCACGAGTATGTTTTTCGGACTGTAGTCGCCATGGACCAGGCAGAGGCGCGTCGCCTCCATGCGCGCCGCCTCGGCCTCGAACAATTCGCGGAGCGCCGGATGTCGGGCCCCGGTCGTGAGCAGGTACGACTCGGTGCGGAGCTGGTGGAAATTCGCGGTCGTATCAAAACTCACCCTGAGGTTGCCATCCGCCCACGAGCGGCGGTGAATCTCCCCAAGCAGTGCCCCGGCCCGGCCAGCGGTCTCGGGATCCACCCGGCCCACCAACATCTGGGCTTTCCAGTTCTCAAATCCGTCGCCGAGATACTCCATCGCAAAGAATCCGTCCTCGGAATCCGCATGCAGAATTCGCGGGACGGCGTCAGGACGGAATCCCGCCACGTATCGGATAAAGGCCTGCTCCGTCGCGTTGCGGCCCACGTCCGCATACCATTCGTCCTTGACCCGCAACTTCGGCAGCGCCTGTTTGACCACGACGCACCGCGCCCCCGCCTCCAATAACCAGATGTCGCAGGAAACACCGCCGCTCAGCGGTCGGCTCGTCACCTCGCCCCTCCCCAGGACACCCGCGCCGCGGAGCCTCTCGATGATCTCGGCGATGGGTCGCGGCTCGGACATCTTTCCTCGGTCCACCATAGCACGTCCGGGTCAAGTCGTCACCGCTCCGACTTGAAACTTCACGCCGCGCCCAAGCCCGTGAGACGAACAATCCTGTCCGCCACACCATCGAGATAGGCATGGGAGGGACGCCGGCCTCGGCGTCCGCGATCCACCCGCGCGCATTGACCTCGGTTCCGAGGCCACTGCGGCCCGCGCGGCCGCGGGCCCTCCCGGCGAAATCGGGCAACGTGCGCCATCAGGGGGAGTCGATGGCGTCTTTCAACCGCCTATCAGCCACGCCTTTCGATTTCGTGGTTTGACGCTTGATCTTGACCCCGGCCATCGCGGTCGCCCAACCTTGCACCTGCCACGCCGCGCCATCAACGCGGGCGCCGCGCAATAGGAGGTTCGCATGGACGGGCAACCATCGGCACAGGACCACAAGGATCAACGCACCGGCATGATCGTCTTCGGTTCACTCGGCGTCCTCGCCGGGTGCCTCTGCGGCTTATTCTGTCTGTTTTATCTGGCCATGGCCGCGGGGCTCTTGGGCAGTGCGGCGCGCCCCCCCTTTGCCGCCTTTGTTCAAGTCATGGGTTTTTACGGTGGCGCTGGCGTCGCGTTCATCTGGCTGGGCATCGGCTCCATCGCCTGCCTGCGATGGGCCCGCGCGCTGATCCTCGCGATGGCGTGGCTTTGGCTCGTCTCGGGCGCAATGGGGCTCGCGGTGCTCTTCGCCATGCACGGCAATTTCGACCAGGCCATGGCCCAGGCTTTCAAAGACGCCGGCGGCGGCCCTCCTCCGGGCGTCGTGCTCGCGATCAAACTGGTCACGCTCTCGGTCCTGACCGTGATCTACGTGATTATCCCCGCCGCACTCCTGCTCTTCTATGGCCGCCAGTCCGTGCGACTGACCTGTGTGGCGCGCGACCCGATCCCGCGCTGGACCGATCCCGTGCCGATGCCCGCCCTGGTCACCGCCGTGATGCTTGCCCTGTTTTCGGCCGGATTGATCGTGTCCGCGATCACCCCGGCGTGGCCATGCTTCAAATGGCTTCTCAGGGGCGCACCGGCCCACGCCGCGGCGCTCGCGCAAGCCACCCTGTTCGCGCTCGCCGCCTGGGGCGCGTTCCGCCTCAGGCCATGGGCCTGGTGGCTCGGCCTGATAATGCCCCTGCTGATGACGCTTTCCTTCGCCGTGTTCATGCGAAAAGTCGGCGTCGCCTCATACATCGACGCCTTTGTTCTGGACCCGCAACAGCGCAAGGCGATCGAAGGTTCGCCATTCATGGAGCCTGGCAAGCTGGACTGGCTCATGGTCACGTATCCCGTGTTGTTCACCGGTTTCATGCTGTGGGTGAAGCGCCATTTCTCCGGTGCCCCGCACCGCACCGATGACCCCGGCTCATCACCGGGCCTGTGATGCCCGCCCGCCCAGCCTTCGGATAGGTTTCAGATACACCGTGTCCCGGTCTCCCATCACGCCCTCGTCCACCCCGCACACGCCAAACACCCGATCCCAGATCCGCTCAAAACAGTGCGCGTGCAACTCGTCCGCTCCGGCCAACGCGAGCGCCCTCCGATAGAATTCGATCGGCCTCCTCCGCACGCATGCCGCGGTCACCGCGAATTGCGCCCCGGGATAGAACCGCACCCGATCGGGGCATGGCTCGCCAAAAAGCGATCGGTGAAATTCCCCCAGCGGCAACTCACGGCCATCCACATTCTTGTCCCAGGGGACGAATAGCCTGCGACCCCGCGAGTCATCGGTATCGATAATGAACCCCAGCCATAGGAATTCCGGCACCGCCAGCGACCCGCCCACCAGCCTGCGGAGCACCCGGTGCAAGTCGTGGGCGTGATCGAACGGATGCCCCTGGCAGAAGACGGTCACCGGACTCAGGGACTCGTATCGGTGCACGATGTGACACAGGTACGTGTGTGCCTCGCGCCCGATGTTCGGCAGCGGAATCGCCGAACCCCGCGAGTGACCGTCGCCCCCCTTGTCGTAGATGGTGACATGCGCGCCCGGGGGCACGTTGCGCGTCCACGCCACGTCCTCCCGAAACCGGGCGACCACCACCTCAACCGCCAAAGGCCCGCCAGCACGCATGACCCCAGAATGGACCCCGTCGACCACGGCGCAATCTTATCAGCCGCACGTCGGGGCATCGCCGACGCCCAGTATCTCGTGCAACACCACCCGCTGGCGCATGCCCCGCAGCCGCCCGTCGAACACCCGCCCGACATGCACCAGCCCCCTGATCGGTTCCACCAACTCCCCGGAGGCGAGCATGTCGGTCCCGTGCGCCTTGTTGCTCGCCTCGATCCGGCTCGCGGCATTGACGGCATCGCCCACCACCGTGAAGTCCATCCTGCTCGGATGCCCCAATTGCCCGACGAGCACCCGGCCAAAATGAAGCCCAATGCGGGGCCTGAACGAAAACCCAAAGTGTTCCTCCAGATATACGTTGAGCGCACTCGCCGCCGCGAGCATCTCCACACCCGCGCGCGCCGCCCGAATGCAGCAGGCCTCTCGCGACTCCCCGCCAATCCCGAACAGGGCCAACAGGCCGTCGCCCATGTACTTGTTGATGGTGCCCCCGTTCGCAATGATCGGATCGCCCACCTGTCTGAAAAAACGATTCAGCGAGTGGACGACATCGTAGGCGAGCTGCTGCTCCGTGATTGCAGTGAAATCGCGGATGTCGCAGAAAAGCAGGCCCAATTCCCTCTCTTCGGCGGAGGGCCAACCCACGCACTCCCGGCAGGCGAGATCGACGTCGACCTCATCGTTGACCACGCGCCTCACTCTGGCGGCCCCGCTGGGTCGGGCTTGGCAGGCCAACCGTATGGCGTCGGGCCAACCCCGCATCCGGGCAAGCTCGTCCTCAAGCTCGGAGCGAGGGCCCAGGGCATCGCCACCGTCAAGAACCAGCACGCGGCACGTCGAACATCGAGCCTGCCCCTCGCAGGTGTGATAATGCGGTATTCCAGCCGCCAGCGACGCCTCGAGCAGCGTTTGCCCGAGATCCGGGCAACGCACCACCACACTCCGGTGCCCCTCGATGAATTCTACTTCGGCCATCGCAGATCCTGTGCCTTTGCCCACCTTCGCCATTTTGTCCAGCCCCGGTTGCAAACCGACCCCCTCGGATCGGCCGGCCACACTCATCAGACTTGCGGGCGGCGAGATCCGTCGCACCCTTTCGCGTGCGCATAGCCCGCTGGTCGTTCACCTTGTTCTGCGTCGCTGCGACGCCCGCGGTGGCCGATTATCTCGACACTATCGGTTACCGAGATATCCAAGCGCGCTACGGCACTAATCTGGCATCCGGAGCCCGCGTCATCGTCGCGCAGGTGGAAGGCACCGAGGCGGGAACTAATTACGTTGCCAACACGAACAATTATCCGACCAAGACGTTCAACTTCGTCAGTGGCCCCAGTGGGGTCAGCCAGCATGCCAGTGACGTCGGATCTCTTTTCTATGGACCCAATTCCGTCGCTCCGGGAATCACCAACATCCTCGCATATGAAGCTGGAGGATTTGTGTGGCCGGATTGCCTTAGGTCTGGAACTAATTCACTCGTTCCGCCCCTGAGCCCGGCGCCGGCACGCGTTCTGAACCACAGTTGGGCCTACGCTTTAGACCCAGAGTCCGATGACGACGTTCTCCGGCGAACAGATCATCTCATCGCCACCTACGGTGTGACAATGGCGGCCGGAATCAACAACGGCATCGGTCCCCTCAACACACCGTGGCTGTCTCAAGCGTACAACGTTATCGCCGTCGGAATCAGTTCAGGAGACAGTCAATCTGGCCCCACCACGGCCACTGTGGCGGGACGCGCGAAACCGGATATCGTCGCGCCACAAGGATTCACAAGCTACGGGACGCCGCTGGTCTCGGGCTCGGCGGCAATCCTCATCGACCGGGCCCTCTCCCTGCCTTCGCTCACCAACGCCGCGGACCCCCGCATCGTCAAGGCCCTGTTGCTCGCCGCCGCGGCGAAACCCCTTGGCTGGCACAAGGGAGACGCCGCGACATCCGACGATTCCGCCGTGCCCCTCGACTGGCGCTACGGCGCGGGTGACCTCCGGATCAACCGCGCGTACGACCTGCTTAATGCCGGCGAGATTGCGCCGGGCACATTGGTGACCAACTCCGCCTGGGACCTGGGAACCATCACGGCTGGCAACACGAACTGGTACTTCTTCAGCCTGGATCCATCGCGACACGGTTCGCTCAAGGCCACGCTCGTGTGGCACCGTCACGTGGAATACAAGAAACAGGGACCATTCAATCTCACGGTCACCGTCAGCACGCAGAACCTCGATCTCGCCCTGTTCACCGCTTCCGGCACGACGCCCCTCTCCCCCGTGGCCTTCAGCACAAGCGCCATCGACAACGTCGAACATCTCTGGATCACCAACTTCACTGCGGGCACCTACGCGCTCGGCGTCACCGGCAACGGCGCGGAAACGTACGGTCTCGCCTTCGACGCCACCCCCGCCCCCCTCGTCAGCATCTCGGGCGACGACATCAACGCCGCCGAGTTCGGGACCGACACCGCGGCCTTCACGATCCGCCGCGACGGCTCGACCGAGCTCGCGGTCACTGTGAATCTCTCGGCCTCGGGCACCGCCTCGAACGGTCTCGACTACACCATGCCATCCTCCATCACCCTCGCGGCCGGCCAGACCAACGCCAGCTTCGTCCTGACGCCGCTCCTTGACGCCATGGCCGAAGGCCCCGAAACCGCCACCATCGCCATCGCGCCCGGAGTGGGCTACGCCATCTCGGCCACCAACGAGGCCACCGCTCTCATCGCCGATCGCCCCGTCGATTCGTGGCGTTTCGAGAATTTCACCCCTGCGGAACTGGCGGATGCCTCGATATCGGACGACGCCGCCGACCCCGACGGCGATGGCCCCAACCTCATCGAATACGATAACGGCGGGCTTCCGAAGGTCTTTCAGCAGGAAAACCTCGCCCACGCCACCATCATCACGGATGGTGGGGCGGAATATCTGTCGCTCACGTTCCGGCGCCACACCCCGCCATCCGATGTCACCAACATTGTCGAACTCTCCAGTAATCTGATCGATTGGGCCGCCGACTCAGTTCAAGTCGGCCCGCCGCTTTCTGTTTCCAACGGCACCGAAACGGTCATCTTCCGCGACACGGTGCCCGTCACCGACGCCAGCCGCCGCTTCATCCGGCGCCGGGTCGATCGACTCGTGGCCCCCTAACCTGCATATTTCACGCTTTCGCGTGAAACATGCAGGCTCAAAGGAAAACCGCGCTCCGAAAAACCTGATCGTGGAGGGTCTGGGGCCACCGATCCGCGAAACACACTCTGCAACCGCGAAAAGTCCCAGTCTTTGCCTGACCCCTCCCAATAAATGGCTTTCA
>JAKQKQ010000111.1 GCA_029560585.1 Verrucomicrobiota bacterium | reverse complement strand
CGGCGTGGACATGGCCGTGGGGCAAATCGGCTTTGGCGAAAACTCGCTCTACCCGACGAGCTTCGACGGGCCGGGCGGCTGCGTGGGGCAAAGCGCCGCCGCGCCGGTGCTCGGCAGCCGCGACCGCAAACTGCGCGTGGGCGACCTGGTGTTCGTGGACATCGGGTGCGCGATGGACGGCTACTCGTCGGACAAGACGATGGTGTACCAATTTGGCCGCACGCTGCCAGCGGAGGCGGTGGCGGCGCACCGACGTTGCGTGGAGGTGGAGCACCAGCTCGCCGCCGCACTGCGGCCCGGCGCCATCCCCTCGGAAATCTACCGGAAAACCATGGCGGGGCTGGACGCGGAGTTCTTGAAAAACTTCATGGGCTTCGGCGCGCGGCGGGCCAATTTCCTCGGGCACGGCATCGGCCTGCAAATCGACGAATCGCCGGTGCTCGCAGAGGGTTTCGACGAGCCGCTCGCCGAGGACATGGTGTTTGCGATCGAGCCCAAGAAGGGCGTGCCGGGCGTGGGTATGGTCGGCAGCGAAAACACCTACCGCGTCACCCCCGACGGCGGCGTGAGCCTCACCGGCACCCATCCGGGGCTGCTGCTGGTGTGAGGCATGGCGGGTGGCCAAAGCAATTCACGGAAAAGGCTGGTGCGTGGCATTAGGCTAAGGCAGCTTCGCTTTAGTTAACCCACCCCATGCCACTCATTAACTCCTCTGGGAGTCGTGGACTCCTGCTCCTGATCGGATTATGCCTCGGCGGCGGACTCGCGCGAGCCGAGTTCATGGACTTCCTCCTCCCGGAAAGCGAAATGGACATCCTCACGGTGACGGACTTCACGGAGGCAGGTCGCGCGCTCCGCCCCGTTTCCAAAGCCAACCCGATGTACTACGAGGCGTTGATCCTCGGGCACCAGGATCTCGGGCGCCCTCTGGCCGGGAATCCCGACCCCGACAAGAAAGCCATGGTCAAACTGATCATGAAAATCCTCGCCGATCAGGGGTACTATCCGTGCAACAGCCGGAAAAATCATCCACCCGAGATCCTGCTCGCCTTCGGATGGGGCACGATCAACCGCGCGCCCGGCATGAGCGCCCTCTTCATGGGCGCCGAAAAGCTCAATCTCATGTGGGAACTCGTGCCGGAGATCCCCGGTAAGATCGACCCGCGCCGGCTCTTTAACGGCGCCCTGCGCAGCCCCCTCGCCGACCACGTGATGTCCATCTCCCATGACGAGCTCTACATCCTGAC
>JAKQKQ010000110.1 GCA_029560585.1 Verrucomicrobiota bacterium | reverse complement strand
CGGCGTGGACATGGCCGTGGGGCAAATCGGCTTTGGCGAAAACTCGCTCTACCCGACGAGCTTCGACGGGCCGGGCGGCTGCGTGGGGCAAAGCGCCGCCGCGCCGGTGCTCGGCAGCCGCGACCGCAAACTGCGCGTGGGTGACCTGGTGTTTGTCGACATCGGTTGCGCGATGGATGGCTACTCGTCGGACAAGACGATGGTGTACCAATTTGGCCGCGCGCTGCCGGCGGAGGCGGTGGCGGCGCACCGACGTTGCGTGGAGGTGGAGCACCAGCTCGCCGCGGCGCTGCGGCCCGGCGCCATCCCCTCGGAAATCTACCGGCAAACCATGGCGGGACTGGACGCGGAGTTTTTGAAAAACTTCATGGGCTTCGGCGCGCGGCGCGCGAATTTCCTCGGGCATGGCATCGGCCTGCAAATCGACGAGTCGCCGGTGCTCGCGGAGGGTTTCGACGAGCCGCTGGCCGAGGACATGGTGTTCGCGATCGAGCCCAAGAAGGGCGTGCCGGGCGTGGGCATGGTCGGCAGCGAAAACACCTACCGCGTCACCCCCGACGGCGGCGTGAGCCTCACCGGCACCCATCCGGGGCTGCTGCTGGTGTGAGACCCTGGCGGGTGGCCAAAGCAATTCACGGAAAAGGCTGGTGCATGGCCTTTGGCTCAGCCAGCTTCGAGTTAGTTAACCCACCCCATGCCACTCATTAACTCCTCTGGGAGTCGTGGACTCCTGCTCCTGATCGGATTATGCCTCGGCTGTGGACTCGCACGTGCCGAGTTCATGGACTTCCTCCTCCCGGAAAGCGAAATAGACATCCTCACGGTGACCGATTTCACCGAAGATGGTCGGGCGCTCCGCCCCGTCTCCAAAGCCAACCCGATGTACTACGAGGCGTTGATCCTCGGGCACCAGGATCTCGGGCGACCGCTGGCCGGCAATCCCGAGCCCGACAAGAAAGCCATGGTCAAACTGATCATGAAGGTCCTCGCCGATCAGGGGTACTATCCGTGCAACAGCCGAAAAAACCACCCTCCTGAAATCCTGCTCGCCTTCGGGTGGGGTACGATCAATCGCGCGCCCGGCATGAGCGCCCTCTTTATGGGCGCCGAGAAGCTCAACCTCATGTGGGAATTCGTGCCGGAGATCCCCGGCAAGATCGACCCGCGCAGGCTCTTCAACGGCGCCCTGCGCAGCCACCTCGCCGACCACGTGATGTCCATCGCAGATGACGAGCTCTACATCCTGACGATCCAGGCTTTCGACGAGGCCGCAGCCATGCAGGGTAAAACCAAACGGCTCTGGCACACCAAAGTCAGTTGCCCGGCACGCGGTCTGAATATCATTCCAACGCTCAATGAGATGGTCCGCATCGCCGGCCCCAACATCGGAAAAGAAACGGCCACGCCCATCCGCATCACCCGCCATCCCAAGGAGGCCGTCGTCACCATCGGCGAGCTCAAGGTGCTTGAGATGATCGACCTCAATGCGATGCCGATCACCGACATCGACGACCCGATCCCCGCCCCAGCGGCTGCCGCGCCTGCGCCCGCCGCGCAGCCCTGAGCCACGCGCCACTCAGCGCCCGACCGCCGCGGCCACGCGCGCGGCCTTGGCGTTGAGCTCCGTCTGGCACGCCGCCTTGCCCCGCGCCAGATCGCGACAGACCTGCGGGCGCTTCGCATAAATCGCGCAGAAAAAGACCGGCGGCTGCCCGCGCGGCGTCGTGATCTGCAACGCCTGGCAATGGCCCGCCTCCATGCGCATATAGCCCTGCCCTCCCACACGGCGCGCCCAGACTTCAGCATCGTCGCCGAGGCGCAGCCAGTCGGATTCGCTCACACGCACATAGGTCCCCGACTTCGCAAAACAGCAGACACCGCAGTGCAGGCAGTTTTCCGGAATATCCATTTCTCCGGGCATAAAAAAATCCGGCGTCGCCCGACAAGCC
>JAKQKQ010000108.1 GCA_029560585.1 Verrucomicrobiota bacterium | reverse complement strand
CGTTGCCGGACTCTGCCACCGCAGTCCGAAACCCTCCCGGCCTGGTGTGCGGCGCGCGACAATGCACGGCATCTCACAGAGATGCCCTACAAAATTTGTAGGCCGCCTGTGCCAGGCGGCTCGGCTCAGAGGTTTTGAGACACGCTCGCCTCGCGGGCCGCGCATGACAGGTGCCTTTCGCTACCCGGTGGGACGCGGACGCCGGGGCCGGCGTCCCTCCCATGCCCAGCGCGGATGGTGTGGGGCGGTGGGCCAAACGCGGGCGCGTTCGGCTATCCTTTGGCCGCGGTCTTGGTGGCCTCGACGTCGCGGGCGATTTGGGCGCGGAGGGCATCCAGGTTGTCGAACCGGGTCTCTGGGCGCAGGAATTTGAGGAGGGGGACCTCGATGCGCTGGCCGTAGAGGTCGCCGTCGAAACCGATTATATGCGCCTCGACGCGGCGCTCGGTGCCGCCGAGGGTGGGGCGCGTGCCGATATTGATGGCGACGGGGTGGGTCTGTCCGCCGATGTCGCAGGTGCCTGCGTAGACGCCGTCCGGGGGGAGTTTTTCTCCCTCGACGTCGAGGTTGGCGGTGGGGAAACCGAGCTGGTGGCCGAGGTGTTCGCCGTGGACCACGGCGCCGAAGATAGAGAAGGGGCGGCCTAGGAGGCGCGCGGCCTGCTCGAGGTTGCCGTCGGTGATGGCCTGGCGGACGCGGGTGCTGCTGATGTGGTCGTGATCTTCTGTGACGGGCGGCAGTTCCAGCACGTCGAAGTCGCATTCGGTGCCGAGGTGCTCGATGAGCGAGACATTCCCGGCGCGGCGATGGCCGAATTCCCACCGGAAACCGACGCCGATCAGGCGCAGCGGTTGGCAGGCGGCGACCAGGCTCCGGATAAAGTCTTCGGGCGGGGTGCGGGAGAATGCCTCATCGAATCGGATCACGAGGACATGTTTCGCGCCGAGGCGCCCGAGCAGGACGAGTTTGTGGTCGAGGGAGGTGAGGATCGCCGGGGCGTTGTCGGGACGGAGGACCTTGAGGGGATGGGGTTCAAAGGTGACGACCACGGGCAGCGCCGAGCGCTGGCGCGCCGCGTCTTGGACCGCACGAATGAGGGCCTGGTGGCCACGGTGGACGCCGTCGAAGACGCCGATCGCGAGGCAGGCCGGCCCGCCGATGCCCGCCAGATCACCGATGTCATACAGGATGTTCATCGCCCTGGGTGCCGGGACGCGCCTCGCGCTAGCGTCTCCGCCGGCGGCTCACCTCGGGAAGATCTATGACGTAGGGCCGCAGTTCCTCGATGGATTCGATCGCCCGTATCCTCTCGACGGTGAGGGCATCGGCCACGTCGAAGTTGCCGGAGCGGGTGCGGCGCAGGGCGGCCAGGTGTCCGCCGCAGCCCAGGGCCGCGCCGATGTCATGGCAGTAGGTCCGCACGTAGAAACCCTTGCTGCATTCGACGAGAAAATCAACGTCGGGGAGGCGGACCGCCCTCACCTCGTGCCGGTAGACGTGGACGGGGCGCGCCTCGCGCTCAACGACCTGACCTTTGCGCGCCAGCTTATAGAGCGGGACGCCGCCTTTCTTGAGGGCCGAGACCATGGGGGGGGTCTGTTTGAAATCCCCGTCGAATTTTGCGAACGCGGCGTCGATCTGATCCGCCGTCAACGGGGGCACCGGTTTTTCCTCGATCACTTTGCCATCGGCGTCCTGAGAATCGGTGGCGGTGCCGAGGCGGAGCGTGCCCTCGTAGACCTTGTCCTCGCTCATGAGGAGATCCTGGATCTTGGTGCCTCGCTCAAGGGTCAGGATGACGAGGCCCGTGGCGAGGGGGTCGAGGGTACCGCAGTGCCCGACCTTCTTGAAGCGGAAGCGGCTGCGGACAAGGTCCACCAGGTCGTGAGAGGTGCATCCGGATGGTTTGTCGACCATCAGGACGCCATCCAGGGAATGTGAGCGCGTATCCATAAGAGATCGTGCCAGGCTATCAGGGGTTGCGCCGTTGGTTCGGCGACCGCGCCCCCGGCGCCGTGGCGAGTCCCATCCTAGTCTTCCTTGGGGTGGGACCGCAAGTACTCGCGCGTCTCGACGACGATGACCCCGCTCAGGGCGATCAGGGAGATGAGGTTGGGGATGGCCATGAGGCCGTTCGCGATGTCCGCGAATGTCCAGACCGCGTTGAGAGAGAATATCGATCCGAGAAAGACGGCGACGACCCAGAGCCAGCGATAGGGCACGGTCGCGCGTGGCCCGAAGAGGTACTCCGCCGCCTTCTCGCCATAGTAGGCCCACCCGAGGATTGTAGAAAAGATGAACGTCAACAGGCCGAAAAGAAGCAGGTACTGGCCGCCCGGCACGTCGCCGAATGCGGCCTGCGTCAGCTTCGTGCTTTCTGTGCCCTGCTTCCAATAGCCCGAGGTCACCAGTGTCAGGCCCGTCATCGCGCAGATGATGACTGTGTCCCAGAACGTGCCGGTGGAGGCGACCAGGGCCTGGCGGACGGGGTGGGTCGTCTGAGCGGCCGCCGCGACGATCGGCGCGCTTCCGAGGCCCGACTCGTTGGAGAAAAGGCCGCGCGCCACGCCAAAGCGGAGCGCCTCTCTCATCGTGACGCCGACGAACGCGCCGACGGCGGCGTGGCCGGAGAAGGCGCTCGACAGGATCACCCGGATCGCGTCCGGGATGTGCGCGGCGTTTCGGGTGAGGATGATCAGGCACCCGACGACGTAGGCGACCGCCATGAACGGCACCAGCCACGCGCACACATGCGCGATTTTTCGGATGCCGCCCAGGATCACCGCCCCCGTCAAGGTCGCCATGATCAAGCCGCACGCGATATTCGAGGCCATGATCGCCGAATCGTTTGCGCCGAAGTTATCCTTCAGCAAGTGTCCGATGTTGGCGGTGATCGAATTGGCCTGGACCATGTTGCCGATGCCGAAGGCCGCGACCGCGGTGAAGCCCGCGAAAAGGACCGCGAGCCATTTGGCGTTCATCGCGCGCTCCAGAACGTACATGGGGCCGCCGGCCATCGTCCCATCGGGTTTCCGCACCCGGTACTTCACGGAGAGCAGGGCCTCGGAGTACTTGGTCGCGATGCCGAAGACGCCGGTGAGCCACATCCAGAAGACCGCCCCCGGGCCGCCCAGGGTGATGGCGGTGGCCACCCCGATGATGTTCCCCGTGCCGATCGTGGCGGCGAGCGCGGTGGACAGCGCGCCGTAGTGGCTGATGTCGCCTTCGCCCTCGCGCTTGGTCGCCAGCGAGAGGCGGATGCCGCGCGGCAACAGCCGCTGGATGATCCCGAGCCGGAATGTCAGGAACAGGTGGGTCCCGCACAAGAGGATCAGGAGCGGCGGGCCCCAGACCCAGCCGCTGATAGTATTGAGGAAGGCCTCGACCTGCGATGGGGGCGGAGGTTGCATGGTCCGCAATGTGAAGCGTATCCATGCGGGGTCAAGTGGCCCGTTATCCGGAGCGAGATCTCAATCGCCCGTGGCCGCGGGCATGCGCGAGCGGGAAAGCCGCGCGCCGAGAGGCCCCATGTTCAAAAGGCCCTTGCCCGGCGCACGGTGGCGGATCAAGCTTCTGTTGGTCATTGAAGCTGGGAGACCGATCATGCAGGCAAGCCCACGGAGCACGGCCGGCGTCCGGCCCAAAACGAGGAGATTTCACTTGGGGGCGAGAGCCATTGCGCGGCGTGATTTCTTGAAAGGGGGCCTCGCGGCGGCTGGGGCTGGACTCCTTCCGGTTTCATTGTTTGCGGCGGCGCAGCGGCCGGTGCGCTGGGCGCCTTATCAGTGCCTTGACCTGAATCCCGAGGATATGGTGCGTGACGAGGACATCGCGCGCGTCATCCGATTCGCGAAGGAGTTTGTCCCACAGACGAACAGCGGCAAACCGCCATTTGATCCGCGTCATCCCGACAAACCGGGAACCGAGAGGCGGTTGGAGGGATATGGGAAGCGGATCCATGCCAGCGAGATGTCGATCTCGACGCCGAACACCTACGTCAAGGCGATGGCGATCAAGAAGGGCATCGCTCGGCTGCTGGACGCGGATACCGACCACGCGGTGCGAGAGATGCTGGGCACGGGGCTCCAATTTCACACGACGAGTTTCGACTTGCCCAACGGCGAGGTCACGGTGCCACCCGGATTTGACTGGGGTTGGGTGATGACGGTTCCGCACAAGGTTGCGGACGCCCGCCGCCGGGCGTGGATCGACGCCGGGCACACTTGGTCGCCGACGCCCTCGGTCGAGCTTGTCATAGAGAAGGTAAAAAGCCGGGGGTGGCCGACGGGGTGGCTCCGAGTCGATCCAAAGTCCAAGAGGGCGGAGCAGTACACGATCATGCCCGACCTGCGCATCAGCCAGTGTCGGAAATACTTTTTGGATCGCTATGCGATGATCAACAAAGAACTGGGCCTCGTGAATGTTGGCCTGGGTGGCAAGTCCGGGTGGCTGCACGGCAATGCGGCTCCAAGGAATCGGCCGGAGGCGCCATCGCGCGCGGACCCGTGGCTCCCGAGCCCCTATCCGGGCGACTCGTACCGGGACGCGAATTTCGCGCTGGTGAAAGAGGCGGTCGCGCGTTTCGGGGCCGAGCGGGTCACGTGGACCAACACCGGGATCCCCAGTCCCGAGGAGATGCGCGCACGACATCTCCCCGATTACGTGGCGCTTCGCGATGGCGGCATCCGCGACATCTACGATGGCTGGTTTGGCTCGTGGGTGACCAACTGGACTCTGGAGAGATTGGTGGCCAAGGGAGCGCTGTAGGCTCCGGGCCTGTGTTCCATAAAGGACAATCGTAATTGGAGGGCACCGCATGATCTTCCTCACGCGAACGGAGAGCGCCAGGTGGGCGAGTCTGGGCCGGGAGATCTTGGCCAAGGAATGTGAGCCTTTCGGCCTGGGGGGAAAAGTTCGGGATAAACTCATCCCCTGTTTCCGCTGCTACGCGGGCGGGATGCTCATGTCACACGGCCAGGAAGCACTGGGGGCAAAGTGGTTTCGCGAGGGCGTGCTGGAGGAGGAACACGGCCTCTTCTTCAACGGTTTCGTGAACAGCTTCCTCGAGCGGCAGAAGGGCAGATTCGTCATGCCCGAGAAGCCATTTGTCGATCCGCGGCCGTTCGTGCATTTCGCGAGCGTCCCGCTGCTCCAGAGAAGCCGGGAGGGATTCGTGCGGCAGGCCTGCGAGTCCCTGCCCCGATTCGACGGACCCTTGCGGATCATGGATATCGGGTGTGGGAACGGCGCCCTTACCGCACAGTTCGTTAGGCGCCTGCAGGAGATCGGCAAAGTCAGCGACGTCGGCCAGATCCTGCTCGTCGATCCTTCCCCCGCGATGGTGGAGCTTGCGGTGAAAACCGTCGGCGAGACATTTCCGCCATCGGTCATCAGAGGCATCAACAGCCCGATCCAGGACCTGAGCGATACTCTCGGGGAACATTACGATGTCGCCGTGAGTTCCTTCGCCTACCACCACATCCCCTATGAGGCGAAGATGTTCAACCTGCGCAAGCTCGGTCCCTGGATAGACCATTTCGTCCTCTTCGAGCTCGACAGCAATAATGACCTGCCGGAACTGAATTCGCCCGAGCTTGCACTTTCGGTGTATCAGATCTACGGGCGGGTGATCGACTGGGTCTTCAGCCATGATGCGCCCGTGGAACTCGCGATAGCCGCCGTCGATAATTTCCTCATGGCCGAGGCAGTCTCCATGCTGACGCTGCCGCGCGGCAAGCGGACCGATTATCACGCCCTGCGCGGGCAGTGGCACGATCTGTTCAGGAATGGGCTGGGCCCAGAATTCACCTGCCTCTGCGACACGACGAACCTCGCGGAGGACTACGTGGAGCTTTTCACCATTCACTACGGGAGAGCGTGAGGGACGCCGTCCCCGGCGTCCGCGATTCACTGTGGGCCCTGATGCGACGAATCGATGCGGATGATGGGCGCCGATGATCGGTCGAACGCGGCGGCCCCGGCTCCGGGCGCGAGCGCCGGCTGGAGCGCGACCTCCATGGCGGCGACGAAGCTCCGGAGATCCATGCCCATGAAATGGACGGGCAGCGCGACGAGCTTGGGGCGACAGTTGCGCCAGACGGTTGCGGCGCTCCGCCGATTGCCGCGACAGAGATGTTCCAGCGCCACGGCCGCCTGGATGAGGCCCTGATAGAACAGGCGATCATCCCCCTGGGTGCCGCGCCAAGGGTCCTCCCAGACCTCGTGGGCGTCAAAGTACTCGCCGCGATTGAATAGCTCGATGCCACGTCGGTAGGCATCGGAGAAGGGGTCTTTTGACATAGGAGAGATTCTGGTGCGAAACCCTTCCACAGCATTCATCGGTTGCCAGCAGTCGCGATAGTTTATTGGGTTGGGCAGACCCGCGCGCGCCGAAGCGTGGGCGCGAGTCGCGGGCAGGATTGCCGTCTCACGACCGCGCCGCTTTGGCGAGCAAACGGAATTCTCGAGTTAGCCCCGCCGCCGGCGCGCGGCGGGGCACCACCGGGGCTGAAAATGCCTGGTCCTCTTGCGGTGCAAAGCGGTGCGAGGACGCACCGCAGTCCACGGCGCTGCGCGCGAAACGGGGCATTGTCACGGGGTGCCGACATCGTCCCAAGATGCCGCCGGATTTCGGCCGAAGGTCCTTGGAGTGCGGACCGTCCACGGGCCGCTTTTTGCGAGCAAACGGAATTTCCGAGCTAGTCCGTCGATGCGGTCGCGGGCGGTGCCATCGCCTCTTTCGTATACCATTCCCAGAAGCGGGCGAGGCCCTCACGCACGGAGACGCGGGGGTTATAAGCGAGGAGGCGGCGTGCCTTGTCGACGTTGGCGAAAGTGACCTTCGGCTCGCTGGCGGGGGCGGGCGCGACGCGGATGATGGCCTTCTTGTCGGCGATCTCCTCGGCGATGTGGACGAACGCATTCATGTCGATGGGTTCGCCGCGACCGAGGTTGATGATCTCGTAGCCGAGGGGTTTATCGATGGCGGCGATGACGCCCTCGAGGATATCGCCGACGAAGGTCCAGTCGCGGCGCATGGCGCCGGCGTCGAAGAGGGTGATCTCCTTGCCGTGAACGAGGCTGTCGGTGACGATGTAGGGCATCATGTCGGGTCGGCCCTTGGGGCCGTACACGTTGAAGAAGCGCAGGGCGGTGAAGGACATGCCGTGCATGTTGTGGTAGGCGTACCCCATGATCTCGCCGGCCTTCTTCGATGCGGGGTAGGGCGCGAGCGGTCGGTCGGTGGGGTCGCCTTCGACAAAGGGGATCTTGTCGGTCTGCCCGTAGACGGAGGAGGTGGAGGCGAACACGAAGTGCGGCACGCCCGCCAGGCGCGCGGCCTCGAGGAGGTTCGCGGTGCCGACGATGTTGACCTGGACGAAGAGCGCGGGATTCTTGACCGAATAGCGGACGCTCCCCATGGCGCCGATGTGGGCGATGGCGGCGGGTTTCCATGCGACCGCATCGCGGGCGATGGCGGGGTCGGAGAAATCGCCCTCGATGAGGCGGAAGCGCGGGTTCCGGAGGAGCGGGGCGATGTTGGCGCGCTTGCGCGCGGGGCTGTAGTAGTCGTTGAAGTTGTCGAGGCCCACGACCTCGTCGCCGCGGCCGAGCAGGGCCCCCGCGAGGGTGCTGCCGATGAATCCGGCGGCTCCGGTGACCAGGATCTTCAAGTTTGCTTCTCCGGGGATTTTCGCGTACGCGCCATCGTGGCGCCGCACATGAAACTATCGTCCGCGAATCCGGATCAAAAGTCAAAGCCGCAGGTCGAGATGGGCAAAACGAGGGAAGAGACGGGATGTTGAAGAACAAGGTGAGATTGCGTCGTCGGGCGGGGCGGGTGGACCTCGAGGTGGCGGGGGCAAGCTTCAGCTCGTGGCACCCGCGGCTCCTGATGACCGGGCTGGCGTGGGACGCGATCACCGCGGCGTGCCTGCTGCGGCCCGCGGGCCCCCCTGCCACGGTGCTGATGCTGGGGCTCGGTGGCGGGACGGTGGCGAGGCAACTGCGCGCCGTTTCACCAGAGACCCGGGTAACGGCGGTGGAGCTGGACGCGGGGGTCGTGGCCATGGCCCGGGAGCACATGGGGTTGGATGGGCTGGGCGTCGAGGCCGTGATCGCGGACGCGTACGACTTCGTGCTGCGGGACCGGAGGCGCTACGATGTGCTGATCGATGACCTCTATGTGACCGGAAGGGAAGACGTGTGGCGGCCCCGGCCGCCCGACGGCGATTTGCTGGCGCTATACCGGCGGCGCCTGTCCCCGGGCGGGCTGGTGGTCGTGAACATGATCATCGGGCCGGGGCACCGCCGGGTGCAATCGACGGTCAGGCGCGAGATGGGGCAGGCCTTCTCGGAAGTGCGCTCGGTCCGGTCTGCGGAGGGGATGAACGAGGTGCTGGTGGGGGGCGATTGCGTGCTTCCCGGGGGCACCCTCCGTCATTTTGGCGGGCGGATCCAGGAAGAGAAGGACCGGCGATTCTGGGAGGGGATCCGGGTCGAGCGCCTGCGCCGGCGATAGCTCTGGCGACCGCCCTTCAGAGTCCGGCGGACCATCGATTCCCATCGCCGGATGGACATCCGTTGCGCTTGGTTTAAGAAAGGTCTGATGGCGGATCTGGTGCAGCCCGAGGTGTGCGAGATCGATGTATCGGCGAGGGTGCCCCCCCCGTTCGCGCTGGTGATTTTCGGGGCGTCGGGCGATCTGACGTCGCGGAAACTGGTGCCGGCGCTGTTCAATCTGTTTCGCGAGAAACGGCTGCCGGGGGATTTTGCTGTTGTCGGTTTCGCGAGGCGTCCCAAGAGCGACGCCGAGTTCCGGGCGGAGATGCGCGAGGGGGTGGAGAGGTTCTCTCGATCAAGACCGATCAACCCCGCCGAGTGGGCCGTTTTTGAGGCGCGCCTGTCATACCACGTCGGCGCGTTCGATGATCCGGCGGCCTACGAGGGCCTCGCGTCGCGGCTGCGCGGCCTGCCGGGAGCCGGGGCCATCGGCGGACACTTTCTATTCTATCTGGCGACCTCGCCGGAGTATTTCGGCGAGGTGCCGAGGCGGCTGGCGGCGGTCGGCCTGGTGGGCGATCGGGCGCGGCAGAAGATCGTGGTCGAGAAACCATTCGGCGTGGACGGGCGGAGCGCGGCCCGGTTGAGCGAGGCGCTGCACGCGGCCACGGACGAGCGGGCGGTGTATCGCATCGACCACTACCTGGGCAAGGAGACGGTCCAAAACCTGCTGTACTTCCGTTTTGCCAATTCGGTGTATGAGCCCCTGTGGAACCGGAGGTACGTGGATCACGTGCAGATCACGGTGGCGGAGACCGAGGGCGTGGGCACACGCGGCGGCTATTACGATGGGGCCGGGGCGCTGCGCGACATGCTGCAGAACCACCTGCTGCAACTGCTGACCCTGACGGCGATGGAGCCGCCCGCATCGCTGGATGCGGAATCGCTGCGGGACGAGAAAGTGAAGGTGCTGCGCTCGATCCCCTCCTTCCGCGCCGGGGACTTGTCGCGGAACGTGGTGCGGGGGCAGTACGAGGGTTATTGCAACGAGCCGAGGGTCGATCCCGCGTCGGGCACGGAAACGTACGTCGGGGTGCGCCTGATGATCGACAACTGGCGGTGGTCGGAGGTGCCATTTCTGCTGAGGACGGGCAAGATGCTGCAGCGCCGCACGAGCGAGATCGCGGTGGTGTTCCGGCGTCCGCCGAGCGTGCTCTTCCAGGCGCGGTGCGGGCCGGCGCTCGCGCGCAATGCGCTGACGCTGCGGCTGCAGCCCGACGAGGGAATCCTCCTCCGATTCAACACCAAGAAACCAGGGCAGGGCGTGATCCAGCCGGTGGACATGGATTTCAGCTACGCGAGCCGATTCGGTTCCTACACACCCGAGGCCTACGAGCGGCTGCTGTCCGACGCGCTTAACGGGGACAGCACGCTCTTCACCCGCGATGACGAGGTCCGGGAGGCATGGCGGTTGGTTGACTCGATTCAGGGCCAGTGGGGCGGGCTGCCGGTGCACGAGTACCCGCGGCGGAGTTGGGGGCCGGCCGCGGCGGATGATCTGCCGGGCGAGAGGGACTATCGATGGGTGACGGAATGATGAGGAGTGCGGGGGAGATCATGAGGCGATGTGTGACGGTCGCGGTGTTCTTGGGTTGGGCGGCGTCGGCCATCGGTGGGGACAGCCGGGCGGACGCACTGGAGAAGGCGCGACGGAAGGCCGCGGAGGTGCAGAAGGGGGGCGGCGCCCGACCATCATCCGTGCGTTTCCCGCCGCAGGAGTCGCTCGGTTCGGCATCGACTGCCGAGGGCGCGCTGGCGCTCTGGGGCCAGTTCTCCCCCGTGCTGCGTGACCGGATGTTCCGCGCCAATCGCAATGCGGCCCTCAACGTCATCGGGGTGCTCCAGGGCGCCGACACGATGGTCGCCAACGCCGGCAATGGCGGGCAACGCAACGCCGCGCTGGCGCAGATCCAGGCGACGTGCGCGACCTTTCTCACGTCGCCGGGCATTCAGATGACGACCCAAGAACGGGATCTGTTGGCGGCCTATGCGGCCAAGGTGGGCGAGGCGCGACAGCGCCGCGACGGAAAGTAATGGGGAGTGATCGATCGCCTGGGGCGATCGCGGGTGCGGGCTGACGGCCTGTCCAAGCGCTGACGTGTTCGGCTACGAACGTCTCTTGGGTTCCTCGGCGCGGATCGTCTTGAGGCGGAGTTGGCCGCAGGCGGCGTCGATGCCGGTGCCCTTCTCGCGGCGGACGGTGGCGGGAACGCGGCGGGCCTCGAGGACGCCCGCGAAGGCGGCCATGCGCGCATCCGATGGCGTGCGGAAGCGGAGGCCGTGGACGGGGTTATAGGGGATGAGGTTGACCTTGGCGCGGAGGCGGCGGGCGTGTTCGGCGAGGAGGCGGGCCTGGGCGGGATCGTCATTGATGCCATCGATGAGGATGTACTCGAAGGTGAGGACGCGGTGCTTTTTCGCACGATATTGTGCGCAGGCTTCCATGAGATCGGCGACGGGGTATTTCCGGTTGATGGGCATGATGCGATCGCGGACCTCATCGGTCGCGCCGTGGAGGGAGATGGCGAGGCGTATCTGCCGGGGGTCGTCAGCGAGGCGGAGGATCGCGGGCACCAGACCGCTGGTGGAGACGGTGATGTGGCGCGCGCCGATGCCAAGGCCCCATGGGGCATTGATGATGTCGATGGCGCGCATGAGGTTGTCGTAGTTGGCGAGGGGTTCTCCCATCCCCATGAACACGAGGTTGTTCACGCGCGAAGCGGAGGCGGTTTCTGCGGCCATGATCTGCGCGACGATCTCGCCGGGCGAGAGGTTGCGCCTGAAGCCATCGAGCCCGCTGGCGCAAAACCGGCAGCCGTACGCGCAGCCGACCTGGGTGGAAATGCAGAGCGTGAGGCGATCGGATGTCTCGCCATAGAGGGCGGGCGAGGCGGGGATGAGGACCGATTCCACGAGGGCGCCGTCGTTTAGGCGCCACAGGAACTTCCGGGTGGCGTCCGTCGCGCCCTGAGAGCGCGCGAGTTCGAGGGCCCGGAGCGTGAAGCGGATGTCGAGATCGGCGCGCCATGCGGCCGGGAGGCTGCTCATGTCCGTAAAGGAGGCCGCACGTTTCTTGAAGACCCACTCGGCGATCTGGCGCTTGCGGAAGGGGGGCGCGTCCGTGAGCGGATACTCGTCGGGCAGGAGGTCGAGGAAGAGGGCCTTGGTGGCGGATGGTGCCAATGGCCTCGGGGCGTGGGTCATGGCGTCGTCACCGGAAAAAGCGGCCGACGGTTTCCGCGACGCATTCTTGTTCCGAATCGGTCAGTTCTGGAAACAGGGGGAGCGAGAGGATTTCGCCGGCGAACTGTTCGGTGATGGGGAACTGGCCGGGTTTCCACGGATGGCCTTGGTAGGCCTTCTGCAGGTGGATGGGAACGGGATAGTGGATCATGCAGCCGATGCCCTGTTCCGTCAGGAATTTCTGGAGCGCGTCGCGCCTCCGGGTGCGCACGACGTAGAGGTGATAGACGTGCTCGAGGTGGGGTGGTGGTTTTGGAAGGACGAGGTCGCCCGCGCCGCGGAGGAGTTCCTCGTAGCGGGCGGCGAGGCGGCGACGGGCGGCGTTCCAGGCGTCGAGGTGCCGGAGTTTGGCGCGCAGGATGGCGGCCTGGACCGTGTCGAGGCGACTGTTTTCGCCCATGAGATCGTGATGATACTTCACGATCGAACCGTAATTGCGGAGCGTCGCGATCTTGCGGGCGAGGGTTTCGTCGCTCGTCGTGGCGAGTCCGCCATCGCCAAATGCGCCGAGATTCTTTGCGGGGTAGAAGCTGAACACGCCGATTGCCCCGAGCGAGCCCGCGCGGGTGCCGCGATAGCGCGCCCCATGCGCCTGCGAGGCGTCCTCGATCACATGGAGACCTTTTTTGCGCGCCAGGGCGAGCAGGGGTTTCATTTCGGCGGGTTGGCCATAGAGGTGCACGGGCATGAGGGCGCGCGTGCGGGGCGTGACGGCGGCGGCGGCCTTGGCGGGATCCAGGTTGAAGGTATCGGGATCGATATCGACGAGGACGGGCGTGGCGCCGGCCGACGAGATGGCGAACGCCGTGGCGATGAAGGTGTTCGCGGCCGTGATGACCTCGTCACCGGGACCTATATCCAGCGCGCGGAGTGCCAGCTTGATGCCGTCCAGCCCGCAGGCGACGCCCACGGCATGTCGGCATCCGCAGAATGCGGCGAAATCCGTCTCGAAGGCGGCGACCTCGGGGCCCAGGATGAAGGCACCGCTCTCGATGACGGGCCGCACGGCCGCCTCAAGTTCCGACGCCAGGGCGCGGTGCTGGCGCGATAAATCGAAGAATGGGACCTTCATTTCGGGCACTCCAGAATCTCGTCGCCGCGAAAGCGGTACAGTCGGCCGCTGTCGGGATCGACCCACTTGCCACCGGCCCGGCGCAGCCGTCGCCCCTCCATGCTGACGCGGCCCATGACCCTGGCGGGATTGCCCGAGACGAGCGTGAAAGGCGCAACGTCCCTGGTGACGACGCTTCCGGCGCCGACCATGCAGTAGCGGCCGAGCGTCACGCCGCAGCGGATGGTGGCGTTTGCGCCGACCGAAGCGCCCTCGCAGACCCTTGTCTTCACAAGCCACGCCTTGCCCGCGTATCGATCCGCGGCGGATGGTGCCCGCGGGCTGCGCGGCAGGAGGTCGTTGGTGAACACCGAGCAGGGGCCGAGGAATGCATGGTCTTCGATCGTGACGCCCTCCCACAGGCACACCCCATTCTTCACCGTAACGCCCCGACCGATGACGGTGCCCCCCTCGATGAACGCGTGATCCCCGATGTTGCAGTCCGGGCCGACGACGGCGCCCCGCATGACGTGGGCGAAGGCCCAGATGCGGGTGCCTGCGCCGATGGTCGCCGCTTCCACGAGCGCGCTCGGGTGTGCGAAAAATTTGGGCATGGTGCGGGGATCAGGGTGGGGTTGCCTTGCCGAGGGTCCGGTCGATGCGCTCCAGCACCGACACGACCTTGCGCCCGAGTTCGCCGTCGGAGACCGGCGCTCGCCGCTCGCGGATCGAGGCGACAAAATCCTCGCAGAGCACCTTGAGGGGTTCCTGCATGGCGATCTTTGGGCTGACTATCTCGCCGTCGCGCACGAGGTGCTTGAATTCGCCGAAGTTCTCGTCTCCGGGTTCGGGGACGGCGACGCCCTTGTAGAAGATGCGGATGGGTTCTGCCGTGTTGAGGTCGTCGAAGGAGGCGCGGGCGCGGCTGCCCACGATGTCGAGCCAGCGCTCCTTGTTCGAGTCGGCCCAGCTGACCACGATGTTGCCGATGACGCCGCTGGGGAACTGGAGGTTGATGAATGCCACGTCCTCGCGGCCCTTCCGGAGCATGCAGCGCGCCTGCGCCTGCACGAGGGTGGGCTCTTCGTCGAGGAGGTAGATGAACATCGAGATGTCGTGCGGGGCCAGGTCCCACACGGCGTTGACGTCCTCCCGAATCATGCCGAGGTGGGTGCGCCGGGCCTTGAGGTAATAGACATCGCCCAGGACTCCCTCCCGCAGGAGCTGTTTGAGTTTCCACACGCTGGGGTTGTACAGGAACGTGTGGGCGACCATGAGGAGGCGCCCCGCCTGTTTGGAGCGTTGCACGAGGTCAGCCGCGTCGGCCTCTGACAGGGTCAGGGGTTTCTCCACCAAGACGTCGAGGCCCGCCTCGATGGCCTCGCGGGCCAATTGGTGATGGGTGGCGGCGTGGGTGCTGATGACCACGGCGTCGCAGCGACCACCGCGGAGCAGCTCGCGGTAATCGGTGGTGGTGAACGCCCCTGGCGCCGTGCGCGAGGCGACCGCCAGGCGCGCCGGTATTGGCTCCGCGACTCCGGCCAGGGTGACCTCCGGGAAATTGGAGAAAACGCGCACGTAGTTGTGGCCCCAGTGGCCACAACCCAGCACGCCCACACGCAGAGAATCACCCTTGCTCACATCGCGCCTTTTCCGGTCAGGATGACCAACACCGTCCGGAGAAGTATGCGCAAGTCGAGCGCCAGTGACCAGTTGAGAATGTAAAAGATGTCCATGAGGACCATGTCGTCGTGCGAGACTGCGGACCGGCCGAACACCTGCCAGAAACCGGTGATGCCGGGGCGCAGGTGCTGGCGGTAGTGGTGCCAAGGTTTGTAGAGTTCGGTCTGATAGAGTGGTTCGGGGCGCGGGCCGACGAGGCTCATTTCGCCGCGCAGGACGTTGATGAGCTGGGGCAGCTCGTCGAGGCTGGTCCAGCGCAGGAAGGAGCCCACCCTGGTGACCTGCCGCGCATCGGTGAGCTTGAATGGATCCTCCCGGTTGGATTGCTCGCGGAAAAAGCCCTCGTCGCCCGCCATGAGGCGGCGCACTGCTTCCCTGTGGTGCTCCTCGGTATTCTGGCGCATCGAGCGGAACTTGAAGATATCGAACGTGCGGTCGCCGGAGCCGCCGCGCTTCTGCCGGAAGAAGACGGGGCCGCGGGATTCGAGCTTGATGGCGGCGGCCAGGCACAGCATCAGGGGCGAGAGCAGGACCAGGCCGGCCAGGGCGCCGGCGACATCCATGAGCCGCTTGAGGCGTTGCTCCAGCGAGCGAAGCACGCTGTCGTTGAGGTAGACGTAGCCGTGGTGGATGTCGGGCAGGTACGAGGCCTTCTCCTGAAGGGCCCCGAAGTGGGCGAGCGAAACGCGCAGCCGCAGATTGAACGGCCAGAGGACTTCGAGCAGGGACGTGAGCTGGTTCCAGTCGCCATCGGGAAGCGAGATGAAGACCTCGCGGACGCGATGGGCGCGGAGCAGGTCGGGCAGATCGGCGATGCCGCCGAGCAGCGGCGGCATGTCGCTCCCGGGGGCGGGCGCTGGCGTCGGCTCCGGCGAAACGTAGCCCATCAGGATGGCGCTGCGGCCGGAGGTCTCCTGAAGGAATCTGGCAACGTTGATCGCGTCTTCCTTCCCGCCGACCACCACGGCGCGACTGGCGATCCCTTGGCCGGCGGCAAATCGGCGGGCCAGCCAGGGCACCGCCATGAACCGCCCAAAGTACAGAAGGCCCCAGCCCATTGCGGCAAAGATCATGACGGTTATGCGATGCTCGGTGAAGAGCTGGACCCGGAAACAGAATGAGATGCTGATGAATGTGGCGACAAAGACGATCCACGCGCGGGTGAGCTGTTCGAGGTGCTCGATGGAGGCGCTGAACGCGTGGCTCCGGTAGAGGTAGCGCAGGCGGAAAAAGGTGAGGATGAAGACGTTCAGGCCGAGCAGAAGCAGCAGGTGCTTTCCCGTCGCCACATAGACGCCACCGCGCCAGCTGAAGAGGGCGTTGCGCAGGATGTAGGACAGGTAGAACGCCGTGGTGACCGCGAGCACGTCGCAGGTGCCGAGCAGCAGCTTGTACAGGGTCGCCCCATCAAGAATCGCGCGGAGGGTCCCGGCCCGCCCATTTGGCGGCTCGCCTGATCGTTCGGTGTCAGGGTTCACGGCGGTTCATCCGGCCCTTGTCGGCTTGGGTCAAGCCCATGCGGAATGGGCTCGCGCCCCTGCGCGATGAGGTCATCTGTGTCCGATGTTTTCGAGGCAAAGGGCCATCCTTCCACGCCAGAAACATAATTTTGGCCCAGAAAACCGCATGTTACAAGCATCCCTCTGCGGTGCGTTTTTCCACCCACGCGTAGCAATCCTCGAGGCGGCGGGCCAACACCGGCCACGCGAGGGACTCGATGGCCATACGGCGGGCCTCGGCGCCGAGTTCCGCCTGGCGGACGGGGTCCTCCGCCAGCTCCAGAATGCGGGTGGCGAAATCCCCTGGGTCTTCTGTTGAGAGCAGGCCGATGCGGTGTTCGGCGAACAGCTGTTTCATCTCGCCGATCGGCTGGGTGATCGTTGGGCGGCCCAGGGACATGTAGTCGCAGACCTTGTTGGGCCACCGGGCGCGATTGGACACCGTGTCCCTGAGCGGCATCAGGAAAATATCGACCGTGGAAAGCGCCTCGGGCAATTCGGCATAGGGGAGCAATCCCAGATGGCGGACGCTTCCGCCCACGCCGTGTGCGGCGACCAGCCCGTCGAATCCAGGCGGCCGATTGCCCGTCATCACGAGCAAGACCCCCGGCCTCTGGCGCGCCACGCGGGCCACGGCCCCCAGCACCACATCGGCGTCCGAGGTGACATCGAGGGCGGAGAAGCCGAGCACCAATGCGTCGGGGCGGATGCGGTAGCGCGCGCGAAATTCCAGTCGGTCACGGGGCACGAAGACGTCGGTGGCCGCGCCGCCGGGGATCCAGAAGATGCCCGCGGGGTCCACGCCGAGGCTTTCGGCGCGCCGTCCCAGGGCGCGGCTGATGACCGTCATGGCGTCGGCGCGGCTCCGGAAGTGCTCTTCGTAGTAGGTTTCCAGGCGACCGAAGAGCGCCCGATACCATTTGGGCCGCTGTTGGTCGATGAGTCCGCCGCGGCCCCACCAGTCGTTCCAGTCCATCACCAGCGGCACCGGTTTCCTCCTGAGGAGATAGAGCGCCGGGTAGATCGTCGCGGGCCGGGACTCGAACGCGTGGATCAGGTCCCAGGACTTGCCCCGGAGGAAGGCGCACCGTCGCAGCACGGATAGCGCGTCCCATCCCGACCGGAGCCTCCCCGGCAGCAGGTCCGGTGTTTCCACGTATCTGACGCCGTCTTCGGAATACGTGTGAAACCGCAGGCGATTTTTTTCCGAGATGCACACCAGAGTCACCTCATGGCCCTTTCGCGCCAGTTCCCTGGCCAGGGGCGTCGAGCGGGCGAAGGTCTTGAATCGCCGGTGATGCGTCAGGAAGAGAATTCGCATGACGGGGCTGAGGAGTGGCAAGTGAAATGCCGGCGGACCATTCAAGATCAAAGGTACCAGTTTAGCGGGCGAAGGAAAGTCCGGTGAGTTGAAGCTCCCGCTGTGACCCCAGTGGGAGCAATCCCGTCACATTTGCTCGAGAATTCAGATGCCGGGCAGTAGGAGCCTGCTTGGGGGCGATCCATGCGCGAATCGCGCGCAAGCGCGCTCCTACGCCGCATTTTCAACCCCCGTGGTGCCCGACGCGGCGGGCGATTGAGGGAGGGCGAAACGTGGCGGGATCCGAGGCGACGGTTTTCGGGTTGAGGGGCGTGTGGGCATCCCGTACCGTCAGGACATGCGCCGTGTTCGACGGAACAGGATTGGCTATTTTGGGCTCCCCGGAAGCTTCACGCATGAGGTGGCGCAGCACTCTTTCGCGAGACATGAGCTGATGCCCTTCCATCAGATGGCGTCCGGCTTTGAGCAGCTTCGGGCGGCGGAGATGGACCGGATCGTGGTGCCATTCGAGAATTCCATAGGGGGCGCGGTTCCCGACACCCTGGATCTGCTCATCCTGCTGGAGAACTGGGAGAGCGTGTTCGCGATCGTCGGGCAGATGGTGTACGCGATCGAGTTGTGCCTGATGAGCCGGGCAAAGTCCGACCGCATCCGCAGGATCTATTCGCATTTTGTGCCGATGCAGGTGGTGCGCGGGTGGCTGGAGGCGGCGTATCCGGCCGCCGAGAAGATTGTCGTCGGGAGCACGTCGGCCGCGGCGGAGCAGGCGGCCGAGGACGAGGCGGGGGCGGCGGTCGGCAATGCGGCGGCGGCCCGGGTGTACGGGCTCAGGATGGTCGCGCGGAATCTCGTGCCGCCCTCGACCAACGTCACGCGGTTTCTCGTGATCGGACTTCATGACGCCCGGCGGCACAGTCAGGGGCGGGGTCCCCAGCGCGCCATGGCGCATCTCCGGCTTCCAAACCGGCCGGGTGCGCTGGCGGATGTCCTCGTGGTCCTCAAGCACAAGGGCGTCAACATGACGCAGCTGCTGTCCCGGCCGGTCCAGGGTCAGCTTGGCGAATACCAGTTTCTGGTAGAGGTGGATGTCCCGTCGTCGGGAGCCTCGATGCAGGGCGTGTGGCGCGCGCTGGCGCGACAGACGTCGTCCCTGCACATCCTGGGGCAGTATCCGGTGCGCTGGATCGGCAAGCGCCTGGCGGAGTAGTGGGTTCGAGGGGGCTGCGACGTGGCGAAGAAGGTTCTGGTCAGCGGCTGTTTCGATCTCCTGCACAGCGGGCACATCGCGTTCTTTCAAGAGGCGTCGCGGTTTGGCGACGTGCACGTGGCGCTGGGTTCGGATCAGACCATCCACGAGCTGAAGGGGAGAGTCCCGGTGACCAACGAGCGGGAGAGGCTCTTCATGGTGGGATCGATCGCGACCGTGAAGAGGGCCTTCATTTCCCGGGGTTCGGGCATGCTGGATTTCGAGGCGGAGATGCGGGAGCTGAGGCCCGATTATCTGGTCGTGAACGAGGAGGGCAACACGCCGGAAAAGGAGCGGCTGTGCCGGGATCTTGGGGTGGAGTACGTGGTTTTGCGGCGTCAGCCGGAGGCCGGCATGGCGGCCCGCTCGACGACGGCGCTGCGCAAGATGGATGAGATGCCGTACCGGATCGATCTGTGCGGCGGGTGGCTGGATCAGCCGTTCGTGTCCCGGCATCATCCCGGGGCGGTGGTGACGCTCTCGCTGGAGCCGACCATCGAGTTCAACGAGCGCAGCGGCATGGCGAGCAGCACGCGTCGGGCGGCGATCGACCTCTGGGGCCCGCGCCTGCCCGCCGGGGATCCGGAGCGGCTCGCCAAGATGCTGTTTGCGTGGGACAACCCGCCGGGCACCGAGGAGGTGTCTGGGTCCCAGGACGCGATCGGAATCGTCTGCGCGGGGCTGGCGCGTTCCATGTATCGGGGGCGCTATTGGCCGGATGTGATCGATCGGAACCTCGACGAGGGGGCGCTGCGTTTCGTTGAGGACGCGCTCAATTTTGTGCCGCTGGGCCCGAGGCACTCGGATTTTCGCGTGCTGGAGGGCACCCGGATCGATGCGGCGGGTGCCCGGCGATTGGCCGAGGCGACCGATCGATGCTGGGAGGCGATCCGGGCCCGGGATCTGGGTGCCTTCGGGAGCGCGATCCGGGATGGCTTCGGGGCGCAGATCGCGATGTTCCCGAACATGGTCAACGACACGATCCAGGAATTGATCGCGCGGTACCGCGATGACGCGGTGGGGTGGAAAGTTTCTGGGGCAGGTGGGGGGGGTTATCTGGTGGTGGTTTCGGCGAAGCCGATTCCCCGGGCGGTGCGGGTCAAGGCGCGACGGGCGGTTTGAGCGCGATTTGCCTTTGTCTTCTCTGTTGGCGCCAGTATCTTCGGCGGTTCGATGAATGTGGAGTCGGGACAGAAGCCCTACTGGCGCCGGTCCGAGGCGTTGCTTTGGCTGCCGGCTGTCTTTGCGGTGGGCTGGCTGCTGTGGGACTTGTCGTATTGGTGGCTGAAGTTCGAGGATTATAACTTTGGGTGGCTGGTCCCGTTCCTTTCCGGGTATCTGGTCTACGACAACTGGGATGAGATCCGGAGGCCCGGGAGGCCAGACGCCCGCCTCTATCCGTGGGCCTGGTTGCTGGCGGTGCCGATCTTCGCGCTCGTGGAAGCGAACCGGTCGCTGGTGAGTCCGGCGGCGTCCTTCAGCTGGATGCTGGCCTTGGCGACATTGGGAGGTGTCGCGGCGACGATCCTGGCCACGCGGGGCGCGAGGTGCCTGAGGCTGTGTCTTTTTCCCCTGATGTTCATGCTGGTGGCCGTTCCGCTGCCGGGTTCGCTGCTTCACGGGATCTCGCAGGGGCTCCAACGATTCGTGGCCGCGGTGAACGTGGAGGTGCTGGGATTCATGGGCATCGCGGCGCTCCAGAAGGGCAATGTCGTTCAGCTGCGCGACTGTGCCGTGGGCATCGACGAGGCGTGCAGCGGCATCCGTTCGCTTCAGTCCAGCATCATGGTCGCGCTGCTGATGGGCAAGATACTGCTCGACTCCCTCGGGGCACGCGTCCTGCTGGTGATGATTGCCCCGCTCATTGCAATCCCGGGAAACATCTGCCGCACGCTGATACTCTCGCTGTCGGCGCATTATGGTGGGCTGGCGCAGCTCAAGAAGGTGCATGACACGGCCGGCTGGAGCATTCTGGCCGTCAATCTCGTGGGCCTTGGCATCGCGGTGGTGTTGCTGCGCAGGGTGGAGGAGTTCCTGGGGCGGCCGACGGAGGATCCGCCATCGGGGACCGCGACGGGGGAGAAGCCATGAGCGGTGGCGGGGATGGGCCTTGGCGTTTTCCTGCAGCGGTGGCCCTCGTGCTGACGTTGGCCCTGGTGGCGGCAGTGACCTCGCCGCTATGGGTGTTCAACCTGTTTTCCCGGGGTGGCGAGACGTGGGACGTGTCGGCCTCGCGAGCGATCGGCGGCTACGAATGGCGCGACGAGCCTGTGTCCGATGGCGCGCGCCAGCAGTACGGGCAATCCGAGATTCAGAACGGCAGCGCGATCGCCCCGGACGGGCGCGTCATCGGTGTCTTTTTCGCAAAATGGGAAACCGGCAAGGGCGCCGACCTGTCGTATGGGCCCCACACCCCCGATGTCTGTTTCACGGCGTCCGGGGCGGAGCCGCTCCCCACAGAGATTCGCGAGCAGACGCTGCGGGTCGGGGAGCGCGAGGTCCCTTTCGGCCGGCGCCTCTATCGGACCGGTGGCTCCGAGATGCTTGTCTATTTCGTGCATCTGCTCGGCGGATCCACGACGCTGGAGGTCGGCAGGGGCATCCTCACCCGTCTCGCGCTCAACTTCAGGCTTCGCACCGACCGGCGCCGCGAGCAGTGCTACATCCTCGTCACCACCCCGATCCATCCCTCCGTAGAGGCCGCCGACGCCGCCATCCAAGCCTTCATTCCCCGCTGGCTCCGCGTTATCCCTGACGCAAAACCTTAGCAGCCCGCGGAAAAACCCCCTGATGGCGTGCGTGGCCCGATTCCGCCGGGAGGGACGCCGGCCCCGGCGTCCGCGATTCACCAGCCACACGACACCTGGGCCAACCCGGCCCTCGAAGCCGCGGGCCCTCCCCAGGATGCCCGCATGGCATCCCCAAGATCTTGCGGGGCGTCTCCGTCAGTTGACCAAGTCGGCACGTCCCTCGAAGGATCCAGGCCCATGGAGCGCTCTTGTTTTGAGACAGCCTCAGGCCGACGTCCCTCCATACCCATCGCGGCTGTTCCGCGCTCCGACAACGGCCCTTCTGGCACATGCCGAACATGTGCCAGGCGATCACAACCCCTTGACATTCTGACCGTTTCCTCTACGTTCAATACATATTGAACGCTTCGGATACACAGATCTGGGAGCGCTTGGTGGATTTGGGTGGGCGTTCGGCGCAGCGATTGGGGTTTGGGAGATCGCTGGGGCAGGTTTACGTAGCGATTTATCTGAGTCCGAAGCCGCTGTGTTTGCAGGAGCTGGTGGATCGATTGGGTATCAGCAAGGGCAACGCGTCGATGAGCGTGCGGCAATTGGAGGCGTGGGGCGCGGTGCGGCGGATCTGGCAGCGGGGGGATCGGAGGGATTACTACGAGGCGAACGTGGATTTTCGGGCGTTGTTGCGGCAGACACTGGCGGGGTTCATTTTGCCGCGGATTGAGTCGGCGGGCAGGCAGATTCAGGACGTCGAGACGGAGCTGGAGACGATGGGGGCGGGTATTGAGGATGGGGATTTCCTCAAGCAGCGGGTGCGGCGGCTGAGGGACGTCCAGCGGAAGCTGGCGAAGATTCTACCGTTCGTGGAGAGGGTGCTGAAATGAGCGCGATCCTCGACGTGGGCGCGGGTTTTCAGGCGGGCGCGGTATTGCCCGCGGTCGCGTCCGATGGTGGGTACGCCGAGGGAAGTCCCGAGCGCACGGCGATCTGGTGGGTGATTCACACGCGGCCGCGGTGCGAGAAGAAGATGGACGAGTGGTTTCAGCGCGCGCGGTGCCCGAGGCATTTGCCGGTGCGTCCGAGCCTGCGGATCTACAAGAGCAAGCGGGTGACGTTCGAGAAGCCCCTGTTTCCCGGCTATGCGTTTGGGGCGTTTGCGCCGCTGGAGCGGCAGGCGGTGTTTCGTTCCGACTATGCGGCGGGAATCCTCGCAGTCGTGGACCAGACGCTATTCCTGCACCAGATGGGCGCGATCCAGTCGGCCCTGGAGGCGGGCGCGCCTTTGGAGGACCATCCGTTTCTTGCCGAGGGACAGCGCGTGCGCATCACGACGGGGCGCTTTCGCGGCATCGAGGGCATCATCGCGCGATTTCGCAACAGGACGCGGGTCTGCCTTTCGGTCGACATGCTCCAGCGGGCCGTGGCGCTGGAAGTGGACGCCGCGATGCTGGCGGTGGCCAACTGAGGCGCAACGGCCTCGGGCGGAGTAGGTTCGGCGAAAAACTCCGCCGAACTGACCGGCACGGAGTGTGCTCTGACGAAAGACGCCCTCATTGAAACCACGAAGGGCACGAAGCATACGAAGGACGCCGAAAACGAACCTCAATGGACTTCGTGATCTTCGTGCCCTTCGTGGTTGATGTACGGTCACCCTGAATATGAAAAAGCTACTGGTCACGGGTTCGTCCGGCCTGATCGGCTCTGAGGTCGTCGCCTACTTCCACGAGTTGGGCTGGGAGGTGCATGGCGCAGACAACAACATGCGGGCCGATTTTTTTGGCCCTGGGGGCGACACGCGCTGGAACCAGCGGCGGCTGGAGGCGACGCTCTCGCGATTCCGCCACCACGAATTGGACATACGGGACCGCGCCCGGGTCGCGGAGTGCCTCGAGACGCTGAGGCCCGATGCGATCGCGCACACGGCCGCGCAGCCGAGCCATGACCTGGCGGCCTCCCGGCCCTTCGATGATTTCGATGTGAATGCGGGCGGCACGCTGAACCTGCTCGAGGCGGCCCGGCGGCACTGTCCGGAGGCGCCATTCGTCCACATGAGCACCAACAAGGTCTATGGCGATCGTCCGAACACCATTCGGCTCCGCGAGCTGGAAACGCGGTGGGACTATGATGATCCCGAGTTCGCGGGGGGCATCGCGGAGAGCTTCCCGATCGATCAGAGCAAGCACAGCCTGTTCGGCGCGTCGAAGGTCGCCGGCGACGTGATGGTGCAGGAATACGGGCGGTATTTTGGGATGCCGACCTGCTGTCTTCGCGGCGGGTGCCTGACGGGCCCCAATCACAGCGGTGTCGAACTCCACGGTTTCCTGAGCTATCTGGTCCGATGCAATCTCGAGGGGAGGCTGTACCGCGTCTTCGGCTACAAGGGCAAGCAGGTGCGCGACAACATCCACTCGCTTGACGTGGCCCGTTTCGTCGCGGCCTTTGTGGGGGCGCCGCGACCGGGCGAGGTCTACAACATCGGCGGTGGCCGGGCCAACAGCTGCTCCATCCTCGAGGCGTTCGCGCGGATCGGCGCGCTCAGCGGCAAGCCCATGCAATGGGAGTACGTCGATAAGAATCGCGAGGGCGATCACATCTGTTACATCAGCGATCTCACGAAGATGCGGGCCCATTACCCCGGATGGGACATCACGAAGTCGCTGGATGACATCTTCGCCGAGATCCACGCCGCCATCGCGGCGCGGCATGACAACTCGCGGCCATCAAACGCGTGATTTGGGCACCACGAAGACACGAAGGCCACGAAGGGAGCGATTCAACCACGGATGGACACGGATGAACACGGATATGGCTTTTGTGGGATATCTCGATCCGTGTTGATCCGTGTCCATCCGTGGTCAAGAATCCGGCGAACAGGCACCCTGATTCGTGGTTCAGAATAGATGAGACTCCTGATCACCGGCATCTGCGGGTTTGTTGGCTCGGCGCTGGCCAGGGCGCTTCTGGAATGCAGGGAGGGACTCGAGGTTTTTGGCATCGACAACCTGTGTCGCCCGGGTTCCGAGACGAACGTCGCGGACCTTGAGCGGAGGGGTGTGCGGGTCGTCAGGGGCGACATCCGATCGCCCGAGCACATCGCGGTGCTGCCGGACGCGGACTGGGTGATCGACTGCGCGGCGAACCCGAGCGTCGTCGCCGGCATCGAAGGGACGATGGGCAGCCGCGAGCTTTTCGACCACAATCTCGTCGGCACCCTGAATGTCCTGGAATACTGCAAGTCCCGCAGGGCCGGTTTCATCCTGATAAGCACCAGCCGGGTCTATTCGATCAGGCCTCTCGCATCGATGGCGATGCTGGCGCGCGGGAGCGCATTCGAGCCGCGTCGCGACCAGGAGTGGCCAGCGGGGCTGTCGGCGGCGGGCATCTCGGAATCGTTCGGCACGGCACCGCCCGTTTCGCTCTATGGTGCGAGCAAGGTCGCATCGGAGATCGTCGCGCTGGAATACGGCGAGTGCTTCGGCTTCCCGGTCTGGATCAACCGCTGTGGGGTCCTGGCTGGCGCCGGCCAATTCGGGCGACCGGACCAGGGCATCGTGGCATACTGGATCAACGCATGGATGCGGGGTTGGCCGCTGGCGTACGTCGGCTTTGGCGGGACGGGGCTTCAGGTGCGGGACGTTCTTCACCCGGACGACATCGTGCCGGTGCTGGTTCGGCAGATGGCTGGGGCCGACCCCGCGAAGCCGCGCATCTGCAATTTTGGGGGCGGGCTCTCGGGCGCGGTCTCGTTGCGGCAGATGTCCGAGTGGTGCGAGGGGCGTCTCGGGCCCCGCGAGCTCGCCGGTAAACCGGAGACGCGACCCTTCGATCTGCCCTGGGTGGTGATGGATTGCCGGTTGGCCGAGAGGGCCTGGGGCTGGCGCCCCGCCCGAACCCCGGTGGCGATTTTTGAAGAGGTCGCGGATCATGCGGCGGCGCATCCCGAGTGGTTGAAGGTCTCGGGCGTCGCGGCCTGAAGGCGGTTTATGGCCCCATATCCTGAAAAGGCACAGTCGTCCGAGGCTTCGGCCCCGCTCCGGCTTCTATCCGTCGTCATCCCGGCCCGTGACGAGGAGGGCTGCGTGGCGGGGACCGTCGAACATCTCCACCTCGAACTCGGATTGCATGGGATCCCCCACGAGATCGTGGTCGTCGATGACGGAAGCGGCGACGGGACCTGGGCGATCCTGCGGGATGTGGGCGCGCGCATTCCGGCGATCAAGCCCGTGAAGAACGACGGACCCCACGGCTTCGGGCGGGCCATCCAGCGGGGGATCGAGGCGTCCGGGGGCGACGCGGTCGTGATCATGATGGCGGACGAGTCCGATGATTGCCGGGATGTCATTCGGTACTGGCAGAAGCTGAACGAAGGATTCGACTGTGTCTTCGGCAGCCGGTTTGTCTCGGGGGGAGGCACCATCGACTACCCGTGGCCCAAGTGGATACTCAATCGTCTCGCGAACACTTTCATTCGCTTCCTCTTCGGCATCCGCCTGAACGATACGACCAACGCCTTCAAGGCCTATCGCCGGTCAGTCCTCGATGGCTGCCGCCCCATCCTTTCGCCGCATTTCAACCTGACCGTCGAACTCCCCCTCAAGGCCATCGTCCGAGGGTACTCCTGGACCGTCATCCCCGTCACGTGGCGCAACCGGCGGACCGGTATCCCAAAACTGAAGATCAAGGAGATGGGCAGCCGCTACTTCTTCATCGTCGCGTACGTCTGGCTGGAAAAATCATTTTCCCGCGGGGACTATCGAAAGGCGGAACCGGCAGGGCCGACCCATGAGTGAGCTTCAAGCGATCTACTCTCATCGGTTCGAGGGGGCCATCGAGTATCGGCGCGCGGTCTGGCGGGCGCTGGTGGACGACTTTTTCAGCCGGTGGACCGGCGGTGCGCGCCGCATTCTCGATCTCGGCTGCGGCTACGGTGAATTCATCAACGCCGTGCGCTGCGAGCGCCGCTACGCGATGGATCTCAACCCGGATGCCCGGGAGCGTCTGGACGCGGGGATCACGTTCATCGAGCAGGACTGCTCCCGACCGTGGCCCGTGGAAGACGGCGGCCTCGACCTCGTGTTCACGAGCAATTTTTTCGAGCACCTGCCCGACAAGGCCACGCTGGGCAGAACCCTTGACCAGGCGCGCCGCTGCCTTGCGCCGGGCGGAAGGCTGATCGCCATGGGCCCCAACATCCGATGCCTTCACGGCCGGTATTGGGATTTCTGGGATCATCACCTCGCGCTATCGGATCTCTCGCTCGCGGAGGGGCTGGGGGTTCACGGTTTCGACGTCGAGCGCCGGATCGCCCGATTTCTCCCGTACACCATGGTCGGGGCACCGCGATTCCCGGTGCTCTTCTTGAGGGCCTACCTGCGGTGCCCGATGGCATGGGGCGTTTTCGGGCGACAGTTCTTGATCGTGGCGCGGGTTAGCAGCCCGTCAAAAGACGTCAGAGATGCCCCCTGATGGCGCACGTGGCCCGATTCCTCCGGGAGGGACGCCGGCCCCGGCGTCCGCGACTCACCAGCCGCCAGACATCTGGGCCAACCCGGCCCGCGAGGCGAGCGTGTCTCAAAACCTCTGAGCCGAGCCGCCTGGCACAGGCGGCCTACAAATTTTGTAGGGCATCTCTGTGAGATGCCGTGCATTGTCGCGCGCGGCACACCATTGGACGTCCCCTCTACCATCAGATGGGCATTGATTGTTGGGTGTTCCGTGTTGGGAGTTTGAGTTTTGAGACAGCCTCAGGCCGCGGGCCCTCCTCAGGATGCTCGCATGGCGTGTCTGAGATCGTGCAGATGGCGTCTCCGTGAGACGCCACAGGGGAAGGCGAACGCGATGCGCCGCCCCATCGCTGTCAGGAGACGGTGCCACCCCCGCAGGAGGATTCTTGAAGGCTGGGGCAGGGACCTTTGACTTGGGCAATCGGTCGACAGTCATTGGGGCGGTGGTGTTGGTGGCCCTGGCGACGTTGGCCATCTGGATTCGCGTGCCCTATGTGCCCGCGCCGTCTGGCGGGGACGAGGTCTGGTGGGGAGAGGGGGCCTATTGGCTGCTGAAAGAAGGGCGGCTCCGTTGGGACTGGATGGCCAACCCGCAGGGCGTGGAAACGCTCGTGTTTTGGCCGCCCACCGTCGCACTTTTTCAGACGGGCTTCTTCTGGTTGCTGGGGCTGAATGAATTCTCGCTCTGCGCGACGAGCGCGGTGGCGTGCACGGCGCTGATACTTCTCACGGCCGCGTGCGCCAGGAGGCAGGGCGCGGGCCTGGCGTTGAGCTGTGTGCTGGGTCTCTTGCCCTTTGCCCTGTTTGGCGTCGAGCGGCGCTTCATGCAGGTGAGGATGGAGCCATGGGTCGCGGTGTTCGCCATCGCGAGCCTCAATCTGTTGGACGATGCATCCGCGCGGGGCGGGCGGGCCGCCGCGTGGGCCGCCTTCCTATCCGGTGCCTGTGCGGGAGTCGCCGCCCTCTCGTATTATCCGCTGGCGCCTTTCGTGAGCTGCGGGTTGGGGGCATCGGCGCTCTTCGCATTTTTCCGGGGAGGCAATCCCGGATCCTTGGGGAGGCTGGTGGCGTTTGGTTCGGGCGCAGGGTTGATCGGGTGCCTTTTTGCCGTTTGGATCTCGCAAGATCTTTCGCTGTTTGCCCGCCAGATACTCGGGGGCGAGGGGGCCTCGTACGTCAATCCCATCGGACATTCGGGGGTCCTCTGGCAGGCGCTGTGCCATCCGGGATCGCTCGGATCGATCATGGCCTTCGAGACAGTGGGATCCTTCCTGCTGGGCATCGCCGCCTTTCTTTGGGCCCCCGGCCGCGTGCGAACCTATGGATTGGCCACGGCGATCACGGCGCTCGCGTTCGCCGTGTACTCGCTGACGGATCGCATGGCGCCGGTGGGGGCGCTGGCCGCCTCGACGGCTGCGGCTTGGCTTGGGGCGCGCGCCACAAAGGTGTCAGCGTGGGCACTGGGATCTGTCGCGTGCCTATCGGGTTTCGGGTTCGTCCGCGTGGTGCTCGTGGCGGTCACGGGATTCGTCCAGGCGGAGGGGAGGACGTACGCGAAGGCGGCGGAATGGCTGCGGGGAATCGTTGGCGAGCAAGCGCCGGTGATGACAGACAATGTGGGTTGGCTGGCCCTGCGGGAACATCGTGGGCCGGGACAGATGATCCACCTCAATGGGAGCTTCGACTTTTCGCACGCGTTCCGTTCGACGGCACAGCGGACGGCGGAAGGCATCAAACGGTTCCGGTACTACGTGGTGGGGGAGCGCCCCGGGGATGGCCCATTTAGGTTTGAGGCGAGCCCCGCGCTCGAGAAGGGGGTCGCGGATGGATGGGTCGTGGAGCGGGCGCGATTCCGGCTGCCCTGGCGGGCGCTCCCCTGGGCGGCCCGTGAACCATACGGCATCATGGTGTTGGAGAATATGAGTTTCGCGGGCCGGCAATAGTCGGCGCATGCCCATCGGTCGGTTTTGTGAGAGTCCTCGTCACGGGTGGTTGCGGCTTCATCGGGACGAATTTCGTCCTGGGCGTTCTGGGCGACGGCGACGGCGCGCCCGAGCGCCTGGTGAACCTCGACAAGCTCACGTACGCCGGCAATCCGGCCAACCTCGCGGCCGTTGCCGCCGACCCGCGATACGTGTTTGTCCGGGGCGACATCGGCGAACGCGCGCTGGTGGCCGGCATCCTGCGCGAGCACCGGATCACGCACGTGGTGAACTTTGCCGCCGAAACGCACGTCGATCGCTCCATCGATTCGCCCGAGCCATTCGTCGAGACCAATGTGGTCGGAACGCTGCGGTTGCTGGACGAGGCGCGGCGATACTGGCGCGATCTGCCGCCGGTGGACCAACGGGATTTTCGCTTCCTCCACGTTTCGACCGACGAGGTTTACGGATCGCTCGGGCCGCGAGATCCCGCCTTTGCGGAATCGACCCCCTACGCGCCCAACAGCCCTTACGCGGCATCGAAGGCATCCTCGGACCACATCGCGCGGGCGTACCATCACACCTACGGGCTGCCGGTGGTCACCACGAACTGCTCGAACAACTACGGCCCGTTTCAGTTTCCCGAGAAACTGATCCCGCTCATGATCCTGAACGCCATCGAGGGGAAACCCCTTCCCATCTACGGGGACGGCGGCAACGTGCGGGACTGGCTCTACGTCGCCGATCACTGCCGGGGGCTGCGGATGGCGCTCGCGCGCGGCGCGCCGGGCGAGTCCTACAACTTCGGCGGCCGATGTGAGCGGACGAACCTGGATCTCGTGGACGCCCTCTGCACCATACTCGACCGGAAGCGGCCGAGGCCGCAGGGCGGAAGCCACTTTGCCCTGAAGGCATTTGTCGCGGATCGTCCGGGCCACGACCGCCGATATGCGATCAATTGCGCCAAGGCCGAGCGCGAATTGTGCTGGCGGCCAAGCGAGACGCTGGATTCGGGCCTGGAGAGAACCGTGGACTGGTACCTCGCCAACCACGATTGGTGCGACGCGGTGACCCGCGGGCGATACAACCGCGAGAGGCTTGGGCTGCGCCCGGCCGATTGAACCATGGAACCACGAAGGGCACGAAGCGCACGGAGGGTGTGGGAAAGAACCACGAATGGACACGGATGAACACGAATGCGTAGCGGGTGCCGATCTTCGTGGCCTTCGTGTTCTTCGTGGTTGATTGTCCGGTTCGTGAGTGAGGGGTCCGATGTTTCCGCGCCTCTTGGTGGTCACGGATGTTCTTGTGACCGGCACCGTGGCCGGGTCGCTGCAGCTCTATCGGTTGCTGGGCGGATATCCGGCCGACCGGCTCTGCATCTGCGAGGGGACGCTGGGGCTTGGTCAACGGCTGGGCGGCAGGCTTCCCGGCGTGCGGCACGTGTCGTTCGACAGTGGCTCCGCCCGCTGGCGCCGTTCGCGCCTCGTGCGCGTTCAGGGAATCTGGCTGGCGCTGGTCATGCCGATGCGAGCATCGTGGATCGCCCGCGCCATGGCCGGGTTCGAGCCCGAGGTTGTCTTAACCGTGGCGCAGGAATTCGGTTGTTTTTCGGCGGCGGCGTTCGCGCGGCGGCGCGGTCTCCCGCTCCATGTGATATTGCATGACGATTGGCTCGCTTTCTCCCGTCTACCGGCCTGGTTCGCGGTCCATGCGGGGCGCAGATTTGGGCGGCTTTACGCACAGGCCGCCGAACGGTGGTGCATCAGTCCGTCCATGGAGGAATACTATCGGGAACGTTGGGGGGTGGGGGGACGCGTGCTGCTGCCCGTGCGGGACGATTCCCGGCCGCCGCAGCCGGGTCCCATCGCGGCCCCGGACCGACTGACGATCGCTTATGCGGGCACCGTCCCAACCGGTGGACGCGGTAAACTGTTGCTGGAGTTCGCCGAAGCGATCGCCAGCGGCGGCCATCGGCTGAGCCTCATGGTGCCCGGCGGGATGGCGGCCGTGTGCGCCTTGGCCAAGAAAGTGGGATGCCAGATCCGCGCAGGCAACATAGATGACCACGGCTATGTGCCCTCCGATGGCATCGTCGCCGCGCTGCGCGACCGGGCGGATGCCCTCCTCGTCGCGGAAACCTTCGAGCCGGGCCACCACGACAGCATCGCCTATAATTTTCCAAGCAAGCTGGCGGATTATTCTGCGGCGGGATTACCGATCATCGTCTGGGCGCCGCCCTATTCATCGGCCGCACGATGGGCGCGCGAAAACCGCGAGGCGGCGATGCTCATTGATTCGGAAGATCCCGCGGCCGCTCGGCGCGCCGTGGATGCGTTGGCCGCCGACGCGGATGTGCGCCGCCGGATGGCGGATGCCGCGCGCGCCGCATCCGCGCAGTTCGATCTCCACCCGGCGCGAGAGCGCCTCTACGGTGCGATCGCCGATTCCGCGCGAGGCCACCGAGGGAGCTAGTCGGCCGTTGAAGAAGGTCATCGAATGCCGAAGCCGGAGCCTGTCTCAAAACGCCAGATCATCGCCTCCACGCTGGCGTCTCAGTATCACTTGGGAGGGACGCCGGCTCCGCCGTCCGCGGAAAGCGGCGGCCTTGCCGCCGCACTCCAAGGCGCGAGAGCCAGGAATTTTTGGAGTGCGGCGCGCAAACGCGCCGCTTTGGCCGTTGGTCCGGCACAGGCAAGGCGGCGGCGCCATCGTCATGATTTGAGGTGAGGTAGCATGGAAGCGTCAGCAACGACACCTGCGGCAGCCGCGGCCCACGTGGACGAGATCGTCATCGAGGCCGGCAAGACCGAGCGACAGTATTGGCGCGACCTGTGGCGTTTCCGGGAACTGTTTGCGGTTCTCTCGTGGCGCGACATCGCGGTCCGGTACAAGCAGACGGTCATCGGAGTGGCGTGGGCCATTCTCCAGCCGCTGCTGTCGATGGTCATCATGACCGTCGTCTTCGGCAAGGTGGCCGGGCTGCCATCGGAGGGCAATGCGCCCTACGCGATCATGGTCTTTGCGGGCATGCTGCCCTGGTACTTTTTCGCGAACTCCCTGTCGAACGCGAGCATGAGCCTGGTCAACAACGCGAACCTGATATCGAAGATCTACTTTCCGCGGATGATCGTCCCGGCCAGCGCCGTGATCACCGGTTTTGTGGATTTTCTGGTCTCGTTCGGGATGATGGTGGCGCTGATGATCTTCTACCGGTTCCCGCCGGGGTGGGCGATGCTGACATTGCCGCTGTTCGTGGTGGTCGCGTTTTTCGCGGCTATGGGCCCCGGGTTGCTGATCACCGCGCTCAATGTGAAGTACCGTGACTTCCGGTACGTGATCCCCTTCATCGTGCAGTTCGGGCTGTACGTCTCGCCGGTGGGCTTCAGCAGTTCGCTGATCCGCGAGAAGTTCGGCGAGCGGTTTGGCGAGACGGCCTTCATGCTGTATTCGCTCAACCCGATGGTGGGCGTGATCGACGGTTTTCGCTGGGCGATCCTCGGCGGCGAATCCACGATCTACTGGCCCGGTTTCTCGGTGTCCCTGGCGCTCGTCGCCATCCTGCTATGGCTCGGCATCTGGTATTTCCGCAGGACCGAGCGCACCTTCGCCGACGTCATCTGAAACCACGGATTGCTTCAACCACGGATGAACGCGGATGGACACGGATATCCGGGAGGGATCGCGGTCTATAGCACGACCCGCTTCCACTCCAGACGAGGGCGTTTGAAGTTTAGAATCACACCAAGATTGAGTTGTGTGATGCGGAGATAGTTCATCATCTGGCCTAGTTCCTGATCCGTGATTCGCTCAATGACCTTTGTGTCCACAACGATTCGCCCGAACGCAATCAAGTCCGGAATGAACTCACCCACGAGCCGTCCCTTGTATTGAACATCAAAACGGGGCTGCTGATCGACGGCAATGTCCCTGAGCCCAAATTCAACAACGAGCGCATTCTCATAGGGTTTTTCGGCCAGCCCATTCCCGAGATGGTTCAGGACTTCCATGGCAGACCCGATGATTGCGCCCGTATACTCCGCCAACATTAATCTCTGATATTCCCTATCCATGACAGAGGAGTAGGCGACGCGCACGTTATGGCCACCAAAAATCCGGGCATTGGAATCAGAAACCAATCTGTGTTAATCGGAGTTCATCCGTGGTGAATAATCGCAGAGGCATTATATTGGCGGGGGGCCACGGGACGCGGCTGCTGCCGCTGACGCGGGCGGTGTGCAAGCAGCTTCTGCCGGTGTACGACAAGCCGATGGTCTATTACCCCCTGTCGGTGCTGATGCTCGCGGGCATCCGGGAGGTGCTCGTGATATCGACGCCGCGCGATCTGCCCCGGTTCCGGGAGCTGCTTGGCGGGGGCGAGGAAATTGGGATCCGGATCGAATACCGGGAGCAGGCCGAGCCGCGGGGCCTGGCCGACGCGTTCCTCATCGGCGACGATTTCCTGGGCGGTGGGCCCGCGGCGCTGGTGCTCGGCGACAATCTGTTTTTTGGTTACGAGTTCTCGCAGATCGTGCGCGAGGCATCGGAACGGATCGAGGGCGCGACGATTTTCGCCTACCACGTCAACGATCCCCAAGCCTACGGGGTCGTGGAGTTCGGGCGCGATGGGCGGGCGACGTCGCTCGAGGAGAAGCCGGAGCGGCCCCGGTCGCACTTCGCCGTGCCGGGCCTGTATTTCTATGACGCGGCCGTGGTGGCGCGCGCCCGGGCGCTGGTGCCATCGGCCAGGGGCGAACTTGAGATCACCGACCTCAACCGGGCGTACATGGATGCGGGCAGGCTGTTCGTGCGGCAGCTCGGGCGCGGCACGGCGTGGTTGGACACGGGGAGCCACGACGCGTTGCTCCAGGCCAGCCAGTTCGTGCAGGCCATCCAGCAGAGGCAGGGTCTCAAGATCGCATGCCTTGAGGAGATCGCCGCCCGCCAGGGGTGGATCGGGTCCGAGGCGCTTCTGCGGCGGGCCGACAAACTGGGCAAGACCGAGTACGCGGACTACCTCCGGCGCATCGCCCCCGAGATCGCGGAGAAGACTTGAACCACGAAGGACACGAAGATCACGAAGGAAATTCCCATCGGCTGAAACTCTTCGTGTCCTCCGTGCCCTCTGTGGTTAGAATCCCCGTGCGCCATGAATGCTGAAGCGTCATCCCCGATCGTCGGCGGCATCAGTGTGGTCGTGCCGGTCTATAATGCCGAGGCGACGTTGCGGGATCTGATCGGAGAATTGGAACCCGTGCTCCGGGCCATCGGCGGCCCATTTGAGGCGGTGCTGGTCAACGATGGGAGCCGGGACGGGAGCTGGGCGGTGATCGGTGAGTTGGCCGCGGCGTGGCCGTGGGTGCGTGGCATCGACCTGACCATGAATTACGGCCAGCACAACGCGCTGCTCTGCGGCATCCGGGAGGCCCGGCACGACACGATCGTCACCATGGATGACGACCTCCAGCACCGCGCCGACGAGATTCCACTCCTGTTGGCGGAATTGGAAAAAGACTTCGATGTCGTGTACGGATACACGGAGACGCTGGCCCACGACCCGTTGCGCAGCGCGGCCGCCGCCCTGACGAAACTGATCCTGCAGCAGTTCATGGGGGCAAGGGCCGCGAGGCGCGTCAGCTCCTTCCGCGCCTTTCGTTCCCATCTGCGGGATGGCTGGGCGGCATTCCACGGGCCATATGTTTCCATCGACGTTTTGCTGTCCTGGACGACCCGGCGGTTTGGCGCTGTGCCCACGCACCACCGCAGCCGGGAGCGGGGGCGGTCGAACTACACGCTGTTGAAGCTGTTTGATCACGCGATGAACATGTTCACCGGCTTCAGCGTGCTGCCCCTGCGCATCGCCAGCCTGATCGGTTTTGCGGTGTGCGCGCTGGGGCTGATCATGCTGGTCTTCGTGCTCGCGAGGTTCCTGATTGAGGGCAGGGAGGTGCCCGGATTCGCGTTCCTCGCTTCGGCGATCTCCATATTCTCCGGCGTGCAGCTCTTTGCGCTCGGGATGATCGGCGAATACCTGGGCCGAATGTATTTTCGCGTGGCGGGGAAACCGACGTTCTCGGTCCGGGGTCGCGTCGGCTGATTCAATAGGGTATGCTGCGGCGACTCGTTGATTTCTGTGCGGGCCGGACGGCGATATACGACCGCCTGAGGAACTGGCTGGAGGGGGATTTCCGGATGCAGGCCGAGGTGATCGCCGGAGAGGGGCTGCCCGAGTGCGGGCGGGTGATCGACGTGGGATGCGGCACGGCCACCTTTGCGAGACTATTCGATCCGGACAGATATGTGGGGATCGACCTCGATGCGGTGTACGTGGGCGGGGCTCGGCGGAGGGCCCCCGGCCACACGTTTCACCAGATGGACGCCACGAGCACGGATTTCCCGGCGGGATCATTCGACGGGGGCCTCGTGGTCGGGGTCTTGCACCATCTTGATGACGCGACGGCCGCGGCAGTCTTGGACGAGTTGCGGCGCGTGGTCAAGCCGGGCGGGCGCATGCTCATCATGGAGCAGACCCATTCGCCATGGACCAATCCCATCGGGCGTTTCGTGAACCATTTTGACAAGGGCGGCTTCATCCGGTCGCCCGAGGAGTACGGGAGACTGATCGGCCCACGATTTCGCATCGCGCGATCATCGCGGAGGCGGAGCGGTTTTGTGGACTATGTCGTGATCGCGGGCAGTGCCCACGATTCCGCCTGAAGGCGCACGTGGTCCGATTCCGCCGGGAGGGCCCGCGGCCTGAGCGTGTCTCAAAACCTCTGAGCCGAGCCGCCTGGCACAGGCGGCCTACAAATTTTGTAGGGCATCTCTGTGAGATGCCGTGCATTGTCGCGCGCCGCACACCATTGGAAGTCCCCTCTATCATCAGATGGGCATTGATTGTTGGG
>JAKQKQ010000095.1 GCA_029560585.1 Verrucomicrobiota bacterium | reverse complement strand
AAGGAAAACCGCGCTCCGAAGAACGCGACTTTGAAGGGTCTGGGGCCACCGGTCCGCGAAACACACTCCGCAACCGCGAAAAGACCCAGTCTTTGCCTGACCTTTTCCAATAAATGGCTTTCATGGCGCGGTTTTCCCAGAGCCCGGATTTTCACAGCCGACAGGCTGTGAAATATCCGGGCTAGAGTGGTTCCGTCGCTTGGCGGAGAGCATGTCGAGCAGCTCGGGGAGGGGCCGGGTATTGGCCACATCGGATTTTCGGAGCCAGCCCTTGCGGGCGATGGTGGCGCCAAGGCGCAGGTATGCGAATTGCCGGTGGCTGTGCGCGTCTGGATTGAGGACCGCGATGACGCCTTTGTCGCGGGCATGCTTCCATAGCCGCCAATCCATGTCCAGGCGGCGCGGGTTACAGTTGAGTTCAATCCAGGTGCCGGTGGCGGCGCATGCGTCGATGACCTTCTCTGCATCCAGGGCGTAGGGTGGGCGATCGAGGAGAAGCCGACCGGTCAGGTGCCCGAGCATGGTGACGTGCGGATTTTCGGCGGCACGGATGATGCGTCGGGTCATGTGGGCCTCGTCGAGGCCGAAATGGGCGTGGATCGAAGCGACGGCGTAGTCCAGGCGCGCGAGGATCTCGTCGGGGAAATCCAGGGAACCATCCTTGAGGATATCGACCTCGCAGCCGGCCAGCAGGCGGAGGCCACTCGACTCTTTGTTGAACTCGAGGATCTCGTCGACTTGCGCGAGGAGGCGCCGCTCGTCGAGGCCTCCTGCCTGTGCGGAGGACCGGCTGTGGTCTGCGATGCCGAGATATTCCATCCCAAGGTCGCGGGCGGCGTCAGCCATCTGGAGCAGGGAGTCGCGGCCATCGCTGGCGATCGTGTGGTTATGGAAGGTGCCGCGAAGGTCGGTCCACTCCAGGAGCCGGGGGAGAGCGCCTGTTTTTGCCGCCTGGATCTCTCCGAGACCCTCGCGCAATTCGGGGGCAATGGTGGGAAGGCCCAGTTGCGCGTAGATTTCCGCCTCGCAGGGAACGGGTTGCGGGGGGCTTGGGCGGAGGCCGTCGTGCCGGAGTTCGAAGCCATGATCGGCGGCGTGGGCGGCGAGATCGCGCAAGTGCCCCGGGCCACCGGTCAGCCAGAGCAGTTGGAAGGGGAATTCCTTGTCCGTGGTCACGTGGAGTCGGCAAGGGGGGCCCCCATGCGGGGCGATCAGGGCGCTGGTGGGCTCGCGCGACAGCACTCTTGTCGTGGGCAGGGAGCAGAACCGATCTAAGACATCGTGGGCCGAGCGGGTGGAAGCGACCAGAACGGTCTCGCGGATGACCTCGCAGCCGCGCCTCAGGTCGCCCGCGGGTTCGAGCTGCGAGATTTCGGGCCACTCTCGCAGCGTCGAGCGGATCGACTCGGCCGCGGCTTGGACGTCACCCAGACGGAAAAGGCCCTGGTATTGGCGCAGGCGACCGATGCCCGCCAGCAGCTTGGCTTGGGTGGCGGGCCCGAACCCCTTCAATCCCGCCACCCTGCCCTCGATGCAGGCGCGCTCGAGCGCCTCGGGTGAGTCGATGCCCAGTTCTCCGCGGAGCGCGGCCAGCTTGCGCGGCCCAAGGCCTTGGATTCGCAGCAGCTCGAAGATGCCCGGCGGGAATTCCGCGCGCAATCGGTCATGATACGCCAGGTGGCCGGTCTCCAGCAGCTCGGTGAGTTTTGCGAGGATGGCCGTTCCGATGCCGGGAAGCTCTTTGAGCCGACCGGCGCGGGCCAGCGATGTCAGGTCTCCGGGGAACGAATCCAGGGCACGGGCCGCGCGCGTGTAGGCGCGGGCCTTGAAGGGATTTTCCCCCTTCAGCTCCAGGAGCAGGGCAATCTCGTCGAGGATGGCTGCAGCCGACTCCTTGTCCATCCGACGATTGAACCGGAGCTGGGCGTGTGGACGCAACTGTGGAATCGGGGTTGAACGCCAAAAGTCCGGCGTTATCCTTAACTTTCTGGTGGAATTCCGCCGGAGCATCATGGGTAAGTTCTTGCTAGTTTTGCTGGTTCTGCTGGGCGTCGGTGCCGGTGTCGGCTGGTGGTGGTGGAAGGGCCGACCCGAGCCGACGACGGAGTATGTGGCAGGGCGGCGGTCGGACAATCTGGTGGCGATGGCCGAGCGGCGGGATTTGAAATACAACATCGAGGTTTCGGGGGATATCGAGCCTCTGGTGCAAGTGGACGTGAAGCCCGAGGTGACCGCCAAGATCGAGGAGATCAATTTTGAGATTGGGGACATCGTCAAGCAGGGCCAGGTGCTGATTCGCCTCGATGAGACCGACGTGCGCGCGGAACAGGCCAGCGCCGAGACCGACGTGGACGGCGCCAAGCTCACCCTGGCGCAGCAGCAACGCGATTTTGACCGGGCCAAGCAGCTGTTTGAGAGGAAGCTGGTCTCGCGCGAAATATACGAGAAGGCACTGACCGATCTGGATGTCGCACAGAACACTCTGGTGAAAGCGGAGAGGCGGCTCAAGATCTCGAACGACAAGGTGGCCAAGACCGTGATCTGCTCGCCCGTGGCCGCGACGGTGCTGACGCGGCCGGTGTCGGTGGGCCAGCTGGTCGTGGGGGCGGTGAGCGTGAACTCGGGCACGATCCTCACGGCTCTGGCGGATCTGTCCCAGATGCAGATCAAGACGCACGTCAATCAGGTCGATGTCATCAAGGTGCGGCAGGGCCAGCCCGTGACTTTTACGGTCGATTCGCTTCCCGGGCTGGAGCTGAAGGGGCGGGTGGAGCTCATTGCGCCGATAGCGACCTACAAGTACAACATCAAGGGATTCGAGGTGCGGGTGCTCATCACGCAGAGCGACGAGCGCCTGCGGCCGGGGATGTCGTCGAACGTCAAGATCCCGGTGGCGGAGGTGAAGAACGCCCTGACCGTGCCGATCAGCGCGGTATTCACCGAGGAGAATGATCGGACCGTCGTGTACGTCGAATCGGATGACGGGGCCGAGCGGCGGGAGGTGGAGGTCGGGCTCAGCACATTTGAGTTCACGGAAATCCGGTCGGGCCTGGTGGGCGGCGAAAGGGTCATGCTCGTGAAACCGACCATGCTTGGCGAGCGGAGGCGCAGCTAAGGCCCCGGGGTGGCAGACCCATGTCGCTCATCGAACTTCGAGACGTGCGGAAGATCTACCGCCTCGGCGAGATTGAGATCCGGGCACTGGACGGTGTATCGCTGGAGATCCACGAGGGGGAGTACGCGGCCATCGTGGGGCCTTCGGGCAGCGGGAAATCGACCCTGATGCACATCCTGGGTTGCCTGGACCGGGTGACCGAAGGGTACGTGAGGATCGATGACGTGGACGTGAGCCGTGCGGGCGGGGACCGCCTGGCGAGGACGCGCAACGAGAAGATCGGGTTCGTGTTCCAGTCGTTCAACCTCCTGCCGCGGCTGAATGTGCTGGAGAATGTGGAGCTGCCGCTGGTGTATTCGGGGGTCAGCAGGGCGGAGCGGCGGTCCCGGGCGCTGGAGGCGGTGGGCGCCGTGGGACTTTCGGACCGCACGCACAACAAACCGAATCAGCTTTCGGGCGGACAATGCCAGCGGGTTGCGATTGCCCGTGCCCTGGTGAACAACCCCCGCATCATTCTCGCCGACGAGCCGACGGGTGCGCTCGATTCAAAAACAGGACGAACCATCCTGGACCTTTTTCGGGAATTGAGCCAGCGGGGGCACACGGTGGCCCTGGTGACCCATGACGCGAACGTGGCGGCGGAGGCGCGGAGACAGATCGTCATCCGCGATGGCAAGATCGTCTGAGGTTCGGGCGGCATGAAGTTCCTGATGGGCATCGGCGAAGGCTTCCGGGAGATCCGGGCGCACAAGTTTCGCTCTTTCCTGACGATGCTGGGAGTGGTGCTTGGCGTGGCCTCGCTGCTGGCGATGTTTGCCCTGACCGAGGGTATCGCGACGGGGTACCGCGAGGTGATGAGCCAGATGGGGGGCCTCGAGCGGGTCAAGGTGAGGGTCGAGCCCGTCCCGGCGCATCAGGAATCGATCCGGGAGCTGAGCCCCGGCAGGACGTACAAGGATGCCCTGGCGCTTCGGATGAATGCGCCCCTGCTCTCCTGGGTCTCGCCGGAACTGGATCTGTATCTGGCGGTGCGGCGGGGCGACAAGGCCGAGACTTTCGAGGTGATCGGCATTGAGGAAGATTACCTCCACACCGAGCGACACAATCTGGAGTACGGCCGGTTCCTGACAGATATCGACAGGCGGGATCACAATCGCGTGTGCGTTATTGGCCGGGGGGTGATCGAGCGGCTCTGGGAGGATCCTGAGGCGGTCCCGCTGGGCGAGAGCGTGCGGATCGGCAACGAGTTTTTTCGGATCGTGGGCATATTCCAGCGCTACGAGAGCGAGCGGGACAAGAAGAAGCGGGAGCTTCGGGCGAAAGAGGCCCCGCCGGCCCAGGGCCCGGGGGCCAAGACCGGCAAGCGCAGCCGATGGTCGACATTTCGGTTCAAGAACGACGTGGTGGTGGTGCCCATAACGACCTTTACGACGGTGTTCAAGAACACCAAGCAGGCGGGGACACCCGATGAGGGGGCCGAGCTGAAGCTCGACGACCTCAACGTGCAAGTGGCGGACCTCAACATGTTCGAGGAGGCGCTCGCCCAGATCCGTCAGATCCTGATGGTCACGCACCGGGGCATTGAGGACTTCAGCGTGGAGACGCGGCAGGAGATGTTCGACGAGATGAACGCGGCAATGAGGAATCTCCACATGAGCTTCGGGATCATCGCCGGCATCAGCCTGCTGGTGGGCGGCATAGGCATCATGAATATCATGCTCGCGAGCATCTCGGAGCGGATCCGCGAGATCGGCATCCGTCGGGCGGTGGGCGCGCGATCGGGGGACATCTTTGGGCAGATCGTGATCGAGAGCACGGTGCTGGCGGCCCTCGGGGGCGTGGCCGGCCTGGGGGCGGCACTGCTCCTGATGAAGCTTCTGGTGGCGATCTCGCCGGTGCAGAATCGGCCGGTGGTGCATATGTCGGCGGTCATCATGAGCCTGACGTTCGCGGTGGGGGTCGGGGTCCTGGCGGGCCTTTATCCGGCATGGCGGGCGGCGAAGCTCAGCCCGATCGAGGCGCTGCGCTACGAGTGAGCGCGGGGCGAGAGAGGCGATATAATTTCGCGTGACTAGTGCTGAGATACGGTTAGGTTTTCGCGGTGCTCGAGCAGTATAACGAGTATGTCCTCGCGACGGCGGTCCAGCAGGGCTGGATCACGCCTGAGAGACGGGTGAAAGTGGAGCAATTGCTCCACGAGCATCCGGGCACATTCGCCCTGGATGTCCTTTCGCACAACGAACTCTTGGCCCCCTGGCAGGTCGATCTTTTCCAGCGCGCGATATCGGCCGCGGAGCACAGGGCGCACCCGGAAGAGCCCTACAAGGGCGTCGGGGAACAGCCCCACGCGGCGCACCCCGCGGTGCCGGCGACCGGGGCGGCGGCCCAGGTGGCGGCGCGCGCGGCGGCCGTGGTCCGGGAGAGGGAATTCAAGCACGTTGACGACTATCTGTTGCTGGGCCAGGAATGCGACGCCTCCGATGTTCACCTGAGCGTCGGGATGGTGCCATTCATGAGGCGCTACGGCGTGCTGCAGCCAATGTGGCATCCGTTCGAGCCGCTGAAGGCGGCCGAGACCGAACGGCTGGCGATGGGCTTCCTTGACGAGACGCAGAAGGGGTTCTTTGAGGAGCGCGGCGACGCGGATTTTTGCTACGCGCGGCCGGGCATGGGGCGCTTCCGCGCGAGCGTGGTGAAGCAGCGCCGCGGCGTGGACATGGAGTTCCGGATCATCACCGAGCGGGTGCGGACGATGGATGAACTCGGTCTGCCGCCAGAGCTCAAGCGCCTCACGCAGTTCCACAACGGCCTGGTGCTGGTCACGGGACCGGCGGGCTCGGGCAAGTCCACGACGCTGGCGGCGCTGGTGGACGAGGTGAATAAGACCCGTCGGGACCATATCATCACGCTGGAAGATCCGATCGAATACCAGTTTGTGAGCAAGGGTTGCCAGGTGACGCAGCGCGAGGTGAATACCCACACGCGGAGCTTCGCGACGGCGCTGCGCGCCTCCCTGCGTGAGGATCCGGACGTCATCATGGTCGGTGAGATGCGCGACCTTGAGACGATCTCGCTGGCGATCACCGCGTCCGAGACGGGGCACCTCGTGCTTGCGACGCTGCACACCGCCTCGGCGGCGAGGACGCTGGACCGGATACTGGACGTGTTTCCGACGGACCAGCAGGATCAGATCCGGGTCATGGTCAGCGAGTCGTTGCGCGGGGTGATCAGCCAGCAGCTCGTGCCGCGTGCCGACGGGCAGGGGCGCATCCTCGCGCTGGAGGTGCTGTTGCACAATCCGGCGGTCGGCGCACTGATTCGCGATGGCAAGACGTATATGCTGCCTGGGGTGATGCAGACGGCGCGTCGGCAGGGCATGCGGCTCATGGACGACTCGTTGCGGCAACTGGTCGAGGGTGGGGTCATTTCACCGTCCGAGGGATTCGAGCGCGCCGAGAACAAGAGGCAGTTTGAGGCTCTGCTGAAGGGGGGGCGCCATGGCTAAGATCGACGCCTTGTTCCGGATCCTGATTGATTCCGGCGGCTCGGATCTGCACATCAGCGAGGGCCAACCGCCGAAGATCCGTGTGCACGGCGATGTCGGGCCGATCCGCGAGGCGGTGTTGACCCAGGAGGAGATGCAGGGTCTGCTGATCGAAATCTGCGGTGAGAGGCGCTGGCAGAGGTACATGGAGACGGGCGATCTGGATTTCGCCTATGAGATGGACGAGAACTCCAGATTCCGCTGCAACTACATGAAGCACACCAACGGCCTCGGCGCGGTCTTCCGGCTGATTCCTACGAAGATTTCGTCGCTCGAGGAACTGGGGCTGCCGCCGGTGATCAAGCAGTTCGGTCACCTGCGCAGCGGCCTGGTTCTGGTGACGGGGCCGACGGGGTCGGGCAAGTCGACGACGCTGGCGGCGCTGATCGACTACATCAACACGAGTTTTTCTCGGCACATCGTGACGATCGAGGAACCGATCGAGTTCGTGCACTCCAACAAGATGTGCATCATCACGCAGCGCGAGGTGCCGGACCACACGCCGACGTTCGCGCGCGGCCTGAAGGCGGCGCTGCGCGAGGATGCGGACATCGTGCTGCTGGGCGAGATGCGCGACCTGGAGACTATCTCGCTGGCGCTGACCGCCGCGGAGACGGGGCAGCTGGTGTTCGGCACGCTGCACACGAACAACGCGCGCAAGACGATCGATCGGCTGATCGACGTGTTTCCCTCCGACCAGCAGCAGCAGGTTCGGACGATGCTGGCGGCATCGCTCCGCGGGGTGGTGGCGCAGTTGCTGCTGAAGCGCTCGGACAAACCGGGGCGGCTGGCGGTCAACGAGATCCTGTTCGCGAACCAGGCGGCCGCGTCGATCATCCGCGAAGGGCAGACCCAGAAGCTCCAGGACGTGATCATCGGTGGCCGTGGAGAGGGGATGCAGTTCATGGATGACTCGATCATGGAGAACCTGAAGGCGGGCCGGGTTTCCGGGAACGAGGCGTATATGAAGGCGATCGAGAAGGACCGCTTCATACAATACCTGAAGCAGTAGCGGGCCGGGTCTGTTGGGGCAGGCGGGATGCGCTCGCGCGGAGCGGTGATGGAAACTGGGGAATGGGTCGGGAGGTTGCGCACCGGGGAACTGGATGTCGCCGAAGTGGGGGGATTTCTCACCTGGTTGCTTGATGGCGCAGTTTCTGCGGGCTCGAAGGCGGACGCGCTCATGGCGTGGGCGGCGCGCGGCGAGACGATCGAGGAGATGGCGGCGCTCGCCCTTGCCCTGCGGGAGATGGCGGTGCCGGTGCCGGCGGTGGCGGATTCGGCTGGCGGGCCGCTGGTGGATCTCTGTGGTACCGGGGGGGATGGGCGCCAGACATTCAATGTCTCGACGTGCGCGAGCTTCGTGGTTGCGGGGAGTGGCATTCGCGTGGCCAAGCACGGCAATCGGGGTGCGACGTCGAAGTCTGGCGGGTTTGATGTTTTGGAAGTGATGGGGTTCCGGATCGATGCCGGGCCTGACGTGGCGGCGGCGTGTCTGGCCGAGACGGGGATGTGTTTCCTATTCGCCCCCCTCTATCACCCCGCGTTCAAGCAACTGGCCCCGGTGCGCAAGTTGGCGGCCGAGCGGCAATCGAGGACCATATTCAATTTCCTGGGCCCGCTGCTGAATCCGGCGCGCCCACAGGCCCAGGTGGTGGGGGTGCCAGATTTGGCGCTGCCGCCGAAGTACGCTGCCGTCCTGGGCAGGATGGGATTGCGTCGCGCGGTTGCCGCCTGCGGGCGGACAGAAACGGGTGCGCCGATGGATGAGTTCTCCACCATAGGGCTTACGGATGCCGCGGAGTGGATGGAGGGGCGCGTGGAGACTTTCCAGATGGATCCCGTCACGCTCGGTTTTTCGCCATGCGATTCGGCGGTATTCTCGGTGGCGGATGCGGCAGGATCGGCAGAAGTGATCCGGGCGATCCTCTGCGGGGAGGAGCGCGGACCGAGTCGGGAGATCGTGGAACTCAACGCGGCCGCCGCGATGCGCGTCGCGGGGCGAGGCGAGGATTGGGCCATGCTGCTTGGGATGGCGCGGGAGGCCATCGACAGCCGGGCGGCGTGGCGCAAGTTGGAGCAGGTGAGGGCGTTCTTGCGGCGATGAGCGGGCCCGTGTCCGCATCAATCGTCCGAGATCATCCCCGCTGGCCGATTTCGCGAAGTTTGGCTTCGGCGACGGGCCAGTCGATCTCATGGGGGAGACGCCCGTTTTTCGCGGCGATGGCGGCAACGGCACCTGCGGCCTCGCCCATGGCGACAGCGTTCCCGGTGACGCGGTAGCTGGCGTGGGCGATGAAATCGCCACTGATGCAACGGCCGGCCATCATGAGGCCATCGACATCCTTGGCGATGAGCGCGCGCAGCGGGATGTCGTAGGCCTTCATCTTGAGGTCGCCGTGCGAGATGGGCTCGGACCGGTTTTTTTCGCGCGTGGGCGCGTGGATATCGACGTTGAAAGTGGCCCTGGCGACGGCGTCCGGGTGGCGGGCGCCGGCGACGAGATCGTCGCGGGTGACGGTGTAGCGGCCGTGGATACGGCGGCCGTCGCGGACGCCGATCTGCTCGGCCGTGGCCACCACCTGAAGATCGGCCCATCGGCCGCCGAGGGCGCGGAGCGCCGCGGCGATGCGGTGGACTTCAGCGCGCGCCCGGACCGTTGATTCGGTGACCTTTTCATTCTCGAAGGGTTTGACGCCGTACTCATGATTGACCATGAATGTGAGCAAATTGCCTCGGGCCTGGAAGAGCGTGGGATGGCCGTACGACGTCTCGGCGCCCGCGCGCCGGATTTCGGCCAAGAAGTGCTCGACGGCAGGGATGTGGACGGGGGCGCCGCCGTAGAAGGAAATGCAGTCCCGGATGGCCTCGGCGTCGCGCACGGTGACCATGGCGTTCAGCGTCATGGGCTGGCATGCGCAGTCGCCGCCTTGGCCGATGTCCCACCCGCAGCCCGCAAGGGTCCCGAGGTCCCCGTCGCCGGTGGCGTCGATGAAGACCGGGGCGCGCCATGCCTCGCGGCCCGACTTTGATTCGGTGACTATGGTCGCGATGCGCGACCCATCCCGGTAGGCGGCGGCGACGCGCGTGTGGAGCAGAAAGCGGACATCTGCCCCGGCGCACATCTCGTCGAGGATGACCCGCATGTCCTCCGTGGCGTAGACGAATTGGTCGGGGCGGACGACGGTCCTTGCGGCGCGTTCGTCAAGGCGTCGGGCGATCTCGCGCGTGATGCCGGGCTTATTGAAGTCGAATATGTATGTGAGCAAGCCCGCGGTCCAGACGCCGCCGAGGCACCCGTGCAGTTCAAAGAGTCGGACGCGCGCGCCGCAGCGCGCGGCGGTGACCGCCGCGGCGATGCCTGCGGGACCGCCACCGCAGACGATGACATCGGCATCATCGCGGAGAGGTATGTCGCGCGCGGGTTCTGGGAAGCGTGCGGAGCCCGTTGCGGCGGAGGAAGCGCCAGGGCCGATGCCGGTGGCAGCGATCCCGCAAAAAATGCCCCCGATGAATCGTCTGCGGTCCATGACAAAAGCCTACCATGGTGCTCTCTGCGGGGGAATTGCTATCGTGCGAGGTGATTGTTCTCGCGCATCCATGTCAGGTATTTCGTGGCACAGGCATCGAGGTTTTCCAAGGATCCGCCGCCGCGGAGTGGCGAGCACATCTCATACGTGGCCACACCATCGAAGCCGCCATCGCGCAGGCCCTTGAAAAAGGCGGCATAATCGATAAAGCCGGAGCCAAAGGGGACGGCGCGCACCCAGTCGGGGGACTGCCGCTCGTAATTCACGAGCGCGGGCCGATAGCGGTAGCGGGGGGCATGGATGTAATCGGCGTTTGTCGTGATGGCCGCGTGGGGCGCGGCGCGCCGCGCGGCCTCGTAGAGATTCTCGCCGCGGAGGGCGGGCGACCAGGCGTCGAATCCGAGCCTGCAATTGGGCCGATCGATTTCCGCGAGGAGTTCCAGGAGCGCTTCGGTGTGGAGGCCTATATCGTGATGGTTTTGGATGGCGATGGTGACTCCGTGAGCCGCGGCGCGGTCGCACATCTCGCGAATGGCGCCGACGACGCGATCCCATTGCGCCTGGGGGTTCAGGCCGTCGGCATCGTAGGCTGTGAAGATGCGGACGAAGCGGGCACCCAGCTCGGCAGCGGAGCGGACGAGTGAGTCCACATAGGCGATCTGGAAGTCGATCGCGGGCACTTCGGCGGGGTCATCTTGCGCGAGGTTCGTGTAAGCGGCGATGACATCGCAGCTCACGCCCGCCGCGCGAAGTGCGCTCTTGACCGATTGGAGGAAGTCCGGGGTGGCGTCCAGCGGCGAGAGATGTGGGCGTTTGCCCACGAGCATAACGGAGGCGTAGCCGAGTCGGCCGGCGCGAGCGATGAAGTCGGGGAGCGTCAGTTTCGCCTGTCCCCAGAATCCCGCGTAGCCGACTGAGAAGAGACCGAGTTTCATCGGTCCCGATGGTGGTGTGGTGTCGAGCGGTCGGTCAAGTCGAGGTTGTGGGAAAGTCGATGCGGACGACATTCTTTTTGGGTGACAGGAGCAGAATTGGTGCTTCAGGTGAAGTGCATGGCGGGTTGTTGTCACGCATCGGGTGGCGAAGGTGGCGCGGTTGCACGGACCGGGTCGATGGAGTGGGTGCGTCTCGGGGTGGCGGCGGTGTTGGCGGGGCAGGGGATGGCGTTTGGCATTGCGGCGAATGTGTCGCCGCCGACGGGGGTGGAGAGGTGGGTGTTGCACGGAGTGCTGGGGGCCTCGGCGCTGGGCGTTTTTCTCTTGGCGGGCCTGCCGATCGTGCGGGAGGCGTGGCGGCAGGCGCATGCGGGTCGGGTGGTAGTGGAGCAGTTATTTCTGGCAGGGATCGCGGGGGCGTTCGGGGCTTCGGTACACGCGACGCTGACGGGGCACGGGGACGTGTACTACGAGGTGGTGGCGGTGCTGGTGGCGATCTACACGCTCGGCACTGTGATAGGGCGGAACCGGAGGCACGCGGCTCTGGCGAGCGCCGATCGGCTGCGGAGGGAGTTTGGACGGTGCGTGAGGCTGACATGCTGCGGCAAGAGGGAGGCATGTCCGACGGCTGACGTGATGGAGGGTGATCGGGTTTGGGTGGGTGCCGGGGATGGGGTTCCTGTGGATGGGCTGGTGGAGGAAGGCGTGGCGTTCGTGCGGGAGACGCCAATGACGGGGGAACCGTTTCCGGTGGTGAAACGCCCCGGCGACCGGATCTTGGCGGGAGCGCACGTGATGGACGATCCGCTGGTGGTCCGGGCGACTGCCTCAGGCGGCGAGAGGCAACTGGACCGGCTGCTGGGAGTTGTGGAGGCAGCGGTGGCCAGGCCATCGGACTTGCAGCGGGAGGCGGACAAGATCGTGGGATGGTTCCTGCCGGCGGTGATGGCGGCGGCGGTCCTGGTTTTTGTGTGCTGGACGCTAGCGTCGGGATGGCGCACGGGGCTGTTCAACGGGTTGGCGGTCCTGGTGGTGGCGTGTCCCTGTGCAATGGGTTTGGCGACACCGATCGGCATCTGGAGCGGGCTGAATGCGCTGGCGGAGCGGGGGATTGCGGCGTTCTCGGGTTCCTTCCTCGAGCGATTGGCGCGAGTAGACACGGTCGTGTTCGACAAGACCGGGACCCTGAGTGACGAGGCATTTTCGGCGGTGGATTTCGCCGTTGTGGAGGGATGTGACAGGGAGGAAATTCGGGCGTGGGTGGCGGCGATCGAAGAACGGAGTCGGCATCCGGTCGCGGCGGCGTTTCGGGAGTGGGGCGGTGGGGCGCGGGTGGAGGTAGCGGCGGTGGCGACGATCCCCGGCGTCGGGGTCCGGGCCGGGATCCTATCCAAAGGGCGGGAAATGTCGCTGGCCGTGGGCAATCGTGGTGTGCTGGAGGGAGTGGCTGCTGGAGATTCCTCGGCGTTGCTTGCGGGGCTGAAGCGTCCGGCGGGCCATCTGCACGAGATCTTCGTGGTGGTGGACGGGCGCCTGGTGGCGGTGGCGCTGGTGAGGGAGAGGATGAGGGATTCGGTGGCCCGCGCGCGCCAGGCGCTCGCGGAGATGGGCATGGCGGTGAAGGTCATGACGGGCGATCGTGCCGACAGTGCCTCGGTGCTGGAGTTGGCCGATTGTGAGGCGGGCCTTACGGCGGAGGAGAAAGCACGCCGCGTGGCCGCGTCTCAAGATGGCGGTGCCCGGGTGCTGTTTGTGGGGGATGGCGTCAACGATGCGCCCGCTATGGCAACGGCATTCGCTTCAGTGGCGATGTCGGGTGGGGCGGCGCTGCCGCGCGAAGTCGCGGACGCTGCGCTATACGGCGGCGATCTAGAGGCGGTGGCCGGGGCAGTGCGTATCGGCAGACGGGTCGTGGGCGGGATTCGCGCGAATCTGTTATTCGCGGCCGTTTACAATCTTCTTGGGATTGGTCTTGCGGCGGGGGGCGTATTGCACCCGGTCGCGGCAGCCGTGCTGATGCTGGTTTCGAGCGTCACGGTGAGCTGGAGGGCGCTGCGTTTTGGCGAGGCGCTGAAGGAATCGCGTGCCGACGATCAGGCGATGGATCCATTGAAGGCCGGAGCCCGGGATTTCGCAGCCGTCAGGCTGTGAGATCCCGGGCTAAAGGTGGCACTCCAAACAGCGATCTCTTCCGATGAGTCGGAGTGCGGCGCTCACTTGGCGGATTCTGGCGGGGGCTGATCGGAGACGCAGCGGAAGCCGAGCCAGAGCTGGGTTGCATCGCGCAGTTGGGGTTGGGGAAAGTCCTCTTTCAGGGTCTTCATCGAGCCGGCAAAGTTGCCGCCTTTGACGACCATTGTCGGAAGGCCAAGCTTATCCGGTCCTGGGGACATCGTCCATTCGCTGACGTTGCCCTCCAGGTTCTTGACGCCGTTCTCAGAGGCATCGAGGGGCGTCTTGTCGACGTCGCTCCAGCCGCGGAAACCGTCGATATTACCGCCGAGCGTCGGGTCGCCAGCGAAGTAATCCTCGCCGGTATTGGCAAACTTCTTCTGGGGCTCGTTGCCCCAGGGGTAGGGTCTGCCGCTGCGGCCCATGGCCATGTGGTCCCACTCGTCTTCGGTGGGCAATCGCTTGCCCGCCCATTTTGCGTACGCGTAGGCGTCCCAGAAATCGACGTTGAAGACCGGGGTGTTGTAGGTGATGACGTCGCCGTAGTATTTCCTGTTCTGTTTTATGGCCCGATAGATTTCATTCCATTTGGAGGGCTCATAGGATTTCTTGGTCTTGGGCATGTCCGGGTGGGCATAGTCGCGAAAGTTGCCGCGTTTCTTCACGTCGATGAGAAACTGCGCGTACTGGTAGATCGTGACCTCGTATTCGTCCGCCCAGAATGTCTTCGTTGTCGACTTTTGGCCTTTGGAGTTGATGAACTCGCTGGCGGGGACCTGGACCATGACCTTGAAATCCTTATAGGGGCGATGGAGCAGGGTGAAGCCCAGCAGGGCGCCCGCGACGACGACGACGATGGCGGTGCCGGTGAGGGCCATGGCGACGAAGCGCTTGTGTTTTCGCTCGGCGTCCTGTGCGGCTTTGACGGCGACGGCGTGCTCGTGGGATTCCACGAGGCGGCGTTCCGGGGCCAGCTGGATCTCGAGCTGGTTGCAGAGATTGATGGCCTGATCGACGGAGAGTGACTTGAAGAGCATCTGCTCCAAGAGGCTGTGGAGGGAGGGCACCTGTTTTGCCTGTGGGTCGAGCGTCTGGGAGAGGTAGCTGGCGATCAGGGCCATCTGGCCGCCCTTGTCGGCCTCAGGTGAACCCAGGGTGGGGTGCAGATGATTGAGCTTCACCACGCCGGTTTCGGAGATGAAGAGGTCGTTGGGCTTGATGGCCCGGCAGGGCTCGTTGGAGAGGTGCCGGAGGGCGGCCAACGTCTGTGAGAGGATTCCGTTTGCGGAGCGGGCGTCGATCGTGTGTCCAGAGGCGAGCCACTGGCTCATGTCGCCGCCGGTCCAGTATTCATCGGCGACGAAGGTGAGGCCCTGTATCTGTGCGACCTCAAAGATCGTGAGGAGGTTCGGGTGCGGTTGTGCGGCCCGGCGCTGGAAGTAGGTGACGAATTCGTTTTGGCTGTAGGGGCCGACGCTGGAGAAGAACGTCAATCGGACGCGCCGATTGACGCCGGCCTGGGTCCCGATCCAGCACGGGCCCCATTCGGTGTCGGGCAACTGCTTGGAGAGCGTATAACTGCCGACGGCCAAGCCTGCGGCGAGTTGGTGGAGCGTGAGTCGATCTGGAACGGCGGTGTTCATGAGACCACGCCGGAACTGCGTCGTGCGGCCAGCGGTTTCGAACTGGGCCGGCGGCGCCTGCGGCGCGGGCGGGGGTGGCGGCGGTGGGCTGGCCTGGAAGGACGGCGTGGGGGCGCTCGGAGGCGGAGGGGGCGCGCCGGGTGGCGGGGGGTAGCCGGCGTTGGCCGGGATGTTCTGTGGGGGTGGCGGCATCTGTGGCTGCGGCACCGGTGGAATGGGGGGAACAGGAGAACTGGGCGGGTATGGGGGTGTCATGGAGGGATACTGTGGATAGGGTTGTTGCTGGAGAGGGGGTATCGGGTTTGGCTGGGGAATGAAAGCTTGGGGTGGCGGTGCGTCGGGGGCTGGATAGGGCCCCCCGATGACGGAGGTTGGTGCGTCGGGCGAAATGGGGCCGCCGATCACAGGTGGCATGGCCGATGCGGCGAACGGATATGCGGGTGGCACCGCGGGGGTTGGCGTTCCGGGAGCGGGTCCGAAGGGACCACCGCTGAAAGGCGAGGACGCCATGGGGGTCGCTGGTTGCGGTGTTGGCGTTGGGAAGTGAGGTCCCGGGGGAGGAACGGGCGTTGCTGACGCGCTGAATTGGGCCGCGGGCGCTGGTTCTGGCATTGGCGCGGGGCGGCGTTCCAAGGGCTGAGTCACGAGCAAGTCGTCAAGTCCCTGATCGGCGACCATGGTGGATGGGGGAACTGTCGCTGGCAGCACGAGTGGGCCGGAGGGGCGAATTTGCGAACTGGGTCGCGGGGTGCTCGGTGCAATGACAGGGGTGAGATTCGCGTGAGCCGGCAGATGGGCCTGGATCTGCCGCTGATTCATGGGCTGGGTGATGTCCAGGTCATCCAGGCCGCGATCGGTGGCGGATGTGGCCGACTGCGGGGCGGTCGGCGCGAAGGCGGGTGCACGGTAGCTGGCCATGACGGGGACGGGGAGCGGCGTTGCCGCCATCGCCGGTGGTCGCGCGGGCGTGGGTGTGGCGCTCATGGGTTGCGTGACCAGTAGGTTGTCAAGGCCTGGCTGGGGACGGGCGCCTGTGCCCATCGGCTGGGTGACGTTGAGCGAGTCGAGCCCCGGTTCGGCGGCGTGGGGCATTGGCATGATCGACTCTCGAATGTTTGGGAAGAGGGATCGGAAAGTCTGAGTGAGGTCGTTTTGTGTGAACGGCTTGGGAACGAGGCGCGCCGTCCCGAGATACTGGAGGTAATCGCTGAGATCGTATTCGGTCAGGATGATGGTCTTGACCTTGGGAAACTGTTGGATGATCTTGGCCACCAAGTTCACGCCGTCGATGGTGGGCATGATGGCTTCAGCGATGACGAGGTCGACGCGTTGGCTGGCCCGCATCCGGTGGAGGGCCTCGGCGCTATCGGTATAGGTGTGGATGTGGAGTCCCTCAAAACCGCGTAGGGCCTCACGCAGCGTGTACTGCAGGTCCTGACTGGGTTCGGTGATGAAGATTTCCAGGTTTTCGGTCATGGTTGTGGGCCGGCCTTCGGGTTGCTTGAAAAGAGAGGTGCCAGCTGGGGCGGTTCCGAGACCTCATCCTGCAGTTGGCCGCGGTGAAAGACGCGGATGAGGTACCCGTAGTAGTTGAGCGGCGGGGCGCTGAACGGGCCGGCACGGATCAGGATTTGCTCCGGTTCGCCACCGGCCCAGTTGATGGGCACCGTGAGGAAGTCGTATCGCACCGACTCTCCTGGAACGGGGTAGATCTTCTCGTCGTCAGCCTCGAAGAAATAGATCTGGAACTTGACATCGCGCACGGCCACGGCGCCCTGGGTCAGGTTGGCGGCGATTGTGATGCGCAGGGATTTGAAGCCTTGCTGGTCCTGCTGCGGTTCGACGTTGGCGATGGTTAGGTCGCGGGGAAGGTTCTGGCGCGTGCGGCTCTGGCGCTCCATGGCCAACTGGGTTTCCCGGCGCTCGATGTCGAGGAGGCGATCCCGAGCGAAGAGGGCGAGGGGGCCGGCCGCTTCGCCGAGGGAGCGGAGGTCCTGCCATGTCTGCTTCGCGGATCCCCAGTCGTTCATCGACTCGTAGAGCAGGCCGAGTTCGCGAAGCACCTCGGGGTGCTTGGGCTCGAGGCGCTGGGCCTCCAGGAGTTTGGCTTTCGCGAAGATGATGTCGTTAAACTGGCGGAACTCCTTGGCATCTTGAAGGAGCGATTCGACCTCTCTGGTATGGCTTTCGGGTTCTGGGGGGCGCAGGCGGAGGGCGAGGTTGGGCGCGACGGGCGGGGCGGAGGGTGCGGCGGGGGTCTGCTGGAGGGCCTGGGCGATCGGGTCGGGGCGCATGTCGGGAGGCAATTCCCTCAGCTGGGTTGTTATCTGGTTGCGCTGGCGGGTGTTGTTCTCGCGCGCGAGCTGAGTTTCGACACTGACGGTGTGGCGGAAGACGGGGATGGAGAAGACGATCCAGAGGAGTTGGCCGAGGACGACCATCACCAAGAACCACAAGGTAAACTTCCAGACCGGGTTCTTGACCCTCGGGGCTGGCTGGATCCATTCCATTTGAAGTAAGGATGGCCTTTCGTGCCCCCCCCTGTCAATGATGTGACCAGTATTGGGTGGGGGGGGAAGTGGCTACAGGAGGTTCTTCGTGCTGGGCAGGCCTCTCACGCGCGGGTCCATGGCACAGGCGGCATCGAGGGCTCTGGCAAGGCCCTTGAAGATCGCCTCCGCGATATGGTGCGGGTCTCTGCCATAGATGAGTTCGATGTGGAGGTTGCAGGCCGCATTCATGGCGAAAGCGCGGCAGAATTCTTCGACGAGCTGGATGGGGAAGTCGCCGGCCTTGAGGCGGCGCGTCCGGACGCGGTACTCCAAGAAAGGGCGGCCGCTGAGATCGGTGACAACGCGGGCGAGGGTCTCGTCCATTGGCAGGTGTGCGCACCCGTAGCGGCGGATGCCGCGCTTATCCCCAAGGGCGCGGGCGAGCGCCTGCCCCAGGCATATGCCGACGTCCTCGACGGTGTGATGGAAGTCTACCTCGACATCGCCATGGCAGGACACATCGAGATCCATGAGGGAGTGCTTGGAGAAGAGCGCCAGCATGTGATCGAAGAACGGGATGCGGGTGTGTGCGCGCGCGCGTCCCGACCCGTCGATGGCGAGCGTCAGGCGGATATCGGTCTCGGTGGTTTTTCGGATCACCCTGGCTGTGCGTTTCTTCCTTGGCATATCACCTTTCAAATCGGATGGCGGCGGAGCGGCCGTGGGCGTCGAGTCCTTCGACGGATGAGAACGTGGCAATGGAGGGCAGCGCGCGCCGGAGCGAGGGGGCGGAGTACTCGATGATCGACGTCCGGCGGAAGAACTCGCCGGCGGTGAGGCCGCTGAAGGACTTGGCCGCGCCTCCGGTGGGCAACGTGTGGCTGGGGCCCGCGATGAAATCGCCCGCGACGATGGGCGAATAGGCGCCGAGGAAGATGGCGCCGGCATTGCGGATCCGCGACAGGAGGGCGGCGGGGCGGCGAACCTGCAGGGAAATGTGCTCGGGGGCGTAGTCGTTGGCGATCTCGATGGCCTGGGCCAGGGTGCGGACGTGGGCCAAAGAACAGCCGGCGGACAACGAGCGCTCAAGGATCGCGCGGCGGGTCAGCGTGGCGAGCTGTGCCTGGATCTGTGCCCCGACGGCGTCCCTGAGCGCGAGGGAGGGCGTGAGCAGGATGCCAGAACTGTCCGGGCCGTGCTCCGATTGCGCCAGGAGGTCGGAGGCGACGAGGGCCGGATTGGCGCTGGCGTCGGCGATGACCATGGCCTCGCTGGGTCCCGGCAACTGGTCGATCGCCACGGTGCCGAGGATCTGACGCTTTGCTTCGATAACGTATCGATTGCCAGGCCCGACGATCTTCTGCACCGGTGGCACGGTCCGGGTGCCAAACGCCAGCGCCGCGATGGCCTGCGCGCCGCCAACCTGATAGATCTCTGACGCGCCGGCGAGGCGGATGGCATAATGGAGGATGGGATTGACGGGCGGGGGCGTGACGACGGCGATCTGGCGGCAGCCGGCGACCTTGGCGAGGGTGACGGTCATCAGGGCGGTGGAGACCAGGGGAGCCGTGCCGCCGGGCACATAGACGCCGACCCGCTCGAAAGGCCGGAACAGTTCTCCGACCGATGCGCCATGCCGATTGCGGGCGCGCCAGTCTTTTGGGAGCTGGCGGCCGGCGAAGCGGGCGATGTTGGCCTTGGCGTCCGCGAGGGCGGCTGCAACCTGCCGCGGCGGCCTCGGGGGTGCGTCGGTCAGTCTGATGCCATCCACATCGACACCGTCGAACTGCCTTGTGAGAGCACGCAGCGCCTCGTCGCCCTCGGATCGGACCCGCAGGATGATCTGTGCGACGGCGGCGGCAACGGTGGCATCGGGGGTTGCCTTGCGCCCCATGGCCTGTCGCCAGGCTTCATAGTCTGGATCGCGGTAGCTGATGAGGCGCATTCCTGAAAATAGTAGCAGTTGGGCGGGCTTTGGGAAGCCTTCAGGCAGGCGCGGAGACGAATGACAATAGGCTCAAGGCGAAGGGGTTGCGACAGTGACGCGGCGCGGACCAGCACCGGGGAGGAAATGGGCCGTAGGAGCGCGCTCGCGCGCGATTCGAATCGCCTGCAAGCAGGCTCCTACAATTCGGCATCTGAATTCTCGAGCTAGATCCCATCCGGCGGCTGCCGGACCACCGGAGCGGAGAATTCGTAGCGAAGCCGATCGCCAGAGGCGATTTTACCAACATTCCGGCTTCGGTGCTGGTCCGACGGCCCGAAGGGCGCAAGCCCTTCGCTACACTCCTTTTCCGTCGAATTTTCGAGTCCAGCCCGATGCATTGGACTTTCGGCGAGGACGAAACTGGGTTATATGTTGCGTGAGATCCATCTTGGGCCACTGGAATTGGACCGGGACATCGGGTGGTTTTAAGGAGATTCGCATGCGAAGTGTGCTTTTGATTGCCGTCTGTTTTGTTGTTGGGGTGCCGATCGCGGTTGCGGCGGATGACCTCAAGCCGATCTTCGATGGCAAGACTCTGAACGGTTGGGTGCAGAAGGGCGGACAAGCGGAGTATCGGGTTGAGGGTGGGTGCATCGTGGGCAAGACGGTTATCAAGACCCCAAACAGTTTCCTTTGCACGGCGAAGGACTACGCGGATTTCATTTTGGAGTTTGAATTCAGAGTCGATCCGAAGCTGAATTCTGGCGTCCAGATCAGGAGCCAGTGCTTCGATAAGGACACGGAGTTCGAGCACGCCGGGAAGCCGGTCAAGATTCCGGCGGGGCGGGTTCACGGATACCAGTGCGAGATCGATCCGGATCTGGTCCGAGACCGCTGGTGGACGGCGGGGATCTACGACGAGGGGCGCCGGGGGTGGCTATTCCCGGGCATCTGCGGGGGCGATGCCAAGCAGTTCACCGAACAAGGACGCAAGATTTTTAAGCGGGCCGACTGGAACCGGGTCCGGATTGAGGCGCGAGGACCCTCGATCAAGACATGGCTCAACGGTGAACCCCGCGCGGATTTCTCCGATTCCACGACCCTATCCGGATTCATCGCCCTTCAGGTCCACAGCCACGCGGAGGCGGGCCTCGAGGTCAGATGGCGGAACATCCGGCTCCAGGATCTCGCCGCCATCAAGTGAGGCGGCTGCGAGAGTAGCGAGGGGCTTGCTCCCTTAGACATTTTCGGCGTTTCGCACACTCAAGACCGTTCCTTGCAAGTTGGCGGATGAACCCGAACATCCGCGCGCGAGCAGCACGTCACCGGGGCGGTTTGTTCGGGTGCAGATGGCGTGCGACGCGGTCCCGCAACACGCAGGGGGTCAGCAACACGCAAGGGGAACACGCAAGGGGACGCAAGGGGTCAGCCCTTGAATATTGATTGACCGATGGGGAGGGCGGGGCAACTTGACGGCGTGGCCCGCAAGCCGCGATTGGAATGGGAAGGGGCCTGCTACCACATCATGGCCCGAGGAAATGCCCGCGCCCGGATCTTCGAGGGCGAGGAGGATTACCTCCTCTTCGTCGAAACCCTCGAGGAAGGCCTCGCGCGCTTTGGCGTTGAACTGCACGCGTGGGTGCTGATGCCCAACCACTACCACTTGGCCGCCAGCACGCCCCGGGGCAATCTGAGCCGATGGATGGCCTGGCAGCAGACCACCTACACGGCTCGCTACAACCGCCGCCACCGGCGGGTGGGCCATCTCTTCCAGGGCCGCTACCGGGCGGAGGTCGTCGATGCCGACGGCTACGCGCGCCATCTGGGCTACAAAGATGGCAGCGGGGTGACGCATGCGGTGAAGCGGGTGGAGCGGTTGAGACGGAGCGACGGGATCTTGGACCGAAATCTGGGGATCTATGAGGGCGATTCAATTTTCAAGGGCTGACCCCTAGCCAATAACATGCCCGATCCTACCACATCGGCTCGTCTTGCGGCAAAGTCCGACACGCTGCTAGCCAACCTAAATCATCGACTGACCCCATTTCTGGATAGCCAAACCCCTAGCCATGGATGGAGGCCATGAGGTTCAATTCCAGGCTCACACCTTCACCGTCAGCGTGACGCGGTGGATGCCGTTGTTTCCAGAGCGGGGGAATGGGCGGGGCATGGGTTGGGCGATGCCGTTGTGGTCTATGGTGCGGCAGCAGATGTCGTATTCGCCCTCCGGGAGGCCGGGGAGCAGGGCCGCCCAGTGGGTGAGGGTGAAGCGGATGGGCCACTCCAGGGGCGTGCCCTTGGCGGGGTCCATGTGGCTCGTGTTGGGCGGAAGCTTTCCGCCGGCAATTCCGCGACCCCAGTTCGTGGGCGCGGGCAGGATGGTGGCGTCGTGCCAGTCGGCCTTCGTCCAGTAGGGGTCGTCGGAGGGCCGTGGCTCGTTGCGCGAGTGGACGCAGTATTGGACCTTGGCCAGGCCAGAGATGCCGACCAGGGCGTAGCCGGTGAGGGCGGCGGGGGATCCGGGCTTCAGCTCCGTGGGGGCGTTGACGAAACGGGCCTTGGTCTTCATGGGGCTTTCGGTGTCGGCGTTATGGACGGCGGCGTCGGAATCGCTGGCCTTGAAGTCGTTGGTGAGGACGATGCGTTGGATCCACTTGATGGCCTTGTCGCCATACATGCCGGGGACGACGACGCGGGTCGGCCCGCCGTGGGCGGCAGGGATGAGTTCGCCGTTCATCTTGTAGGCGAGGACAGGGGGGACTTGGCCCGGCGGGGTCTCGAGGACTTGGGCCAGGGGCAGAGAGGCTTGGAACGGAGGCATGCCTTCAGGGTGATAGCTTTGATAGACAACGCGGCGGATGTTGGCTTTGGGCTTGGCCATCCAGATGATTTCGCGCAAGGGGATGCCTTCCCAGAGGCTGTTGTGAAATGGATCGTCGCCAAAGGCGCAGATGCAGGGGTGGAGGAAGCGGACGGCGTGGCGCTCGGCCAGTTTCATAAGGCACTTCCAGTCCAGGGCGTTTCCTTGTGCCCGGGTGAAAGGCTGCTCAACGGCGCTTGTGCTCTCCGTGTCGGCGACGACTTCGAGCGACCAAGTTTCGGGAACGAGACCGACCTCGCGGAGTTTTTCGGGCGAGAACTTGAGGACGCCCGTGCGGCCTTTGTCGGCGATGTGTATGCGATCAAGCGGGGCCAGGTATTCGAGCTTGGCGATGGCGTCTTTCAGGAGCGGGTGGTCGGGGGTAGCGCCCGCCGCGGCCAGCGGGGACTCGCTCCACGCTGCAGCGGCGAGGGAGCCGAGTTGCAGGAAGTAGCGGCGCGTGAGGTGGCAGTGGTCGTGAAGCTGATTGAAGTTGTGCATCGGGGCCTCTTGGAGAAATAGGAATTTAGGTGATAGGAATTTCGATTTCAGCCCACCGGCGGTAAGCAGGCCGAGTGGATCCACCGAGGCAAAATCCACGCTCCGCTGTTCGCACTGGCACCGTGGGGATTGTGGTTGTGCTCATCGGTGGTTTGTGCGGCATTATCCGCTGTCGCAAAGCCGCCGCAAGCGAGAACCTTCCCGCTTCCGACCGCTCGATGTCGAGGGTCATTGGGTCATTGGGGGCAACTCCTGACTCTGGACGGATTCTCCCCAGTTGCAGTGTCTGCCGCTGCGGAAAAACGGAAGCTAAGAGTTCGGAGGCGGGATTAGTAACTGGTGACTCGTGATTCGTGACTGGTGACTGGCGAGTGGTGATGTTGCGTTGAGACGCACCGTCATGGTAGCTATAGTCTCGCCATGGCAACGCTCAAGGTCACATCGGAAGTTCCCATGCGTTTGGCATCCATCCATCGTCGAAGATTTCTGGGGTTGATGAGCATCCTCGCCGGAGGAGCAGGCATGGCGCGGCCCCGACCGGCCTCTTGCGCTGAAGAAGAACCAGACGCGGCGAAGGTCAGGCTCATCCGTTTGCGACCGTATCATCCGACTTATGTCATCGCGTGTTTCGGGGAAGGCGGTTCCAAGAAAGGTTATACTCGTGTGGGGATGAACCGCGTGGTCCAGGCCATCCAGAACAACCCAGATGTCGAGGTTGAGTTCGTGGAATGCTACGACGACATCTGCCAGTATTGTGAACGGCGGAAACCCAGTCCGACCGGATCGGTCTGGGGGCGCCACCATACCTGCCCCAGCGCCGAAGACCCGGTCGTGGTGAAGGAAGTGACCGAGGCGAACCGGCAGGTCTTGAACCTTCTCGGCATGCAATTCGGGGCAATCATCAGCCTGAAGGAACTTGTGCCTCTGATGCGCGAACGCCTGCCGGACATCGGCAAGAGCGGAATCAAACAGATCGGTGGAGCGGGCATGCAGGGAAGGTATGAAAAGGGGCTGAAGGCCATCGCGGCGCACGTAACAAGGTAGCCCCAGCAATGCAATGAAATGGCGGATGTTCAATGTGGCGGTGGCGGCAAGCTATCACCTGCTGCGCGACCACGGCTGGTATTCGAACAAGATGAGGGGTCGGCGGGCCCAGCGCGTCGGCCATGTGCGCAACGGCGATACCATCGGCGCGCCCGAGCCTCCTTCCCGCACCAGCGTCCACTGGCAACGGCTGATCCGCAATGTCTACGAGGCCGACCCGCGTAAGGATCGCCGATTCTCGATGGACGACTGCTGATCGAAGGGTTCCAAATTATTACTCTGCCATCGGCAATCGGGATGGGCCGGCGCCGTCGGCATTCCCGCTCGACCTCCGGTGGCCCGACAGCTACCCTATTCACATGATGGGACCGATTCAGACGGGGCAGGTAGTCCTTCGGAGGGCGAAGGGGGCCGATTCTGCCCGCAGGGCCGCCAAGATCAAATTCTTATCCGTATGGCGATGACCCCATTGGAGGAACTGAGACACTCGACCGCGCACGTGCTGGCGACGGCCGTGGTGCGGCTTTTCCCTGAGGCGAAGCTCGATATCGGACCGCCGACCGATACCGGATTTTACTACGACTTCGACATCGGGCATCGGTTCACGCCCGAGGATCTGGGACGCATCGAGGCGGAGATGGCGAAGGTGGTTGCGGAGGACCAGCCTTTCGAGCGGCGGGAGGTGACGCGTGACGAGGCGCGGGCGTTTTTCGAGGGGCGGGGACAGCCCTATAAGATTAGCCGACTGGGCGACATTCCCGAGGGCGAGCCGATCACGTTCTACCGGAACGGGGAATTCGTGGACCTGTGTGCCGGGACCCATGTGCCGAGCACCGGGAAGATTAAGGCCTTCAAGCTCCTGAGCATCGCCGGGGCATACCATCGCGGCGATGAGCGCAACAAGCAGCTGCAGCGCCTCTATGGGACGGCGTTTCCGACGCGCGAGGAACTCGAGACCCACCTTCACCAGCTCGAGGAGGCCAAGAAGCGGGACCACCGCAAGATCGGCCGCGAGATGCAGCTCTTTGCGTTCGACGAGGACGTGGGCCCCGGTTTGCCGCTGTGGTTGCCGAAGGGCACGGTGATCGTCGAAGAGCTGGAGCGGCTGGCTAAGGAGACGGAATTCGCCGCGGGCTATGAGCGGGTGCGGACGCCGCACCTGGCCCGGGAGAGCATGTACCTGACGAGCGGGCACCTTCCGTATTACGCGGAGTCGATGTTCCCGCCGATGACGCTCGCGGCGGAGGGAGTGCCCGACGAGCAACGGCCCCGTTATCGCGAGGAATTCCAGAAGGAGCTGCACGGCGGCGAACTGACGCCCGAAAGGATCGACCGGCTCATCGCCATCGCGCGGGATCTGGTGAAGGATCTGCCCGTCGAGCGGTACTACATCAAGGCGATGAATTGCCCGCACCACCACAAGATCTACAAGGCGGTTCCCCGCAGCTACAGGGATCTCCCGCTGCGACTGGCGGAGTATGGCGCGTGCTATCGGTACGAGCAGAGCGGAGAGCTCTTTGGTCTCATGCGCGTCCGGTCGATGCAGATGAACGACGCGCACATCTACTGCACCCCGGAGCAATTCGAGGCGGAGTTCAACGCGGTCAACGAGATGTACCTGCGCTATTTCAAACTTTTCGGCATCGGAAAATACCGGATGCGATTCTCTACGCATGACCCGTCGCGCCTCGGAGAAAAGTTCGTGGGCGAGCCGGGCCTGTGGCTCCAAACCGAGGAGATGGTGAGGCGGGTGCTGGTTAACAGCGGCATCGATTTCGTCGAGGTGCCCAACGAGGCGGCATTCTACGGGCCAAAGATCGACGTCCAGGTGTGGAGCGCCATCGGGCGGGAGTTCACCATCGCGACCAATCAGGTGGATTTCGCGGTGCCGAAGCGGTTCGGGTTGGAGTACGTGACGGCGGAGAACACCAAGGCGACGCCGCTCTGCATCCATCGCGCGCCGCTCGGGACCCACGAGCGTTTCATCGGGTTCCTCATCGAGCACTTTGCCGGCGATTTTCCGCTGTGGCTTGCGCCCGAGCAAGTGCGGCTGCTGCCGATCACGGATGCGCAGATGGAATTCGCGCGCGGGGTCGAGCGCAGGTGCCGCGAACTGTCTCTGCGGGCGACCGTGGACGCGTCCTCTGACAAGCTCGGGGCCAAGGTGCGCCGCTGGCAACTGGACAAGGTGCCGTATGGGCTGGTGATTGGCAAGCAGGAGGCGGCGGCCGGGACGGTGTCGGTCAGATCGCGCCCAAAGGGCGACGAGGGGGGCATGGCGCTGGATGCGTTCCTAGATCGGGTCGCGCGGGAGTACCGGGAGCGTACGCTGACGGTGGCGGTGTAGCCAGGCCCATGGGCGTTTGGGCGCTTATGCCAAAGTGAGTTTTAGGCCGGATTCGCCCTGACTTTACGATGGAGATGACGGTTTCAAGTCGGGTTTAAGATCCGCCCCTTGACGGCCCACGGATCGCTTCGGATGCGGCAGAACAGAAGCCCGGATTCCGACCCTGTCCAATCTGGAACTGAGGCAGGCACGAAAGCGGGCCACAGGCTCCTGATTTCCAGAGTTCCAGATCGGAAAGAACGCGCCGTCCCGGAGACAAGCGGGTTTGATTCGCCCCTGACGCCCTGAAAGACGCACCCCGTGCGGCAAAAATGCACATGGGGTCAGCCCTTGAATATTGATTGACCGACGGGGAGGAGCGGACAACTTGACGGGATGGCCCGCAAGCCTCGATTGGAATGGAGGGGGCTTCCTGCCACGTCATGGCTCGAGGAAATGCCCGTGCCTAGATTTTTCAGAGCGAGGCGGATTGCCTCCTCTTCGTCGAGACCCTCGGGGAAAGCCTAGCGCGCTCTGGCGTTGAACTGCACGCGTGGGTGCGGATGCCCAACCACTACCACTTGGCCGCCAGCACGCCCCGGGGCAATCTGAGCCGATGGATGGCTTGGCAGCAGACCACGTACACGGCCCGCTACAACCGCCGTTACCGGCGGGTGGGCCATCTCTTCCAGGGCCGCTACCGGGCGGAGGTCGTCGATGCCGACGGCTACGCGCGCCATCTGGTGCTCTACATCCACCTCAACCCCATCCGCCGACGCCGCGGGGGGCACTGCGAGTTCACCGGCGGTTTGAAGGAATTGGAGGTTCTTCGCTGGAGCGGGCACATGGACCTGGCCGGGCTACGCAAGAAGCCCCCGGTTCCGCTTTCCCCGGCCTGGGCCTACTATTGGTCGCGGGGCAAGACCGGGATGGCCCGGGGATACCGCCAGGCCATCCGGGAGGCCACGGCGCTTGAACCGGAGGACTGGAAAGATTTCGTGCTGCGGGGACTGGTGGCCAGGGGACCGATGTGGCCCGGAATTTGGGCTACAAAAATGGCAGCGGGGTGACGCATGCGGTGAAGCGGGTGGAGCGGTTGAGACGGAGCGACGGGATCTTGGACCGAAATCTGGGGATCGATGAAGGCGATTCAATTTTCAAGGGCTGACCCCTGGCCCACCCGGGCTGACCCCTGGCCCAACCCTGGCCCACAAAATGAAGGCGATTCAATTTTCAAGGGCTGACCCCTGGCCCATGACCCCTGGCCCACAAAGTCCGACGGGCTGCTAGATGATCAGCATTGCGTCGCCGTAGCTGTAGAAGCGGTAGTGCTCGCGGATGGCGTCGGCATAGATGGCCCGGATCATCTCGATCGACTTCCGATGGGGGGTGGACTCGCGGCCGGGGCCGCGGTCGCCGAGGAAGGAGGCCACGAGGACGAGCAGGCTGGAGCGTGGCAGGTGGAAATTGGTCATGAGGACGTGCACGTGCCGAAAATGGTAGGGGGGGCGAATGAACAGGTGCGTTTTGCCGCCGGCGGCGTGCAGCGTCCGGACTGTTTCCAGGACGCGGGCGACCGTGGTGCCGACGGCGATGCGGCGCGAGGCGGCCATCGCGGCGGCCGCGGTTTCCTCCGGGATCCAGAAGCGCTCCTCGTGCATGATATGATCCTCGAGGCGCTCGGTTTTGATGGGGCGGAAAGTTCCGAGGCCGACATGGAGCGTGACGAACGCGTGGGGAAGTCGCGCGAGCAGTTCCGGGGTGAAGTGAAGTCCGGCGGTGGGTGCGGCGACCGAACCGTCGCGGGCGGCGAACACGGTCTGGTAGCGCTCGCGATCGAGGGCGTCCGGGTCGGCTGGGCCCGCGCCGGCCTTGCGGCGTTTCAGGATATAGGGGGGCACGGGCATGAGCCCGTAGGCGTCGGGTGAGAATGGCTCGTGGAACCGAAGGATACGTTCGCCCGAAGGGAGCGTTTTGAGAACAGTGGCCGCGAGGGGGGGGGCGCCGGGAGTCCGGGGTGCGAACGACAGCCTGGCGTCCTGGCGGGTCTTGCGGGCCGGTGTTGTCAGACATCGCCAGTGGTTCTGGGACGTTTCTTCCAGCAGCAGCGCCTCGACGCCGGCGCCGGTGTCCAGCAGGCGCGCGGGAATGACTTTCGAGTTGTTGAGGAGCCAGAGATCGCCCGGCCGACCGAGCGATGGCAGATCGATCACCCGGCGGTGCTCCCAGGTGCCCGAGTTTCGGTCCACCACCAAGAGGCGAGCGTCCGTGCGATTCGCGACAGGCTCGGCCGCGATCAGTTCTTCCGGGAGTTCGAAGTCGAAGTCGGCGGTGAGCATGGTGGGACTGAGGGCGCTGGGCAGGGTGGGACGCACCGCGGGAATTGCAACGTTTTCTGCCGCCGCGTGAACCCATGGCGCCCGCCCCGGAACCGGGGAATCAAGAACGGCACGATTCGAGAGCTAAACCGCTTCCGCAAGGGGATTGTGATGGCAGAGAAGCCAGATAGCGGGACCCCTGGCCGCGCCGCCACCTTGACGGGGCGCGAAACATGCGCAAAATGCGGGAAAAGAAGATAAGAGTATCAACAATTAGCCCACCGATGGATTCTTCCCAAAAGCCGAAGCTGCCGCTGGTCTATTCTTGCTCGGGTGCTTCCAGCGCCGCGCAGATGGCCAACCATCTGGCCGTGAGGCTTGACCGATTGGGGGTTGCGGAGATGTCGTGTATCGCGGGGGTGGGGGGCGACGTGAGGCCGTTGGTCAAGACTGCGAAATCCGGGCGGCCAATCATCGCGATCGACGGCTGTCCGCTGAATTGTGTGGCCGCGATCCTGAGGCGCCATGGCATCGAGGCGACAAAGCACTACGTTTTGAGTGATCGGGGAGTCACGAAGCGCCCGCACGAGGACTATTCGCAGGCGGAGGCGGCAAGGGTGCTCCGGCAAATCCTGGAGGATCCGGAGTTTCCTAAGTCGGCCTCGGCGGAGGGAACGCGGCTCGCCGCGGAGGCGGGGGCCTGTGCGGCGTCGGGGTATCGGGAGTATGCGAGTTCCCCGTGCTCGATGCCGCCCATCGAGGACTAAACAGATCCCATTAGCCCAGGCCGGCAAGGCGGCGTGTCGTGCTGTGGCGGGGGTGGTGCGCGGTGCAGGGTTCGAACCTGCGACCTCCTGCGTGTGAAGCAGGCGCTCTACCACTAAGCTAACCGCGCAGAGAAACAATTATGATGCCTGGCAATGGTGGAAAGGCAAGCCGCAAGGTGCGGCTTTGCTTCTCGGGGCCGCACCGGCCGTGTTGCGGGCGCCGGTCACACGCGGACGCCGGGGCGAGCCTATCTCAAAACGCCAGACCATCACCTCCGCGCTGGCGTCTCAGTATCAGTTGGGAGGGACGCCGTCCCCGGCGTCCGCGATTCACCAGCCGCGCAACGCCCGGGCCAACCCGGCCCGCGAGGCCGCGGGCCCTCCCCAGGATGCTCGCGTGGCGCATCCATCGAAAGGCCATGGGCCGCGGGAGGTTCTGGAAACTCTGGCGTCACGCGCCCTCTTCGTGGCGCGGGAGCGCTCCAGACCATGGAGCCGCTAGAGCGAATCTTTCGGCGTTGTCAAATCTTCTGTGACCTTGAGCGCGACGCGTTCGACGCGTTTGAAAAATCATTTATCAAAGTCGGTTGACAGTTGGCCGTCTGGGGCTGCAATTGGAGTATGGTCGTGGAGATGGAATGCGTTTTGGACGCGCAGGCGCAACTGGGAGAGGGTCCGGTTTGGGACGTGGACCGGCAGATTCTTTACTGGGTGGATATTGATCGGGGAGAGGTACATCTTTTCGATCCCGCGCGATTCGAGGATCGGGCGATTTCTCTTGGGATGAAAGTGGGGTCGGTGGTGCCGGCGCGCTCGGGCGAGCTGGTGGCGGCCACGGCGGAGGGTTTCGGGGTATTGGATCCGCGGAAGGGCCGTCTGATGCGGATCGCGGACCCGGAGTCTGACAACCCGGACAGTCGGTTCAACGACGGGAAGGCGGATCCGGTGGGAAGGTTCTGGGCTGGCACAACCTCCAACACGGGTAGGAAGGGGGCTGGCGCGCTGTACTGTTTGGATACCGATGCCTCCGTTGATCGAAAACTGGAGGGGATTTCGATTTCCAACGGTCTGGCGTGGAGCCTGGACGAGGACGTGATGTATTTCATTGATTCGCCGACCCGGCAGGTGGTGGCGTTCGACTATGATGCGGACTCTGGTGACATCACGAACGAGCGCGTGGTGGTGGAAGTGCCGGCGGAGGAGGGGATGCCCGACGGGATGGCGATCGACGCGGAAGGGAAACTGTGGGTGGCCATGTGGGACGGGGGGCAGGTGTGCCGTTTCGATCCTTCGAGCGGACGGATGTTGGAGGCCATATCGGTGCCCGTGTCGCGGGTGACATCTTGCGCGTTCGGGGGGCCGGGTCTTGAGACGCTGTACATCACCACGGCGCGGACCGGGCTGCGAGATCGCGATTTGAAGCAGCAACCGCTGGCCGGCGGAATCTTCCGGTGTCGGCCGGCTGTGCCTGGCGTCGAGGCGTATTATTTCGAGGGCTAAATGCGCCAGGACTCTCGCATGGCGCGCGAGAGCAAGCGATTGGCCTCGGGATCGTTGTCGAATTCTTCGCGGTTGGGATTCCAGCGCAGGGCGCGACCCAATCTGAAACCGATCGTGGCCAGGTGGCCCAGCGATGCCGCGCGGTGGCCGATTTCCTCGTTGGAACTTGGCAGGGCGCGGGTCCGGATGCAATCGAGCCAGTTGGCGTGGTGGTTGTTGGCACCGGTGATCTCGCGTTCGCGCAGGCCCATCTCCTCGAATATCGTTTCAGGTTCTCCCTCGATGGGGCCGCCCGTGGTCATCGACGTGACCCAGCCGCGCTCGCCGACGAAGATTCCGCCGAAGGATCCTGCGAGGCGTGCGGACTGGGGGACGGCGGAGTACAGTTCCTTGACCAAACCCCAATGTTCCACGAGGTGGAGCAGGGTTCCGTTGGCGTAACGATAGGTGAGGGTAGGGAATGGTCCGGCGCCGGGGGGAATGATCTCGGTGGGTCCAGAGGTCTCGACGCCGAGGGCATATTGGATGACGTCGGCGCTGTGGGAGTGGTGCCAGGTGACGGAGGCGGCCCCAAAATCTTCGCAGAACGCCCATGGCACCACGCCGGGTGGGGGATTCACGTGATAGCGCCGATTGTACGGGTGCCACGGGGCGGGCCCAAGCCAGAGTTCCCAGTCCAGGCCATCGGGGATGGGTTCGGCAGGCAAAGGGGGATCGACGGGAAAGGGCGCGCCGCCGAATTCGTGGATTCGGCTCCAGAGGGCGAATGCGGCCTTGACCTTCCCCAGGCCGCCGGCCCGGACGAAATCGCAGACCCGCCGGATGGTCTGGTTGGACCGGTATTGGCTGCCCGTCTGGAAAACGCGGCCGTATCGGCGGACGGCCGAGACCATCTTGCGGCCTTCCTCGATGGTGATCGAGACGGGTTTCTCGCAATAGATATCCTTGCCTGCGGCGGCGGCCTCGGCGGCGATGGGCGCGTGCCAGTGGTCTGGCGTGACGATGATGACCGCGTCGATGTCCGGACGGGTCAGTATCTCGCGGTAGTCGTTATAGGCGGCGCAACCCGAATACGTTCCACTGGTGCGGGCGGCGGCGTAAGCGGCCTCCACGCGCCGCTGGGCCTCCTCGCGTCTGGAGCGATCCACGTCGCAGACGGCCAACACCTGGACGGCGCTCGTGCCGACGGCATGCGCGAGGTGCCCCGCGCCCATCACGCCATGGCCGATGAGGCCGAGCGTGATGCGGTTGCTGGGGGCAACGGCACCATCGGCCCCGCGGGCTGACGCGGGAACGAAATGGGATGCGGAGGCCGCGGTCATCGCGCCGAGAAACGCGCGCCGGGTGATGCGCTGGACCTGTGCCACGCTCGGGATATCGATCATGACGGATTACCTCTCGGGCAGTCTGTTGACCCAAGTCCGGTACGTTTCTTGGGTTGAGGCGCGATGCCTTTCAGATTCATCTGAGACCGTGAACGAGTTTCGTGCAATTGTTGTCAAACAGTGAGATGTCGGGCGCGGGGGCGGCGGTCGTCGGGCAACCAAATGCGAACATCGTGGGATTCAGCCGCATGGCGCGGATCTCGGCGAGCATTCGCTCGGCCGAGGTATTGTTGCTCCACTGCGGGCCTCTGGCGGAAACGGTGATCAACCGGGGGCCGAGGGCGCCGATGGCTTTTGTGGGATCGATGCCGGCGCGGGCCCATCGCGAGAAATCGCCGCAGGCGCCAATGCGCGGTTCGCGGTTCTTGCATGCGGCCAGAATTGAATTTGGGTCATCGGCCGCGCAGGCAAGGCGGATGTCGTATTCGGCGCAGAGCGCGCCGACGGCGTCGAGATCCGTCGGCAAGGATTCCGCGATGAGGCTTTCGGCACCCATCTTGCGCGCGAATGCCATGAGCGCGCGCCAACCGGTGGCATCGGATGGCGGGCGCATGGCGCGATAGGTCAACAGGGTCACGCCCGACGCGTCGAGCTTGAGCCGGATCTTCTCGAACGTATCGGGATCAATGGACTCGTTGAGTTTGACGGGCATGTCGGCGCCGAGCCTCTGGTCGCTCGCCGCACCGACGTAGGGGACGCCCATGGCGGCGGCGCGATCGATGAGATCGAGAAGGCTCACAGAGGAGGGATCGTCCGCCTCGAGGCCCTTGCGCCAGCCCATGGCTTCTTGTGCGCGGATCGCTGGGGTGAGCAAGGCGCTGGGGATGGTGGGGGCGGGAAGATCGCCGAGGGCGAACTGCGTTGCGGCGAGGTAGAACCGTAGCATTTGCGGATCCCAGAATGTGCGGGGGTTGTGGGCGATCGCGCAGTAGAACACGCGGCCCCTCCCATATTGGCGGGCCCAGGCGAGGGCGTAGTCGCCGTCGGCACGAAAAGGCTTCCTATCGGCTGGCGGCGGCGTGCGGCCTGTGTCGATCCGGAGGAGCACGCGCACCCGATTTCGCGAATAGGGGTCCTGGAAACGGAAAAACTCGTCCTGGCATTCGAATCCCGAGGCGGGAAAGCACTGGGTGAGGGGGTGGGCTGGATCATCGAGCGCGATGAAGGCGGGCTCATCGCTGGCGAGGTGGCTGGCACCGCGGGCGCCGAGCATTCGGCCAAACTCCGGCCAGTCCTCGTGGGCGCCGGGCCAACGGGTGAACGCCACGGAGGTGCCGTGGGCGCCCATCAGTCCGCCGCCCGCATAGATGAATTCCGCGAGGGCCCGCCTCAGCGCGGGGTCCTCGAAAAGGTTCCCGACCGTGTTGTTGAAGAACACGGCATCGAATCTTGCGAGGTTCTCCGGCCTGAAAGCCTCGGGGTCTCGATGGAACTCGGTCTCGAAACATCCGGTTTTGCGGCCCATCAGCTCGAATGCGGCGTTTGCGGTGCGGATGGAGCCGTGGCCGCCATATCCGACATTGAGGTCGAATACGAGGAGCCGCCGCGGCCGGAGTGGCGTGGCAAAGGGTCTTTCGGGAACAGCGGCCGCGATCTTCGCCATGTCGTCCGCAGAGGCAGGGGCCTGCCCTTGGGCGGTGGCGGCGCCAAGGCCGGGGATGGCCCTTGACAGGACGAGCCCTCCCGTGGCGGCGAGGAAGCCGCGGCGGGTGCAGCGGGGCGTGTCCCGCGGGTTCAGGGGAGCGCCAGTTCGCGGACCCAGATGTTGCGGAATTTGACGGGGCAATTGTGGCCGCTGATCGTCAGCGGAAGTTTGGCGGGGTGGGGCGAAAGCGGGAGGATCTTGCGGTGCGCGATGCGGCCCTTGATCTCCGTGTCGTGCTGCACGACGACGCCATTGAAAAAGACCGTTGCCCGTGGTGGGCTAACGACCTTGTCGCCATCGTATACCGGCGCCTTGAAGACGATATCGTACGTCTGCCATTCGCCGCGGGGGAGGGTGGCGTTGACGAGCGGCGGGGTTTCCCCGTACACGGCGGCAGCCTGGCCATCCGCGTAAATCTTGGTGGAGTGGGAATCGAAGATCTGGATCTCGTAGAGGCCCATGGGGAGCACGCCGCTGTTGCCCTGGTTGCTCCATTTCTCCATGGCCTCCACCGGGCCACACCATTCCAGATGGAGCTGCATGTCGCCGAACGGACGTTTCGTGACGAGATTACCCTTTGTCGTGATGATCGCATCGCCCTCGAGTTTCCACTCGGTGGGTTCGAACTGCGAGAGGTCGCCGCCGTTGAATAGGATGATCGCGTCGGATGGCGCGCCGCCGGCCTTGCCGGGGGTGACAACGGGCGGCTGGGGCCGGTCGGGATCGTGCTTGTGCCATTGGGTCCCGGGCACCAGTTCGGTGTCGCGGTAACCGGGGGTGCCGTCTTTGCCCAGGTCATGCTCTGCGGCGTCGGCGGTGAGGGCGGCGATCAATGGGAGGGCGATAGCGGCGAGGACAGTTTTCATAGGGATAGGTCCTTGGGGCGTCTTGCGCGCTGGTGCGGTGCGTCGCTCAACGTTTTCCGATGCAGTAGAGGGTCTCGTCGCTCCGGATGAGGAGCTGGTTTTTGTGGACGGCGGGCGAGGCGTTGAAGCGGCCGGTGTCGCCGTCAATCCGGTTCTGTGCGACCAGCTTGAACGCGGGGTCGGCCTTGATGACGAAAGCCGTGCCCCCCCGATTCAGATAGAAGAGATTGCCGTCGGCCACGACCGGCGAGGCGTAGATCCGGGTTCCCTCGCCCTTGCCAGCGGCATCTTGGATGGCGGGGAGGGCCTCTTCATAGACGAGTTTTCCAGTCTTGGCGTCGGCGCAGAAGACCTTCTTGCCTTTCTCATCGGCCCAGTAGAGGTGGTCCTGATAATAGACTGGGGAACTGACGTTGCTGCCGCGATCCAGCCTCCAGACGGTGTTTGATTCGGTGACATCGCCGCTGCCGCCGGCCCGGACGGCCACCGCGGCGCATTTGCGCGCCCCGATGGCGAACACGACGCCATCGTGGGCGACGATGCTCGGGCAGACGTAGTCCTCGATGCCGGCGCAATCCCAGAGTGGCTTGCCGCTGGCCGGGTCGAAGGCTTTGAGGCGGCTCTTGACGCTGACGACCAATTCCTGTTTGCCGCCGACCGTGACGAGGATCGGGCTATTCCAGGACATCGGCATGTCGGTCTGTCGCCACACCTCTTTGCCGGTCTTTCGATCGAGCGCGACGATGGCGCTGGATTCGACGCTGGCGTTGACGATCACGAGGTTCTCGAAGAGGAGCGGGGAATTGGAAGAACCCCACGCGTGGGTCTTGTCGCCGACCTTGGTGGTCCAAAGTTTGGAGCCATCGTGTTTCCATGCGCAGACGCCGGTGGCGCCAAAGAACGTATAGATCGCATCGGCGTCGATGGCGGGTGTGCTGGACGCATAGCCATGGAGCGTAATCTGGCCACTGTAGCCCGGGACCGGCCCGTCGGATTTGATGGACTTTTCCCAGAGGATGCGGCCGCCCGTGCGGTCGATACAGACGAGATGGTACTTGAGATCCTTGGGGTCGCCCGCGTTCTTCGGGTCCACGCCGAATCCGGTGTAACACGTGAGGAAGACATGGCCGCCGAAGACGACGGGGCTCGACGCGCCGGGGCCAGGGAGTTTGGTCTTCCACGCGACATTCTTTGTGGAACTCCATTCGGTTGGCAGGCCCTTGGCGTCGCCTATGCCGAGGCCGCCGGGACCGCGGAATTGGGCCCAGTCGCCGGTGGGGGCAAGGGCGGTTGCGGCCAAGGAGAGGATAGCAAAGAAGATGGTGGGTATTTTCATGGGTTGTAGACGTTGGCGGCTAGTGTCGATAGCCGCGTCCGCAAGTCAAGGTTGCTGCGACTTGCGTCTGCCGAGGCCGGGATTTCACAGTCGGCAGGCTGTGAAATATCCGGGCGATATGCCATGCCCCGGGCGGCGGGGCGGCGCTAGCCAGAGTCGTCCACGCGTCGGATGATTCATGATCACACTTCTGGGGGCGGTGCCGTTTTGTACTGTGGTTTTGGACTGCGGTGGCAGAGCGAAGCGGCGACACCGCTTTTGCCTCCGGCGGAGCCGAAGCCGATGGTCGCGGCTCGCGCTTCGCGCCCTGCCAAAGCGGTGGCGCCGTCCGGCGGTTGCCGGACTCTGCCACCGCAGTCCAAAACCCTCCCGGCCCAGATCCTGGGTCGGGGCACGAGCCGCGCCCCCAGCAGGGCTGCCGCTCGCGTGGCCTGCCCCTGGGCCTTGATCCCGCGCCAAAACTTGCGCCCCACGCCC
>JAKQKQ010000094.1 GCA_029560585.1 Verrucomicrobiota bacterium | reverse complement strand
TCCTGTTCCACAACGGGACCTGGGGCCGGTGGGAGGAGGGGCTGGAGCGGATGCTGCGGCTGGGCCGGTGCGGGCATCCGCCCGGCCCGATGAGCGACACGCGCGCGGCCGCGCTGGCGGTGCGGTGCCTCGGGCCCGACTTCCTCAAGACGCTGCCCGGGCGATGGGCGCTGGTGGACGCGGATCACACGCGCCTGTTCGGCGACTGGACCCGCTGGCACGGGATGATGGTCTCCAACACCGCGTTCGTGCGGCGAGCGGATCCGGCGAGAGCGCGGCGCCGATATGCCGATGACGGCGAAGCCCGCGAACAACTCAGCCTGTGGGAGGGCGACCTATGAGACTGTTCAAGGTGCTGGCATCGCGGGGCGGGCGGATCGTTTTCGACGAGCGCGTGCGGGCTAACTGCCCGAGAGAGGCGCGGGCGAAGCTCAAGGAGCGGCTGCGGGCCGAGACGCTCGTCGGGATCGTGTATTCGATCACCGAGATCCCGCTGGAGATCCTCCGCGAGATCGTGGACGCCAGGGCGGCGGAACTGGCGCTGCGCGGGCCCCGAAGGCGGGTGGACGTCCCCCGATTGTTGGACGCCGCCGTGGAGCATCGGCTCGCGCCCCTGACCGCGAGGGTCGAAGCCCTCGAGGCGGCGCGGGGGCGAACGGGCGCCAGCGCCCAGGGCGCTCACCGCTTCGACGCCTTCACCCCACCCACCCCGGCCCCCGCAAACGCGGCGATAACGGGCGATAACGCGGCCCAGAGAAGGGCCATCACCGGCCCCAACTGGCGGGAGATCCGCGCCCATTACCGCAGGACCCGAAGCCCGAAGCAGACCGCGGCCCTCTTCGATGTCCCACTCAACACTCTCAAGGCGCGGATCCGAAGGGAGGGATGGGCGCGATGAAACCGACGACGACAGAACCCATGAGCTTCAGGCCCCACTGCGCCGATGACCTGGTCGGCCAGCCAGCGCGCGTTGCCGGGGCGCTGCTTCGCAAAGCGGGCCGACTGCGCCAATCCCCCACATCCAACCTCCGCGTGCTGCTCTACGGCCCGCCGGGGGTCGGCAAGACCACCATCGCGGAACTGGTCGCGCGCGAGCTGACCGGCGGGCAATCCCTCTGCGTCGAGGAGGCCAACGGCAAGATGGTCAGCGCGGAGACCGTGAGGCTGTGGATGGCGTCCCTGGCCCACGCGGGGAACCTGTTCGGGGATTGGTCGGTGGTGCTGGTCAACGAGGTGGACCGCGCCTCCCGCGACGCGCAGGACCTTCTTCTCTCCTATCTCGATAAGATGCCGGCGGGCCGCGCCTTCCTCGCCACCAGCAACCTCGATCTGTCGGCCCTGACCGACAGGTTCCAGTCGCGATTTCAGGCGATCCGGCTTGAGACGCCCACCACCGATGAGATCGCCGCGTTCCTGCGCGCGCGATGGCGCATCCCCGCCGATCTCGCCGCGCGGATCGCGGTGGGCTCCGGCGGCAACGTGCGCGCGGCCCTCTTGGACCTCCAGACCTTCCTCGATGCGGCGGATGCCGCGCCGACGACCACGAAGAACCCCAACCGAAACGGAGAACGACGACATGCCAGACGCAGCAGAATTTGATCCCTTGGAGGACGGAGGTGCGGATAGCACCGAGAACCGCAACCCGCGACGGAGGCGGCGCGAGGCCGCGCCCGATGACGTGGGCATCCTCATCACCCCCGAGGACCGCCACGACTTGGACCGGCTGGTCCTGTACGACGGGGCCCGCCGGGAGATCGAGTCGGCCCTGCGCGCGGTCCTGATGCGCGACCAGTTGGAGGCGGTGTGGCGCCTGTCGCAGATCCAGCCGCAGTCGGGCCGCTGCATCCTCAACTTCTACGGGCCGCCGGGAACGGGCAAGACGCGCGCCGCCCTCGGGATCGCCCGCCGCCTCGGGAGGCCCCTCTATCAGGTGGATTATCCGGCGGTCATATCGAAGTACCTCGGCGACACCGCCAAGCACATCGCCCTCGCGTTCCGCCGAGCCACCGAGGAAAGCGCGGTCCTGTTCTTCGACGAGGCCGACAGCCTGCTCTCGCGCCGCGTGGCGGTGGGCGAGAGCTGCTCCACCTCCATCAACCAGAACCGCAACGCCCTGATGCAGGAGCTGGACCGCTTCGGCGGGGTCGTGATAACGACGACGAACCTGTTCGGCAACTACGACCCCGCGCTGCTGCGCCGCATCGCCCGCCACATCAAGTTCCGGCTTCCCAATGCCGCCATGCGCGAGGCGATCCTGCGCGCCCACCTCCCAAATTTGGAACGGGTGGATGCCGACCTGCGCGCCGTGGCCATCGAGGCTCGCGGCCTCTCCGGCGGCGATCTGCTCAACGCCTGCCTCAACGCGATCCACGCCGGCAGCACCGACCCCGACCCCGCCCGGTGGCGCGTTACGGCCACCCACCTGCTCGACGAGATCGCCCGCATCCGCGCCGCGAAGGCCGACCACGCCAATGGCGCCAGGCGCCGCCGCAACCGCTTCCCCGAGAACCTCAGCAACTGAACCACGAAAGGAACGATCCATGAGACGGACTGAAACCACCGACCAAGAACGCTGCCGCTTGCGGCTCCCCGCCAACGGGCTCTGCCCGATCTGCGGAGAGGACGTGAGCCTCACAGGCCGCGTGACCACCAACGGCAGGCTCATCGCCACCTGCGGCGACGCCTTCACAGTCAAGCAGTGGCTTCGCGACCGGAGCCCGGAGGAACTGGGAGAGCAGTGGTGAAAGCCCCCATCCCAACCCTCCCCGCGATGGAAACGGGCCGTAAAAGGGCGATAAACGCGGAATCCGCTGGGGCCAGCGAGGGCTCCCCATGAGGCTCCGCGAAACATCAGCCCAGGATCCGCAGTCGAGGCTTTGCGCCGCCGGGGCCGGAGCCCTCAGCGACGCCGAGTTGGTAGGCGCGCTCCTCGGCAATCCCCAATCCGCAGATCGTCTCCTGACCCACTGCGGCGGGTTGGAGCGCCTCGCCCGCGCCACCCTCCCCGACCTGGTCTCGATCCCCGGCATCGGTCCCGCCGCCGCTTCGCGCCTGCGCGCCGCCGTGGAACTCTCCGTGCGCCTATCCCGGCGCCGTGCCGCCGCACTGAAACTCGATGACGCCTCCCGCATCGCCGCTCTCCTCGGCCCCGAGCTGCGCCAACTCCAGCAGGAGACCGCCCGCGTGGTCCTGCTCGATGCCAAACTGCAACTCATCGCGGTCGAGGAGGTTTCCCGCGGTTTGCTCGATCAGGCTCTGATCCACAGCAGGGAGGTCTTCGCGCCCGCGATTTCACGCAGGGCATATGCGGTCGTGCTCGTGCACAACCATCCGAGCGGATGCCCACAGCCGAGCGAGGCCGACATCCGCATCACCCGCGCGCTGAAGGAATCGTCCAAGGTGTTGGACATCCCCCTCCTAGACCACGTCATCGTCGGGCTGCCCTCGGCGGCGTTCCCGGAGGGCTGGTTCTCCTTCAAGGCGGCGGGGTACTTGTGATCGCCCCAGCCGCCCGGTTGGCAGGCCAGAGTTCCACCTCAAGTGGTAGTCCTCTTCATGTCTCCAAGTCGGGTCCTATACAGGGGACTTGCGCCCCATCTGCGACACGCCCATGCTACCCAACACGGCGGTGAGGAATCGATAAGGCGGTCACTTCATCGCAGACGGTCGCCAAGGAGAATCAAACAATGCAATCGAGGTTCCTCGCACTGACGGTGCTCCTAACGGTCGCCTCCGCATTCGCCCAGACCAATCAAGAACCCCCCCAGCTGCAGAGTGCTCGAGAAAGCTACGAGCGCGCTATCGAAGCGGCCAAGAACGCCTTCGCCGCCGAGCTTCGCACTCTCCATCGTCAGTTGACGCAACAAGGCAAAGTGGACATGGCCAAGGAAGTCCAAGCCGAGTTGGAACGTCTGTCGGGGCCTGCCGCGGCAGCAACACCGGACGCTGGGCGACCGACCGCCGACCCCGTCGTCTTTGGTGGTCACCGATACCAAGTCATTCTCACACCGGCCAGTCGCAGCCGCGCGGAAACGGATTGTCGAAAGAGAGGCGGGGCACTCGCGTGCGCGGACTCGGTGGAGGAACTCGCGTTCTTGCACGAGACCATGCAAAGGACCTTCAGTTGCTATTTCTGGATCGAAGCCAAGTTCGGACCAAAGGGGGCCCAGTTCGCAGACAAGAGGGGCAGACTCATATACAAATCACCATCAGAGGAGAAACTGCCCTACATCTGCGAATGGGAGCAATAACGCAGGCCCGATGAATTTTCTGGCAAGTCGAACTTGCCACTTCGCATGGGTTTTCAGACGCCAAACCCCTTGACCTGGGAACCGAACACACCATGGACCCGACATCCCCCTCCTGGACCACGTCATCATCGGGGCACCCTCGGTCGCGTTCCCCGAGGGCTGGTTCAGTTTCAAGGCAGCGGGGTATCTCTGACCGCCGAGGTCGCCTTTGCAAACCGGATCTTTCTGTGCCCTTTGCAAACCGCACGTTTCGGTCGGGTTTGCCTGGGCGTTATCGGACATGCATGCGGCTAGATCCCATCCGCCTGCCCGCAACAACTCACCCGACGCCAAGGGATTCCACATGGGCGAAAACGGGCACCCGCAGGCGGCGGACCTGTCCGCCCGCCCTGCTTATGCCACCGATATGGGCGTCCGCACGACCTGAATATACGGCCTGGTTCATCTTGGCCCAGACCTCTCCCCGGCGCCCGATCTGACCCGAGAAAATTCCCTCCTTTGGGCATCATTGGCGGATCGAAGCGCTTGACCGCCCCGAAGCCGCGAGCCAGATTGTCCCCATGGATCGGGGAGCGGAGGTCGGTTTTCGCGGCCCAATATGCCGTCCGGGGCCTGGCAAACCGCACGTTTCGGTCGGCATAATCAGAGGTTGGCGGAATTATGAAGGTCCTATATCCCACCCCTGAGGCCGTGACGGTGTGGGTCGGCTCCTTCACATCTGAGGGCCAGTTCGATTATTGCATCGACCGGATCATTGCTCCCCGCCTGAAGCTTCCTGTCGAGATGAGC
>JAKQKQ010000186.1 GCA_029560585.1 Verrucomicrobiota bacterium | reverse complement strand
GTCAGGCAAAGACTGGGTTTTTTCGCGGTTGCGGAGTGTGTTTCGCGGACCGGTGGCCCCAGACCCTTCAAAGTCGCGTTCTTCGGAGCGCGGTTTTCCGTTGAGCCTGCATATTTCACGCGGAAGCGTGAAATATGCAGGCTAGTGCCTGGCATCTGAATTTTCGAGGTAGCGGTCTGGACTTTTGAGGGGGTGTTGGTGATGCTGGTCAACCCATGACCGAGTCAGAGGCATACGTTGCGCTAAACATGCTGCCAAAGGTGGGCCCCGGCCGTGTGCGGCGGCTAGTGGATGCGCTGGGGAGTGCGGCGGCGGCCCTGCGGACGAGCCGTGATGGCCTGATGCGAGTGGAGGGGGTCGGGGCGGACGTGGCGTCCGTCATAGCGGATTGGGAATCGCACGCGGATCTGACGGCGGAGCTGGCGGCGGCGAGGGATATGGCGGTGAGGTTATTGACGCCGGCGGACGACGGGTATCCGGAGAACCTTCGAAATATCTACGACCCGCCATTGGCACTTTACGTTAAGGGTGGGTTTGAAACGCGGGATCGCCGGGGGATCGCCGTGGTGGGATCCAGGCAGACATCGTACTATGGCCGCGAGATGGCGCGCCGTCTCGGGTATCAGCTGGCGTACGCGGGGATGACCGTGGTCAGCGGCTTGGCGCGGGGGGTGGACACGCACGCCCACGAGGGGGCGATCGCGGCGAAAGGGCGCACCATTGCCGTGTTAGGTTGCGGCATCGATCAGTTGTATCCGCCGGAGAATCGGTTGCTTGCAGAGAAAGTCGCGGAGGCGGGTGCCCTGGTCTCGGAGTTCCCCATCGGCACGAAACCAGACAGACAGACCTTTCCGATAAGGAACCGGGTTGTGGCTGGCATGTCGTTGGGGGTGCTCGTGGTTGAGGCGCCGCGGAGCAGCGGGGCGCTGATCACGGCGCGGATGGCACTGGACCAGGGCCGACAGGTCTTCGCGGTACCGGGTCGCGTGGACTCGCCCCACGCGCGGGGGTGCCACCAGCTCATAAAAGAGGGGGCGCGGTTGGTTGAGGGCGTAGAAGACGTGCTCGCGGAATTTGAATTCCTGATACCCGGAATCGGAAAATCGCCCATGCCCCGGCCGCCCGAGAGAGGCGACGAGACAGCGCAACAGATTGGCGGAGAGGAGGCTGCAATCCTTCGCGCGCTCGGTTCCGACGAGCGGCACATCGACGAAATCATCCGAATTTGCGGGTTGCCGCCCGCCAAGGTGTCCTCTAGCTTGCTGCAACTTGAGCTCCGGCGCCTCGTGCGGTCGTTGCCCGGCAAGTATTTCGTTCGCCTGGACTGAAGGCGCCGGGGACGCGCGTTGGCGCCGACAGGTTTGGTGTCAGTTTTAGTTTATGAAGACCCTTATTATAGCGGAAAAGCCGAGCGTGGCCTCAGACATTGCCCGTGTACTGGGCAAGGCCGCACGCAAGGGGGACTATTTCGAGAGCGAGCAGTACGTGATCAGCTCGGCGATCGGACATCTGGTTGAGCTGTGCAAACCGGACCAACTGGACAAGAAGTGGCGGTTTTGGACCCTGGAGGCACTTCCGATCATTCCTGAGGAATTCCGCCTGCAGCCCATCGAGAGGACACAGGCACGGTACGAGCTTCTGGTGAAGCTGATGGGCCGGAAAGATATTGGGCAGATTGTGAACGCATGCGACGCGGGCCGCGAGGGTGAGCTTATCTTCCGCTACATCATGCGCCTGGCGGAGGGAAAGAAGCCCGTCAAACGGTTGTGGCTTTCGTCGATGACCCCCGGCGCGATCAGGGAGGGCTTCGGGCGACTGCGGGACGGTCACGAACTGGATAATCTGGGGGACGCGGCAACGTGCCGGAGTGAGTCCGACTGGCTGATTGGCATAAACGGCACTCGGGCGTTCACGCGGAGGATCTACGGTTCCAAGAGCGCGCACCGGGCGACGGTGGGCCGTGTCCAGACACCGACCCTGGCGATGCTGGTGGAGCGGGAAGAGCGGATTCGGGCCTTCAAGCCCAAGGCATACTGGGAGGTCAACGCGACTTTCCGCGTTGCGGCCGGCGAGTATCTGGGAAAGTGGTTTGACGAGGCTTTCAAGAGGGGCTCGGGCGATTCTGGGGACGAATCCGATCTCAGGGCCGAGCGAATCTGGGACGAGGCTCGGGCGATCGAGATCAAAGGCCGTTGCGAGGGACAGCCCGGGGAGATCAGCGAGGAAACGAAACCCTCCAGCCAGGCCCCGCCGCTGCTGTACGACTTGACGACGCTCCAGCGCGAGGCCAACGGGCGTTTCGGTTTTTCCGCGAGGCGGACGCTGCAGGTGGCGCAGGCGCTGTACGAGCGCCACAAGATGATCACCTACCCGCGGACGGATTCGCGGGCGTTGCCTGAGGACTACCTGAGCGTCGTGCGCGAGGCGCTGGGCTCGATCGCGAAAGGCGGGGAGCTGCCGGCGGGATGTGGGCCATTGGCCGGGCATGCGGCGACGGCGCTAGAGAACGACTGGGTTCGGCCAAGCCGCCGGGTATTCAACAACGCCAAGGTGTCGGACCATTTCGCGATCATTCCGACCGGGCAATTCCACGCGAAGCTCGATGAGGCGGAGGCGAAACTTTTTGATCTGATCGCGAAGCGGTTCATCGCGGTGTTCTTTCCGTCCGCGAAATTCGAGGTGACGACCAGGGTGACGCGGGTTGCCGGCGAACCCTTCAAGACGGAGGGCAAGATCCTGCGGGAGCCGGGCTGGCTGGCGGTTTACGGGCGAGAGGCGGAGGAGGGCGAGGGCAAGGTGGTCGCGGTCGCCAGCGGCGAGAAGGCCGAGACGCTCTCCGTGGACGTGGTGGGCCTCGAGACCCGACCCCCGGCACGATACACCGAGGCGACGATACTTACCGCGATGGAGACCGCAGGGAAACTGCTCGAAGACGAGGAGCTTCGAGAAGCGATGAAAGAGCGCGGACTTGGCACCCCCGCGACGCGCGCCGCGATCATCGAGGGGCTGATCTACGAGCACTATGTGCACCGGGAGGGGCGGGAGCTGGTGCCGTCGTCCAAGGCGATGTCGCTGATTGAATTGCTGCGGGCCATCAAGGTGGATGCCCTCGTTTCGCCGACGCTGACTGGGGAATGGGAGCACAAGCTGCGCAACATCGAACACGGGCGCATGAGCCGCAAAGAGTTCATGCGCGAGATCACGGACCTAACGCGCCAGATTGTCGATATCGCGAAGACCTTTGAGGAGACGGACCTGGGCGCGAGTCCCCTGCCGGTGCGCAGTCCGATTGACGGTGCGGAGATGATCGAGACCTTCAAGGCATACAAGTCCGCGAACGACAACTTCACGATCTGGAAGACGATTGCGGGGCGGAGGCTCGAGCGCGAGGAGGCGGTCCAGCTCATCGAGCAACGAAAGGTGGGCCCGCTGGATGGGTTTCGCTCAAAAGCGGGCCGGACATTCTCCGCCGGGCTGCGCCTGACGGACGAGTGGAAGGTGGAACTGGATCTCGATGGCCTTGGGGGACAGGCGCCAGATTTCTCGGGGCAAGAATCGGTGGGGCGGTGCCCCGTGTGCGGGGGCGGGGTTTACGAGACTCCGATGGCATTCATATGCGAGCGTGCCGTAGGCGCTCCACCCGAGGGGGGGACCAAGTGCTCCGTGCGGATCAGCAAGAAGATCCTCGGGCGTGATATCCCCCGCGAGCAGGCGGTGAAATTGCTCAGCGAGGGGAAGACGGATGTGCTGGAGAAGTTTTGGTCGCGGCGAACGCGGCGGCCATTTTCGGCGTGGTTGATGGTTTCGCCCGAGGGCAAGATCGGGTTTGGGTTTCCGCCGCGGGAACGGCGGGCGGCCAAGACTTCGAAGTACGCGCCGGCCGCCGGGGATGCCGGGCATGCGGTTGCCGAGGTGCCCGCAGCGAAGCCGACGGCCGAGGCGACGCGCGCCGTGGTCGCGCCGAAGAAACGCAAGGCGGCGGTGCGGAAGGCCCCGACCAAGAAGAAGGGGGCGGTGAAGCGTCGAGGCACGGGCGGCAGGTTGGCTTCGAGGCGAGCGGCATGATGCCCGCGTGATTGGTGCGGCGGCTTGTTAGAGGGGCGCGGCCCGGGCAAACTTGCGGTAGTGGATGCCAAGCATTCGGGAACCGGTGGCCGGGGTGGGGCTCGCCGATCGGGAAGCGCCAGGATCGAGGATCCGGGGATAAGGGCTTTTTTGGACTATCTCGAGGGGACTCGGGGGAGGGCGAACCTCACTCTCCGCGCCTATCGGGATATCCTTCAAGAGGCGAGGGCGTTTCTTGCCAAAGAGTGGGTAGAGGTGAGCGGCGATGACGCGCGACGTCTGCTGTATGACCTGTCAAAGCGCGGATATGCGCGGGCGCACATCCGGCAGCATCTTTCGGCGCTCCGCTCATTCTACCGTTTTCTAATGAGAGAGGGCGGGGTGGTGGTGAATCCGATGGCGGCCCTGCCGCTTCCGAAACTGGAACGTCGGCTGCCGAGATTCCTGACGATCGAGCAAGTGGACGCGCTCTTGTCGGCCCCGCTGAGGATGCCCCGGCCCAAGCAAGCGGCGGTCTGGGCGGCGCTGCGCGATGCCGCAATACTGGAAACGGCGTACGGGGCTGGGTTGCGCGTGAGCGAACTGGTCGGGCTGAATGTTGAGGATTGGGATGTTGCCATGGGGACATTCCGTGTGCGGGGCAAGGGTGGGCGGACGCGCCTGTGCCCCGTGGGCGAACCGGCAACGAAATCGATCGAGCGGTACATGACGGCGGCAGGTCACCCCGGGTCCGGCGCACTATTCCTGAACAAGACGCGGAAGGGGCGCCTGACCGTGGCGGCCGTCGGGCAACTGCTCAAAAAGTATTTGGCGTTCAGCGGGTTGGATGCCAAGCTGACCCCGCATAAGCTGAGGCACAGTTTCGCAACCCACCTGCTTGAGCGCGGCGCGGATCTGAGGAGCGTGCAAGAATTGTTAGGGCACGCATCGCTTTCGACGACGCAGGTTTACACGCACGTGACACTGGAACGATTGAAACGGATTCATGGCGAGGCACATCCCCGGGCGGGAGGGGCGGGGTGATGCCGATGTCGCTGACCCGCATCGCATACAACGCGCTGTTCCCGATCGTATTTGCGGCGGTGGCACCGCACTATGGCTACAAGATGCTGCGCCGGAGCCGATCCGGCAGGGGTTTCGGGCAACGGTTCGGCATTTTTGGCGCGAGAACGCGGGCGGCGATCGAGCCGCAGCGCGGTGGCATCTGGATTCACGCCGTGAGCGTTGGGGAGGTGCGGTTGGCTGCGCTGTTGATCCGGGAGTGGCGGCGCAGGGATTCCGGGGCGAAGATCGTGCTTTCGACGACGACGCCGACGGGCCAGAGCGTGGCACAGGCCGAGGTCGGATCCCTGGTCCCGATAGTGTTCAACCCGATCGATTTTCTGCCGTGTGTCAGGTCGGCGTTCGAGCTGATCCGCCCCCGGGTGCTGGTGCTTGTCGAGGCGGAGGTGTGGCCAAACTACTTCTGGGAGGCTCAGGCGAGGGGGGTGCCGGTCTTGATGGCGAATGCGCGGCTGTCGCGGCGCACGGAGGCGCGGTATCATCAGCTGGCGTGGTTCGCTCGGCCCCTGCTGCGCCAGATGGCGCGCGTGTGCGTGCAAAACGGCCGGGATGCGGATCGATTCGCGAGGCTCGGCGTGGATCGCGAGCGGCTTGTGGACACCGGCAGCATGAAGTTCGATGTGTCGCGCGTCTCTTGGAACGGGACTCTGGATCCGCGCGAGATCTTGGCCGGGGCCGGATGGACGACCGGGCGCCCGATATTCTTGGCGGCGAGCACCCACCGCGGCGAGGAGACTTTGGTGGGCCGCGTGCTCATGCGGCTTAGGGCCGAATTCCCCAACCTGTTCTTGATTGTGGCGCCGCGGCATATGGAGCGGGGCGGCGAGGTTCAACGGGCGCTGCGGGAACTCGGCCTGGAGAGCGTGAGGCGGTCGCAGGCGCGGGCCTCGGCGGCGGCGAACCTCAACAACGACGTGATGATTCTCGACACGACCGGGGAATTGAAAGATTTCTATCCGCTGGCCACGGTCACCTTTGTGGGCAAGAGCCTCCTGGGGCGCGGCGGACAGAATTTTTTGGAACCCGTGCAGGGGGGCACGCCCGTTGTTCTTGGGCCGCACATGGAGAATTTCGATGCCATCGCCGCGGAGTTTACGGACGCGGATGCCGTCGTCCGGATAACGAGCGAGGATGGCCTGGCCGATGCCGTGGGAAAGCTATTGCGCGATGGGGCGTTGGCCGCGGGACTGGTGGCGAGGGCCCGGGCCCTGTTCGAACGCCGCGTGGGTGCCGCGACCCGCACCGTGGATGCCCTCGAGGGCTGGACCAAGAATTCGGTAGAATAGCGGGCAATTGCCCGGCGGGCTCAGTCGATCTCCGCGAGGCGATCAACCACCGCGGCTTCCACGGTCTGGAGTTTTTCCGAGTCGCCTTCCTCGACATGTTCGTTCGGGCGGCCTAGGAAATTCCGGTAAAAGCAGGATCTAGCGTTTGTGTGGCAGGCGCCGGAGCCGCGCTGTTCGACGATGTAGACGATGGCGTCGCCATCGCAGTCGATGAGGACATCCTTGATCACCTGGATGTGGCCGGACGTCTCGCCTTTCTTCCAGCGTTTCTTTCGTGATGTGGAGAAATAGACAGCCTCCCCCGTGGCGAGCGTCTCGAGGTAAGCGGCCTGATTGGCGTATCCCTGCATGAGTATCTGGCCTGTGGCGGCGTCCTGGGCTATCACGACGCAAACGCCGCCGCGTTTTTCGAAATTGGGAAGGAGGACCGATCTGGGCACAGATCCGGCGGGGAGCGGTGCCGTGGGGTTATCGAAGTGGCTCATGCTGGGGCCCTTGTCGTTCAGGTTCCGAGTTCTTCGTCGATGGCGGAGGCGATCCGGTCCGCGAGGGTATCCAACCCGGAACCGTTGCGACTCTCCAGCAGGAGCCGGATCTTGGGCTCGGTGCCGGAGTAGCGGAGGAGGACGCGGCCTGCCCCGGCGAGGCGCGTTTCGGCGTCCCTTAGTGCGGCTTGAACGCGGGGGAGATCTTCGAGTGGTTTGCGATTGCGGACGATGATGTTGACCTGCTTCTGGGGATAGCGGTGCATGACGCGGCGGAGTTCGCCGAGCGGTTTGCCGGTTTCGATCATGGTGCGCAGCACCTGGAGCGCGCTGATGATGCCATCTCCGGTGGTCGTGTAGTCGGCAAAGATGATATGACCGGATTGCTCGCCGCCGACGTTATAGCCATGGCGGCGCATCTCATCGATGACGTAGCGGTCACCGACCTTGGCGCGTACCACGCGCCCGCCCCACTGGCCGATGCACTCGTCGAGGCCCATATTGCTCATGATGGTGGCCACGAGCGTATTGTGGCGCAGCTGGTTGCGGGCGAGGCAATCTGTGCCGGCGATGGCGAGAACCTCGTCGCCATCGACGATATTGCCCGCCTCGTCGCAGAGCATGAGGCGGTCAGCGTCACCGTCGTGGGCAATGCCGATGTCGGCGCCGGTCTCCTTGACGCGCCGGCTGATTTCCTCGGGGTGGGTGCTGCCGCAACCGAAGTTGATATTGAGGCCGTTGGGCGTGTTGTTGAAGACGTGGATTTTCGCCCCGAGTTCGCGGAGCACGCAGGGCGTGGCCTTGTAGGCGGCTCCGTTCGCGGCATCGATGGCGATCGTCATGCCCTCGAGTTCCGCGCCGGCGGGGAAGGCTTTCTTGACGAATTCAACATAGCGGCCGAGGGCGTCGTCGATGCGGAAGGCTTTGCCCACATCCTGAGCCGTCGCGCGACAGCGGTCGAGTTCGGTGCCCGATACCAGATCCTCGATGCGGCGCTCGACGTCATCATCGAGTTTGTATCCATCGTTTCGAAAAAACTTTATCCCATTGTCTTCGAACGGGTTATGCGATGCCGTGATGACGATGCCGGCATCGGCTCGAAGGGATCGTGTGATGTAGGCGACGCCTGGGGTCGGGAGGGGGCCGATGAGGAGGGCATCGACGCCCATGGACGTAATGCCAGCCACGAGGGCGTTCTCGATCATGTAGCCGGAGAGGCGGGTGTCCTTGCCGATGACGATCTTGTGGCGGCTTTCGTCACGGCGGAAGACATGGGCCGCCGCTTGTCCGAGGCGCAGGGCGATTTCGGCGGTCATCGGGTGGATGTTGGCGGTGCCGCGCACCCCATCCGTCCCGAAGAGATTCGGGCTTGAACGGGACTTTGCTGGTCTTTTGTCGTGCATAATGACGGGTGTCGTTCGGAAACCCAACTTATACCATGGTTCGGGGAAGGTGTCGCGAGGAATTGATTGGGGCATTGATGAAAGGCGCTAAGTTACGGGACATTTGGGAGCGTGGCATGGGCATCCTGCCCATGGCCAGCCCCACGGCCCGGCCAGGTTGGCCGTGCCACTGTCGCGACAAACTTAACTTAGCCCGGATATTTCACAGCCTGCCGACTGTGAAATTCCGGGCTCTGGGAAAACCGCGCCATGAAAGCCATTTATTGGGAAAGGTCAGGCAAAGACTGGGTTTTTTCGCGGTTGCGGAGTGTGTCTCGCGGACTGGTGGCC
>JAKQKQ010000185.1 GCA_029560585.1 Verrucomicrobiota bacterium | reverse complement strand
GTCAGGCAAAGACTGGGTTTTTTCGCGGTTGCGGAGTGTGTTTCGCGGACCGGTGGCCCCAGACCCTTCAAAGTCGCGTTCTTCGGAGCGCGGTTTTCCGTTGAGCCTGCATATTTCACGCGGAAGCGTGAAATATGCAGGTTAGCGGTGGTCAGTCACCCCAGCCGAAAGCACGCTCAAATGATTATCGCATTTGGACAATAATTGGCTATGTTTACATCGTGACGACAGAATGTCTGGTTTGTTAATTGTTGTAACGTACTTAATTTCAATTAGTTCCGCGTGAGGGCGTCCGTTTGACTGAAGGAAACAACCCTGTGGATGGTGCCTTGCTCGAAGCACTTGGCGAAGCGATCTTCGCCCACATTCCCGGGGGTCGATTTATCCATGCGACGCGCGTGGCCTGCGAGCGCCTCGGATGGACCCGCGAGGAGCTGCTGGGGCAAACCCCGAATGACATCCTCGCCCCTGAGGAAAGGCCGTTCGTGGACCGATGGGTCGGGTCCACGCTGCAGTTGGGTCGCTGTCACATAGAGACGGTCCTCCTCTGCAAAGATGGTCGCAAGGTACCCGCCGATCTAGAGGCCACCCGGTGCGATATCGATGGTCACACTTGCATCATGTCTGTTTGGAAGAAGAAGCCTCCAACGGCCGAAGGCCCGCACCAGGTCTCTCTGTCTCGCAGGGAATTCGATCGTTTCATGGACCGCCTTCCCGCGGCCGCTTACATCAAGGACGCCGAGGGCCGGACGTTGTATTTCAACCGATTCATGCGCGAGGTGCTTGGTGCGGATGACTCCTGGCTCGGGAAACGCACAGACGAGCTGTGGCCGGGGCCGCTCGGCCAGGCGATGCGAGAAGCTGACATCGAGGCCGCCAAACTCGGTTTCAAGGAATGCGAGGAGGCCGTTCCCCGCGCCGATGGCCTCATCCACGAATACAAGACCCAAAAGTTCGTCATCCCCTGCGGGGAGGGGCCGCCATTGCTGGGCGGCATATCGGTCGATATCACCGACCAGAAAAACGCCGTCAGGGCCCTGGCGGCCAGCGAGACCAAGCTCCGGGTGATATTCGAGTGCGCGGGCGATGGCATCGTGCTCGTCGATCCACGCACCCGCCAATTGGTGGCCGTAAACCAGCGATTCGCCGACATGCTCGGCTACACCCGCGAGGAGGCGGTCCACCTCAGGGTCGATGATTTCCACCCGCCCGAAACAACGGCGCAGGTCATCGCCGAATTCGGAAAGGACACCACATCCGAAATACCCCGCCACCGCGAGATCCTCTTACGGCGCAAGGACGGCTCCACTGTCTTCGCGAGCCTCATCTCGACCCCTGTCGTCCTGCCCGAGGGCACGCTCCAGTTGGGCATCATCCGCGACGTGACCGACGAGCGGGCCGCACAAGAAGCCATGAGGCAAAGCGAGGCGAAGTTTCGAACCCTGTTCGAGGGGGCGGGCGATGGCATCGTCCTTGTCGTGAACTCCACGAAGAAGATCTCCGCTGTCAATCAGCGGCTGGCCAACCGACTCGGCTACCGCCCGGAGGAACTCCTCGGGATGACCGTCGAACAGTTGCACCCTCCCGAGGATGCCGACTTCATACGGTCCGAGTTCGAAAGGAACGCACGCGGAGAGGTATCCCTCCATCCAGAACTCCGCGTCCAGCGCAAGGACGGCACCATCTTTTACGCGGACGTTGGCACCGCCCAGATCGTGCTGCCGGAGGGCCCAGTGTCCATAGGCATCTTCCGCGACGTGACCGAGCGCCGAACCCATGAGGAGGCCATCCGCGCGAGCCAGGAGCAATTCCGAATCCTTTTCGAGAACGCGCCGATCGGCACTGCGCTCGTCGACGGCGGCGGACATTTCGCCCTCGCCAACAGGGCGTTCGAAGAGATGATCGGTTACTCCGCCGAACAGCTCCGGTCGATGAGCTTCATCGACCTGACCCACCCCGAGGACGCACAGCCCGGATGGGGCATGTTCGAGGAGCTCTTCCGCGGCGAACGCGAATCCTTTCGAATCGAGAAACGCTATATTCGCGCCGACGGCCGCATCGTCTGGGGCAACGTCGAGGTCACCGCGATCCGACAGGAGAGCGGCAAGATCGAGCACGCGATCACCATGGTCGAGGACATCACCGAGCGCAAGCGGCTCGAGCAGGAGAGGAAGGACGCCGAGGCCCAGATGCTCCAATCGCAAAAGCTCGAGAGCCTCGGGGTGCTCGCCGGGGGCATCGCCCACGATTTCAACAACCTCCTCATGGCCATCCTGGGCCACGTCGAGGTGTGCCTCGAGGAGTTGCCCAGGGACTCCCACCTCCTCCCGTCGGCCAAGGAGATCGAGATCGCGTCGCGACGTGGCGCCGAACTCTGTCGCCAGATGCTCGCCTACGCGGGCAGGTCCAAACCCACGACCGAGGCTGTCGACGTCAACCGCATCGTGGTGGAGATGGTGCGTCTCCTCGAGGTATCGGTCTCAAAACGCGCCAATGTTCACTTCCGCTTGGCGGATGGATTGCCGGCGGTCTGGCTGGATGCCACACACCTGCGCCAGATCGTCATGAACCTCGTCATGAACGCGTCCGAGGCGATCGAAAACAACTCGGGCTGCATCACCATCACCACCGGGATCAGGCACTGCGACGCGGCCTTTCTGTCGGAAGCCTATGTCGATGACCATCTTCCCGATGGCGATTATGTCTACGTCGAGGTCAGCGACACGGGCTGCGGCATGGATGCGGCCACGATGGCCCGCATATTCGATCCGTTCTTCACGACCAAATTCACGGGTCGCGGCCTGGGCCTCGCTTCGGTGCTCGGCATCGTGCGCGGGCACAGGGGCGCCATAAAGGTGCTGTCGGAACCCGCGAAAGGCTCCACCTTCACGGTCCTGTTTCAGGCGACGAGCGATGCCACCCCACCCGACGAACCCGCGCATGAACCGAAGGTGGACTGGAATGGCAAGAGCACGATCCTGGTGATCGATGACGAAACCGGCATCCTAGCCGTCATGTCGCGCCACCTCGAAAGGTCTGGTTTCCGCGTCCTTTCCGCCGAAGGTGGCCCGGAGGGCATCGCCCAGTTCACGGATCACCCTAACGTCGCGCTGGTCATCCTCGATCTCGCCATGCCGCAGATGAGCGGCGACGAATGCCTGGGCCGACTGCGCGCCCTGAAACCCAATATCCCGGTCATCATGACCAGCGGCTATGACGAATCCGGCGTCATCGACAAGATGCGCGGGATCTCCATCTCAGGCTTCCTTCAGAAGCCCTTCAAGAGATCGGAATTGATCACGATGGTCCAGCGGGTCCTCGGTGACGGGGCCAACCTCGGGACACCCCACCAACACCCGGAGGGCATCAGCGTCTCCTGAGGAGGATGGCAAAGTCGTGATCGCTTAAGCCCAGTTCGAGTGTCCGGCCCGCCTGCGCGGGTCGGATCTCATGACGGCACGCGTCGAGGTCCCAGATTTCCACATCAAACCGGCCGGGCAGCGCCACCGTCACCCGCAAGGATGCGGGTTTCCGTGCCCGCAGGTACTGGATCCAGCGGTGCGGCTTCTCGCACTCCCACAGGCGCACCCCCGCGTAATTGCGCGCATAGAGAATCGCCTCGCCGCCTCCCTCGCGCACGAGCGCCTTGAGCTGGTAACCGGGCGAAATGCCGAAGGCTGTCGCCCCGGGATCCGGCGGGGCGAAATGATCGACGCCCGCATGCAGCGCATGATCCGAAGCCTCCCCAAGGATGAAATCAAAATCGGCGCCCCTGTCCAGATAGTGCCGCGCATAGCGCCCCATCATCGCGTGGGCGGCGCGACCCGCCTCGGATCGGAACCACTTGTCATCGTCCAGAGCGTGCGGCACGGCAATGGCCAGCGGCGGCCTCTCGCGCCGGAACGTCGCCCAGTCCACGCGCCCAAACACCTCCGCCGCCAGACGAAACTCGGCGAACTCGCTCGCCCGCGCGTTCCAGAAGAAGCAACCCGGGTTGCCATTGAGGAGAGAAAACCAGATGACATCGCGCATGGTCCATCGCCGCGTCTCGCGATCCGGCCCATACGAGAACTGGTCGCCCGCAGACTCACCCAGGAAGGCCGGTTTTCCCATTCGTCCGTATCGCGTCAGCACATCGGTCGCGATGCCATAGTCCATCTCCGGGGAGGTCGTGCCGTGGGGATAGAGGTGGTACGTGTAGAAATCGATCGACGTCTTCGCCTTCCACCAGGCGGGATCCGCCGTGATCAGGCCTCCTCCACCGTGGCTCACGCAGACCGGTGTCCCCGGATCCACCGAACGGATCGTCGCAATGGCGTGATCGGCCCATGCCGCGGGACAATTCACCATCTCGTTCTCCAGCTCGTACGCGAACACCGCCGGGTTGTCCTTGAGCAACCCGATGATCTCGCGCGCGTACGCGTCCTGACACGCGATCACATCGCGGTCGGTGTATTTTTCGGCAGGGTCGCCGATCAGTCTCCGATCCCGGATGAATCGGCGCTGGAAGGCCGGCAAACCGTCGATCTTCTCCCCCTCGTACCACGGCAGGCAGAAACGCTCCAGCGCCGCGCCATTGAAATAGCACGGCTTCGAATAGTCCTCGTGGATGACGACGAGAAATCGGAAGCCGAATGGCCGCGCCAGATCCAGGTAACGGAGAAAGGCCGGGAACAGCCCTGGATTCACCCGGCCGCCGATGTCCATGGGCTCCATGCCGTTGTTGCGGTGGCTCCGCAGCATGAATCGCAGGGCGGTGACGCCGTTCGATTTCAGAAGCTTGAGCCACTCGACGATCTGCGCCTCGGTCGCATCGGTAAATGACGCGCGCTTGTCCCACTCGCCATCGGGCGTGGGCAGGCCGACCCAGTTGGCGTAGAAACCGCCGAGCGGCAGCCATGCCTTCCCTCCGATCGCAAAATAGCCATTGGGGAGCAGGCGCACCGGCTCCGGCCTGGGACTCCCTGGGAGAAACGAGATCGGCGCCGATCGGCCCGAGAGACCCGCCGCGTCGGTCACCCCCGCCGAGGTGACCCAGCGCGTCGCCGGGTCGCAGCGCAGCGTCGCCCGCGCATCACCCGATCCCGATGGCGCGGCGGGAACGACCTCGGCGCCCGGGGCATCCCACGACAGCGCCGGGCTATCGCTGGACAGCGGATTGCCGAATTCATCGGCCCGGCGCGCGAGAAGTTCGGTCGGCCGTTCTCCCGGTCGCACGATGCGAGGACGGGCGGGTTCAACAACATAGTGGTGCGGCAAACACGGGCGCACCACCACGCTCGCCTCGGCGGACGGCGCTCTTGCGAACTCAGCCTCCGCCAACAGACGCTCGGGCCCTGTCGCGATCCGCGTGGCGAAATACCGGAACTTGGCGCACCCCGCCGAGTCGGTGAGGGCGCGCCGCGAGCCCGGATCCAGCGCCAACGAGGCGAAGCCCGGGGCATCGTTCAAAGCGCCCGCCCTGCGGTTCAGGCTAAAGACGCCGTCCGGTTCTTCGTGAACCCACAGCCTCACCGGTTGCCCCCGCACAGGCTTCCCCTCCGCATCGCTCGCCATCACGGCCACCAGTTGCTCGCTCCCCGCGGCAACATCCTTGCTGCCGGGAACCAGTTCTACTTTTCGGACCTCGGCACTCGGTGCGCCCAGGGTCTCCACCGCCGCACGCCTGGCGGCCAAGCTCGGCACGAGCCGAATCCAGTCGATATCCACGCGCGCGGCCGCCTCCCCGGCAGGATCGATTCGCAGGGCCGAGAGCACGCCGTGCCACCGAAGATCGTGTCGCAAGTCGATGCGCGCCGTCTGCCAGTTCGTCCCCCGCACCGAGAATTCGTGGTGCAGCAAATCCTCTTTGCCGAGGGGACGACCATAGAGATCCCAATTTGCGCGCTCGATGCTTTGCCGCAGCCTGATCTCCAACATCCAGCGCCGATCGACGTCGATCCGAACAGCCTTGACCCCCTCCCTCTCGGGACCCCACATCGTCCCCCAGATGAAATAGCCGTCCTGTTTCACATCCAGGATTAGGACACCGTTCTCGACGCGGCGCCGGATGAACTCCGGGCGGTTCCCCCAGCTCGTGATACCCCCGAAACCGCCGTCGTCGAAATCGCACGGGCGTCCAAAACACTCCTCAAAAAAATCGGGCGTCGCCTTGGGGGCCGCCATCACGGAAACTCTGGATCCGGGCGCACCAGTGAGGCTGAAATAGAGATCGAAGGCTGCTTCTTCTCCCGGCGCCCTGGCGCCGACGTCCCATTCGACGCGGCCATCGCGCAACGAAGCCGCGATCTCGTGGGCCTCTGGTCCAACCTCCAACAGACGGAATGACGAGGCATCCACCTCGCCGCGGACGCCGAGTTGGCGGAGATCCTTTGCCATGTCCACCGGCATCGTCGCCAACAGGCAATCGGTGGCACATTCCTCGACCGGCACCGTCGCTCGCACGCGAAAGGGTCGGGCGGGATCCGCCCATTCGCCCCACGATTGCGGTGCCGCCAATACGGCGAATAGGGCCCCAATGCACGCTGAAGGCACGAAACGGTTCCGGCAGAACTTCATCGCCGCGCCTCGCCCGGCCAGACGGGTCGATGGCGCGGTATCTCGGCCTTAAAATCGCCCAGGCTCGGCCAATGCAGCGGCGCGTCGAGATCGACCTCAGCGACCGCCACCGCCCCCCATTCCTTCGCCTGTGCCAGCGGTTTGCCATCGTGACCGAACACCGCTGAAATCATCCATCGTCTGTCAACATCGGTGTAAGTCGAGCTCACCACATACACGTGAGTCTCGCAGGCCCGCGCCGCGGCCAGCAAGGGGTTGCAGCCCCACACGGGCCACGCGATCACCTCCGCGCCATTTATCGCCAGCTGCCGGGCGACTTCCGGAAAGAACCCGTCGTAGCAGATCATCATCCCCACCTTGCCGAAACGCGTCTCAAAGACGGGGTACTGATCCCCCGGCTGGATGCCCGATTCGATCTCGCTGCGCGGGAGGGTCGCCTTCCGGTACTTGCCGACCAGTTTGCCATCCGGTCCGACGAGTGCCGAGGTGTTGTAGACCAAGCGCCCATCGCGCTCGATCAATCCGGCGACGATGTAGAGGTCGTGCCGTTTCGCCAGGCTCCCGAAGTATTCGGTCGATGGCCCCGGCACGGTCTCGGCGCAATCGACCATCGGTCGGCCCGTCGCATAATAGGTCAAGGTCTCCGGCAACACGACAAGATCGGCCTTCTGCGCCGCGGCCGCAGCGATCGGCGCCTCGAACATGCGCCGATTACCCTCGGGTGTCTTCTCAGGGCTCTTCGGCCGCAAATGGACCGTGGCGAGCCTCACCTTTCGGGTGGTCGGGGCCGTCGCCTCCAACGACATCCCGCTATAGGCGACACGGCCCCCCGACCAGAGCAGATGTAGTTCGATCACCGCCCTCCTCGCCGCGGAGGGAGCGTGGAATACGCCCGAAACCTCGGTCCAGCCCCTCGCATCCGTCGCGCCATCCGCCGGATACTCGGGTTCTGCCCTGGGCGTCGGAGTCTCGGAAAAGTGGACGTCCGGCCCCTTTTCGTCGTGATAGACGGGTTTGCCATTGTCATTCACCCACAGGATTCGCGACCACGCCGATCGCCGCGGCAGACGCACGCCATCCAGTTTGTGGAAAACCCGAAACCGATACGATTTGCCACCCTCCACCGGCATTGTGCGCGTCCACCATCCGTGTGCCCCCTCGAATCCTCTCGCATCGATGATCAGGGCCTCGCCCCCATCGCGACCGGCCCCGGCCTCCTGCCGGAACTCCGGCCTGATCTCATCGCGCGGCGCCGCCGGGCTCCACAGGTCCGTCATTGCGGAGCGGCCAACGCCCCCCAACAGCACCGCGACCACCCCGCCTAGGAACATGCGCGCCATCATCGTCGGGTCTCCTTTGCCGCCACGCGGCCCAACCAGCAAACGCGCGCCCACACGAGGTGTCAAGGCGCCGCCTTCTCCATGGCGCAACAGTCTCAAGACTCGTTGGGCACCGGCGAGATCCGTCAACCTGGGCCACCCGACAAGACTATCGCGCCGCCCGAAACTGGCGCACGGCCTTCCCATCGGGCCCGATCGCGATCCACTCGCAGCGGCCGTCGGTGGTCCATTCGCCAAAACGGCAGGGCCCCTCTCCGGCATCGGCGTGGCAGAACACTTGGGCCGAACCGTCCGCAAATTCGATCCGGACGGCCACGGCCCGGGCAGGTTTCCCGTCGAATGCGGTGACTGGCAATGCCCTGGCACGCGCGATGGGGCATGCCTCTCCCTTGGCCGTGGGGTAGAGGACGAAAACGCGCCGCTGCGTCCTCGAACCCTGCCACTCGTAGAGGGCCGTCGGGACCGGACGCCACGGTCCATTGGCCCATCCTTGCACCGGTTCCTCGCCCACGCCTTTGACGACCCGAACCCCCAATCCCTCCGACGTTGCCGGGACGATGTGCAGGTTCGCGTCGGGCCTGAGCGTCCTCACGGAGGTGCCATCCGCCCGTGCCTCCTCCGCATTCAGATGAAAAATGGCCTGGTATCGGTGGTCCCTGTCATCCGACGGCTCGAGCACATCCGAGATGATCCAGTATCGCGGCTTCACGAACAGCACTGCCCGGCGATGGACCACGTCGGCGAGTTTTTCCTTCGGGGCGCCATACCCATCATTGTAGGTGCCCTCCACAAAGTCCGCGTCGGGGCCAGTGACCCATGGGTTGGCGATGGGTTGGAACGGATAAGGCAGCACCCAGCTCTCGCGCTCCCCCCTGCGGCGCTGATCCTGATCATCCACGCGGATGGTGTTATGCCCTCGGGTCGAGAGAACGTATCGCCGCCAACGGGACTTGTCGTACATGTAGTTACCGCCCTCGATGAGGAGGCGCACGCCGTGGGCGTAGGCCAGCACGCCCAGCTTATCTTCGTGCTGGTGACCCGCCCCGAAAGGGCCAGCGTCGAAAAGCATGTGCGGGTCCTCTGGCCGCCAGCCACCGCGCATGATGTAATGGCCGCTGTAGGCCATCGCGGCCGACTCCGCAGGCGGCGCCTTGCCCTCCTTGCCGCCGGTGGCAGCCCACCGAAAGTCAGCGCGTGACGGAAAATACTCAGCCCCTTCCTCTAGGGCTTTCCGCGGCGCCGCGTCGCTCGCGTCGTTGAGCCCCCAGACCACGCCATCGGGCCGCATCGCGCGGAGCTGATAATCATACATCTTCTCCAGCCGGTCCCTGAAATCGCCGGGCACGCCCTCGATCGCGTCATTGTGCTTGGCGACTTTCAGCACGCTAGAGAACTCCCGGAGCACCCAGTTGTTGTAACCCAAGGCCAATTCAACCTGCATGCCGTCGGGATAGACCTCCTCGTCCAACTGCCGGTACAGGCGCTCGATCGCGATGCGCCGCCATTCCGCAGCGCGCCTGAATTCGGGGAAAAGCACGCCCGCGAAATACACGCCGCACGATTCGCACGTGAGCCAGTTGGCGTGGGACGGCCAGCGCACCAGATGCTCGGCCTGCTCGTACCACGACTTGAGGATCTTCACCAGCACCTCGGGCGTAAACGCGGGGCTATCCAGGCAGCGGAACAGGGCATCCGGCCAGGTGCTGCTGATCCGCACGCCCGTGTTGAGCGTCTCCCACGCGTGATGGTACGGTGAATTGCCCGACCGCCATAGCAACACCGGGCAGTCCTCGATCCATGCGACCATCTCGTCCGCGATCTCGCGCGCGTACTTGTCTTGGCCGGTGTGCCAGTATGCGTCCGCCACGCGCTCGAAATGGAAGTGGCGGTTGAACTGCGCGTTCCATTCGACGGTCGCGCTCTCGCCCTCGGTCATGGCATTGAACGACCAGTCGATCCTGCCCTCCGGCCGGTAGGTCGTTTTGATGAAAGTGAACTCGTGCGCCAAGATCTTGTCCGCCGCCGCGGTCCTGTATTTGGGATCGGGCGCGGGCCTCGAGCGGAAATCCACCAGCCATCGCGGGCGCTCCCGCCGCCGCAGGTGCTCGGACAGCGCCCGTGCGGCCCCCGAAAAGTCCTTGCGCCCCACCGCCGCCCCCACGGCGGCCAACTCCGGCCGCCCGAGGTCCAGTGCCGACCAGAATTCCTCGTGCGTGATCCGCGGTCCCTGACCCACCGTGGCCACCCTCGTCGCCCGCATGTCATCGATCACCAGCACCGTCCGCGGATCAGGCTTGATTCCCGGATCCCACGCGGCATGGAATGTCACCCTGTCGATCTTCTTCCACCCCACCGGGTGCCGCACGCGCCCGATCTCTTCGAACGGGATCACGAATCGCCGCCAACCGACGAAATCGATTTGGCTGGAGAAACTGAAGTAGTCCGATCCCTCGGATTTCGGGTCCTCCGACGCAAGGATCACCCAGAACCGCGAGCCGGTCGCCACGGCGCTATGGGCCCAGAAACTCAGCCCCGATTCCGACGACCAATCGTGGGGCATCTCGCGAAGGGAGATGCTGTGGGTTGACCCAATCGCCCAGCGGACCGCCCCCTTTCCCTCCTTCACGTCGCGTGCCTCGATCCCAACCCCACCTTCCCATGAAGCGGCAACATCACAATGGCTGATGACCATCTCGGCGCGCAGCCCGAGCGGCGCCGCCGCGGCAAGAACCCACATCCAGCGCCTCATGGATTCATGCTATCACGGATCAACCCGCGCCAACAAGCGCCCGATTGATGGTGCTCCTTATCCCCTCTAACTTCCGCGCTCCAGTGCCTTCAGTTCCTCGGCCGATGCCACGGAAAAACCCAGGTCCTTCAAGAGTCCATTTGCTATACGGTAGATCCAGCCATGGATCACCAGTGGTTCTCCTCTTCCCCACGCCTCTTGCGCGATGGTCGTGTTGCCGGCATTCTTCACCTGTTCCGCGACATTCAATTCACAGAGACGATCCACCCGCGCATCCTCGTCGGCCAGGAGCATCAGCTCATCCCGCCGCTCTTCGTAGATATCCCGTATGTGGGCCAGCCAATTATCGATCAGACCATGTGGCCGGCTTTCCATTGCGGCCCTCACGCCGCCACACCCGTAATGCCCGCAAACGATGATGTGTCTCGTTTTCAATACCTCTACGGCATACTGGATGACAGAGAGGCAGTTCATGTCGGAGTGCACCACGAGATTGGCTATGTTCCTGTGCACAAAAAGTTCTCCTGGCTGCAGGCCGACGATCACGTTCGCGGGAACGCGGCTATCCGAGCACCCGATCCACAGGAAGGCGGGCGACTGCTGCCGGACGAGCTTCTGAAAGAATTCGGGGTCCGATCGGGTGATCTTCGCCGCCCATTGCCTGTTGCTCTCGAACAGCCCCGACAGCGTTTTCATGACGCGGATGTTTCCCTCTCCAGAAATTGCGCGAGGCGCGACACGTTGTCCAGGAGCGCGCACTCGGACGGGCAAAGCGGCAGATCCGTCAGATGGGTTGGGATCACGACGCAAGGAATCCCGGCCGCCAGCGCGGCGATCGCGCCGCGAGGAGAATCCTCGACGGCCAGGCACTCGCAGGGCTTCAGGCTCAGCCTCTGCAGGGCCCTCTGGTATCCCTCGGGATGTGGTTTCACGTGCTCGCACTCATCGCTCGTGACCGTCACCTCAAAGAAATCGCGCAGCCCCGATAAAGCGTGCACGCGTTCATAGTGTTCGCGGGACGCGCCGGTCACAACCGCGAGTCGAAAATCCTCGGCGAGGATATTCAGCGCCTCGATCACGCCCGGGCGGATCGCCACCCCCTGGTCGATCCGATTCCAAAACCACCTATCTCGTCTGGCTATCATCTCGTCCACGCGCGAGGCGGAGATGCCAACCAGTCCCGCGATCTCACGGGAAGATTTCCCCTGCCCCAAATACCACCTCGCCCATTGCTCGCGGGAAAGCGAGCCACCGGCCCGCTGGAAGGCGGCGCGGGTTGCCTCAAAGAACAACTGTTCTGAGTCAACCAGAACGCCATCGCTGTCAAACAGGATCGCCCGGGTCATGTTCTCTTGCGCAGTCGGCGGCACAGGGATGTCTACCCCGGGAAACCCGATTGTCCACGTGGCCACCTAGCGGCCCGTTGAAAAACCCACACAGCAGCCGCGCTGGGCATGGGAGGGACGCCGGCCTAAGTCCGACAGTTTCCTAGAGCAGCGGGATGAAGAGCCTGGCCACGCCGTTGCGAAAGCGCTCGGGGAGGGACTGGCGATCGAGCGCATCTTGAGTGACCTCGGTGGCGCCCCTGAGTTTAGCGTCGAATTCACGGTTGAGATCACGGGCGAGGATCTCGTCGAAGCAGGCGAGATCGAATTCGAAATTGAGCCGCAGGCTGCGGGGATCCCAATTGGTGGAACCGACGCAAGACCATTTGCCGTCGACGGTAAAGATCTTGGAATGGTCAAAGGGCGGCGGGGACTCGAAGATGCGAACGCCGCGCTCAAGGAGCGGCGGATACATGGTGCGGGATGCCCATGTGATCAGGGGAATGTTATTCTTCGAAGGGACAATGACGCGGACATCGAGGCCGCGAAAGGCACAGGCGATCAGGCCAAAGTAGAGTTGCGGGGTGGGCAAGAAGTAGGGCGTGACGATGCGGACGTCCTGGGTGGCTGCGGCGAGCGCGGCCGCCAGCGCGGAGGCGGCGACGCCGAGGTCCTCGTCGGGTCCATCGGGGATGCCGACCGCGCACACGTCGCCGACCGCGGCGAGTTCCGGATACCAGCGGGGGCCGGAGAGGGTCTCGCCGGTGCAGAAGTGCCAATCCTCGGCAAAGATGCGCATCATTTCGGCCACGACCGGTCCCCTGACCCGGCAGTGGATGTCCTGCACGGGATACGGCGGATTCTCGCGGAGCATGTTGCCCTGTCGGATGTTCATGCCGCCCGTGAAGCCCTCCCGACCATCCACCACCAGGAACTTGCGGTGATTGCGCATGTTCATGGAGAGCAGGCGCAGGACGAAACGGTTCGGCATAAAGCGCGCGACCGGCACCCCGCGGCTTCGCAACTCGCGGGTGACCGGCGGCCACGCATAGCGCGTCCCCGCATCATCGACCATGACGCGCACCTCCACACCGCGCGTCTTTGCCCGTTCCAGGGCATCCACGAACTTTGAGCCTATGCCCTGCAACTCGAATATGTAGGTGGCGAGGCAGATCGACTCGCGTGCGCGATCGATCGCCGCGAGCATGGCCGGCATGGCCTCGTCGCCGTTTCGCAGGATCTCCACGGCATTGCCAGAGGTCGCGGCGAGCCGCGAGAGCCGACGCAACCCCTGGAACAGCGGTCCCATGGCGATGATCTCCGGCTCGGGCTCAAAAACCACGGGCGGGATGGCGCCTGGTGCCACGGCGGCGTAATCCAGTCCGCTTCCCTCGCGATAGAATCGGGCCCTGCGCTGGATGAAGTTGATGCCCAAGAGCAGATACAGCCCCGCGCCGGCCAGCGGCACCAGCAGGATGATCGCTATCCAGTACGCGGCCGCGCGCGGGTCGCGCTTGCGGAGGATGACGTGGATCATCGCCCCACCCCCGACCCCCAGCTCAAACAAGACCAAGAACCATTGCCACCACGCCACGGGGAAATGGGACAGCCACCGCGGCGCCGGGTCAAGCGCAGAGCGAGCGGTCGGCGGTCCTTTGAGCCGAAAAGATGGCGGGACCCCGGCGGCGAAGGTCGGCAAGCCGTTTCCCAGCTCGCTCCCGCCCACGGCCACGGGCGTTTCCCGTCCCCGCAGCGCTGAAAAAACGCGACGACCCAGGTCAGGCGTTAAGCTGCGCGGAAATCTCGAGCGGGACCTTGGACTTGCCCTCTTCCTCGGACTCGCGGCTGACGAGGGGCTCACCAACGGGCTCGCCCTTCTCCACGAGCCGGATGGCCCGGTGCACGTGGAAGCCCGAACCGGCCGGAATCAGGTGGCCCATGATCACGTTCTCCTTGAACCCGCGGAGCTTGTCGAACTTGCCGAGCGTGGCCGCATCGGTGAGCACCCGCGTGGTGTCCTGGAACGAGGCCGCCGAGATGAAGCTCTCGGTCTCCAGCGACGCCTTCGTGATGCCCAGCAACACGGGCTTCGCCTCGGCGGGCTTGCCGCCCTGCTCGATGACCCGCCTGTTTTCCTCCTCGAATGCGAGGCGCTCGATCTGCTCGTCCCAGAGGAAGGTCGTGTCGCCGGGATCGACGATCTTCACCTTCCGGAGCATCTGGCGGACAATGATCTCGATGTGCTTGTCGTTGATCTCGACGCCCTGGAGGCGGTAGACCTCCTGCACCTCGTTGACGAGGTACTCCTGCAGCGCCTGCGGGCCGCAGATCTCGAGGATCTCGTGCGGCACCACCGGGCCCTCGGTGAGCTGGGAGCCCTTCTTCACGTAATCGCCCTTGTAGACGATGATGTGCTTGTTGGTCGGGATCAGGTGCTCTTCCTCGGACTTCGTCGTCTGGTCCCTGACGATGAGGCGGCGCTTGCCGCGGGCGGTCCCGGCGAACTCGACCACCCCGTCGATCTTGGCAATCTCGGCGGCGTCTTTGGGCCGACGCGCCTCGAAGAGTTCCGCGACGCGCGGCAGGCCGCCCGTGATATCCTTCGTCTTGACGATCTTTCGCGGGGTCTTCGCCAGGCGGTCGCCGGCGCGGACCGTGCTGCCGGCCTTGACCTCGACGTGGGCCCCGGCAGGGATCGAGTAGCTCGCGGCGATCTCGCCACTTTTGCCGTCGAGCACGACGATCTGCGGGTGCAGATCCTCCTTGTGCTCGATGATCACCATCTCCGGGAGACCGGTGGACTCGTTGATCTCCCGTTTCATCGTGACGCCGTCGATGATGTCGCGGAATTCGATCTTGCCGGACTTCTCGGTAAGGATCGGCACGTTGTACGGATCCCACTCGGCGAAGACCGCGCCCTTCTCCACGGCGGCGCCGTCGGCAACCGAGATGGAGGAGCCGACCACGACGGTGTACTTCTCCAGCTCGCGGCCGTCTGCGGCGTGGATGCTGACGCTGCCATCCTTGTTCAGGACGATGTGCTTGCCCTCGACCGATTCGACGGTGCGCAGGTCGTTGTACCTGACGACGCCGGAGTTCTTCGCCTTGAGCTGCGGTTGCTTGAAGACCTGGGACGCGGTGCCGCCGATGTGGAAGGTCCGCATGGTCAACTGCGTGCCTGGCTCGCCGATGGACTGCGCGGCGATGATGCCGATCGCCTCGCCGAGGCGCGCCGGGGAACCCGTGGCCAGGTTCTGGCCATAGCATTTCACGCACACCCCATACTTGGTCTCGCAGGTGAGCACCGAGCGGATCTTGATCTTTTCGATCGCGAGTTTCTCCAGGCCGCGGGCCTGGTCCTCGTTGATGATGTCACCGGCCTGGACGACGGCCTTGCCGCTGATTGGATCGAGGATGTCATCGCATGCGGTCCGGCCGAGGACGCGGTCGGTGAGCCGGACGACCTCGTCGGCGCCATCGACAATGGGCTGGACCCAGATGCCGTTGACGGTGCCGCAGTCCTGCTCGGAGATGATGACGTCCATGGCGACGTCGCAGAGCTTGCGGGTCATGTATCCGGAGTCGGCGGTCTTGAGGGCGGTATCGGCCAGACCCTTGCGGGCGCCGTGGGTGGAAATGAAGTACTCCAGCACGGTGAGGCCCTCGCGGAAGTTCGCGAGGATGGGCCGCTCGATGATCTCGCCCGAGGGCTTGGCCATTAGGCCTCGCATGCCGGCGAGCTGCTTGACCTGGGCGCGGTTGCCGCGGGCGCCGGAGTGCACCATCAGATAGACCGGGTTGAACTCGTCCTTGCCCTCGTTGTGCTCGAGGGTGCTGTAGAGGACGTTTGCGATCTGCTCGCCGGCCTGCGTCCAGATGTCGACGATCTTATTGTACCGCTCGCCGTCGGTGATGATGCCGGCGTGGTACTGTTTCTCGACCTTGTTGATCTCGGCCTGGGCGCGATCGATCTCGCGCTGCTTTTCGGGCGGGATGATCATGTCGGCGATCCCGATGCTGATGCCGGCGCGGGTGGCCTCCTCGAAACCGAGCTGCTTCATCTTGTCGAGGCACTCAACGGCGGCCGCGGGGCCGGCGTGCTGGTGGCAGCGCAGGATGATCTCGCCGAGCTTCTTCTTGGTGGCGATCTCGTTGAAGAAGCCGACCTCCTTGGGCCAGATGTCATTGAAGATGGCGCGGCCCACGGTCGTCTCAATGTACTTCTTCTTCTCGTCGCCGAATATCGTCTTGCGACCGAAATCGGGATTCCGGAGCATGATGCGGCTGTGGGTGTGGACGCTCTTTTCGCCGTGTGCGAAGAGCACCTCATCCACGTCGGCGAACAGCGGGTATCGGTCGCCCTCCTTGCGTTTCTCGCGAGGCGGGAGCGTGAGGTAGTAGCACCCGAGCGCGATGTCCTGGGAGGGGGTCGTGACGGGCTTTCCGCTGGAGGGCGAAAAGATGTTGTTGGGAGCCAGCATCAGGATCCGGGCCTCGAGTTGGGCCTCGACGGATAGCGGCACGTGGACGGCCATCTGGTCGCCATCGAAGTCGGCGTTGTAGGCCGTGCAGACCAGCGGGTGGATGCGGATCGCCTCGCCCTCGATGAGGGTCGGCTCGAAGGCCTGGACAGAGAGGCGGTGCAGGGTCGGCGCGCGGTTGAGCAGGACTGGGTGCCCGCGGGTGACCTCGTCGAGGATGTCCCACACGACGGGTTCCTGGCGCTCGATCATCTTCTTGGCGCTGCGAACGGTGTGTACGACGCCCATCTCCTTCAGGCGCCTGATGATGAATGGCTCGAAGAGCACGAGCGCCATCTTCTTGGGCAGGCCACACTGGTGGAGCTTCAGGTCGGGCCCGATGACGATGACCGAGCGGCCCGAGTAGTCGACGCGCTTGCCGAGGAGGTTCATGCGGAAGCGGCCCGTCTTGCCCTTGAGCATGTCGGACAGCGACTTGAAGGGGCGATTGCCGGCGCCCATGACGGCGCGGCCGTGCCGTCCGTTGTCGATGAGGGCGTCGACGGCCTCCTGCAGCATCCGCTTCTCGTTCCGGATGATGACCTCGGGGGTCTTGAGCTGCATGAGGTTCCGCAGGCGGTTGTTGCGGTTGATGACGCGCCGGTAGAGGTCGTTCAGGTCGGAGGTTGCGAAGCGGCCACCCTCCAGCGGCACGAGGGGCCGAAGGTCGGGGGGGATGACGGGGAGCACCTCGAGGACCATCCACTCGGGGCGCATGCCGGCCGCGATGAAGCCCTGGATGAGCTTGAGTCGTTTCGCGATTTTCTTGCGCGTCTGCTTGCTGCGCGTGTTGCGCATGGCTTCGTCGAGTTCGACCTGGAGTTCCTTGAGTTCGACCTTCTTGAGGATCTCGCGGATTCCCTCCGCGCCCATCTTGGCGATGAAGCCGTCGCCGTACTGCTCCTGCGCCTCGCGGTACTCGTGCTCGCTGAGCAGCTGCTTGAACTGGAGGGGGGTATCCTTGGGGTCGATGACGATGTAATCCTCGTAATAGATGACCCGCTCGAGGGTTCGGGCGGTCATGTCCATCATCAGGCCCAGCCGACTGGGCATGCACTTGAAGAACCAGATGTGGGAAACGGGGACGGCCAGCTCGATGTGGCCCATGCGCTCGCGGCGGACGCGCGCGAGGGTGACCTCGACGCCGCAGCGGTCGCAGATGATGCCCTTGTACTTGATGCGCTTGTACTTGCCGCAGGCGCACTCCCAGTCCTTGGTGGGCCCGAAGATGCGCTCGCAAAAGAGCCCACCCTTCTCGGGCTTGAACGTCCTATAGTTGATGGTTTCCGGGTTCTTGACCTCGCCCCGGCTCCACGACCGGATCGTGTCGGGGGACGCCACGGTGATCCCCACCGTGTCGAAACCTACCGACCTCTCCAGACCCAGCGTCTCTCGCACCGCCTGACTGCTCATAGCTCTTCCCGTTCCTTCCTAGCGGGGCGGGACCGCGGTCGCCCGCGTCTCCGGCCCACGCCACATCATTCCTCAACCAACAAAAAAACCATCCGGCCCGTTCTCGCCGCCGATCTCGGGTCACTCCTCGTCATCATCCACAGCCACCGGGGCCGGGGGCTCGCCGGTCTCCAGCGCAGTGGCGCTGGGCGGCGGCATCGGATCCGAGGAGCGCTCGCCGACCTTCACGTCGAGACAGAGACTCTGCATCTCCTTGACCAGGACGTTGAAAGACTCTGGCGTGCCCGCCTGCAGCGAGTTGTCGCCCTTGACGATGCTCTCGTAGATGCGCGTCCGGCCCGACACGTCGTCGGACTTGACGGTGAGCAACTCCTGCAGGGTGTAGGCGGCGCCGTAGGCCTCCATGGCCCACACCTCCATCTCGCCGAAGCGCTGGCCGCCGTACTGCGCCTTGCCGCCCAGCGGCTGCTGGGTGACCAGGGAGTACGGGCCGACGGCCCGGGCGTGGATCTTGTCGGCGACAAGGTGGTTGAGCTTCAGCATGTAGATGTAGCCCACCACCACGCGCTGGTCGAAACGCTCTCCGGTCTTGCCGTCATAGAGATAGGTCTTGCCGTCGGGATCGAGCTTGGCCTCCTCGAGATAGGCCCGGATCTGGGCCTCCTTGATGCCGTCGAACACCGGCGTGGCGACCTTGAATCCCAGCATCTTCGCGGCGATGCCGAGGTGCGTCTCGAGCACCTGCCCAACGTTCATTCGCGATGGCACGCCGAGCGGGTTGAGGACGATCTCGACGGGCGTGCCGTCGGGGAGGAACGGCATGTCCTCCTCGGGCACGATCTTGGCGACGACGCCCTTGTTGCCGTGCCGCCCGGCCATCTTGTCGCCGACGCTGAGCTTGCGCTTGCTCGCGACGTAGACCTTGACCTGCTTGATGATGCCAGGATCCACGTCATCGCCGCTCTCGATGCGGTCGACCTGCATCATCTTCTCGTGCTCGAGTTGCTCGAACTTGCCCTCGTATTGGCCGATGATCTCGCGGATCTTGATGCGGATGGGGCTCGGGTCGATCTCGATGTGGTTGTAGACGTCGGCGAGCTTGCGCAGGAGGGTCTTGGTGATCTTGCGGTTGGCCGGGATGATGATCTCGCCGGACTCGCCGTTCATCACGTCCAGCGGGATTTTTTCGCCCAGGAGTATGTTGGACAGTGACTCGGTGAGCTTGTCCTTGAGCTCGGTGACCTTCTTGTTGTACTCGTCGTCGATCTGTTTGAGCTGCCGCTTGGCCTCCTGCGGCGTCATCTTGATCCGCTCGTTCTTCTTGATGTTGGAGGAGACCTTGACGTCCATGACGATGCCGTAGACGCCGGACGGCACGCGCAGCGAGGAGTCTTTCACGTCTGCGGCCTTCTCGCCGAAGATGGCGCGCAGGAGGCGCTCCTCGGGGGCGAGCTCGGTCTCGGACTTGGGGGTGATCTTCCCGACGAGGATGTGGTTGGGGCCGACCTCCGCGCCGACGCGAATGACGCCATCGTGGCCGAGATTCTTGAGCGCCTCCTCCCCAACGTTGGGGATGTCGCGCGTGATCTCCTCGGGGCCGAGCTTGGTGTCGCGGGCGCTGATCTCAAACTCCTCGATGTGGATCGAGGTGTAGATGTCGTCCTTGACGACCTTCTCGCTGATGAGGATGGCGTCCTCGAAGTTGTAGCCATTCCATGGCATGAAGGCCACGAGGATGTTGCGGCCGAGCGCGAGGTCGCCCCCGGATGTGCACGGGCCGTCGGCGATGATGTCGCCGGCGTGGACGCGCTGTCCCTTGGCGACGAGGGGTTTCTGGTTGACGCAGGTGCCGGCGTTGCTGCGCATGAACTTCTTCAGCTCGTACACCCAGATGCCCTTGTCGGCATCGGTCTTGAAGTGCTTGCGCCCCTCGGGCAGCTCGCCGTCCTTGGTGACGATGATGAAGTCCGCGGAGACCGAGGCGACCTTGCCGGGCGCGACGGCGGTCATGACGGCCTTGGAGTCGCGGGCGACGCGGCCCTCGAGACCGGTGCCGACGAGCGGCGCCTCGGTCCGGATGAGCGGCACGCCCTGGCGCTGCATGTTGGAGCCCATCAGCGCGCGGTTGGCGTCGTCATGCTCCAGGAACGGGATGAGGCTGGCGGCGACCGAGACCAGCTGCTTGGGCGAGACGTCCATGTAGTTGACGCGGTTGGGCTCGACCTCGAGGAACTCGCCGCGGTAGCGGACGGTGACCTTGGCGTCGGAGAGGTGGCCCTTGTCGTCGACGGCGACGTTGGCCTGGGCGACGACGTAGTTCTCCTCCTGGTCGGCGGTGAGGTAGTGGATCTCGCCGGTGAGGCGCCCGGCCTTGACCTGCCGGTACGGGCTCTCGATGAAGCCGTACTCGTTGACGCGGGCGAAGCAGCTCAGCGAGGATATGAGGCCGATGTTCGGGCCCTCGGGGGTCTCGATGGGGCAGATGCGGCCGTAGTGGGAGGGGTGCACGTCACGCACCTCGAAGCCCGCGCGCTCGCGCGACAGGCCTCCCGGGCCAAGCGCGGAGAGGCGCCGCTTGTGCGTCAGCTCCGAGAGCGGGTTGATCTGGTCCATGAACTGCGACAGCTGGCTGCGGCCAAAGAAGTCGCGGATCGCGGCGGACAGCGCCTTGGGATTGATCAGTTTCTGGGGCGTCATGCCCTCGATGTTGACGTCGAAGAGGGTCATGCGCTCCTTGACGAGGCGCTCGGTGCGGGCCAGGCCGGTGCGGCACTGGTTGGAGAGAAGCTCGCCAACGGTGCGGACGCGGCGGCTGCCAAGGTGGTCGATGTCATCGACCGAGCCCTCGCCACGCCGCAGGTTGAGGAGGTAGCGGGTGGCCGCCACGATGTCCTCGTTGGTGATGACGCGCGTGTCGAGCCCGACCTCGAGGCCGAGCTTCTGGTTGATCTTGTAGCGGCCGACGCGGCTGATGTCGTAGCGCTTCGGGTCGAAGAAGAGGCGCTTGAGCAGGGCGCGGGCGTTCGCCGGGGTCGGCGGATCGCCGGGCCGCAGGCGACGATAGATGTCCTTGAGGGCGTCCTCGGTGTCGCGGGTGGGGTCCTTCTTGAGCGCCTTGACGATGGCGTCGTCGTCGCGGGTGTCGATGACATCGACCTGCGAGATTCCGGCATCGAGGAGCTGCCGCACGATCGTGCGGGACATGGGCTCGAATGCGCGGGCAAGGACCATCTCCGGGTTGGCGGGATCGATCGCATCGGCGATGAGCACGCGCGTGGCGATCTGCTCGTCGTCGAGCTCGCCGTCGAGCTGGAGTTTCTCAATCTGATAGAAGAGGGATATGATTTCCCTGTCGGAGCCGTAGCCCAGGGCTCGGAGGAAGGTGGTGATGAGGAACTTGCGGCGCCGTTTGCGGCGATCGAGGTAGACGTACAGCAGGTCGCTCGTGTCGAACATGACCTCCATCCAGTTGCCTCGATCGGGGATGATGCGGAAGGAGTGGAGGATCTTGCCGTTGGCGTGCACCGTGCTCTCGAAGCAGATGCCGGGGCTCCGGTGGAGCTGGCTGACGACGACGCGCTCGGCGCCGTTGACGATAAACGTGCCGGCCTCGCTCATCAGGGGCAGCTCGCCCATGTACACGCGCTCTTCCTTGACCTCGGCCTTGCCCGCATTCTCATCGCGGAGCCGGAACGTCACATAGAGCGGGGCGGAAAAGGACAACCCCTCGCGCTGGCACTCGAGGGCGGTCACCTTGGGCTCGCCGATGTCGTAGCTGACGAACTCGAGCTTGACCTTGCCGTCGTAGCTCTCGATGGGGAAGACCTCCACAAAGACGCCCTGGAGCCCCTCGGGCTTTCGCCTGTTGGGCGGGACGCCGGTCTGGAGGAAATCCCTGTACGAGTTGAGCTGGAGCTCGATGAGGTTCGGCGGCTCCAGCGCCTCGCTAATCCTACCGAAATAGATCCTGTCTTCTTTCTTCACGTTGTCCCGCATGGCTTAGTCCCGCGCTTGCTCTCCGTCTGGCCCACATGGCGGCCCGATCACTGCCCCGCGCGCGGCTCGCGCCGGTCGGGGCAGGACATCGAAACGCCTTTACTTGATCTCGACCTTGGCGCCGGCGGCCTCGAGCTTCTTCTTCATCTCGGCTGCCTCTTCCTTGGTCGCGCCCTCCTTGATGGGTTTGGGCGCCGACTCGACGAGGGCCTTGGCGTCGGCCAGGCCGAGCCCCGCGACGCACGCGCGGACCTCTTTGATCACGCCGATCTTGTTCGACCCGGCATCCGTCAGGATGACGTCGAAGGCGGTTTTCTCCTCGGCGGCGGGGGCGGCGGCGGCACCGGCACCGGGCGCGGCAACCGCGACGGCGGCGACGGGCGCGGCGGCGCTAACGCCCCACTTCTCCTCGAGTTTCTTGACGAGCTCGGCGGCCTCGAGGACCGTCAGCCCACTCAGTTTTTCAGCGATCGAATCCAGATCTGCTGCCATAATTTTTACCTCACCTTTGGCCGGTCTCCTAGCGGGCCGCACCCGCGGCCCAATTAATCCCGAAGGGCTCCGGGACTAGGGGTAGCCGACCCTTGGATTATCTGCCCTTCTTTGTTCTCTCTCTTGGCGCCGGCCGCAGCGGGTGCACCGCTTCCTCCGGCGCAAATCTTCTGGCGCTCTCAGGAATCCCCCTTGTCGGACTTGGCCTTGATGACGCGGGCGAGCTGTGCGCCCGGCGTCTGGATGATCCTGGCCAATTGCGTGGCGGGCGCGCTGATGACGCTGAGCAGGCGCGCGAGCAGCACCTCCCTGGAGGGCAGATCGGCGAGCGCGGCCACATCGGGTGCCGCGAGGAGCCTGCCATCGAGGACGCCGCCCCGGATGACGGGCCGCTTGAACTCCGCGGCGAAATTCTTGACGGCCTTGGCGGCGGAACAGACATCGCGGCTTCCGGCGATGATCGCCGTCTGGCCGGCCAACAGCCCGCCGAACTCGGGCCAACCGAGCTGCTCTGCGGCCAGTCGGAGCATGGAATTCTTGACGACGGTGTAGCGTGCCCCGACGGCGCGCAGGCGCTTTCGCAGCTCGGATATCTCCGACACCTTCAGGCCGGTGTAGTCGGTGATGATCGCGTAGGGGCTATCTTGGATGCGCTGCTTGACTTCCTCCAGCAGCATCGTTTTTTCGGGTCTCATTTCGTGGTTCCTCCTGTCGCGATGCCCGCTCAGTTGTTCTTCGAGGCGAGCGAGCCGATCTCGAGCCTGAGCCCCGGCGAGAATGTGGCGCTGACGAATGCCCGCTCGATGTAGGTGCCCTTGGTGGAGGCGGGTTTGGCCTTGAACACGGCATCGGCCACGGCCATGCCGTTCTCGACAAGCTGTTCCTCGGAGAATGCGGCCTTGCCAAATGGCACGTGCAGGTTGGCGGCCTTGTCGACCTTGAACTCGACGCGCCCGGCCTTGCACGCCTTGACGGCGGTGGCGGTGTCGTCGGTGACGGTCCCGGTCTTGGGGTTGGGCATCAGGCCGCGGGGGCCAAGCACGCGGCCCAGCTTGCGGACCTCTTGCATGGCCTCGGGCGTTGCGACCGCCACGTCAAAATCCTGAAAGCCCTCGGAGACCTTCTTGACCAGGTCCTCAAAGCCGACGATATCGGCCCCGGCCGCCGTGGCCGCCTCGGCGGCCTTGCCCTTGGCAAAGACCAGGACGCGGACGGCCTTGCCACTGCCGTGGGGCAGGTTGACCGTGCCCCGGACGGCCTGGTCGCTCTGGCGGGGATCGACGGACAGTTTAAACGCCAGAGAGAGTGTCTGGTTCATCTTGCCCGGCGGCATGGATTTTATGATTTTGATTGCTTCGGCCAGCGGATACTGACGCTCGCCATCGACGAGCTTCGCCGCCTCCCTGTAACGTTTGCTTCTCTTGTTCGCCACTGCGCTGTCTCCCGTAGTGCTTCCGATCCCGGTGGTGCCGGGATCTCCTACGCCTCGCTCCCTGCCGCCCCGCCACCCGGCGGGACGCGAAGAGCACGTCAACCCACGATCTCGATGCCGGCCTGGCGGGCGGTTCCCGCGATGATACGGAACCCCGCCTCCTCGTCCGAGCAGTTGAGGTCCGGCATCTTGAGCCGCACGATCTCCATCACCTGCGCCCGGGTGACCTGGCCCACTTTGATCTTGTTGGGCTCCTTCGAACCGCTGGCGATCTTGGCCGCCTTCTTGAGCAGCACGCCGGCCGGGGGCGACTTGGTGATGAACGTGAAACTCTTGTCCTTGAAAACGGTGATCACGACCGGAAGGATATCGCCGGCCTGCTTCTGCGTCCGGGCGTTGAACTCCTTGCAGAAGGCCATGATGTTGACGCCCTGCTGGCCCAGCGCGGGGCCGACGGGCGGCGCCGGGTTGGCCTGGCCCGCCGGTATCTGCAACTTGATCTGCGCGACAATCTCTTTAGCCATGATATCCTACGACTTTTCCACCTGCCAATATTCGAGCTCCACGGGGGTGCTGCGCCCAAAGATGCTCACCGAGACAAGCAGGCGGCCCTTGTCCGGGTAGACCTCCTCGACGGCGCCATCCTGATTGAGGAATGGCCCGTCCCCGACTTTCACGCGGTCGCCCACGGCGAATTTGGTCTTCGGGATGACTCGCTCCTCGGAGGCCTTCATCTGGGCGAGCATCGCATCGACCTCGCCCTGGCGCATGGGGATGGGCCTCTGGCCGTCGGCGAAGCCGATGACGCCGGGGGTCTCGCGCAGGCTATACCAGGTCCGTTCGATGATGTTGTTATTCTCGTCGAGCAGGTTGGCCCGGACGAAGACGTAGCCCGGGTAAAGCTTGCGCTCGGTCTCGATCTTCTTGTTGCGCTTGACCTCCGAGATCCTCTCGGTGGGCACGACCACCTCGTGGATGACATCCCCGAGTTCCTCGGTCTTGCGACGCCGCATGAGATGGTCGCGAACGCGGTACTCCTGCCCGCTCAGGGCGTGCAGGGCGAACCACTGCGCCTTCTCATAGTCCGGGTGCCGCGGCTCCTCGGCGGGCGCGACATCCGCGGCCGGTGCCTCTCCGCCGACCCCCTGGGGGGCGGCCTCTGACTCTAGCCCGTTCTGTGGATTGGCGTCGGTCATGCGATCCCTAGAGTTTCCAGTGAATGACGAGGCCGGTGGCCTTCACGAGGAAGAAATCCACGACGCTGGTGTAGGCGCCCAAGAGGACCATCGACACCAGGACGACGACCGAGGAGTCGATCAGTTCCTTGTACTTGCGGAGGCCGCTCTGGGTCGGGTCCCACGGCCAAGAACATTTCCGGAGCTCCACCAGAACCTCGCGGAAGAACTTGCGGACCAGGGCCCGGTTCTGCCACGCGACCAGCGCCAGGATGGCGAGGCCGATGATCCACCCCACCAGGCCCCAGTTGAGCCGGAGCCAGTGGAGGACACCCGCGGCGCCGCCCTGCGGCCCCGCGGTCAACTCGTTAGCCTGTGCGATGAAAAGATTCACGGCAAATACCTGCTCGGTCGAAACGGCCTGGGTGTCCGCCCCCCCGCCGGGATCTGGCAGGAGAGACAGGACTCGAACCTGCAACCGGCGGTTTTGGAGACCGCTGCTCTACCAATTGAGCTACTCTCCTGTTCGGCGATCCACCCGCGCCGTCGCGACCTGAGCTTCAATCTTACTCCAGGATCTCCGAAACGCGACCGGCGCCGACCGTCCGGCCACCCTCGCGGATGGCGAAACGGATCGTCTTCTCCATCGCCACCGGGGCGATGAGCTCGATCTCGATAGAGATATTGTCGCCGGGCATCACCATCTCGACGCCCTCGGGCAACTTGATGGTCCCGGTCACGTCGGTGGTCCGGAAGTAGAACTGCGGACGATAGTTGCTGAAGAAAGGCGTGTGGCGGCCTCCCTCCTCCTTCGTCAGCACGTACACCTCGGCCTTAAACTTCTTGTGTGGGGTGATCGAGCCGGGCTTGGCGATGACCTGGCCCCGCTCCACGTCCTCCTTCTTGACGCCGCGCAGCAGGATGCCGACGTTGTCGCCAGCCTCCGCGCTGTCGAGGAGCTTGCGGAACATCTCGATGTCGGTGACCACGGTCTTCTGCGTGGGCCTAAGGCCGACGATCTCGATTTCCTCCATCCGCTTGAGGACGCCGCGCTCGACGCGGCCGGTGGCCACGGTGCCGCGACCTTCGATGTTGAACACGTCCTCGACCGCCATCAGGAAGGGCTGGTCCTTGGGCCGCTCGGGCATCGGGATGTACTCGTCGACGGCCTTCATCAGGTCCAGGATCGCCTTGCAGTCCGGCGAGGCGGGGTCGCCGGCCTCGAGGGCCTTGAGGGCACTGCCCTTGACGATGGGGATCTCGTCGCCCGGAAACTCGTACTTGGTGAGCAGGTCGCGGATTTCGAGCTCGACGAGGTCGAGGAGTTCCTTGTCATCGACCATGTCGACCTTGTTCATGAACACGACCAGCGCGGGCACGCCGACCTGACGGGCGAGCAGGATGTGCTCGCGGGTCTGCGGCATTGGGCCATCGGTGGCGCTGACCACCAGGATCGCGCCGTCCATCTGCGCGGCGCCGGTGATCATGTTCTTGATGTAGTCGGCGTGGCCCGGGCAATCGACGTGGGCGTAGTGGCGGTGCTCGGTCTGGTACTCCACGTGCGCGGTGTTGATCGTGATGCCGCGCTCCTTTTCCTCGGGCGCGTTGTCGATGTCGTCATACTTCTTGGCCTCAGCCAAGCCCTTCTTGGCTAGCACCGCCGTGATCGCAGCCGTCAGCGTCGTCTTGCCGTGGTCGACGTGACCGATGGTGCCGATGTTGACGTGGGGCTTATCCCTCTTGAACGATTCCTTCGCCATAGTGCTTCTCTTCTCCTCAGTTTGCCGGTTGTTCCAAGCTTCGTTCTCTCGCCCAGGACCTATCTCTCTGTTTCTTCGGCCGACAGCCCACGATCGGGATTGAACCGACGACCTCGTCCTTACCAAGGACGTGCTCTACCGACTGAGCTACGTGGGCAAATCCGATCTGTTCTCTGTCTTCGCGTCGTGCCTCCGGGCGCCGAGTCTCCACCCAGCCGACGTCGGCCAAGCCGACGCTCCGCCGCAACGAGGGCCCCACTCCGATCCAGCGCTCCCGCGCAGATCGACACAGCGCACCCCGCCTTAGCCGGCTAAAGTGAACGGCTAAGTTGTCAGCCCCAGTGGTTCCGTCAAGGGAAATTTTTAGGAAATTTTGGTTTCCGGGCCCCCGGGAAGGGCCGCGAGGGCCTGCCAGGATTTCGGGGCGAGGTCCTCGGCGCGCGCATCGGGGCGTATCCCCAGCGATTGCAAGGCGGAGAACCAATAGGACCGATCAAGCGGGGGGCGGTTGGTTCCCGGGCTCCATCCGGCCAGCAGCTTCGCTAACTGCTTGCGTTTGTTTGAGAAACCTCGTTTTACGAAGACCTTGAGTTGTGTGAAGGCAGCATCGTCAGGGGCCTGTTGGAGGGCCGAGAGACGGATGATGGCCGAATCGACAGCGGGTTCAGGGTAGAAGACCGAAGGCGACACCCGGCGAAGGAAAGCGACCCGGCAACGGCTCTGGACGAGCACGCTGACGGCCCCGTAGTCGGGCTCACCGGGCTGTGCGACGAGCCTGTCCGCTGCCTCCTCTTGCACCATGAACAGCATCTCGCTCACCGCCCCCCCGCTGACGAGCGCCATGATCAGCGGCGTTGTCACGTTGTAGGGCAAGTTGCCCATCACCACCCGGCCCCGGAGTCTCCCCGACTCGCAGAAAGCCACCGCATCGGCCTCGAAAACCTCGAGCATCCCGCCCGGGCCAAATCGCTCCTCCAAGAACCGCGCGAACCCGCGGTCGATCTCCACCGCGCGGACCCGGTGGCCGGCCCCGATCAGGGCCCCCGTCAGGCTGCCCAGCCCGGGCCCAATCTCCCAGACGGCTTCCCCCGCCCCCAGCCCGGCCTCCCGCACCAGCCAGCGGCAGAGGTTCTCGTCGTGCAGGAAATGCTGGCCGAAGCGGCGCTGCGGCGCCAGCCCGCGCTCGGCGAGGATCGCCCGGATCTCGGTGAGCGTCATGCCCCCCACCCCGCCCGCGCGCCGCGAGCCATTAGCCGATTTGCAGTCTTCAAATGCAAATTTATACTCCCCGCATGCTCGAAAAAGGACAGCCCAAGATCATCGCCTACCTCAAGCCGTCGTGCGGATGGAGCCGCGGAGTGCGCGCCGTGCTTCAGAAATACAATCTCCAGTACGAGGATCGCGACATTATCGGCGATCCCGAAAACTTTGCGGAGATGGTGCAGAAGAGCGGCCAAACACTCCAGCCAACACTCGACATCGGCGGCAGAATCGTGTCCGACGTCAGCGGCGAGGAAGTCGAGGAATGGCTGATCCGGGAAGGACTCGTGCGGGCCAGCGACAGCCCCGCGGACGCGCCGACCAACGCACCCTGCTCCGATGCCGAGCACGCCTCGATGGGAGGCTGGTCGGACACGATCCAGGTGGGTGGCCCCTGACCCCGCCCCGCCTCGCCGCCGTATCCGTTTGATTCACGGCATCGTGTGCCCCAAGCTGTGCGGATGGAGCCGATGGGCCTGATCGCGGGAAGGGGCGACTATCCCCTCGAGTGGATCGAGGCCGCGAGGCGCGCCGGGGTATCCCGCATCGCGGCGTGCGCGTTCGAGGGCGAGACAGACCCGGCCATCGGGCGGGCCGCCGACGAGGTGGCCTGGATGCGCGTCGGCCAATTGGGCCGGATGCTGGAGCACCTGAAGGCATCCGGCGTGACCCGCGCCGTGATGGCCGGCCAGATCCGGCCCAAGAACCTTTTCGACCTGAGGCCCGACATAAAGGCCCTCATGCTGCTCGCGCGCTTGCCCGAGCGCAACGCGGAGACGTTGTTCGGCGCCATCGCGAACGAGCTCGCGGCCGCGGGCATCGAACTCGCCCCGGCAACCACCTTCATGGAGGATCGGGTGCCGGGGCCGGGGTGGCGGGCGGGGCCCCGCCCCAAGGCGCGCGCCCTGCGCGAGGCGGAGTTCGGTTTCCGCATCGCCAAAGAGATCAGCCGCCTGGACATCGGACAGGCGGTCGTGGTCAAGAACGGCACCGTCCTGGCCGTCGAGGCGTTCGAGGGCACCAACGACCTGATGCGCCGCGGCGGGGCGCTTGGCCACGGGGGCGCGGTGGCCGTCAAGGTCAGCAAACCCGCCCAAGACATGCGCTTCGACGTGCCCGTGATCGGCCCCCGGACCCTCGAGGTCGCAGCCGAATCCGGTATCGCGCTGCTGGCGATCGAGGCGAGAAAAACCTTGATTTTGCGCATGGAGGCATTAACCGAGCTTGCCTCTCGGCTGCGGGTATCGCTCGTCGCCATCGGATAGCCTATGCAAAAGCTCAAAATTGGCGTCGTGGGTGTCGGCCACATCGGCCGCGAACACGCGCGGATCTATTCACTGTTGGACGACGTCCAGTTCGTGGGCGTCTTTGACATCGACCCCGCGGTGGCCAGATCGATCGCGCAGCAGTATGACATCCGGTGTTTCTCGACCCTGGGCGACATGCTGGAATCTGTGGACGCGGTCTCCGTGGCCACGCCAACCTCGACCCATTTCGAGGTGGCCAAGCCATTCCTCGCCGCGGGGCGCAGCGTCCTGATGGAGAAACCCATCGCCGACTCGACCGAGCCCGCCCGGGAACTCGTCCGCATGGCCCGGGCGAATGGCGCCGTCCTTCAGATCGGCCACATCGAGCGATTCAATCCCGTGCTCAGGGTTCTGGAGGACCGGCTCACGCGACCCCGCTTCATCGAGGCGCATCGCCTCTCGCCCTATCCCGGCCGCAGCACGGATATCGGGGTCGTGCTGGACCTCATGATCCACGACCTGGATGTCATCCTGCACCTGGTGCGCTCGCCGATCAGCTCGATCGACGCGGTGGGCGTGGCGGTGTTGAGCAGGGGCGAGGACATCGCCAACGCGCGGATCCGCTTCGAGAATGGCTGCGTCGCCAACATCACCACCAGCCGCATCAGCCCCGAGAAGATGCGCAAGATACGCGTTTTCCAAGAGGACACCTACATGTCGCTCGATTACCAGAACCAGTCGGGCGAGATCTTCCGAAAGCTCAAGTCGCAGATCGTGCGCGAGCGGGTGCCCGTGGAAAAAGAGGAGCCGCTGCGCCTCGAACTGCAGTCGTTCACCGAGTGCGCGCGCGCGCGCCGGGAGCCGGTTGTGAGCGGCGAGCAGGGGACGGCCGCCCTGGATGTGGCGATCGAGATCACCGACCGGATCTGGGCGGGCGAACGTGGGGGGGCCAGCATCGCGGCGAACAGCCGCGCCGAGGCCGCGGGGTCTCCGGGCGGCAATTAGGCCATGCGCGTGTTCCTGATCGCCGGAGAGGCGAGCGGCGACCACCTTGGCGCCGACCTCATCGAGGCGTTGCGACAGCGCAACCCCGCGATCGAATGCTACGGGGCCGGGGGCGAGCGAATGCTGGCCGCGGGACAGCGCCAGTCGCTCGACCTGGCATCGCACGGAGTGATAGGCATCTGGGATGTCCTGCTCCAGTTCCCGAAGTACCTGCGCTTTTTCTCCCAGCTCGTGAAGGACTGCTCGGCGCTCCAGCCGAATGCCGTCATCCTGATCGATTACCCCGGCTTCAACATGCGTTTCATGCGGCGCATCCGTGCGGTCCTGCCGCAGACCAAAATCATCTACTACGTGAGCCCGCAGGTCTGGGCGTGGAGGCCGGGCCGGGCCGCCCTCCTGCAGAAATACGCGGACCTGCTGCTATCGATCCTCCCTTTCGAGGAGGCGTGGTTCAAGGAGCGGCAGCCCGCGCTCAAGGTGGCCTGGGTCGGGCACCCGATACTCGACCGCCTGTTCGTGTCGCGCGGCGAGGACCGGGATGACGAAACCACCTCCGTGGCGCTTTTGCCCGGCAGCCGCGAGAAAGAGGTGCGCCGGCACCTGCCGGTCATGCTGGCGGCCGCCGCGATCATGAACGAATCCCGCCCGGCGCGGTTCATATGCCTGGCCCCCAACGCTCGAGTCGGCGCCCTGATAAAAGAGATCGTTGCGCGCGAGGTGGGCTATGCCATCGACGTGCGCGTGCGGATCGGCTACACGACCACGCACATGTCGCGGTGCCATCTGGCGCTCGTCACCAGCGGGACGGCGACCCTGGAATGCGCCGTGGCGGGCACCCCCATGGTCGTCTACTATCATGTGGGGCCATTCACCTACCTTCCGGGCAAGTTCCTGATCAAGGTGCCCTATCTCGCGATGGTCAACCTCCTTCTCAACCGCGGCGCCGTGCCCGAGCTGATCCAGGTGCGCGCCCGCCCCGCCGCGATGGCCCGGGCGGCACTCGATCTCCTTTCCAACCCCTCGCGCATGCAGAAACAACGCGAGGATCTCGATCGCGCGATCGGCCTGCTCGGCGGCCCGGGCGCCTCGCGCCGCGCCGCCAAAGAGATCCTCGAACTGTCCTACTGACGAGTCCTTCCTTGAACGAACCGTGACTGGGCCGTCGCACGGGTCGCTCACGCTCCCCTCTACCCCGCCTGCCCCCGGAGAAACTCGGCGTCGACGCATCTTGTGAGCGAAATTCGGGTGTGGCCGCGAGCGTGGGTGAGAGGAGGTCCATCGAAGCGTTCTGCACAGGTCATAGAACGTCTTTCAGTAGAGGGGATCGCCTTACGGTCCGTTTCCGGTCCTTCCAATCGTCCTGTAGGAGCCCGCCTGCGGGCGATTCCCGCGACCCTGGTCCGTTCCAATCGCCTCCAAGCAGGCTCCTGCGTTGTGCGGACTGGTGGGGCGCATGGCGGCCCGGGCACGAATCCCACCATCCGTAGCTGTGCGGGCCTTCGGGGTGCCCGCGATAATGCTTTCCGATTGCGTGAAGACAGCGCGTCCAGAAACATTTTTCCTCGGGCGGGTAGTTGATGCCGGGCATTTCGGCGCGCTCGCCGAGCGCGATGTTTTCGAGCCGCCGGCGGAGTAGGATGCGAGGATGGCGGGCGTCTTCGCGGGCGCGGGGCGCGAAGCCGGAGGTCTGGGGTTTTTCACGCACCCGGAGAATAAGGTGCCGGCAGTAATGCCGACGCCGGTCTTGAGAAAGTCGCGTCGATTCATGGCCGATTTCCGATGCGGTCGCCGAGGCTCAGCTTCTCCGGCTCCGGCAACAGTCCGGTCTGGTCGAAGGCCGCGAGTGTCTCGTCGAGTTGCTTCGCCTTCGCTTCCAGCCTCGCGGCGAGCGCGTCGTAACGAGCGGTGATGGTCTCCAGATAATAGGGCCTGTTTTCGACGAGCCAGAGCCTGCGATACTCGTCACGCAGTTGCAACACCTCCGCCGCCAGCGCGTGCAATCGCGAAGCACCGTCGTGCAACGCGGCCTGGGCCGGCGTGTGGTTTCGAGGATCTTCCGCGGCGCGGCGGTAGGCAGCGGCGATATCGTCCGCGGCCAGGAACTTCCGGCCAAGGAAGCTCCAACGGCTCGCGGCAAAGTCCATCGCGTCGAGGCTTGTCCGGTGGACACGTGCTTTCGAGCGGCCCCGGCCGATGAGCGTTCGCGCTCGGCCCGAGGACTCGACGATCTGTCGCAGCCGCTTTGCGAGATCGGACCCCGCGGGCCGTTGACCCGCAAACGGATCTTCCCAGAAGGCCGCGTCGGTGTAGCGCGGCGCGCGCAAGACGCCAGGCAGCGACCCAAGCAGGTTCACCGCCTCCGTCAGTTCCGGCGCGTCGGCACCATAAAACGCGGGAGCAAACGCCGCTTCGAACCGCCCGGTGTCGAACCTCTCCGGCTGCCACGCGCAGTCGGCCGACCACAGAAAGCCATACCAGTTGTATTCGGTGAGGTTTTCGCCGTCGTCATCCCACGCCGTGTTGAGCATGCCCACTGCGCCCATCGCCGCGCCGTCGCGAACGAAGCAAGCGATGTTCGTCCGCGCCGTCACGTAATCGGGGAAAATCTGGCGCCAACAACTCACGCCGGGACAGACCCACTGCTCGAGGCCGGCCTCCTTGAACGGCTCCAGCCGCGCGATGTAGTTCGTCGCGCCGCCGTAGGTCCAGTTCATCACGACGTAATCCTTCGGCAGCTTCGGGATCATCTCCTTGTGATGCAATGCGATGTCGCCCCAGAACATCAGTCGCTTGCCGTAGGGCAGCAGGATTTCCCGCAGCCGCTTCATGTGCTGGAGATAGAGGCCGTCCACGCCGATCTCGGCGGCCTTCTCCTTGCTGCGGCCCTTGCCCAACTCGAATGTCTCATCGCAACCGACGTGGAAGAACTTCATGTCGTGGACCGGCACGAATTCCGAGTAGAAGTCGGCCAACAACTTGTAGGTGCCCTCGGACAGCGGACAGAACACACCCCCGCCGTCCGGCATCTCGCGAAGTTCGGCGAACTCCGGATGCTTGAGGATGTGCGCCTGGTGCGCGAATGATTGGATCTGCGGCAGCAATTCGACGTGATGCCTCCGCCCGCAGGCAATCAGCTCCCGGATCTGTTCCGCCGTGATCTCGCCGCCCTCCGGCGCGAGCCGCGGGTATTTACGAAACTTGAAGACGTGCTCGATGTAGAGGCAGAAGACATTGATTTTGAACGCCGACAGCGTGCGAATCTGCTGTTTGAGATACTCCATCGTCGGCACCGGTCCGCGGCTCACGTCGTCCTGCACGCCTCGATAGCGCAGCCCCGGCCAGTCGCGGATGCGCACACCCTCGATGGCCGCGCGGCCATCCGGCAGCCGCTTCACCAGTTGCCGCAGGGTCTGCGCCGCGTAGAACACGCCCGGCGCCGCGTTGGCCGCAGCGACGATCCCGTCGGCGCTCACGTCGATCATATAACCCTCGTCGCCGAGTTCCGGCGTCACCTTCAACCCCCGTCGCTCACACGCGGCGCGCACGGGCGCGTCGCGGCTGGGGATACCGATGAGGATCGGCCGCTTCGCCTTGTCGGCCATCTTCGTTGTCAACTCTTCGCACACCATCCCCGCCGCGAACCGGTCCTGCTCATCGTCCGGCTTGCCAAGCACCACGGCGGCATCCGCGTCGAGAACGAAGTCTGCGCTGCTGGCACTCACTTCGCGCGGCTGCGGAATCACCTGTGCGGCCGGCACGCTGCTAGCGAGGAGAACAAGAATGGCAACGGAGTGTATCATCGTCTCACCTTTCAATCGCCCAACAACCACGCCGCGGCATTTTGCCAGAAGCGCGTGTATTCATCCCAGTAAACGAAATTGCAGCCCCAATGCGGCGCCGGGTCGGATGTGTAGGCCAGCACGCGGCCCTCGCCGAACTGCCCGACCGCGAGCATCGGGTCGCGCGAGCCTTCCCACACCGCCAGCACTTCGCAGCCGCGGCGCGAGTTCACGATGTTGTAGCCGAGAATCGGCGGCATCGCGGCCAGATCGAGGCCGCTGAAGATGGGGTGCTCCGGTTTCAGCGCCCAGCCGCGCCAGCCTTCCGTGCTCTCGCGCAGGTCCTCGTGTTCCAGGCACTCGACCGGCATCACTTCGCGCAACTGCGTCCGGCCCCAGCCGCCCTTGCCCATCTCGCCGCTGAAGCTCAGCCAGCCGCCGAGAAACATCATGTGTTTCCCCATGCGCAACGCCTCCACCGTCAGCCGCACGCGGTCGGGAAACGTCAAGGGCTTCGCGCCGAACTTGCTGCGGTCGAAGAACTGCGGCGCGAGCTGGAAATTCTCCGCCTCGACATCCGAGAACACGAACGCGTCGTATTCATCCAGAACCTCTTCGTAGCGTCCCGGCGGCAAGCGGTAGAACTCCCACGTCGGCACACTCGTCACCTGATGATCGCCGCCCGATTCCAGCGCGTCCTTGAGCCAGTGGCCGTAGTTGAAAACGTCCGTGCCCTTCCACGCATAGTTGAACGGCGTCTCCGCGAACATCGGCCCAAGCATCACCGCCCAGTCGCCGACATAATAGATCTTCGCCACCGCCAATCTTTAACATGGCCTCGCCATGGGCGCTTCGCGGCGACAGCAGAAAAAAGTCGCAATTCTTGCCAGCCCGTTCCACCCTCTGCCGCGGAGATTCATGGCCGCGCCACGTGACATCGCAGACAAAGCGGGCCTCTCTGCGCCCGTGGAGAGATTGGTCTTCGTGGACGAGATTGAGCGGACCCGGACCGGCGGCTTTCAATCGCAAAGCCTGCCGGGCCACCTGGTGCACGTCGTGACCGCGGGCGCGGTCAGCCAATGGGCCGAGGGGCGCGCCGAGGTCTTCAGCAAAGGCGCCGTGGTCTGGTACCACGAAAACGAGCCGGTGCGCGGCGAAATCCTGCGCGCGCCGTGGCGGTTCATCACCATCAACTTCCATGCGCCGGCGATCCCGCCGCCGCCCGATGACCGGCGCGTGCTGCGGGCGGCCCCCGTGACGTTGCGCCAAGGCAGGAGACTGCTGGCGCTCTGGCGCGATCGCGCAATGCCTCCGCTGGAGCGCCAACTTCGCTGCCATCGCGCGTTGATCGAACTCCTCGAACATCTGCTGCCGCGCGCGGGTTTCCGGCCCGCGGCGCAACCGGCCGCGAAACTCTGGTGGCGCATCGAGAAACAACTGCGCACGCGATTGGAGGAAACTCGCACCCTCGCCGACATCCGCCGATTGAGCGGCCTCAGCGTGCGCACGGTCATCCGCGCCTGCAAAGCGGCCACCGGCATGCCACCCATGAAACGGCGCCGGGAGATCCGCCTCGGCTACGCGCGCGGCCTGGTGCAGCACTCCGATCTGCCCATGACCGAGATCGCCTTTCGCGTCGGTTACGCGCGGTCGCAAGAGTTCTCACGCGACTACCACAAGCATTTCGGCCTCACCCCCCGCGAAGACCGCCGCCGCCCGTCCGGCTATTGTCGCCTGGAGCCTCTCGGCCCGAAGGCATGAGGAATGCCTCCATCCAGAAAACCGAAGTTGAATCCCCGCACGGTCGCGCAAAGATTCCGCGAATCGCCGCACCGTCGTATGCTCGCAAAACTTTTCGTCGTCGCCACCCCCATCGGCAACCTTGAGGACATCACCCTGCGCGCGATCCGCGCCCTCCGGGAGGCGGATGTCATAGCGGCCGAGGATACCCGCCACGCCTCGGTGCTGCTCCGCCACCTGGAGATCCGAAAGCCACTCGTGAGCTGCCACCAGTTCAACGAGGCGCGCCGCCTTGGGCGAATCCAGGAATGCTTCGACCAGGGTCAATCCGTGGCGCTGGTGACCGACGCGGGCATGCCGGGCGTCTCCGATCCCGGCGAACGGCTGATCGCCCACTGCATCCGCGAGGGCGTGCCCGTCGAGGTCATCCCCGGCCCCTCCGCGGTGCTCCACGCCCTGGTGGCCAGCGGCCTGCCCGCCTGCCCCTTCGTCTTCGAGGGTTTCCTGCCCCAGAAATCGGGGCGGCGGACCCGTGCCCTCGAGGCGCTGCGCGACCGCGCGGCCACGACCGTCTTCTTCGAGTCGCCCCATCGCATCGCCAAGACCCTCGGGGCGCTCGAGGCGATATTGCCCGATCGGCAGATCTGCATCGCGCGGGAACTGACCAAGAAATTCGAGGAGTGCCTGCGCGGCACGTCGGCCGAACTCGCCGCCGCCCATCGCGGGCGCGCGTGGCGCGGCGAGATCACGCTGGTCGTCGCCGGCGCGGAACACGGGCGCAGGCATGCGGATCCCGATCCCGAGTCGGCGGAAGAACCCTGAGGAGTCGGTTGACCCAACACCGCTGTCCTCCCGTTCGTCCTGAGCGCGGGCCGGCAAGCCGTCGAAGGACGGTCTGATGATACCTCGCCCTTCGACAGGCTCAGGGCGAACGGACGGAGCCCGCCCAAGCCTCCAGGCAGGGATGCGCCAGAGTCATGGGACCGCACATGCCGCATGCCGACTCCCAGAGGCGCCCTTTGGTCGGCCGACAGGGCGTCACGGCCCCGGCCAACCGGTCAATGCTTCGTCGTCCCGGCGGGGACGAAGAGGATCTCGATGCGCCTATTCTTGGCTCTGCCGTCTTCCGTTTCATTGGGGGCGACGGGGCGGGTCGCGCCGTGCGAATGGACCACCACGCGCCCCGCGGCGACCTTGCAGGCCTCGATCAGGTAGCGTGCCGCCGCTGTGGCCCGGGCCGCCGCCAGATCCCAGTTCGTGGCGAACCGGTCCCGGTACTGCCTGCGGATGGGCAGGTCATCCGTGTGGCCCACGACATGGATCTCGCGGTCGTCATTGGCCGCGCTCTGGGCGAGCGTGTGGAGAACTTCCATTCCCTCGGTGCGCAGTCGATCGGAGCCAGACTCAAACAGGATGCGGCTGGCGACGGTGATCTCGATGCGCCCCTCGCGCTGGGCCACTTCGACGTCCTGTCGGCCCTTCGCCTCGGCAAGCCGCTGCTCCAAAGCCGTTTTCTCTCGGGCCAGTCGCTCGGGATTCGGTTCCGCGGTCTTGGCCTCCTCGATCCGACGCTCCAGGGCCACCTTCTCCTGGGTCAGTCGCGTCGTATCCGATCGGGCGGCCTTGGCCTGCTCGATCTGGCGCTCCAGGGCATCCTTTTCCTGGGCCAACCGCTTCGCGGCCAACCTCGCGACCCTGGCCTCCTCGATCTGGCGCTCCAGGGCGGCCTTCTCCTGGGCCAGCGTGCGCTCGTGCTCCATCTTCTGGACAGCGCGACGCCGTTCGACCTCGCGCGCCATGCGCAGGTCATCGGCCGCCGAGCGCTCCGCGTCGACGCGGCCAACTTCGGCCACCCGCGCCTTGCCTTCTGCCGCCGCCAGGCGATCGGCCAGGTCGCCCGCCTTCTTCTCCGACGCGGTCAACTGCGCCTTCAGGTCGCCAATCTGCCTATTGAGGTTATCGATCTCCGCGCGCGCCTTCGACTGCGCATCCTGCCGGGCCGTCTCGATAGCCGATTTGAGCCTCGCGATCTCGGTCGCGGAATTAGCCACCTCGCCGGATAACCGCTGCGTCTCCTGCCCAAGCCGCTGCGCCTCTCCGCTCAGCCGCGCAAAGTCCGCAGCCAGCCTCTCGCGGTCACGATACAGCCAGATCCCGGCACCCAGGAGAACAAACAGGGCGGCGATCAGTGCCGCGGTCCATGATTTCATGGGCCGATCCTGCGCGAGCCCCGACGAGATTTCAACCCCGAGGAGTTTCCCCGGCCACGGCGCATTCTTGCGGAGACGCCCCGCCTTGCCATGAGCGGCAAACCGACGCAACTTTGCCCCTCGCATGAAATGTCCCCACCTATTCATGGCGGCGCTCGTGACATCCGCGGTGATCCAGGCTCGCGCGGCCGAACCGCCGGCGCCCGCAAAGGCCCCTCCCCCCGCCGCCCGGCCCACCGACCTGACGAAGGTCAACTTCGCCGTGATCGAGGGGGTGCCGATGTCGCGCGTCATCATCCAACCGAACGGGTGGGGCAACAATCCCACCGCCGCAAAACGGGATCTGGATCGGGTCATGCGCTTCTACGCGAATCGCCCAGGATTCCGGCGCGACCGATATGTGCGAATCATCGAGATCGGCCGGGGCAAGTTCCAATCCGATGGCCGCTGCTCATATCTCGCCCCCACGCGCCAGGGCGGGCGCTGAGGACAGGGATCCGAATTGATTCGTGGGCGAGGAGTAGCACACTGATGCCGTCCCATGTCACCGGCCGACGTTGAGCGCAAGACGTTCCGCCTCGACTGCCAGCGGGCAGTCTCCAACGGCATCATGGAGACTGCGGCGACCACCTTCCTGCTGCTGATTGCGGTGCGCTACTTCCACGCCGGCTCGATGGCCAAAGGATGGATCGCCGCGGCGAGCAGCATCGGCTTCGTCGGCACCCCCGCGCTCGTGAACCTCGTGACCCGCATGGGCGTCCTGCCCTCCCGCGCCGCGGCGGCGCTCACGGCGGTGGCCGGGCTCGCCTACGGCGCTGCGGCCATCGTCACGGAACTCCACGTCTACGTCGCCTGCGCCATGGTGGCCACGGCCCTCAGTTCCGCATGCGTGCCCCTCTTCACCCAGATCTACCGCGACAACTATCCCGACAGTGATCGCGGCAAGCTCTTCTCGCGCGCCGTCACCATCCGCGTGCTGGTCTCGGCCGCGTTCGGGTGGGGCGCCGGCCGCATGCTCGAGGCCGATATCGGGCGCGCCCGGCTCGTGCTGGCGATCTTTGCCTGCGCGAGCCTCTTCGCCTCCGCCGCGATCGCGCGCTATCCCGCGCGCCCCATCACGCCGGATGGCGCGGGACACCCGTTCTCGGCGCTCCGCTTCGCGATCCACGATCGCCAGTTCGGACTCATGCTGATCAGCTGGATGCTGGTCGGCTTCGGCAACCTCATGATGTTCCCGCTGCGCGTGGAGTACATCGCCAACGCCCGCTACGGCATCGCGCTGCCCGCGACGGCCGTGGCCCTGCTCACCGGCGTCATCCCGAGCATCATCCGACTCAGCAGCTCGATCTGGGGCAACCTCTTCGACAGGATCAACTTCTTCCTGCTGCGCGCCGTCCTCGACGTGATCGTGCTGGTGTCCATCGGCTGTTATTTCATCATGCCGGCCCCGCTCGGCCTGATCTGGGGCTCCATCCTCTTCGGCATGAACATGGCTGGCGGCGAAATCTCATGGAGCCTCTGGGTGACGAAGCTCGCGCCCCCCGACCGCGTCGCGGACTACATGGCCGTCCACACCTTCATGACCGGCGCCCGCGGCCTCGTGGGTCCCCTCCTCGCCTTCCAGCTGGCCGAACACATGCCCATCCCGACCCTCGCATGGATCGCCGTCGGCATCGCGTTCCTCGGGACCCTCGCCATCATCCCTGAGGTCCGCTTCGCCCCAGCGCGGCGCCACGCCACCCCCCTGGGCCAGGGCGTCGCGGAGTGACGGGCAACGGACGGGTCAGGTGTTGTCCTTCCTGGCCCTCTTCTTTCGCTTCTTCTTCTGGGGTTTCTCGCCCGTTTCGCCCGCCATGCCGTAGCGTTTCTCGCCGGCCTTCACGGGCCTGGCCATGCCGGCGAGCCAGGCGTCGTGCAGCCTCGTGAGTTCGGCGACCTTCTCGGGCATCTGCGCGGCGAGGTCGCTGGCCTCGGAAACGTCCTTGGCGAGATCGAACAGGCCGATCTTTCCCTTCTCCCCCACGAGTTTCGAGTCGCCCGAGCGCACGGCCCACCAGCCCTGCTCGCTCCCGGAACACCAGAAGAGGTTCCGCGGCAGCGGCGCCGACTCACCGCGCAGCAGCGGGAGGATGTTCTGACCATCGAAGCCCTTTCCGTCCACGGCGCCGACGCCGGCGGCCGCCAGGGCGGTGGGCAGGATGTCGAGCGAGAACACGGGCGCCACAAGATCGCCCGGCTTGAGCTGCGCGGGCCAGCACACGAGGAATGGCACGCGGATGCCGCCCTCGTAGTCGGTGTGCTTGCCGCCGCGCAGCGGCGCGTTGTCGGCGCTCTGCGCGAGCGGGCCGCCGTTGTCGCTTATGAAGAACAAGAGCGTGTTCTCCCAGACGCCTTCGTTTTTCAGCGTGCCAACGATCCGCCCGATGGCGTCATCGAGGCGCTTGCCCATCGCCAGCAGCGTGTCGCGGTTTTTGTTGCCGGTGTTGAACTTCGCGATCTCGTCGTCCGGCGCCTGCAGCGGCGCGTGGACGGCGTTGAAGGCCAGATAGACGAAGAACGGCCGGGCCCTGTGCCTTGAGATGAACGCCGACGCCTCCTCGCCCAGGCGGTCGGTGAGATACCCTTCTTCCTTCACGGGCTCGGTGCCGCGATAGATCGGGTCCGCGGGGTCATCAAGCCTGAAGTAATCGTGCGCCCCGCGGCCGAGGAACCCGAAGACCTCGTCGAAGCCCCGCAGCGCCGGGCTCCACTCCGGCGTGGGGCCGAGGTGCCATTTGCCAAACTGCCCCGTCACATAGCCCGCGGCCTTCAGGTGCTGCGGGAAAATCGTCTCGCTCATCGGCAACCCGCTCCCGGCCTCGCCGCCCGTGTACAGGCCCAGCCGGTGCTGGTAGCGCCCCGTCATCAGGCCCGCCCGCGTCGGCGAACAGACGTGGCCGCTCACATAGCCCTGCCTGCAGATCACGCCCTGCCTGGCCAGCGAGTCGAGGTGCGGCGTCGTCACCTCCTTGGCATGGCGCGGATTAAAAAGCACATCGGCGTACCCGAGGTCATCCGCGACGACGACGATGATGTTCGGTTTCGCAAACGCGGATACCGGGGGACAAAGGGCGATGAGAAACAGGAGCGATCGAAGGGCACGAGCCATAGGCACGAGCCTAGAGGGCGGGCTACGCCGGGCGCAACACGAACGGACGCCAGGAATGGAGAATGGGGGGGGAATGGGGTCAACTCTTGAAAGTTGAAAATCGCCGCCGGAACGCCTGGAGCCTTGCGGCGAGTTTCCGATCCATTCGCGCCAGTGCCTCGACCCGATTCACCGCGTGAGTCACCCCGCTCTGATGCCGATACTCGAAATCCCGGGCCACCTCGACCATCGGTTCCCCGCCCAATCTCACCCGGACCCACATCCGAACATCTGCGTCGGGCTCGTCCGCCACCATCTGTCTCACCACCTGCTGGACCCGCCTCGCCCCGTGTCGCTTCGCCCAGTGCAATTCCTCATCGGCCTCCTTCGCCTTCACCAGGCGGCGCGTCGTCTCCCAGAGACGATCCGTCCCGAGGACCAGCCCGCCCCGAAGTTCGTCCCACGGGCTTGGCAGCGTCCGGCCAAATGCTCCGGCCATCGCCGCGCGATACGATCTCCGCGCCGCCCCAGCCCTCTTGCCCCAAAATCGCAACCAATCCAAGCAGAGCCATCCAGGCTTTCCCGCAAGTCCCGCGTACGCGCGATGGCTGCTCCACGGATACGCATCCAATTCTGCGGCCCGCCCGGCCGGGATCGGCTCGTTCTTCCTGCGGGGTCGAACCGGGTTCAGGTGGATATAGCGCACCAATTGCATCCCGTACTCCCCTGCGTCCACCACATGCGCCTTGAACCGCCCCTGAAACAGATGGCCACTGCGCCGGTGCCGCCGATTGAATCGCACCGTGTAAGTCACCTGCAACCAGCCGATGGCCCGGCTCAGGTTCCCGCGCGGCGTCTCGACCACCAGATGGTAATGATTCGGCATCAGGCAGTACGCGTGCACCAACAACCCAAACCGCAAGACGGCTTCCTCCAACGTCTCCAGAAATAGCCCCCGGTCTCGGGCCGACCGAAAAATCTCGCGCCGCTCATTGCCCCGCGCCATGACGTGATACACCGCGCCCTCAAATTCCACCCGAATCGGTCTGGCCATGGCGGCGGAGTGTGCGAGGCTCTGTCCAATTTTCAAGTTTCAAGAGTTGACCCCAAGTTCCTGGCCCCAAGTTCCTGGCGGATGCCTGCGCAGGGGGCAACAATCGCGCGGAGGCGGGGCTATTGGGTCCGTTGCAGGGACCATTCGCCGGGGGGTCCCTCGAAATAAGCCGCACGGCTGTCGGGATGCACGGCGATCGATTGCACGTGGCGTGTGGCGGCCTGGGTTGCGCGCCACAGGCCGGGTTCGAGATCGGTGACGAGGCACTTCATGGGACCGGATCCCGCAGCCGTGAACCGCAGGGGATCGGCCGACGAGGCATCATCCTTCCGAAAGAGTACAACGCGCAGCCCGGACGGGGCGCCGATGCCGCAGCCGATCCACGATCCCGTGTCGATTCTCGCCACGGGCGCCACTGCGCCGCCGTCGCGGTCGGCGACCTGCATCACAACGAGGAACAGGTCATCGGCCGCGGGCTTGGGAGGCGAGATTTCGATCCGCCAGGCGCCCGGCTCTATCGATGTGCCATCGGCGCCGGGCCGCGGGTCGTTCACCCAGTTCGTGCCTGCGGCCCAGAATTCCTTGCCCGGCCCACCGATCTTGGTCATTGCGGCGGGCAAGAGGGTGGTGAGGTGCAGACGTCCGGCCGCGCCGTCGGAGGTGCGGTCGACGACGGCCGTGGCGCCTTCGAGCCTCGGTTCCTCGATCGAGTGGAGCAGCCAGGATTTCTGGAACGAGGGATCCGCCGAAACGACGCGGTCGAAGACGACAAGAGCGGCGGGGAGTCTCGCGTCCTTGAGATCCAGAAAGGCGAAGGAGCGGACGACCCGCCTGGCCTTGGGGCCGTAAGCGGCGGTGATATCGCCCTTGAGGAGGGTGTAATCGGGCCTTGATGCGTCGGGGCCCCAGCCATGAGCGAGCACCGCGCCGGTCTTGTAGCCGTTTTTCGGGTCGCGGAGGGCGCCGAGATCTCGGGGTTCGGAGCGGCCGTTGGGGAGGCGCTGCCCGCCGTCGTTGCCGAAGGTGTCGCCACGGCCGAATTTCTCGGCCGGGTCGAAAATGAGCAGGCTGTTGTGCGCGATGGTGCGCCAGGCGTAGTTCCTGCAATGGGGGCTGCCGTACTGCCCGGAGGAACCGGTATAGAGCCCAGAGTCGATGGCGAGCGCGCCCTTGTGATAAATCTGGAATGCGCCCGCATCGAGGTGCTGGTGGTTGCAGAAATTATAGACGTTGATCTTCATCTCCGCGATTACGGTATCGGGGCCCCAGCCAGTGCGCGCGATCATCCAGCCGAACGGTTCGCCGAAATAGCGCCAATTGGGCAGATCGTCCGGGGGCATCCGCTTGAGTTCCGGGTCGCGCCAAAGCAATTCAAAGAGCGCCTCGCCTTCGCGCAGCCCGCCTTGCGTGAGGAAATGCGCGAGGGCGTGGCCGTCGTTGTAATAGCTGCCGGCCAGCAGCGCGCCTGGTCCGATGGGCCACGGCTCTCCGCGCTTCGTCGAACTGCAGAAAGTGTCCCCGCCGCGGAGCCGCTGTCCATCGGGGCGGGTGGCGTAGATGTAATAGTACGGGACCTGCGCCTGGGCTGGATTGTAGACACTGCCGGCGCCGAGGCGGTCGAAGATCCAGAGAGGAAAAGTGTCCCAGCCGAACCGGTACGGCCCGTACGAATCCCCCTGGTGGTACGCGCCGCCATCGTAGAGCCAGTTGCGCGCGGGGAGGTGCTCGCGGAAGAAACGCCCAGCGGCGAAGTCGTACATCTCCGGAGATTCGTCGTACATGGCGATGCCCGCGGAGAGCATGTCGCGCATGATCATCCCCTCCGAGCTGTGGCCGGTCACCGAGCCCTGGCGCACGGGCGGATAGCCGCACTCGAGCGTCCCGGCGAGCCGAATCAGCTCCCGACGATAGGCGGCCTTTTCCTCGGCATCGAGCTGGGAGTGAAACCAGTCGTAGACAATCGCGCCCGTGACCATCGCGCGGCCGGTTTCGCGGCAGGCGTCCTGGCGGTCGGCCAGCTTGGTGCGGGAGAGGAAGGCGAGCGCGTCGGCGATGAGTTTGCGCGACGCCTCCGGTTCGGGCTTGAGCAGCAGTTGCACCGCGCGCATCTCGATGTTCACAAACGCGTGCCGTTTGGCGAGCGTCTCAAGGCGTTCGATGGCGGGCTGCAGCGCGGGGTGGCGCATCCGCGCGGCGAGACCGGGCACGTCCTTCGCGCGAAGATAGAGACGCGGATGCTCCGCTGGCGGCACGGGGATGCGGGTCCCGTTGGCCTCCTTCCAGGGCAGCGAGGATTCTCGCGGGGACGTCGCCGCGGACGCCGCCCCGGCGACCGTGCAGACCGCAAGCAATGCAGCGCCGACGTTTGCGGCAGAATGGATGCATCGCATACCGGGTCTCGTTTGGTTTATCCTGCGCCCGCCCTAGGTCAATCAGGAAAGGGGTCAACTCTTGAAACTTGAAATTCGCCGCCTGAATGAATCGAGCCTTGTGGCGATTTTCCGATCCATCCGCGCCAGTGGCTCGACCCGATTCACCGCGTGCGTCACCCCGCTCTGATGCCCCAAAATCGCAACCAATCCAAGCAGAGCCATCCCGGTTTTCCCGCAAGTCCCGCGTACGAGCGATGGCTGCTCCATGGATACGCATCCAATCCTGTAGCCCGCCCAGCCAGGATCCGCTCGTTCTTCCTGCGCGGTCGAACCGGGTTCAGGTGAATATAACGCACCAATTGCATCCCGTGCTCCCCGGCGTCCACCACATGCGCCCGCAAGACGGCCTCCTCCAACGTCTCCAGAAATAGCCCCCGGCACCTGTCCGACCGAAAAATCTCGCGCCGCTCATTGCCCCTCGCCATGATGTGATGATACCCTGCGCCCTCAGATTCCACCCGAATCGGTCTGGCCATGCCGGAGGAGCAGCGGAGGCTCCCGCCGGTTTTCAAGTTTCAAGAGTTGACCCCATCCCCCCCCCCATTTTCCCCCATTCCCACACAAACCCCATTTCCACATCCGCGATTATGGTTTTGTGACGCTCAAGCGCATGAAGCGGCTGGGGCGGCTGGCGCGCGGGAAGGCGTCGCGGATCGTGATCCACCAGAAGTCGCCCGCGTCAACCCGCGAGATTTCCGTCAGGCCCTCGGCGCTCCACGTTCCGGTCGCGAGACTGTCGCAGGCTTCAACGAGGAAGGCGATGTCCGTCGCCTGCTTGTACCGGCGGTAGGCGAGCGTCAGATAGCCGTTGGCGATTGCCGCGCCAGGCAGGCTATCGGCGCGGGGTTCGTGCGGATCCAGCGCCAGCGCGTACTTCAGGAGATTCGGCATGCCGTCGCCAGCGGGGCAGGCTGCGTCGCCGCTGATCGCGGGATCGGCCAGTTGCTTCGCGGAAAAATGGGTCGCCTTCCAGGCATCATACGGGGAGAGCGCTTCCTGCTGCGAGTGCTCGACATTGGACCATGCGCTGACGGTGTCATCTCTCCGTGATTTGACGCGATACCAATACGTACAGCCTGACTGGAGACCACCAAACGTGTATTGCGTGGCCTGGATCCACCCCGACGCCTGAGGCGAATTGAAATCCGCATTGTCCGCGCATTCAGCGTAACACTCCACGTCTGTGGAAACGACATTGATCGTGCGCTCGTAATAGTTATTGCCCTCGTCCGATTCGGAAACGCCACCGGCGTAGTCGACCCACACCTTGAAGGTGTGGTTGCCCGCGGCGAGCGGGCCGACCGCCCGGTCCGTCGTGAGGTAGTTGTGATAGGTCGGGGCCGTGGTGATGCCCGTCCAGTCCCAACTGCCGCCGCCGGTGCCGGTCACCTCGACGTGGACCGTGTAGTTGGATGCGCCCAGGGCGCCTTGATTAAGCGCGGCCCAGTTGAAATACAGTGTCTGGCCGCTATAAAAGGTCCCCGCGTACGTGTGGGCATTGGTCCCGGCGAGTTGCGTGATGCCGATTGGAATCTTGTCGTTCCATGTCGATCTCTGATACGGCGCCAGATCGGCCAGAACGGCGGTTGATTGCACCGCGATCGTCCGCTCGTAATAATTATTGCCCTCGTCCGATTCGGAAACGCCACTGGCGTAGTCGACCCACACCTTGAAGGTGTGGTTGCCCGCGGCGAGCGGGCCGACCGACTGATCCGTCGTTAGGTAGGTATGATAGCCCGCCAGTGTGGTGAGACCCGTCCAGTCCCAACTGCCGCCGCCGGTGCCGGTCACCTCGACGTGGACCGTGTAGTTGGATGCGCCCAGGGCGCCCTGGCTAAACGAGGCCCAGTTGAAATACAGCGTTTGGTCGTTGTAATAGCTCCCGGAGTAGGTGTGGGCATTGGTGCCGGCCAGTCGCGTGATGCCAATGGGGATCTCGTCATTCCAGCCCGATTTCTGGCCCGGCGTCAGGTCCGCCCGCGCTCCGGCCGCCAGGACATTGATTGTCCGCTCGCAATAGTTATTGCTCTCGTCCGACTCGGGCACGCCCCCGCCGTAGTCCACCCACACCTTGAAGGTGTGGGTGCCCGCCGCCAGCGGGCCGACCGCCCGGTCCGTCGTGAGGTAGGTGTGATAGGTTGGCGCCGTGGCAAGGCCCGTCCAGTCCCAACTGCCGCCGCCGGTGCCGGTCACTTCGACGTGGACCGTGTAGTTGGATGCGCCCAGCCCGCCTTGATTGAGCGCGGCCCAGTTGAAATACAGCGTCTGGTCGCTATAAAAACTCCCGGTGTAGATGTGGTCGTTGGTGCCCGACCCTTGCGCGATGCTGATGGGAATCTTGTTGTTCCAGCCCGTCCTCTGGTAGGGTGTCAGGTCGGCCGGCGGTTCGGAGGACTGCACGATGATGGTGCGCTCGTAATAGTTGTCGGCCTCGCCCGATTCGGGCACGGTCGCGTCGTAGTCCACCCACACCTTAAAAGTGTGTGCGCCCGCCGCGAGTGGGCCCACAGCCTGATCCGTGGTGAGATAAGTGTGGTAACCGGGTGATGAGGCGAGGCCACTCCACGTCCAACTGCCGCCGCCGGCACCCGTGACCTCGGCGCGCACCGTATAATTCGACGCCACGATCGCACCCTGATTGATCGACGCCCAGTTGAAATACAGCGTTTGATTGCTGGAATACTTCCCGCTGTACGCGTGGGCGTCTGTGCCGGCCAATTGCGTGGTGCCGATCGGGATCCGGTCGTTCCATCCCGATTTCTGATAGGGCGTCAGGTCGGCCAGCAGCGCAAAGTCTTTCTCGATTACGATGTCATCCACATAGGCGCCGGTGTAGGTCGGCCCGCAGACAGAGGAGTCGCTGGTGAACCAGAATGCGATCCACACCTGGCTCTTGCCGCAGAGATTTCCAATCGTTGGCACAGCCGAGAGATCACATTCCTCCGAGCGCCAAGTGCTCTGATTTCCGCTGACCTGGTGTCCGTAGAAACTGGTGCCATTTGTGGAGGCCCCCCACTTGAAGTAGTCCCAGCCACTTTCCGAAAGATTCTTGTACCAGAAAGTGAACCTCGCACTGGTGGCATCGCTGAGACTGAACGGTCCGTACACCATCCAGGCGTTCATGTTATTCGTGTACCCACCGGCCGGGTTCATCGAGCTTTCCGCGCACCAGCCACTCCACGACCCCCCATGCTTTTCATAGCTGGTGTCGTCCCACGTTGGGCTTCCGTACAGGGTCCAACTGCTGCCGGGAAACACCCCCTCGAAGGTCTCTCCGAACGTCTGCGTGGAGGGGAGAGATTCGGTCGGGGGCTTGCTTTCCTGCTCACCATTGGGAGATGGGATGAACGGCTGAAGGGGGCGCGTTTCATTTGTGACAGTCATGATGCCGCCCTCAGTCGTGACCGAGGGTGCCGCCTCGGTGATCTCGCCGGCGCGAAAGAGAACGGATGGACTGGAAGTGACGATCTCGGTTTGCGACGTTTGGCCCATGGGCAGGGCGGGCCCCGTCGCGGGCGCGGACTCCGTTGATGTTGCGAAATCTTGCGGGGCCGCGGGCAATGCGGACCGGACGTTCGCCGGCACCGGGTCCGAAACCGTGGGCGACTCCGTCGCGGGAGAGTCCACGACCCCGGCCACGCTCATGACTTCGGCGCCCGGTGCGCCCTGCTCCCCCTGCCAGGAAATCGTGTTTTGGGTTCCGGGCGTGGTGGCGGGCTCCGCCTCAAGAACAGGGCCGTCAGATGGAAGGAAAGTATATAGTCCCACGGCCGGATCGCCATAGACGTTGAAATCAACATAGTTCATCCACGATGTTTCGCTTTGCGGGGCGAGCGCCGTTTTCAGGTTCTGAAGGGCGTCTCCGGCGGGCATCTCCAGGAGCACCAGCCGCTTAGCGTACTCGAAGGTCATGCCGGAATTCGACGTGGTGCCGGCAAAACTGGTTTGCCCTATCCAATACCATGTGACCCGCGTCCCGCTGATCGCGCAGATGCCGCCACGCCTGAGCAGGGAGTAGGAGAGATTGTTCGGCGTCTCGGGATAAGCATTGAGGCAACTGCACTCAAAGATGAAAGCGGGCAGGCTGTCATCGAGCGAGCCCACGTGGCTCAAGTCCATGATGTCGGAAGCGCCGATGTTGCTGCCGTGTGTCCACCAGAAGACCGCGCCGGTGGGGTTCCCTGTCCAGGCGGCCGTGACGTTGTCCTCGTCGCACGGCGTGGTTTCGGGTGGCGGCGCCAGGCCATAGGTGGAGTCATACACGCGATGATAAGACCAGCCGCCCTTTGCGATGAGAACGGAGTTCTTGATCTCCTCGCCCAACTGATAGCCTGGCGTGCTGTCGTCGCTGGGCTCCATGGGGAGCAGTGCCCTCTTGCGCCAGGCGGCCTGCGCCTCCGTCGCATTGCCGTAAGAGATGATCTTTGCCAGGATCGTGTCGAGGTCGGTCACGCTGCCGTAGTAGGGGATCCGGCCGACCACGACCTCGCAATTGCGCTCGGCGCCGCCGGGCCCGCAATCGTCGTCATACTCGCCAAAAAGGCCGTCGTTATCCAGATCCCAGTCGCCGGTGAGTTCGGCGTAATAATAGTCGGTGGGGCAGTCAGGATAAGAAGTATTGTAATCTTGAGGATACGTCATTTTCATCGGCACGTCGCCGGTGCTCGGGTTGGGATTGCCGATCAACAGCACGTACTTGATGTTCTGGGAGGCGTAGTTGGCGGCGAGCCAGGATCGGATGTTCTCGGCGGCGGCATTTCCGGTGCCACCTCCCCAGGCTGCCTCGGTCACGACGCTGACGTCGAAACCCTGAGCCTGCTTGGCACTCACGAACGCCGCAAGCTGGGTGGATGCCGACTGGATGTATGAACGCGTCAGGATGACATATCGCTGGGACTGCGCCGCGGGGGGTTCGGCGTCGGGAGCGGTTTCGTACTGCGCCGCAAACTCTTCAGGATTCACCACGAGGTCTTGTACCGACTTGCGGGTTTGGGCAGCCGCCCGACCGGTGAAGACCGAGGCTGCAACTTTGGCGGACACGCGATCGAACTGGATGCACAGCCTGGCGGCCTTAAGCCGCAAGAGTTTCCTGGTCGCCGGATTGTATCGGTAGGGGCGGATATGGATTTCCGCCAGGCGCCATCCACGCAGTTCGCCCGCGGTGACACGCGTTACAAACGAAGGAGGCCAAACCGCATTCGCCCCATAGATTTCGGCGTCCCGGTTCTTGATTATCGTACGCCCTTGCGGCCAAATGGGCACTCCCGGTCGGGCGCTGATGGCCACCGGCGGCACCGGTGGCACATCCCATTCCCCAGGAAGTTCCTCGACAACCGGATCCCGCAGGGATGCGGTGACTGATCGCGGATTGGCCCCCGGCGGCAGTAGTACTTGGATCACCTCCCGGGGCAGGGCCGGTTCGCCGGGAGAACCGGCGGGTGGCGTTCGTCCAAAGATCGCCTCTCCCCGCGCGCCGCGCTCGACCACCACGGCAGCGGTTTTCCCGTGCGGCCAGTGGATCGTCACCTGGTCGGCGCGCGAATCCGCTGCAACACCGGCTAACGATACCACAGCGAGGCACAACATCCCGCAATTGTCGGACAGAACCCTCACCCCTTTCCGCTTCCCCTGTCGAATTGGCCCACTGAGGCTGTCACAGGTGTTCATTGCATCTTCCTCCCCGCGTTCTCCCAGAAGCCCGAAGCCTAGGCTGAACGCCATCGACCATTCGTATAATCTAGACTCGGCAATAATAAAGATCCACAGAAAAGATGTTCGGATGCAATCGTGCATTCCAAGATTCTCATAATCAAACCACTCACGGGCATAAATTCGCGTGATCCGCTCTGCATCCGATGCCTTGACGCCCGCAGCTTTAGCGCTTCGCAAACACATGGGCGCCGGGCATTTGAAAAGTGAATCGCTTCATTCTGCATGTTTCACGCTTCCGCGTGAGACATGCAGCCTCAAAGGAAAACCGCGCTCCGAAAGACGCGATTTTGGAGGCCCTGGGGCCACCGATCAGCGAAACACACTCTGCAACCGCAAAGAATCCCAGTCTTGCCTGACCTTTCCCAATAAATGGCTTTCATGGCTCGGTTTTCCCAGAGGAATCTGTCGGCCTAAGTCCGACAGATTCCTAGTCTTTGTCGATGCGGCCCAGCGCTCACGCGAGCGGCTGCCGAGGTCTTGATTCAGCGCCGCGCGCGCGGGTCGAGGACATCGCGCAGCCCGTCGCCGAGGAAGTTGAGGGCCATGAGCGTAAGGGCCATGGCGGCGGCCGGCACGACCAGCAGCCACCAGTAGCTCTTCACGGGATTGATGGTCTGCGCCCCCTGCGCGATGAGCGTGCCCCAGCTCGCCATCGGGGGCTGGACCCCGAGGCCGAGGAAACTCAGCAGCGATTCCTCCAGGATGACCACCGGGATGGTGAGCGTCAGGTAAACGATGACGATCCCCACGAGATTCGGCAGGATGTGGCGGACGATGATGGCCGCGTGCCCTTGGCCGAGCGCGCGCGCGGCGAGCACGAACTGGCGCTCCTTGAGGCTGAGCACCTGCCCGCGGACGATCCGCGCCATCGCCAGCCACTGGACGGCGCCGAGGCCGGCGAAGAGCAGGATGAATTTCGCCTGCGGGGCCCATTCCGGGTGGCCGAGGCGCACCAGCGCGGCGCGCACCTGCAAGTCGAGGACGCTGATGAGCACGATGACGAACACCAGCCTCGGAATCGAATATAGGATGTCGACCAGCCGCATCATCATCGCATCGGTCTTGCCACCGACGTAACCGGAGATCGCGCCGTAGCTCACGCCGATGATCAGGCTGACCACCGCACCGAAGAGGCCTACGAGCAGCGAGATGCGGGCGCCCATGAGCGCCCGGGTCATGACGTCGCGCCCGAGCAGGTCGGTGCCGCCCCAATGGACCGCACCCGGACCGGCGAATCGCAGCGGGCCGAGCTGATCGTGACTGTACGGCGAGAGCCACGGGCCGATGACCGCGGCGAGCGCGACGGCGGCGAGGATCGCGACGGACACGGAGATCCTGCGGTTGGCGAAGCAGCGGCGGAGGAAGGCGCGGTCCATGGCGTCAGTCCAGCCGGATGCGCCGGTCGAGCCAGACATAGGCGACATCGACCAGCAAGTTGAATGCGACCAGCAGCGCGCTGTAGATCAGGGTGACGCCCCCGGTGAGGAAGACGTCGCGGTTCAGCACGCTGTTGACGAAGAACGGCCCCATGCCGGGCACGTTGAAGATGGTCTCCACGACGAGCGAGCCGGTCAGGATGTTCGCGGCCAGCGGACCCGAATACGACACCAGCGGCAGCGCGGCGTTCCGGAAGGCGTGCACGAAGAGGACCCGGCCCTCGGGGACGCCCTTCGAGCGCGCGGTGCGCACGTAGTCCTCGCCCAGCACCTCGAGCATGCTCACCCGGACGAGCCGCGTGATGTAGGCCATGTAGGGAAGGCTCAGCGCGAATGCCGGGAGCCACAGTTGCCGAAGTTCCCCCCAACCGCCCACCGGGAACCATCCCAGCCAGAAGCTGAACACCAGCATCAGCAGCGGCCCCAGGATGAAACTCGGCAACGACACGCCCACCAGAGCGAGGACCATCAGCGCGTAGTCCGTCGGGCGATTATGGGCGGCGGCCGCACAGATGCCCAGCACCGACCCGCCCATCACCGCGATGGCGAAAGCCGTGGCTCCCAGCATCATCGAGACCGGCAGCGTCTGCGCGATCAGCTCGTTGACCGTCCGGTTGCGGTATTGGGTCGAGAGTCGCAGATCGCCGCGCGCGACATCCCACAGGTACCGCCCCATCTGATCGTAGACCGGACCGTCCAACTTATATTTTTGCTCGAGCTGGCGGAGGATCTGCTCGGGGATCTGCTTCTCGCGGTCGAAGGGACCGCCGGGCGCGGCGCGCATCAGCACGAAGGTCAGGCACGCCACCGCCAGGAGCAGGATCGGCGCGCCGAGCACGCGCATGAGCACGCCGCGGCTCATGGGGGACCCCCGATGCGATACATCTCGCGGATCGGATACTCGTCGATCGGATTCAGCACGATGCCGCCGATGCGGCGCGCGTCGTAGAGTTTCACCCCGACGTAATGGTACACCGGAGCGATCGGCACATCGCCCTCGACCAGTATCTCCTCGGCCCGCCGCATCAGCCCGAAGCGCGCGGCCGGATCGAGGGTGCGGTTCGACGCGTCCAATAGGGAGTCGTAGCGGGCGTTGCTCCAGCCGGTGCGGTTGTTCCCGCGACCCGTGACGAAACAATCGAGGAACGTGTTCGGGTCGGGGTAGTCGGCGACCCACGTGGAGCGGGCCATGTCGAAGTCGAGACGATTGAGTGAATTGAGGTACACCTTCCACTCCTGCCGCCGCAGTTCGACGCGGACACCCAGCTCGCGCCGCAGAAGATCCTGCACCGCGACCGCGATCTCCTCATCCTGCTCGGTGGAGTTGAATAGCAACCCGAAGGGCGGAAACCCCGAACCGCCGGGATAGCCTGCCTCGGCTAGGAGGCGCCGCGCCGCGTCAGGGTCATGGGGCAACCCGCGGGGCGGGTCATAGCCCCGGATACCGGGCGGTGTGAACGAGCCCGCCGCGGGCTCACCGTTTCGCGTGATGCGGCCCACGATGAACTGCTTGTCCAGGGCCATTGCGAAGGCGCGCCGCACCCGCGGGTCGTCGAAGGGTTTCCGCGTCACGTTGAAGCGATAGAAATACGTCGCGAGGACCGGCGCGATGTGGCAATCGGGGCGCTTCCGCAATTCGTCCAGCAACATCGGTGGCACGACGCCCTTGTCCAGCGTCAGGTCCGCCAGGCCGGTGCTGTAGAAGTTGAATGCCGTGGTCGCCTGCGAGATCGGCAGCGCCTCGACGGTCTTCAGGCGCACCGAGGCGGCGCGCCAGTAGTGGGGGTTTGCCTCCAAACGTATGCGGTCGTTGATCCGCCATTCCACCAGCCGGTACGCGCCATTGGAGACGAGTTTGCCCGGCTTGATCCAGTCGATCCCGTAACGCTCGATGCTGGAAAGATGGACGGGGTAGTGCGTCTGGAACGCGCACAATTCCAAAAAATAGGGCGTCGGCGCACGGAGACGCACCCGCAGCGTCCGATCGTCGACCACCGCCACGCCCACCTTGGAGAAATCGGTCAGCTTGCCCTTGGCGTAATCCTCCGCCCCATCGACCGAGAAAAGGAGTTCGGAGTAGGGCGACGTCGTGAGGGGATTGAGGGTGCGTTCCCACGATCGCACGAAATCCTGCGCCGTCAGAGGGTCGCCGTTGCTCCAGCGCGCTCCGCCCCGAATGTGGAAGGTATACTCGCGGCCGTCGGGAGAAACCTCCCAGCGCTCGGCCATGCCGGGGCCGACGACGCCCGCCGCATCCCGCGATGTCAGTCCCTCGAACAACGCCATCACCAGACGCCCTTCCGGCTGGCCCGAGATGATAGCGGGGTCGAGGCTCTCGGGTTCCACGCCGTTGATGAAAACCAGATCCGCACGCTCCCGTGCCGCCCCGCACCCGGAGAACGCGAGGACGGCGAGGGTCCCGGCCGTCATCCATCGCAGGACGGCGCGTCCCCGGCGAACGCAACCTCGCGCGGGATCAGCCGCGGCATGTGGGGGCTTCCTGTGACTCAACGCGGACAATCTCCCAAAAAACCTCAAGGCTGCCAAGGCTCGCGGCCAAAGGGCGTGAAAATAAAAGGCAGGAGCGATCCGCGGCCCGAGTCATCCTACTCGCCCATCTTTCCGATCCGCACCCATGGCCACACTTCCCCCGTCGGCGTCCCGACGCGCACTACCGCCGGATCTTCTGGGAAAGCGCCTGCTGCCACTCGTAGATCGATGGGACCGCGGGCGCGGGCCGGTCCGGCGAACCGGACGCGCGGGCCTGATTGTCGTCCTCCACCGCGAGTTGCCCCCCGCCACCGACGAACTTCCGATTGCCGCCGTACAGGAGATTCCCCCGCAACTCGACCCCGACGCAGTCCGCCGTCTTGATCTCGACCATGGGCGACGCACCACCCTTCAGGACGAAGACGTTCGCGGACAAGATGTGGTCGAAACTGCAGTCCTTCATGAAGACGCCCGGTCCCTCGCCGACGACGAAGCGATTGTAGGCGATGATCCACCCCTCGTTCATCCCGCCCATCCAGAGGCCCGCCTTCGGCGAATTGAAGTCGCAGTTGTATACGACGTTACGCGGCCCGTTGGGACCGTGGGCGGTATCCTCGGGCGGCGAACCCCATGCCCCGTAGCCGTAGGCCCCATTCCCCTTGGTGACCGTGACGGCGCACTGCTCGAACAGGTTCTCGTTGGTCCAGCCCGAATGCCACTGCGCGTCGGAATCATGGAACACGCCCTTGCGGATCACGCAGCCGCTCGCGGCCCACTGCACCAGCGGCGCGTGGCGCAACTTGAATGTCTCGATGTTCTCCATCAGGCAATCGCATGCGTTCTCCCATCCGCCATACGCCGTGCCCCCGCCTCCCTTGAACCACGCGTCGTCGAAGACGCAGTCGCGGATCTCGCACCATTTCGCGCCGCCGGCATAGACCGGATGCCGGCCGCACATCCGGACGCGCACGCCCCTCGCCCAGCACTCCCACGCGTTGCTGAACAGCACGGTCGTGATCCAGAGATTCTCGGTCTGCTCAATGTAGAGATCCTCGATGCCACATCGCCGGATCGGGAGGATCTTCTGAGCGAAAGAGCCATCGGCGACGGGGAATTCCAGTCGCAGCGGCTGGCCCAGTGTGATGGTGTCGCCGTCGACCCTCTCCACAGCCACCTGATACCGCCGATAGGTGCCGTGCGGGCATTTGTTCCGGGTCAGGGCGCGCCACCGATCGCTCACCGGCCCCTCGATCAGAATGCGGTCTCCAGCGGCAATTCCGGAGGCGGATGAGAGCACCAGTTCACTCGAGCCGCGCCTCGCGTCGGCGGCCAACTTGATCCGCGGCCCCTGCTCCCCCGCGCCCCGGAAGCAGATCGCCGCCTGCGAATACGGGGGTGCCGCGGCCTTGAGCGACCGATCGAGGGTCACCCCGATCGTCGCGGCGCATTCGGAGCCGTCCTTGTATCGCCCAACACCGCGCAATTGGTGTCGCCCATCGGGGAATTTCGCGAGCGTGCCCCACGGCACCCGCGTCGCGAAAGTGTTGCCGGAATGCGTGCTGCGCTCCCAGGCGTGCACGGGCTTGCCATCGATGTGGATCTGCATCGCCATCAGGCCGGTCGGTCGACAGTGCAACTCGATCACCGCGCCGGCACCGACGCGGTCGCCATCCCGCATCCCATAGAACGCCGCCCCCGACGGCGGAATGGCGTACCGGAATATCACCTTCGTCCTGTCGGCACCCTTCCCGCGGATGACCACATTGTCGTGGCCGATGGTGACGGGCCGATCAAGATGATACGTGCCAGCGCCCAAAACGACGGCCCCGCCTCCGTTCTCGCCGACGGACTGACAGGCCTTGTCCAGCGCCCCGGCATCATCGAGGTCGTCATTCGCCCGCGCCCCGAAATCCTCGATCCTCCTTGCGTCGGCCACGCGCGGTATGCCCCCGGGCACCCCACACTGGGTCCAATTCGGATACACGATGCCATCCGGCCCCACGACATCGGCGGCGGTGAGCCTCTGCTTGTCCGAGGGCCTGATCTTGTACTCCGGGGACCACGGTGGCGCGACCGGCTCGCCTCCCGCGATCATCACCGCCGCAAAGAGCAGAACTGGCGCGAATTTGTCACTCATCATGATCTCGGGAGCCCGCCGTCCCGGGACACCACCTGAAGTCGCGATTGCCGCATGCGAGGCCCCCAGTCAAGATCGGATGCCGCCGCGCGACGCCCCATGGGAATCTGGATCCATCGCGGAGATTGAACCCCGGACCCCCATGCCGTATTATATCCAGATGGACACCCGAGGACGCTCCAGAGAAAAAGTTACGAGGCGAGATTTCATCGCGGCTTCGGCCCTGGGCGCGATCGGGGCGGCGGTCCCCGGCGAGACGCGCGCGGCCGATCCCTCCCCCGCCCCGAACACGGCGGGAGGCGCGGCGTTGGGCAAGGGCAAGATCGGCGACATGGAGATCGGGCGCCTGATCCTCGGCACCAACATCATCACTTGCCACATGCACCAGCGCGACCTGTGGTATCTCAAAGATCTCTCCCGCCAGTACAACACCGACGCGAAGATACTCGAGACGTTCGCGGTGGCCGAGGCCAACGGCGTCAACGCATTCATGACGCACGACGAGCCCCGCGTGCTGGGCCTCCTCAAGGAACACCGCGATAAGCACGGCGGCAAGATGAGGCATTTCGTGGCGCCAGAACCCAAGGCGAAGGAGGCGGCGGATTTCATGGAGGTCGTGCAGCGCCTCGTGGACGGCGGGGCGTCCGGCATCTATGTCCACGGTGCTGCGGTCGATCCGCTCGTCGCCAACGGCAACGTCAAGCGCGTGGGCGAGTTCGTGGACATCATCCGCGCCACGGGTTTGCCCGCCGGCATGGCCTGCCACAACCTCGATTCGCTCAAGGCCTGCCTTGCGGCCAAGATAGAATGCGATTTCTATCTCAAGACCTTCCACCACCTGAAGTACCCATCGTGCCCGACCCCCGAGGAACTGGCGGCCGACAAGAGTGACTTCTATCGCACGCACCGCTGCCAGGAGCGGCCGCACGGAATCTGGTGCATCAACCCCGAGGAAACGGCAGCCTGCATGGCGAACATCAAGCAACCCTGGATCGCCTACAAGGTCATGGCGGCCGGCGCCATTCTGCCGAAAGACGCCTTCAAATTCGCGTTCGACAACGGCGCCGATTTCATCCTCGCCGGCATGTTCGATTTTCAGGTCGCCGAGGACGCAAGGCTCGCCAGCGCCGCCCACCTTGCCGCGCGCGACCGGGCCCGCCCGTGGTGCGCCTAGTGCGGTGTCTCGTTTGGTTCTGACGCATCCGCCGGGAGGGCCCGCGGCCTGAGCGTGTTTCAAAACCTCTGAACCGCGCCGCCTGGCACAGGCGGCCTACAAAAATCTGTGGGCATCTCTGTGAGATGCCGTGCATTGTCGCGCGCCGCACGCCATTGGAAGTCCCCTCTATCATCAGATGGGCATTGATTGTTGGATGTTCCGCGCAAGGCGTTTGAGTTTTGAGACAGCCTCAGGCCGCGGGCCCTCCCCATTTTGAAGCCGGATGAGATGGACGATCAGATTCGTCTGAGACGGCCATCTAGCCTGCATATTTCACGCTTCCCCGTGAAATATGCAGGCTCAGAGGAAAACCGCGCTCCGAAAAACGCGATTTTGGAGGGTCTGGGGCCATCGATCCGCGATACACACTCTGCAACCTCGAAAGAACCCAGTCTTTGCCTGAACTTTCCCAATAAATGGCTTTCATGGCGCGGCTTTCCCAAAGCCCGGAAGTTCACAGCCGCTAGGCTGTGAAATATACGGGCTTAGCCCGCATGGATCTGGTTCGTCCAATGCGTCACCGGGCGCGACATTTGATTCATTCTGAGTACATTGTGCCATGTCATCGCCAATCATATTGCGCCTGGGCCTCGCCGGTGGGCGCGTCATACGCGTCGATCTCGACGCGGATTCCCAGCTGCCCGCGACGCTCTCGAAGGCGCCGCCCGAATCGCTCTTCGTCCACGAACCCTGGTGGTTTGCCCAGACCCTCTGTTTCGCGGCGATCCGGCCGGAAACCGTGCACTTCTTGCATCTCGCTGGCACAGAGCCCGGCTGGCGCTACCCATTCGAGATCGAGCTGATCGACTGGATGACCGGCGAGGACTTCGCGAGCGAATCCGCGGCGCGGCGCCTTCAGACCAAGATCAAACTTACCGATGCGCCACCAGGCACGCGCGGGGTGCAGTACTTTCGCCTTATCATGGCAGATGGCTCCGCGCAGCACTTCCGCGTCACCGGGCCCACCCGGGCGAAAGCGGAGCGCTTCGCCCTGGCGAAGAAGATCGCGGCACTGCCAACCCTGGTCGCTCGCCATCCCGGGGGTGGCCAAGTGGCGATCAATCTGCAGATGGCGATCGCCTGGCAGGTCTTGCCCGGCATCGTCGATCCGCCGCCCGGCTCGTGGACGGCGAGCGACATCCGCCTCGAGTGACTCAAAGCTCGACGGTGTCGTGGAGCCCCGGCGTCGAGCTGCGGATCCCGAACTTGTTCTGGATGCACTTCGCCAAGGCTTCGCGCGAGCGATTCTCACCATGTGTCAGGATCACGCGCGGCTTCGATGGCGCCAGGGCCCCAAACCAGTGCAGCAGATCCCGCTGGCCCGCGTGCGCGCTGAAACCGCCCAGTGTGTGCACGTTCGCCCGCACTGCGATCGGCTCGCCGAATATCTTCACCTCCCTGGCGCCATCGACGAGCAGGCGGCCGAGGCTCCCATGGGCCTGGTAGCCGACGATGAGCACGCGCGTCTCCGGCTTCCAGAGGTTCTGGCGCAGGTGATGCAGGATGCGGCCCGCGTTGCACATGCCCGCGCCCGCCAGGATCATGCAGGGCCCCCGGACATCGTTGAGCGCCTTGGATTCCTCTGGCGTGACGGTCGCCTTCGAGTGCGCCATCTCGAGATCCTCGGCTATGGGCCGCTCGCGCAGGAAGGCCAGGGTCTCCTCGTCGAACAACTCAGGGTGCTCCTCGTAGATCTTGCTGGCCTGCACAGCCATCGGGCTGTCGAGGTACACGGGAAAAGGCTTCACCTTGCCCCGCCGGAACATCCACGCCAACAGCGCTAGCATCACCTGCGCCCGACCCACCGCGAAAGTCGGCACCAGCATCTTGCCCTTGGCCGCGGCCGCCTCGCGCACGATCACGATGAACTCCTCCACCGTCTGCGCGAAGGGCTTGTGGTCACGGTCGCCATAGGTCGATTCGAGAAAAACCATGTCCCCGCCCTGGAAGGGCTCGGGATCTTTTAGGATGGGCGCGCCCCAGGGACCGAGGTCGCCGGAAAAGATCACCGTCTTGCGGGCGCCCTTCTCCTCGACCGTCAACTCGATGCTCGCCGAACCCAGCATGTGTCCGGCCTCCACGAACCTCGCGCTGATCCCATCGGCCACCGCCACGGGGCTGTTGTAGGGCACCGCCGCGAATCGCCCCATGATCGCCTCCACATGGCCCGCGTCGTACAGCGGCTCCAGCGGCTCCTTCCCGGCGCGCCGGCGGCGACGATTGGTTCTCTCCAAGTCAGAAGCCTGCACCTTGGCCGAATCCCGCAGGATGAGACCCGCAAGATCGATCGTGGCGGGCGTGCAGCGCACCGGGCCCGCGTAGCCACCCCTCTCCAGCAGCGGCAGCCGCCCGACGTGATCGAGGTGGGCGTGCGTCAAGAGCACCGCATCGAGGCGATCCATTGCCAGCTCGGCGGGCACGTGATTGAGTTCGTCCGCCTCGTGCCCCCCCTGAAACATCCCAAAATCGATCAGCACCTGCGCGGCACCCGTGCGAACCAGGTACGCCGAACCCGTCACCTCTCCGCCGGCCGCCCCAAGTATGGTGATCTTCATACCCCATTATCTCCTTTCATGCCCTCGATCGCTCGCGCATGCGGCGCGCCAGCGCCGCCGGGATGCCGCGCCGGATGTAACGGGCCACCTCTTCCACCGAGTCACTCAGCTTCAGGATCTCGAGATCCTCGCGGGTCACGGTCCGCTCCGCGACGAGGGCGTTCCGGACGAAGTCGTGCATGTGGATCCAGAAATCTGTGCCCATGGCGACGATCGGAAAGCGCTCGATCTTTTCGCACTGGACCAGCGTGATCGCCTCGAATGTCTCGTCGAGTGTCCCGAAGCCGCCGGGGAACACCACGAACGCGCACGAGTACTTCACCAGCATCACCTTCCGCACGAAGAAATGCTCGAACTCCACAAACCGGTCGAGATAGCGATTGGGCCTCTGCTCGTGCGGCAGGCGTATGTTGCAGCCGATCGTGAATCCCCCGCCCTCCTTCGCCCCGCGGTTCGCGGCCTCCATGATGCCCGGCCCACCGCCGGTCATGACCACGAATCCCTCCTGCGCCAGCTTCTTCCCCAGCGCCCGCGCCATCCGGTAGTAGGGGTGATCTTCCTTGAACCGCGCCGAGCCGAATACCGTCACGCACGGCCCCTCAAAATCCAGCGACTCGTACCCGCGCAAGAACTCCAGGAACACCCGCACCGCGCTCTCGAGATCCGCCCCCCGCTCCCGCCGCCCCAACAGCAACTGCCGCTCGGCGTGCTCAATCTCGTAGAGAAAAGGTTCACGCCTCCGCTCGATCTTCACCCTCGACGCCATCATGAAGAACACTAGCAGCCAGGCCGATCTTGGGAAGTCGGACAAAATGGCGCGAGAACGTCAAATCGCGTGAATGCCACTCACCCGAAGTTGACCCACGCAGGCGGCGGGGCTGACTCGAGAATAGACTCGCGACCCGCTGGACACCAACATGCGGGCCTGCCGGGCAGCAGGAGCCTGCTTGCAGGCGATTCGATTCGTGCGCAAGCGCGCTCCTACGAGGCGATTCCATGCGCGAATCGCGCGCAAGAGCGCTCCCACATCTCATTCCCTTCCCCGGTGCTGCCCCGCCGCGGACCACTCGCGCAGCAGCGATTTGTCCTTGGGGGACAGGTGGGCGGCGGGATGTGCCAACACATAGAGCCGCGGCGGCATCTTCCCCTCGGCCACCTCCTCCCAGATTTCCCGCCTGGCGTGTGCCTGCCGATTCGCCGCGAGACGATTCCATGCCGAGAGGTTCATCTCGTCTCGGCCCTCGTGGACATCGTGGGCGATCAGCCACGAGATCGGCGCGATCCGAGAATACCATGGCCACACGGTCTCGTTCGAATGGCAGTCATAGCACGCACGCCGGAGCACCGCGCGCAGTTCCGGGGCGACGGTCACCTCCGTCTCGACAGGCGGATTCCGCCGATCGATGGGGATCAACTGAATGGCCAAGCACGCAAATCCGAAAACGCCCGCGCCCCATGCCATTGTCCGTCTCATTCCGGCCCTCCTCAAATCTTGAAGCCTGATTCAATTTTACGGCACCCGCCCTTCGGGTCAATCTCCCGAGGGGCGGCCGCTTGGCGGATCAAAGCGTTGGATGATAACGGCCCGTTGAAAAGCCCGCCCGCCGCACCATCGCGATGGGCGCGGGGGATGAGGTTTCCATGCCACACTCAATCCGTCGCGGAGTTGCTTGAATCGCATGGGGATTTCCGCAAGATGCATCTCTTCCATGAGCAAGACCCTCGATGAGAAACTGGCCGCGATCCACGCGGACCCCGGCGGCTGCCGGGAGTTCATCCTGGCGGACGCGAAGGACGCGGACATGGGCTTCGGGATCACGGCGCCGGGCCCCAGCCGGGACGCCTGCCCCCACGGCTTCAACGCCACGGAGGGCTGCTACAAGACCCTGGAGGACTACCGCGCGCAGATCCGGGCCGTCATCCGCCAGGGGCTGGTCGATATCGTCCTGCTCTCCGCCTATAACCTGGAACAGCTCGCCATCCGCGAGCGGCTCTTCGACGGCACCCGCATCACCCCCGCGGCGCGCGCCAACGACGCCTCCGACATCTGGGTGGTGCGCGGCAGCAAGTACACCC
>JAKQKQ010000076.1 GCA_029560585.1 Verrucomicrobiota bacterium | reverse complement strand
GCTGGGCACTGGGCCATCGCGAAAGCAAACGGCATCCCTCTTGTGTGGGGCCGGGATCGCTGGCGCCTGGTGTGGGCTATCCACGCCGACGCAGCCCCCTCGGAGGCCGTGCGGCGGCAGATCGCCATTGCGGGGTTCTGGGCTGAGGTCCTCGGTGCCCTCGCAATTGTTGCGGCAGCCGGAACGCTTCACGCGCTGCGTTTTCCAGCTGCCGCTTATGCCGGAGTCGCCATGGGCCATTTGTGGAATTACGCGGTGCTGGGGCGTGATCCCGCGTTCGATGATTTTTCCCTGCTGCGGCGGGGATGCGGAGGGTGTGGGAAACATGATTCCTGAGCGGTGCATTCGTTTCACCCTCAATGCCGAGGGCGGGTACTCGGACCATCCGGCGGATCGAGGAGGTCCGACCAACCGTGGCGTGACGGCGGGAACGTTGGCTCGGGCCATGCGCGCCGGAATTATCCCGCCTACGGATATTCGCGTCCTCACCCGGGAGCAGGCGGTGAAGATCTACGAGGAGCTCTACTGGAAGCCCTCTCGGGCGGGGGAGATGACCGAGCGTGTGGGCATGGTGCATTTTGACTCTTCCGTGCTCCACGGCCTGGGCGGGGGCGCCATCATCCTCCAAAGGGCCCTGGGGCGTCTTGGGTTTGCGGTTTCCGTGGACGGGGCTCTTGGGCCTGGGACCATGGGGGCACTCGATAGAGCCGACGACGTCATCTCCGAGGATGGCATCCTCACCGTGCTCTTGGCCGTGCGGCTCCAGCGATACGACGAAATTGTGGCCCGCGATCCATCCCAGAAGGTTTTCCTCCGGGGCTGGCGCAACAGGGTAGCGCGTCTCGCGCGGGAGGTGGGCGTATGAATCGGATTATTCGTGCCCAAGAGGTCCACTGGTACGACGACATTCAGGGCGGTGACTGGGTTATCATTGCCCTCCTCGCCGTGGCAGGATTGGGGCTCATCTGCGCCGTGTTTTCTCCCCAACTCACGGCCTCCGTAGCGGCCGCCATCTCCGGAGCGTTCGGGGGAGCGTCGGGGTATGCGTCCCGGGCGGCGAGATCGAGGCGGGATGAGGCCATAGCGACCACGGATTGCGTGGTGGATGAACTTCAGGGGCTGGAATCGCTCCGGAGAATTGAGGAGGGACGGCACGATGGAGAGATTGAAACGGCGGTGGCCGCTGCTGCTGCTGATGTTGGCGACGATGGGCTGGATGATTTGGTGTCTCGTGCAAATCGAATCATCCGAGGGATCGGTGCGGGCGATCGACAGTAACACCATAGTAATGACGTCGGGCGATCTGCGCGGGCTGCTGATTGCAGCAGAAACTGCCCGTGCCGAAGCGGACGCCCTGCGACGATCCCTGGAGGAGGAGAGGGCTCTCTCCCGAGGATATGAGGCGAAAACGCAGGCACTGGTGGCAGCACTCGGAGCAGAGAGGTCCTCGTGGCAGGACCTCGAAAACGCCCTAAACGCCGAGCTTCGCGACACCAGGCGCCAGCGGATGAGCTGGGGGATTACGGGGTTCGGCGTAGGGGTCCTCGCCGGGCTCATGATCCAGTAGGAGGTGGCGTATGCAGCAGCACCACGAAACCTGTCCCTCCCATGACGCGATTTGCGTGGTCCTGACCGCCATCCGGGAGAGCGTGCGAGAGATGCGGGAAGATGTGAAATCCGTGCACGCTGGGGCCGAGACGGTCAACCGCGTACTGGAGCGGCATATCGAGCGCCAGGATGCTCTGGAGTCGGCCCTGGCCGAGAGTCTGAAGGATCTTCGCCAGGAGTTCTCCGAGTACCGCGAAGAGCACAACGCCATCGTGACGGAGCTGGAGCGACACGCGGACGTGCTCGAACAAGTGAACATTAACGCAAAATCTGCGACGAACGGAGGACTGACGCGGGCGCTGGAGGCGGCCCTCCCCGCCGTGATGCAGGCCATGGGGCTGCGAGAACAGGC
>JAKQKQ010000071.1 GCA_029560585.1 Verrucomicrobiota bacterium | reverse complement strand
GGTGGGCGTTTGTGGCGGAGGCTGGCGAGGCGTGTCCGGAGGAGAGTGAGCGGCGGGCACTATGGGCCGAGCATGAGGACGCGATCCGCGAGTGGGCGGCGTCCGAGCATGCGGGGTGTAGGCTGTGGGCGGACCGGGGGGAGGAGATCGGGCGGCTGGCGGGCTGGCACCGGCTTGACCGGCCGGACGCTGACGACGAGCCTGGTGCGCTGTCGAGGTCGGGCTGGCAGCCGTATCTGGATAGCGAGGTGCGAGCGGATTGGTCGGCCGGAGAGTGGGCGTATGCAATGGGGCGTCCGGCGTGGGAGCACGGGCGGTACGCGGAGGCGGTGGCGATTGCGGAGGGCTACCCCGCTTCGATTCCCCCCGCAAGCGGGGGGAAGGGCGAAACCCTCGGGGAAGGCGAAACCGGCTGGAACCCGTGGTGGATACGGACGTGGCAGGACGTTGAGGCGGTGTTGGCGGGGTGTTGGTTTGACTGGCGGCGGGCACTGCGGCCCGTGGTGTTTTTTGAGTGGTTCATTCGGCATGACAAAGGCCAGATGGCGGGACGGCCGTTTGTGCTGATGGACTGGCTCCAGTGGGACATCACGATGCCGCTGTTTGGTTGGGTGAGGCGGAACCAGGACGGCCTGGTGGTACGGAGTCACACCCGCGCCTACATCGAGGTGCCCAAGAAACAGAGCAAGAGCGCGTGGTCCTCAGGCGTCTCGATCTACATGCTCGTGGCCGACGACGAGATGGGCCCGGAGGTGTACTCCGCGGCGACGAGTCAGAAACAGGCCGGGATCATCCACCAGACCTCGGTGCACATGGTCAAGCAAAGCCCCGAGCTTCGGGCGGTCCTCGACTGCGTGGACCACATCAAGACAATCCGGTACGACCGGGCGATGGGATGGTTTCGGGCGCTGTCCAGCGACGCCGACACCAGCGAGGGGATTCACTTCCACGCCGCCATCGTGGACGAGCTGCATGCGCATCGGAGTCGGAGGTTATGGGGCTCGCTGGTGCATGGCGGGGCCGCGCGGATCCAGCCGCTGTTTGCCGCGATCACCACGGCCGGGAAATATAGTCCGGCGAGCATCGGCTGGGAGCAGCACGCGGTGGCCGAGCGGATCATGCGCGGGACGCAGGTATCCATCCATTTCCTGGCGTACATCGCGTGCGCCAATGACGAGATGGACGCGGCCGATCCGGCGACCTGGAAGCGCGCGAACCCAAGCTATGGGGTGACGATCACCCAAGAGAACTTCGCCCAGATGTGGGCCGAGGCCCAGGGCGATCCCGCAGCGGTGCACGATTTCTTGAGGTACCGGCTGAACCGGTGGGTGCAGACCGTTGCGGCGTGGATTGACTTCCGCGCGTGGGACCAGTGCGGCGGCGAGATCGATTTTGCGGCGATGGAGGGACGGCCCTGTTACGGCGGACTCGACTTGAGCGCGACGACTGACCTGACGGCGTGGGCGCTGGTCTGGCCACCATGGGGCGGAGATCCCCTGTGGCGGCTACGCGTGCGGACGTGGGTGCCCGAGGCGACCATGAGGATGAGAGTGGCGACCTACGACGTGCCATACGACACGTGGGTAGTTGACGGCTGGCTCGAGCTGACGGACGGCAACTCGGTGGATTACGACACGATACGGGCCGCGGTGGTCGCCGATTCGCAGCGGTGGAAACCGCGGGAGGTAGGTTATGACCCGTGGAACGCGACCCAGCTCGCGACCCAACTGAGCGGCCAGGACGGGATCACGATGGTCGAGGTGAGACAGGGCGGCCGGACGCTCAACGAGCCGACGCGGCTGATGCAGACGCTCGTGTTGGATGGCCGGCTGGTGCATGGCGGGAATCCGGCGCTCACCTGGGCGATGGGGAACCTGGTGGTACGCGAGGACAGCAACGGAAACGTGACGCCGGACAAGTCGCGGAGCACCGAGAAGATCGATCCGGCTGTGGCGGTGATCATCGCGATGAGCCGGGCTATTGCCAATGCCGGCGCCGGGACCGGCCGGAGTCGGTACTCGGACGAAGGCGCGGAGATGGTGTGGGTAGACAGTCCGTTTGGATGAACGAAAGGGTACGAGGGATGAACAGAGAGTACCTGGAGTGCGATAGACGTAGGGTGGCGCCGGTACGCGAGCGCGTGCTGCGGTGTCTGCGGCGCGGCGATCGCTGGACGCCTGCGCGGCTAGAAGCGGCGTGTGATGCCAACTGGGCGACGGTCAGCGCGAAACTGCGGGACCTGCGCAAGGCGGAGCATGGCCGGTGGAACGTGCAGCGAGCACGCCGGGCGGGGTCCGGGACCTGGGAGTACTGGATTGATCCTGCGCGGCCGACGATTGACGAGGGGTGTCCGGAGCAGATGGAGATGGCGTTGGGATGATTGGACGGATAGGACGGATAGGACGGATTGGACGGAGGGTGTGTGATGAGTGGAGTTGACGCGGCGTGGATTGAGCGGAAGCAGGCCGAGGCGGAGGCGGAGCGGCTGGAGGACCCCCCTGTATCCCCCCGTAAACGGGGGGATGGAGATTGCAAACAAACCCGAGCAACGGCCATCGGCGCCGGCGACGTTGCGAACTGCCGGCTATGCGGAGCAGCGATCCGCGACGGGGAGATGCGCCGAAGCGTGGACATCGTGGACGCCGGGCGTCCAATCGCGGCGACGATCGACGATGTATGCGAATCCTGCTGTCGGACCATGGGCTGGCCGATGGGATACGCTCCATGAGGCGGGAGCCTGAGAGGCTGCGGGTGACGGCGGTGGAGTATGAGCCGCCGGCCCGGGCGGGGGCGACGTGTCCGGTATGTGGGGCGCGCGCGCGGGTGTATACTACGCGGCGTCGGGACGGGTGGACGGTGCGGTACTTAGAGTGCGAGTGTGGGTGGCGCGGGAAGGCGGTGGAGGGAGAGTAGGCTGGAGGCTAGAGGCTGTAGGCTGGAGGATGGAGGGGGAGGCCCTGGTGGTGCCAGTGGCTGGCCAGGGCCTCGTTGTGCGGATGCCGAGATCAGGCTGGAGGCCGGGGTGTGGCCTCGAGGCGAGATAGGGTTTTGAGCAGGCGGTCGACGTCGTGGTAGCGGGCATTCTCCGGGATGGAGCGCCCGAGTTCCCAATCACGGAGCGAGATCTCCGAGATGTCAGCTTCCGACGCGAGGGCCTGACGCGAGAGGCCGAGGCGTACTCGGCGGAGCCGGAGATCGAGGCCGAGGGGGGTAGGGGATGTCATTGGTTGTTCTCCTCGTCACGCGATGTCGCCAGTATGGCGACTCTGTAGGACGTGATCCTCGCGGTCCACGATGTGGACTCGCGGGTTGCCGTCAAGATCCTCCTGGATGACCACGTGCGTATCGACACCGGGTATGGCAGCCTGGTCCAGCGCCCACTGGCGGACCATGCGGGCTGTCATGCGGCGGGATCTACGGTGGCCATGGTCGATGATCCAGCCCCGGACGGCCTGCCGCTGATCCTCGACTGGATCCACGGTGTAGTCGGCGGTGGCGTAGCAGTCTGCGTGATCCGCTACACGCACCGTGATCTGAGCGTCGCCATCATACGACGTGATGGTGAGGTATCGCGTCCCTGTTTGCGCCTGGCGGGCGGCGGCGGCACACTGGTACGTTTTGCACCAGGCGAGGATTTGTCTCGTTTGCGGCCCGGGCCACCCAACCGTCCCGCGTTTTCGCCGTATCATTTCATTTCTCCTCGCCCTCGGGCGGTTGCCTCACAGGCGCACGATGTAGTTGTGGCCTTCGTACTCGCCGATCCAGATGCCAACCTCTTCAAGCGCCGCAACGGCCGCCCCGCACGTATCGGCCAGGATTGCCTCACAGGCATCAGCCTCAAGCCCATCGGGCTATTCCTGTTCAGCCAGCACGGCCCGCATATCCTGGATCTGGCGCTGGTATTCAGCATCCTCCGCCGCCGCCGCCGCCAGCCACACCGCCGCCCACGCCGACTCCGCCGCCGCCGCCCGCGCCGCCGCCCGCGCCGCCGCCGCCGCCCGCGCCGCCGCCGCCGCCCACGCCGCCGCCCGCGCCTCAGCCTCCCGCTCCTCCGCCCGCGCCGCCGCCCGGGCCTTCTCGGCCGCCTCCGCCGCCGCCCACGCCGACTCCGCCGACCTGTCCTCTCCAGGCAGCCACAGATCGGCCCAGTGCTCTACCTCTGGAACGCCGCAGTGGACAGCGTGCTCTCGGACGCCTCGGCCTACTACGCGCCAGATCCACACCGCGCGGCGTGGATGATCGTCGCGGCAACAGACCCAGACACGATCTTGCGCCGCGATGTCCAGATCTAGGATCTCGAGTAACGACAGGCGCTCCCGGCCGGCCCACAGCTCCTCGA
>JAKQKQ010000064.1 GCA_029560585.1 Verrucomicrobiota bacterium | reverse complement strand
GTCCGGCGGTTGCCGGACTCTGCCACCGCAGTCCAAAACCCTCCCGGCCCGGATCCTGGGTCGGGGCACGAGCCGCGCCCGCGAACAGCGCCCGAAGTTTCTGGCTAGGATTCATGCCCTTTGCGGCGTGCGCCACGGGATGTTGAAGACGTGGTTGCAGGTCGGCTTTGTCAGCCGCCGATTTGCCGTCTCGCAGCGACGGCCTTCAGGAGGACCCCAGTTTTCGAAGTGGCGGGGCTGGTCACTCGAATCGGCTGAAACGGCGAAACGCATCGAACCGCGCCGCGACGTCATCCTTCGACAGGCCCTCGAGCCGCTTGAGGCTGAATGACTCGGCGTTGAAGGAGGCGATGACGCTCCCGTGCACCACGGCCCGCCGGAGCGTGGCCGCGTCCACGGTACCGGATGCGGCGAGGTGGCCGATCAGGCCGCCCGCAAAGCAATCGCCGCAGCCGGTGGGGTCCTTGACCTCCTCGAGCGGATACGCGCCCACGGTGAAGAACTCGCCCTCGCCAAAGAGCAGGCAGCCGTGCTCACCCTTCTTTATTGCGAGCCAACGGGGGCCCATCGAGCGCAGCGCGGCCGCGGCGCGGGGCAGGGAGTCGATGCCCGTGAGCTGCTTGGCCTCGCCGTCGTTGAGGATCAGCATGTCCACCCGGCCGAGGAGCCGCACGAGGTCGTCCCGCGTCGTCTCGATCCACAGGTCCATCGTGTCGGCAACGACGAATTTCGGGCGCCGCATCTGGTCCAGCACATGGTGCTGCAGCGCCGGGGCGATGTTCGCCAGCAGCACGTACTCCGTCTCCCGCCAGGCGGCCGGGAGGTCCGGCCGGAAGGTCTCGAAGACGTTCAGGGCCACCGACAGCGTGCGGCGGTTGTTCATGTTCGCCTCGTATTCGCCGCTCCACGCGAATGTCTTGCCCTTCGCGCGCTGCAGCCCGGCGGTGTCCACGCCCCGGCTCGCAAAAAGATCCATGTAGGCGCGGGGGAAATCGTCGCCCACGATCCCCACCATCCGCACCGGGCCAAAGAAGCTGGCCGCCATCGACGCATAGGACGCGGATCCCCCCAACAGGTTGTCGTGCGCCGCGCTCTGCGTGCGCACCGAATCCAAGGCCACCGACCCAACCACCAGGACGCTCATGGGCAGCGACGTTAGTGAGAGAAAACGGGGCGCGCAAGGATCTCTCGCGGCCTGCGACGATAGGCTCAGAATGGGGCGATGCGCGGGATCGCCTGGCGGCCCATGCGCCGATAGACTCGAAAATCGGAGTCCGTTGTCCAGACATGGGACCGGGGAAACAGCTCGCTCATCCGGACCAGGCACGCGTCGGCAAGATCCATGGGGACATCGCGGTATTTTTCCAGCAGGCGCCAGACGACAGGGGCCTCCGATTGAAAGTCGAATCGGACATCCAGGATGCCCTCGCGATGGAGCCGGGCAAGGGCGGTCCGCGATGGCGGGGCTTCGCCGAGCAGATGCCACGCCTCCGCCAGCACGGCCTCGCAGGTGAACAGCGGTGGCCGCAGTGCCTTGAAGTGCCCCAAGGCCCAGTTGTGGAGATGATCCGAGCGATCGAGCAGTGCCACGAGTGCCCCCGTGTCGGCGAGGATCACGTCCATCAGGACCCGCCCCGTTTCTTGCGGCCGAAGCCCGCCATCCGGCGCTTGTTGGTGGAGAGATCCCCGATTCCGCTGGCCCCGATGCCACCGGGCGCCTCAAACACATCCGCTATGAGATCGTAGCAGCTCGGCGCCTCGAAAGGCTTGGCCTCGGCGATGACCCGGTCGAGCGCGGCATCGATCACGCGCGTGACGGTCGTGCCCCGGGCAGCCGCCACCGCGCGGAGCCTGGCCTTGCGGGCCTTGGAGACTTTCAGCGAAAGCGTCTCGAGCATGCCCCAGGGTAGTACCAAATTGACAGAAGTCAACCTACCCATCTCAAGCCGATGATCGAAGAGACATCCCTGACAGAACCGCATGGGCGCGGAGAACTGCGGAAACGAAACCTGCCGAGTCCCCTCTGACCCCCGTGGCCCCGTGAGAGAAAGGTCGGAGGAGGCCGAACGCGTGAGCGTTTGACCCATCGAGTCCAGCGGGCGATACGCCAGCGGCCGGAGCGCCAAGATGTCAAGAATCGAGAGTTGACCCCGTACGTGCGGGGCGTCGCTGCGCGCCGTTCCAAAGCGGTGGCGCTGCCACCGCGCTCCAAAGGAGAACGTCGCTCCCCTGATCAAAGCGAGGGGCCTTCCCTCTTCAGATTCATCCGAAACAGGGCACCGGAGTTCCACCAGGCGAGGATGTCAAGAGTCGAGAGTTGACCCCTCCACCGACCGTCCACGCCGATGGAGTTGACACCAGGATAGGGTGCACTAGAATAGTGCTATGAGGAATATCACGCTGTCGGCGGATGAGCGGCTTATCGACGAGGCCCGCCGTCAGGCTGCGTTTGAGAATCGCTCGCTGAACGACTTGTTTCGAGATTGGCTGCGGCAATACACGGCGGCCGGTGGTGCGGCCGCAGACTTTGATGGGATGATGGGGCGTCTGGATGCGCGGGGGATCCGCGCAGGGCGCAAGTTCACTCGGGGGGAGATGAATGAGCGCCGGTGAGGTGCCCGCCCCGTATTTCCTGGACACGAACGTGTTCGTGTATGCCAGTGAACCGGCTGCCGCGCGGAAATCACGCATGGCGCGCGATCTGATCCGGAGGGCACTGGCGGAACGAGCGGGGCGCGTCAGCACCCAGGTGGTCCAGGAGTTCCTGAACGTGGCACTGCACAAGTTCGCGGTGCCGATGGGCGTCGAGGAGGCGCGGGAATACCTTTCCGTCACGCTTTGGCCGCTCTGTCGCGTGTATCCCAGCGAGGGCCTTTACGAGACCGCCCTCGGGGTTCGCGCGGAGACCGGATACCATTTCTTCGACGCCCTGATCGTGGCCGCGGCATTGGAGACCGGCTGTCGCTCGCTCCTTTCGGAGGACCTCCAGCACGGGCGCGAGTTTCGCGGGCTTAGAATCATGGACCCGTTCCGCTGAGAGCAACCTGCCCGCCCTAGCAGCCCGTTGAAAGACTTCATAGATTCCACCTGATGGCGCGGGTGGCCCGATGTCGCCGGGAGGGCCCGCGGCCTCGCGGGCCGCAAATGACAGGTGCCTTTCGTTATCCGGTGGGACGCGGACGCCGGGGTCGGCCGTCCCTCCCCATAATAGGCTGGGCAGGTCCCCGCAACAGGGCGGTCGCCCAGATCCCTCACCGAGCCACAAAGGCTCGGAGGCGCGGGAAAACGAAACCGCGGAAACCTCCGTGCCCCCGTGTCTCCGTGAGAGAAAGCGGGGCGACCCACGGCGGTCGATGGCAGGGCCGACGCGCCGGGACCCGTTTCCGCGGATGTGTCAAGAATCGAGAGTTGGTCCTGGACGCCCCCATGCCGCAAGGTGTGGCTGCTGCTGGCTCGTCCCCCGAAGTCAGGCGTTCTCTCGCCCCGGTTGGGCGGGTGGCCAAGTGTGCCTTGACATCTCTGTTCATGCGTGCCCCAGAAACAGGCTGTTGCAATGGGTCAGAGGCTGCTGTAAGCCCTTGGCTGACGTGGAGTTGTGGAAGTGAGCAAATTGTATTCGATACTGCGGTGGGTTTACAACAACGCCGCCTTTGGGGTAGCCCGATTGCGGGCGCTGTTTTGGGGGCTCTTCTTCAAGAAACTGGGGAAGGGATCCACGATCATGCGGGATTTCGTGGTCCGCGGACCGCATGGCATCAGCATCGGTGACTTTGTGAACATCAACTACCGCTGCACGCTGGATGGAAATGGGGGATTGGACATCGGCGATTACGTGATGATCGGCCAGAACGTGACCATCCTGACGACTACGCACAGATTCGATCGTACCGACGTGCTGATTCGAGGGCAGGGCGACATCCATCTGCCGATCAAGATCGAGGACAACGTTTGGATTGGAGCGAATGTTGTCATTCTTCCGGGTGTGACTGTCGGGACCGGATCGGTGCTTGCGGCCGCCGCCGTGGTGACCAAGTCCGTGCCGCCCTACGCAATCGTGGCTGGCGTGCCGGCCAAGGTGGTTCGGTTTCGGAAAGAGCCGGCTGGACCCAAGGTGGGGGCCGCAGGGAGACCGGGTGAAGGATCGAGTGATGGGCTTGACTGACGAGCGACCACGGAGCGGCAGTGTCTCGCGGGGGGAAGTGCCCGGTGCACGGACCGAGCAGACCGTCAGGCTCTCCGTGGTGATCACGACGCGTGACCGCAAGGATCGACTGATGCGGTGCATCGAGTCGGTCAAGGCGTCGGATTTTTCGGACTGGGAATTGATCGTGGTGGACGACGCCTCGACCGATGCGACGCGCTCGCTTGAGGCCAAGGACCTGGGCGTTGCGGTGGGAGAGGTGATCCATCTTGTGGAGTCGGTGATGATGGTGCGGGCGCGGAACGTGGGGGCCCGGCGTGCGCGAGGGGAGCTGGTGCTATTCATCGATGACGACAATGTCATCCATCCGGCGATGATCCGGATACTGGTCGAGGCCGCGAACGCGCATCCTGCCTACGGCATTTTCGGTCCCGCGATGTTGGAACTGAAGACGGGCGAGACATATCTGGACCACCAAACGATGAATCTCTGGACGGGGCGCACGCGCGGCCACATCGACACCCAGGGACGTGCGATCTGCGACACGGAGGGGGTCCCGAATGTATTCATGGTGAGGCGCCGGGTGTTTGAGGAGTGCGGCTATTTCGACGAGTCCCTGCTGCAGACGTACACGGAACCGGATTTCAGTTTTGCGGCTCGGGCGAAAGGGTTCCGGAGCGGGATCGTGAAGGCGGCCGTCACGCTCCACGATGTGTTGCGGGTGTCGAATCTCACGCCCCGGGCCCTGGGGGGGGAGTTCCGGCAGAAGGCGTACTGCCTGATGCGTAACAGGACGGTGCTGGTGAGGCGGTATGGGCGCTGGTACCAGCGGGTCTTCTACACGCTGTTTTTCTCGTGGTTCTGGCCGCTGGCGTATTCGGTGCTGATGCTTCGATTCCTGAGGTTCGATCTTGTGTCGCTGTATTGGCGGGGATGGTGGGATGGGATGGTGTACATGTTCGGGGGTCCGCTGGTGAACGGGCTGGCGCGGTGGCGGGGCTGAGGCGGCGGTATTGATATGTGCGGCATCTGCGGATTCATCGATGGGCGCGGGGCGCTGGGCGATCCCGATGGCATCCTGCGGGCGATGAACGCCACCCTGATCCACCGGGGTCCGGATGATGAGGGGTACTTCAGGGATGGCAGCGTGGCGCTGGCGATGCGCCGCCTCAGCATCATCGATCTGGAGGGGGGCCACCAGCCCATGGCCAACGAGGACGGCCGCGTGCGCGTCGTCTTCAATGGGGCGATCTACAATTTCAAGGAACTGCGGGAGGATCTGGAAAGCCGCGGCCACACCTTCCGGACGCGATCCGACACCGAGGTCATCGTCCATGCGTACGAGGAGTGGGGCCTCGAATGCCTGAACCGGTTGGACGGGATGTTCGCGTTTGCGCTGCACGACGCGGGCCAGCGGCGGCTCGTGCTCGCGAGGGACCGGGCGGGCAAAAAGCCACTGTACTATGCCGAGGCGCCGGGGCACTTCGTGTTCGGATCGGAGCTGAAAGCCCTTCTGGCGCACCCTGCGGTCGGACGCGACATCGATCCGGTCGCGCTCCAGCAATACCTGCTTTTCGGCAGCGTGCTCAGCCCCCGATCCGTTTTCGACGGCGTCTCAAAACTCCTCGAGGCCCACTACCTTGTGGTGGACGAATCGGGCGTTGGCCCGCCAAGGCGGTACTGGCGGCACGCTCTCGCGCGCGAGCCGGAGCGACGATCACCGGGCGAGTGGGTGGATGCGGTGGATGGGACGCTGCGGGACGCGGTGCACCGGAGGTTGGAGGCCGACGTGCCACTCGGCGTATTCCTGAGCGGGGGCGTGGATTCGAGCCTCGTGGTCGCACAGATGTGCCAACTGATGCCCCCGGGCCGCGTCAGGACATTCAGCATCGCGATGGACGATCCGGATCACGACGAATCCCGATGGTCCCGCGAAGCCGCGGAACGGATGGGCACCGAACACACGGAATTCCGGCTGGAGCTGTCCCAGATCCAGTCGGAGATCGATGGCGTGTTGGACCGCCTCGATGAGCCGATCGCCGATTCCGCGGTCGTGCCATTCTTCATCGTATCATCTCTCGCGCGGCAGCACGTGAAGGTCGCGCTGGCGGGCGACGGGGGCGACGAACTGTTCGGGGGCTATCCGAAGTACGCGGCCCACCGATGGGCGGCGATGGCCGGAAAACTGCCCCGGGTCTTTCGCCAGATGTTGGAGACATTGCTGAAACGGATGCCGGCGAGCCGCGGGGCGGTTTTCCTCAACCGCGACAAGATGCTGGGCTTCCTCGGGTCGCTGCACCAGCCCCTCGAGATCCGGAACCAACTTTGGGTTAGCCCCTTCAGTCCCGACTCCGTCGAGCGGCTTACGGGCCGCCCCTTGGACGAGGCGGCCTTTGAGCCGGTCTTGCGCCGCGCCGCGGAATACGAGGGACCCGATGACCCCGTCTCCAAGGCGATGTATCTGGATTTCGTGCTGATCATGCACGACATCTTCAACGTCAAGGCGGACCGCGCCAGCATGATGGCCTCCCTCGAGGTCAGGGAACCGTTCCTCGATACGGCGCTCGTCGAACTCGCGGCACAAATGCCCTCCAGCGCGAAGATCAGAGGCCTTGAAACCAAGGTCGTGCTCAAGGAATTGGCGTGCCGGTATTACCCGAAAGGTTTTGTCTATCGGAAGAAGTGGGGTTTCGGATTGCCCCTGGCATCATGGTTCAGGGGGGAACTTGGCGACAGGTTCGCGGAGGAGACTGGCGACGCGACCAAAGGTCTGGGGGATCTGGTCGATCCAAGTGCATGCGCCGATCTCCTGACGGCCCATAAACGGGGCGGGTCGAATAACGCGGCGCGCCTCTGGGCGCTCTATGCGCTCGCCAGATGGCGGCGAGGGTGGGCAGAGTCACGGGGTACCGTTGGTTAAGTATCGGACTGATCTGCCGTGGCACTTATCTAATACATCGGTGGCATGCGACGACGCTGTAGACGCTTCCGAAGTGAAACGGCGAACATTGCGGTAGGTAATATTACAGAAAGACACTGTTTTGGCTCTGGTGTTGGGACATAAGTGAGGTTGTCGATTCCCTCGTATTCCGTTGTGACCTGAAACAATGCGAATGAAAAGGCGTTGGTTCCGAGGTTAATCGTCAATAGATTTGCTGGGCTTGTAGTGGCGTTATCAAGGCCCTCCGCGAGTCCCACTACTTCGAATTCCCATGGATTCTCGGTTGGGTCCAGAGCAAGTAAACGCACAATTTGCCCCGTTTCCGATGAGTCGTCCGTCGCTACTTGAATTGAAGAGACGGGTCCGGCGAATGAGAAAAGGATGTCATTTGTGGATGTCTCGCCATTCGCGCCTTGCATCGCGCCTATTAGGTTCGGTGAAGACACAGAGTTGGCATTGCTGATGAGCAAGATCCGCTGGTCAATACCGGACAGTGTTATGGTGCTCCCGAGAGATAGCGAATTGGGGCATATGCAAGAGGCTAGAGCGATCCCGTGTGCCGCAAATGTGCTGCCGGCAACCGGTTCGCCGGAGGTGTTGGTTGATGACACGTCATCAAAGTTGACAAAGACGGTGTCGCAATGGGCCGCCTCGGGAAAACCCGAGAACAGGGTAATTGCGGCAGTGAAAAGTGCGATAGAGGCTTTGTGGACGTTAAGCGATACGAGTTTCTTTCCCATGACTTGAGACTATCGGTGTTCGGCGTCATAATACAAGATAAAGCAAGTGTTACGAGATTAGGCAGAAATTATAATATATTACCGCACCTAATTATTGCAGCCGCGTTTCCACGGCCTGACGGGGTTGACGACGATGGGATTGTGAGCCATTCAAAAGCAACGGCATTGGGATTTCGAGGCGCTCTGGCGCGTCCGAGCTGCGCATGCGCTGTCCCAGAGATTCCGCAAGTGCAAACAGCAGGGCCTCGACGGGTGTGCTTATAGAGTGAGGAGGGAATGGAGGGCGAACTGTCGCGCGGTGGCGTTTAGTTCGGAGGTGGAGGTGGTTCTTATACGTTATCGTACCACGTCTGTTTCCGATCGAACCATCGGCGAATCCAGGGGTGCTGGAGGATGGCCTTGAGCTGGCTGAGTCGGAAGTGGACGAGCATGGACCAGAAGATGCGGGGCCGGAGATAGAAGCGCTTGATGAAGCGTTTCTGGAACGCGATGCTTTTTTCGAGCGGGACGGAGGGGAAAGGCGGGATGGTTTCGTTCTGCTGAAAATCCATGACCCGTTTTTCGAATTCGGCGGGGTCATCGGAGTGAAAGATTGTGTCGAAGTCCTCGCTGCCGGGATAGGGGATGTAGTTGCTCATCTGGGCGCGGTCGAAGGGGATGGACAGGGCGAACCGGAGGGTGTCTTCCATTTCCTCCTCGGTCTCGTCGATGAGGCCGCACATGAAGAAGCCGCTTACCGCGATCCGTCGCTTGCGCAGCTTGCGTACCCGATCTTTGACGACGTTGAGATCGAGGTGTTTCTTGATCCGCCGCATGACGTCGGGGTTGCCGGTCTCGACGCCCACGCCGAGGTAGTAGCCCCCGGAGCGCGCCATCTTCTCCATCATCGGGTCCGTCAGCCGGTCGATCCGGATCCCGTTGGGGGCTCGCCATGCGACACCGACCTTTTCCTCGATGAGGAGGTCGAATATCTGCTCTGCGCGGGGCAGGCTCATGGTGAGGTTGTCGTCTACGAAGAAGATCTCATTGACGCCGTATTTGTCCCTGAGGTGTTTGATCTCATCCACGATATTCCGCGGCGTCCTGTAGCGCATGATGCGCTTGTTGGTCAGGCCCGAGGAGCAGAAGGTGCATTTGTAAGGGCAGCCGCGGCTGGTGAGGATGGTGGAGGGGTGTTTGCCGCGGAGCGGCATCGAGGCCCCCTCGAGGTAGGGGAAATAGCGTTCGGGCCGCAGGAGATCCCAGTCGGGGAAGGGGATGTTGTTAACGTCGTGGAAAAAGCCGAACATCTGTGTCGCGTGCTTCCAGTCGCCCGGCTTGCCGTAGATCAGGCCCTCGACATTGGCGGGATCGCCGATTTTTCCCTCGATGAGTTGGACCAGTTGGACGATGGAGTGTTCAGCCTCGCCCATGACGCCGTAGTCGGCTCCCAGATAATCCAAGGCGAGGCCCTTCAGGGCGGTTACGTGGGGGCCGCCCACGACGGTGGGGATGGCGGGGTTCTTGGCCTTCAGGAGCCCGATGAACTGCTTGGCCCATGCGTGGGAGCCGGTATACACCTGCAGGCCTACGAGCCCCGGTGGTGCGCCATCGATCACGGCATCGACGGCCTGGGCGGGGCTCAGCATGTCGAGGGACCCATCGACCAGCGCGACGTCGGCGTACCCGGCCTGTTTCAGCGACGAGGACAGGTAGCCGAGCGAGAGCGGCGGATTCACCTGGAAGCGCGAACCGTAGGTCGGGCGAATGAAGGAGATTCTCATCGCGGTTTTCAGTCTCGGGATTTGTACCCCGAGACAACTATCAGTTCGGCCCCTTTTACCATTGATTTGGCCGAAGATCAACTTTTGGGACTTCCGTCAAAACCCCGGCCTTCGAATCAAGCGGCTCATGCGATCCCTTCGGAGCCCACGATGCAAAGCGGTGGTTGCTTCCGTCGGCAGAATGGGCTAATGGTATGCCAAATCGGGCAGCCTTTACAGGGTGTTAACATGGTGACGCGCGCATCGAGCGAACGCGCCACTGTGTTTGATCGGACCCGGCGACGTGCCCTGTCCGTTTGCTGATTTGCGGGCACACCACATGGAACAGCAACACCGGTTGGCGAACGTGAACGCATATGACCGATGGATGGAAATTGCATGATTCGGGTAGCTCTTGTCAGCGTAAACCATGACTGGCGCGATCCGGCCTACCCAATCGGCCTGGTCATTCTAGCAACCTACATCAAGAACAGGATGCCCGGTATTCACGTGGCGATTCTGGACCCGAATTTCGAGAACATAGAAGATCGGGCCGCGGGCTTCGACATAGTCGGTGTCACCGCGATGACGTCGGACTACACGCGGGCCACCCGTTACGCCGAAACCATCAAAAAGCGTTTCGATGTCCCGACCGTTGTCGGAGGCGTGCACATTTCGACGTTGCCGACCTCCTTGGCCAAGTGCTTTGACGTGGGCGTGGTTGGTGAGGGCGAGGAGACTTTTCTCGAGTTGCTGGAGATTTTCAATCAGCATGGGAGCCTGTCAGGGGACAAGATCGCATCGGTTAAGGGGATCGTTTATCACGGACAGGATGGTCTGATCCAGACTGAGCGTAGAAAACAGATATCATTGGATGACACCCTCTTGCCCGACTGGAGTTTGATCAACCGAGCCTATTTTGATCGGAGGCCAACGGTCGCGTGGGCCGACAGCGTGCGGGAGATGCACATCCTTACCGCGCGGGGGTGCCCGTATGATTGCATCTTCTGTTCTACGACCCAGATGTGGGAGCGAAATATTCGTTTCCATTCGGCGGAATATGTGGCTGCGACGATCGAGCAACTCGCCAAAAGCTATGGGGTGACCCATATCCAAGTTTATGACGACCTCTTTGCCGTAAATTTGAACCGATTGAAAGAGATAGCCCGACTGTTGGATGAAAGAGACCTTGCTGGTCGGGTGAAGATCTTTTGCTCTGTGCGGGCCAATCTCGTGAACGACGCTTTATGTGAGGCCTTGGCGGCGCTCAACGTGAAGATGGTGTTCTTTGGTTTTGAGAGCGGGAATAACCGAGTTCTGCGGCTTCTGAAAGGCGGGAACGTTTCAGTGGAACAAAACCGGATAGCGATAAAGACGTGCGTCAAGCATGGGTTGGCGGTTCACGGGAGTGTAATATTCGGATCCCCCGGGGAATCGCTCGAGGAGATGCACGATACATTGCGATTCATCGATTATGCCTACCGTGAGGGAGCTTGGCGGATATTGGGTTTTGTGATGACACCCTATCCGAAGACGAAGGTTTGGGAGATTGCGAAGGAGCGGGGAAGAGTCAGCGAAGACATGGACTGGGAGATACTGACTCAGATCGACGAAAGGAATCCGTTGCTGTTGGACGATTCTATCCCGCAGGAAGAATTTGGGCGAATTATGGCAGGTTTTCATCGGAAGGAGCGAAAGTTTCAGGCACGGAAGGTGATGCTTTTCATCCGAAATTCGCCGTTGGGGTTGCTGCGTTACATTTGGGAACGTGTGGGTGGCTGAGTGATTGGGGGTTTCAGCGCTGGCAGATCAGACTTTTCGGTTTGAACTCTGGGGAGGTCTTGTATGGCGGTGGGGTACTGTCGGGCGTTTCTGGATCGGGTGCTGGTGAGAGCCATGGTCGGGAACAAGGCGAATATTCTATCGTTTTTGGAGGCCGGATTTGGATCGCGGTTTGTGGATCTCGGATGTGCGCGTGGCGATTGGACGGTGGAGTGCGCTCGGAAGATCGGGACGAAGGGCGTGTATGGCGTCGAGATTGTCGAGGGGTGGATCCAGGAGGCGGGGGAGAAGGGGATCGATGTGCGGGCTGCGGATTTGAATGAGAAGATTCCGTTCGATGATGGATTCTTCGACTGCGTTCACTCGAATCAGGTGATCGAGCACCTGGTGGATACAGATCGGTTCCTGGCCGAGCACAACCGGGTGTTGAAACCGGGAGGATACATGATTCTGTCGACGGAAAATGCGTCGAGCTGGCACAACATTGGGGCCTTGGTGATGGGCTGGCAGATGTTCAGCCTGACAAACATCTCGTCGAAGGCGGGCATCGGGAACCCCTTTGCGCTGTGGCGTGGGCGCGAGGACGTGCGGAAAAGCATGCAGCACATGCGGATTCTCTCGTATCGGGGGTTGATCGAGTACGTCGAGTGCTTTGGTTTCAAAGTGGAGCGGGTGATGGGCAGTGGGTACTATCCCTTGCCATGGTGGATGGGCCGCGCCGACCCTCGCCACAGCCACTATATCGTGGTGAAGGCGAGGAAGGTGCGTGAGAAGAACTGATGGCCTGGTGCGGTGTTTCAGGTGAGTCTGAACATCCATCTGATCCGGCTTGAAAGCGGGGAGGGACGCCGACCCCGGCGTCCGCGTCTCACCAGATGCGTGGTTCCTGGGCCGACCCGGCCCGCGAGGCCGCGGGCCCTCCCGACGCATGTGTCAGGACCAAACGAGGCACTGCACTTGTGATGCCCTCTTGTGATCTCATCCGATCCGGTCCGAAAGGCTGGGGACCTTCCGGCGGAACCTGTCGGGGAGACTGCCGGGCGGACTGAGTTCAACGCTCGTCAATCCGCAGTCATATCGCGCAGTTGGACGCGCCGGCATCGGATCCAGTGCGCCGCGAGGATCAGGAATCCGGCGGCAATCAGCGTCCAGGTGACGTTGGCCTCCGGGACCAGCGTGACCGAGACGTTTTCGAAGCCATCGGTCCAGTTCCAGATCGTGCCGAGGCCGATTCGGCCGTCTTGGAGGGGAGTCGGGTCATTGAATTGATAGATCAGGCCGTCGTTCACGTAGAAGCTGAGCGGCGAGCCGATCGCCTCGATTTTGACGTGGGCGACATCGGTAATAGGGACGGGCGGCATCACGTTCCCGTCCACGTTTCCATACGAATTTGTGAAAGCGAGTGTGTGGACGGTTACGGTGGTGTCGTTGGCGCGAATCGCGCGCAAGCGCGCTCCTACGTCCCATTTCCACCCCCGGTGGTGCGGCAGCCGCCGGATGGGATCTGGGTTGAATGGTGATAAGTTAAGGGACCTTTGGGATCGTGGCATGGGCATCCTGCCCATGGCCAGCGCCACGGCCAGGATGGCCGTGCCACTGTCGCGACAAACTTAACTTAGGCCATTCGGATCTGAGTTCCTGATGAGAGTGCCGCCGCCGGTACCCCAAGGCCTTTTCCTCTCCGGGCATCGCGCGCTGATCGTATGATATGCGCGTCCTTCGACCGCTCACGCGTTCGGTAACAGAAACCTTCAAGTCAGACTTCGCGTGGGCCTCGAGGGGGTTCCACCGGGGCAGAGAATAGAGCCGCGTAAACGCTGTACTACAAACCTTTGGCGTGAGGAATCGGCGAGCGTTCGTAGTCCCGCCTTCAGGCGGAATCGGCGTCCCCCACCTGTATTTTCTGGTTAGCGTGGAGTGATGGCGGCGGAACCGGAGACGAGGTGGTTTTCGGTTTCGAAGAGCGGGCCCAGGGATTCTCGCGCGGAGATGCGCATGCGGGTGGCGCGTAGCTGGTTGGCGCGCGCGGCGTTCTCGGCGAACTCGTGATTGATCCGGGTCGTGTACTCGACCTGCTGTTTGAGGCGGTCATTCTCCTCGCGCAATCGGCTGGCGTCCCGGTGTGCGAGATAGCACTCCGACCACATCCACGCGAAACCCGCCATTGGGCCCAATAACACTATCGCGGTAAAGACCTTCATGCGGCCTCCCCGGAAATCCGCCGCCGCATCCTCCTCCTTGGCCCAATCGTCTAATGCCAGCGGCGCTTAAGATCCGGAGGCCAATATACGTATGGCCCTAATAGTTTGCAAGTGGTTGTTGTTCGAGGGTTGTTGGGGCCTTGCGCGGCCCCGGCTGAGACCACGACAGGTTGGGGTCGAGCCGTGCCCGGGGTAGAAGGGATTGCGGTTGGCCGATGGGACCCGTTGCATTGGGAAAAGCTGCGGCGTCGCCGTCGCGCTCCAAAACGCGGGGCGCATCCGGCTGTGGAGCGCGATCCCGCCGCTTTGGGCCGAGGAACCGGATTGCATCTTATGCCGGGCGCAGCCATGTTGACTCAATGTCTGGCACCCGAGGCAAATCGGTACATTTCGTGGGGATCTGTGGCACTGCGATGGGCAATGCCGCGGCGATGATGGCCGGGGCGGGATTCCGGGTGCGAGGCTCGGATCGGAGCGTATATCCGCCGATGTCGACATTCCTCCAGGAACAGGGCATCCGGCTGCTGGAGGGGTATGCGGCAGAGCATGTGGATCCGGAACCCGACCTGTGTGTCATCGGGAATGCCGTCAGCCGCGGCAATCCCGAGGTCGAGGAGATCCTCAACCGAAAACTCTATTACATGTCCCTCGCAGAGACCCTGAAGGAGCACTTCCTCCGCAGGAGCCACAACCTCGTCGTGACCGGCACCCACGGGAAAACGACCACGACCTCACTGCTGGCGTGGATCCTCGATCAGGCGGGCATGGACCCGGGATTCCTCATCGGCGGGCTGCCCGCGAACTTCGGGCGGGGCTGTCGGCCCGGCGGCGGCCGATACTGGGTGCTGGAGGGCGACGAATACGACACCGCGTTCTTCGACAAGCGCTCCAAGTTCCTCCACTACTGCCCCGAGCTGGTCATCATCAACAACATCGAATTCGACCACGCGGACATCTTTGCAAATCTGGCCGAGATCCAGACGTCCTTCCGGCGGCTGGTCTCGCTGGTGCCCTCGCAGGGGATGATCCTGGTGAACGCGGACGACCCAAACGCGGAGGCGGTGACGAGGGCGGCGCCCGCGCCGATCACGGAGGTGGGCCTCTCGCAGAACGCGGCAGTGCGGATCCAGGCGGTGCGATCGACGCACGAGGGCGTGCACTTTGAGCTGCTGGGCCGGGCGTTTTTCATCCCGATGCACGGCGAGTTCAACGTGCGCAATGCGGCGATGGCCGCGACCGCCGCGCATTTCTATCAGGTGCCGCTGGATGTGATCGCCTCGGCGATTGCGGAGTTCAAGGGCGTGCGGCGCCGGCAGGAGGTGCGTGCGGAGATCGGGGGGGTGACGGTGATCGATGATTTCGGGCATCACCCGACGGCGATACGGGAGACGCTCAAGAGCTTCCGGGCCCGCTATCCGAAGGCGCGCCTCTGGGCCCTGTTCGAGCCCCGGAGCAACACCACGCGCCGCCGCGTGTTTCAGGACAGTCTCCCGCAGGCGCTCGCGCTGGCCGATGGGGTGCTCGTCGCCAAGGTGGACCGCCTCGAGGAACTGCCCCCGGCCGAGCGGCTGGATCCCGAGAAGGTCGTCGCGGACATCGCGGCGGCGGGCCGCCGGGCGTTTTACGAGCCGGACGCCCCGGCCATCGTGGCGCGGCTTGCGCCGCTCCTAAAACCGGGCGATCTTGTCATCGTGTTCTCCAATGGCGGCTTCGGCGGCATCCACAAAAGACTTGAGGAAGCGCTGACCGCGAGATTTATTGGTACCTAGATGGCCACTGGCTCCCACGTAGGACTGTTCACGCCCCCGCCCCCCAAGACGCTCGAGGACGTGCGGGTGCCACCCGCCGTGCTCGAATCGCTGATCCTCCGGATGGTCTACCACCGCCAGAGCGTCACCGGCGAGCAGCTGCAGCAGGAGCTGGGCCTGCCCTTCTACGGCGTGCTGGAGCCGCTCCTGGAACAGATGCGCGAGAAGCGCGTCATGGAGATCACCCGCGGCCAGATGGCTTCGATCTCGTACGTGTACTCGATCACCGACCTCGGGCGGACCATGACGGTCCAGAGTTTTGAGAATACCACCTATACCGGGACCGCACCCGTTTCCCTCGAGGACTACATCGCCTCCGTCCACGCCCAGACGTTCCGCAACTACACCGTCACGTGGGAGGACGTGCAGGAGGCGTTCCAGGACCTGATCTTTGACGAGAGCATCCTGCCGCAGGTGGGCCCGGCGCTCAACAGTGGCCGATCGCTCTTCCTGTATGGCCCGCCGGGCAACGGCAAGACATCGATCGCCGAGCGCATCGTGCGCGTCATGGGGGACGCCATCTTCATCCCGTCCTGCCTCGTGGTGCAGGGGCAGTTCATCCAGCTCTTCGATCCGTTCAACCACGAGCTGGTTCCGGTGGGCGGGGACCATCGGCTCGAGCGGCCGTTCGACCTGAGGTGGAAGCTGATCCGCCGACCGTTCATCATCACCGGCGGCGAACTGACCCTGGCATCGCTGGATCTAATCTGGAACAACGAGGCGAAATTCTACGAGGCGCCATTCCAGCTCAAGGCCAATACCGGCGGATTCATGCTGGACGACTTCGGCAGGCAGAAGGAGCACCCCCGCTCGCTGCTCAACCGCTGGATCGTCCCCCTCGAGCGGCGCGTCGACTTCCTTACGCTGCACACCGGCACCAAGCTCGAGATCCCGTTCGATGCCATCATCATCTTCTCGACGAACCTCGAGCCGAAGGACCTCGTCGATGAGGCGTTTCTGCGGCGCATACGATACAAGATCCCCATCCTGAGCCCGACCGTGGATAATTTTAAGCGCATCTGGGACATGCAGTGCCGGTCGCGCGGCCTGACGGCTGACCCCAAGATGGTGGATTATCTCCTGTACCGACAGGTCTTCCCGCGCGGCAAGCCGCTGCGCGCTTGCTATGCGCGCGACGTGCTCGACCACATCGACGACATCTGCCGGTTCACGGGGGTGCCGCTTCAGGTGAACGAGAAATTGATCGAGCATGCGTGCGAGGCGTATTTCGTGACCCTGGATTCCCGCGAGGTCATCGCGAAGGCGAAGATGGAGAAGGAGCGGGAGCGGGGCAAGACGGCGCCGGTCTCTCGCCAGATGATGTCGGGGGCAAAAGAGGCGCCCAAGGTGGCGCCGGTGCCGAAAGCGGCACCGGTCGTGGTGCCGGGCACGGCCACGGCGATGGCGTACCAGTCGGCGCGCACGGTGCCGCCGCCTCGGGGCCAGGGACGGTGAGACGGGTGGGCCGGGCGCCGGAGGTCGCGATGGTATCATGAGCGGCGGTGTCGTTTACTGGGGGTGCGCAGTCGCCTATGCCGCCGCCGCCGCGATGGGCCTCTACCGGATGCGGTCGCGGCTGTTTCGGCCCGGCGTCGTGCAGTTTGCCGCCTTCGTGGGGGCGCTGGGGCTCCACACATGGTATCTGATGATCCGGGGCCGGGAGGTGGGGCGGTGCCCGGTGACGACCTATGGCGACATCATGGTTTTTGTGGCCTGGTCTCTGGCCGTGGCGTACGTGCTGGTGGGGCCGGTCTATCGGTTCACGATACCGGGGGTTCTGACGGCCCCCATGGTTGTTCTGCTGCTGCTGGTGTCCCTGGCCATCCCTCCCGGCGGTGGGCCGTCCAAGGGAGAGATTTCGGCCGCCGTGGAGTTTCATGCCTCCAGCAGCCTGTTGGCGTACGGGGCCCTGGGCCTGGCTTGCGTGACCGGCCTGTTCTATCTGATCCACGATCACTGCATCCGGACGAAACGGCTTCAGGCGTGGTTCGAGAATCTGCCGCCGCTCCACGATCTGGCGCGCGTGAACCGGGACCTGATGCTGTACGGGCTCGGCCTGATGACCGTTGGGATCGCGTCGGGTTTCTTCACGCCGGGCGGGCCAAACCATGCCAAGACCGCCTGTTTTTTCGTGATGTGGGTGCTGTACGCCGCGCTGTTGGCCGCCAGCGCCGCGAACCGGATCAGCGGGCGCCGGACGGCGCTGCTGTCGTCGCTCCTTTTCGCGGCGATGATCCTGTCGTTCTGGACCCTCAGCTTTGCCCGGGGCGGGATGGGCCACGGTCCCTGACGCGATGAGGGAATTGGTCTGCCTCGGCATCAGTCACCACGACGCCCACGTGAGCGTGCGGGAACGGCTGGCCCTATCCCCCGGCGAGGTGGAGAGGGCACTGGTTTGGCTGCGCGAGAGGAATGGCATCTCTGGCACCGCGATCCTCTCCACCTGCAACCGCGCCGAGTTCTACGCGGTGGCGGATCCGGCGATCGATTTCCGCCAACTGCTCGGGGAGCTATTCGAATTCCTGAAGCGCCCGTCGCCCCACGAGATCGGGCAGCTGCGCTCGCTCGTGGGCCGGGAGGTGGTCGAGCACCTCTTCCGCGTTGCGTCCGGGCTGGAGTCGATGGTGATCGGGGAGACCGAGATCCTGGGGCAGATGAAGCAGGCCTATGGCGAGGCGCACCGCTTGGGCACCGTCAGCAAGGTGTTGCACCGGCTGTTCCAGTCGGCCTTTCGTGCGGCGAAGGAGGTGCGGCACAAGACGGAGGTGACGCGCGGCGGGGTGTCCGTGGCGGCCGTGGCGGTGGAACTCGCCGAGAAGATCTTCGGGTCGCTGGGGGAATGCCGGGTCGTGCTGATCGGGGCAGGGGACACCGGCGAGAAGACGGCGCGGGCCATGTTCTCGCGCGGGCTGCAAGGGCTGGTCGTGACGAACCGGACGTTCGAGCGGGCCGTGGAGTTGGCCGACCGCCTCGGGGGGGCGGCGGTGCCGCTGTCAGAGTGGCGATGGGAGCTGCTCTTCGCGGACATCGTCGTTGCGGCGACCGCCGCGGAGCAGGCGGTGGTCAGGGAGGACGAGCTGGGCGAGGTACTGAAGCGGCGGGGGCGCCGATCGCTGTTCCTCATCGATCTGTCTGTGCCGCGGGGCATCGATCCGGGCCTCGCGCGGCACGACGGGGTGTACCTTTACAACGTGGACGATCTCCAGGGCATCGCGGACCAGCACCTGGCCGATCGCCAGGGGGCGATCACGACCGCCGAGGCGATCTTGGAGCGGCACGCGAACGAGTTTGTCTCGTGGCGGGAGGCCGAGCGCCGCCGGAGCGAGGGGGGCATGGCGGGCGGACCACCCCGGGAGTGAGGGACGATGGGCACTGAGTCACTCGTACTGGGGACCCGGGGCAGCGGCCTTGCGCTGACGCAATCCCGCTGGGTGGCCGATGAGTTGGCCAGGGCCCACCCGGGGCTCCGCGTCGAACTCAAGGTGATCCGCACCCAGGGCGACCGACTCCAGCGCCGCGCCGGGGATGCGACGGTAGAGGCGTTGCCCAAGGGCCTCTTCACGGCGGAACTCGAGCGAGAGCTTCTCCGGGGGACGATCGATCTGGCAGTGCACAGCCTGAAGGATCTTCCGGTCGATGATCCGCCCGGCCTCGTGGTCGCGGCGGTGCCGGAGCGCGCCTCGGCGCACGACGTCCTGGTCACGCGGGGACCGGGGTCATTGCGGGAGTTGGCGGCCGGGCCCGTGATCGCGACCGGCAGCCCCAGGCGCAGGCTCGAGATCCTTCGGGTGCGGCCCGACGCCACGGTCGTCCCAATTCGGGGCAACGTGGATACCCGGATCAGGAAGCTGCGCGAAAACGCCGACTGGTGCGCGATCGTTTTGGCCGAGGCGGGCATCGGGCGCCTGCGCCCCGATCTCACGGGGCTCTTCATGGCGCCGATCCCGTTCGACGAGATGTTACCGGCCCCGGGGCAGGGTGCCCTGGCGGTGCAGGTCCGCGCGGGTGATGGGCGGGTGGCGGCGCTGGTCGGTGCGCTGGATCATCCGCCCACTCGGATCGCGGCATCGACGGAGCGGGCATTCTTGCGGGGGATTGGCGGCGGGTGCGGGATTCCGCTCGGGGCCCTGGCGACGGGCGCCGGTGGCCGCATCGCGTTCGACGCGCGCCTGTACCAGGAGGGCGGGGTCCTTCGGGAGTTTTCCAAACGATGGGCCAGCACCGAGGCGGAGGCGCGGGCGGAGGCGCTCGGGCGAGATGTCATCGCGGGGGGCGCGGGTTGAATCTGATCGTCGGCATATCCTGATGAGATTCGTCGTCGCCATCACCGGGGCCAGTGGCGCGCTCTACGCACAGCGGCTCATTGACTGCTTGGCCGACGGGGGTCATCAGGCGGACGTCGTGTTGAGCAACCACGCCCATGAGGTGATCGCCGGGGAGATCGGCGAACTGCGGCTGCCGGGGAATTTCACGAAACATCGGGACCGGAGCATGCAGGTGCCATTCGCGAGTGGTTCGGCCCCCTATGATGCGATGGTGGTGATCCCCTGCTCGATGGGGACCCTTGCCCGGATCGCCTACGGGTATTCCGACAGCGCCATCACCCGCGCGGCCGACGTGTTCCTCAAGGAGCGCCGCAAGTTGATCCTCGTGCCCCGCGAGACACCCTGGAACCTCGTGCACGCGCGAAACACGGTGACCCTGATCGAGGCGGGCGCCACGCTCATCCCCGCCATGCCATCGTTCTATGGCAACCCGCAGACTATCGGGGACCTCGTGGATACGCTCGTCGCGCGCGTGCTGGACCACCTCGGCGTGGAACATGACTTGATACGCCGATGGAAATGCGGGCCGGCGGGGGAATCATAACCGCTCCCCACCGCCAGAGGAATCCGTCGGCCTAGGTTCGAAAGATCCCTGGCACCCGTTGATAAACCCACACAACGGCTGCGTTCGGTATCCGAATGCCGCCTGACACGGGCAGGCATCAAGATCTTGGGCGCGCCATGCGGGAATCTTGGGGAGGGCCCGAGGCCTCGCGGGCCGGGTTGGCCCAGGTGCCGCGCGGGCTGGTGGAACGCGGACGCCGGGGCCGACGTCTCTCCCGGCGGACTCAGGCCGCGATCGGCGGCGATTCGGAATCGCCCAGGGCAAAGCGCGGCGAAGGGCGCCGGTCCTCGAGGTAGAACCCCGCGCGCATGGAGTAGGGCAGCAGGAGCGCCACCAGGGCGTCCTTCCACGTGCCATCGACCCAATAGGGTTCCCGCACGAACTCGCCGTTGCGGTCGAACTCGACCCAGAGCCACGTGTAGCTGTCGTCGCCCGCAAAACCGCCCTGCTGGGCCACCATCACCGAGACCGACTCGCCCGCCACCTGCTCGACCTGACAGATGAGTTCGCCGCCCTCGCGGATCGACCAGCGGATGTCCCAGACCGCGCGGTCTTCATCCTCCCAGTGCTCGCCATGCTTCTGCACGAGGATGGCCAGGGAGCACGCGAAGACCCTCCAGTCGGCGGCCGACCAGACCGGCGGATTGAGTATCTCGCGGATGCGCTGGGCCCTGTGGCGCCACTCGGCCACGATCCGCCTCAGCTCGATGCTGACGGACGACATGGTCAGCGCCTCTGCTCGCCGATCCTCTGCTCGAGCTCGGAGGCGCGCCTCCGAAGTAAGAGCGTCTCCGATTGCCTCGCGCGCTGTTCTTCGTTCACGGCGTCCTGCAGCTTGTCGAGCCGGAAGCCCACGGAATCCGCCAGCCGGGCGGTGTCCTCCTGCTGGTCGATGAGCGCGTCCTGTATGATCCTGAGGTCCTTGCGGGCCTTGTCCAAGGTCGCCTGCAACTGGTCGATGTCGCCGCGCAGCGCGGAGCGCATCTGCGATGTGGAGACCTTCTGGGCGCCGAGATCCTGGGAGAGGATGTAGGCGCCATAGCCCGCGAAACCCAGGCCCGCCAGCAGGATCAGGGCTATGAGGGTGACGACAATTCCGAGGATTGAGCCGACGGCGCGCTGTTCCCGGACCTGGCGCTGGACGTTGCGCCTATAGTCCGGGGTGCCGCTGGGCCGGATGGATGGGATGGGTCCCCCGGTCGGCTTTCCGGCGGATCGGGGGGCGGCGGTGCGCGCCGGGCCGGGGCCGGCAGGTTTGGCGGGTTCTTCCTCGGTGGTGTCCCACTTCGTGAGGTCGATCACCTGTGGGCGTCGCGGCCGCGACACCCCCGGCGGGGGCGCGCCGGACAAGCCAGGGAGATCGAACTCGCCCCCGGCTGCCTTATGCCCGGGCGTGGGTTCGCCGGACGGGCCGGGGATGGGATCTCCACTCACGATATAAGACCGTATGTGCCCAGGTCAAAAATTCAACCCCGATTCGAGCGCGCGCGACGTTTCTCAGGCGGAGGTGGCACCCCCGGCACGGCGCCCGCGACCGGTCAGGCGGCGGACCAGCTGGGTCAGGCGGACCATGGGTTCCCAGCCTGCCGCCCTGGAACAGAACATCGCCACGCCGAGCACGAAGAAGAATGCCAGGGGGCCGCTGCCCGCCACATAGGGCGGGATCTGGTTGCCTTTGCCGAGCGCCACGCAGAAATGCATGATCGTGAAGAATGACAGGTACATGACCATCGCCTTGCCGAATCCCCCGAAGAGATTGCGGCGCGATGCGGTGATCGCGAAGGGGAGGGCCATGAACACCGCGGCGAGGCAGCTTAGGCCAACCGTCACGCGGTAGAACAGATACGTCCGGAAAGGGGCCAGGCGCGCCTCGCCGAGATCGAGGTTCTCGTGGATGCGCCTCAACAGTTCGGGCACGCTGAGCACGTCCGGTGCGCGCACCGTGCTGGTCACCTGCTCGAATGTCTCGGTGAGGGCGGGTTCCGAGAAGTACTCCTGCTCCTTGCGGCTGACCGCGTTGCCTCCGGGGTCGTACTCGACCCGCATGGCATTCCTGAATCGCCACGTGCGCCCGTCCCACGTGGCGGAGCGCGCGTAGATCTTCCAGAGGTCGACGCCCTCCGGCGAGAGCTGGATGATCTCCACCTCGTTGAGCGTCCATTTGGACATCGCCGACTGGTAGATGAACCACAGGCGGCGGGTGTCCTTGCTGCGATAGACGACGGCCTTGAGCTGGACGGTCTGCCGCTGCCACGCGCGCTGCTCGCGTTTCTCCTTGGCGATCTCCCTCATCTCGCGGAACTCCTCGACGATCGCCTCGCGGTTGCGCACCGCCTGGGGGCTCCACTCCCAGTTGAGCCAGGTCTGGAGTAGCGTGGCCAGGCCCCCGATCGCGATGATGGGCGCCCCGATCTGCCACGGGCTGATCCCGCATGCGAGCATCGCGGTTATCTCGCTGTTGCGCGACATCGTCAGCAGGCAGTACAGGGCGGCCAGCAACGTGGCGATCGGCAGCCCGATCGCTATGGCGCGGGGCACCTGCTGCCAGTAGAATTCGAAAATCTTCCCGGCGTCGGCGTGGGCCTGCACGAAATCGCCGAAATTGTCGAACATGTCATAGATGACCCATAGGAAAACGAAGGCCCCCGTGCACGCCATCAGGGGGACGAGTGTCTCGCGAAAAATGTATGCAAACAGGGTTCTCATCGGTGACGATCACTGCTAGGGTAACGGGAACCGATCAGATGGCAACCGTATCCGAACAGCTGGACGAGGCGGCGCGGGTCTTCGCGGCCAGCGCGGCCCTGGCCCCGGCGATCGAGCGGGCCGCGGCGATAGCCGTGGAAACCCTGCGCGCCGGCGGCACCCTCTTCGCCTGTGGCAACGGGGGCAGTTGCGCCGATGCCATGCACCTCGTCGAGGAGTGCGTCGGCCGCTACCGGTCGAACCGTCGGCCGCTCCCGGCGATCTGCCTTTCGGCGGATGCGCCCTCCCTCACCTGCATCGCCAACGACTTCGGCTACGATGACGTCTTTGCCCGGCCGCTCCGTGCCCTGGCCCGTCGGGGCGATGCCCTGTTCGCGTTCTCCACCAGCGGGAATTCACCCAGCGTCTTGCGCGCCCTGGAGGCGGCCGGGGGGATCGGGGTGCGCGCCATCCTTCTGGGCGGCGGCGATGGGGGCGCCGCGCGATCACTCGCCGAGATACCGATCCTTGTCCCAAGCCGCAATTCCGCCCGGATCCAAGAGGTTCACGGGTTCATTCTCCACGCGGTCCTGGAGGCGGTCGAGGCAGCTTTCCTCGCTTGACTGCGGGGCCACCGGGCCGACAAGTTAAGTGGTTTAACCTGCGGCTTCCGATGCGTCACTGGTCTCAGATCGTGCTGGCGGTGGCGGCGGTGGCGCTGGCGGCGCCGCTGCCGGCGCAGACAACGCCCGAAGACCAATACGTCGAGTTTTTTTTCAAATTGCGGGAGGCCGAGGGATTTGAGAAGCAGGGGGATGTCGTTGCAGCGTACAACGGTTACGGCACTGCCCTGACGCTCCTAGAGGACCTCGCCCGATCCTCGCCCGGGTGGAAGCAGGATGTCGTCGATTTTCGCCTGAAGTTCTGCCGCGGTAAAATGAAGGAGCTGGAGCCGCTGGCGAAACGGCAGCGAAGCAATTTTCCCGAGTCGGTGCCCAATCTGGGGGGTCCGCCCCCGCCGATGTTCCAGAACCTGCCGGCGCCCGAGCCGTTGCCGGGTGCGCCGTCGGCAGCCCCGCTTCCCGGCGCGAGTCTGGCGCCGGGCGCGGCGGCATTGCCGACGCCGCGCAACGAGGCGGAGCTGGCGCAGGTGCGACAATACGCCGACGGACTGAAGCGGGAGCTGGATCTCACGAAGAGCGAGCTGGATCTGGCCAAGGCGCAGCTCGACGAGATCCGCAAAGAGCGGGCCGACATGGAGAATCGCATCGTAGAGTTGGACCGGATGTCGAAACAGGCCCAGGGCACCAGTGATCCCGCCAAGATGGAGGCGATTTCTGCGGAGAATCGCGTATTGCAGGAGAAACTGCGCGGCCTCGAGAATCAGATCAACGAGAGGCAGTCGGCCAGCGCGCAGATGGAACAGGCGTTCTCGGAGATGCGGTCCAAAGTGGAGGACGCGCGGAAGGCGCTGGACGCCGCCCGGCAAGAGAAGGAGGGGTACGCAGCCCAGGTCGCGCAGCTCCAGACGCAGCTCAAGGAGCTCCAGAAGAAATCGGTTCGCCTGGAGGGGGAAACGAATCCCGATGCCCTGCGCCAGGAAAACGCGATGCTGCGATCGGTCGCGCAGCGCCAGCTCGCGGAGCACAGCAGGCGGGCCGACATCGGCAGGCAATTGTTGGAGGCCATCCGCCAGATGGAGGTGAAACCCGCGGGCCTCGAGGAGACGATAGCTTTGCTGGCGGACGCTTCGATGCCGTTGACCCCGGAAGAACAGGGCGTCATCGGGGCAGTTCCCACCACGCCCCCGGCACAGCCTGCGGCGCCCACGCCGCAACCCCCGGCACCCCCTCCGCCCGCGGCGGCCGCCGAACCGGTGCCAGATGCGCGGGGTGGCGCCCGTATCGAAATGCCGGCGATCCCAGCACCGTCTGAAACGATGCCGACCAATGCGCTCGTTGCGGCCCTGCCGGTCGCGGCCCCACCCGAGGTTGCTCCGCCCGCGATGCCGACGCCGGTGCCGGAAGCGGCGCCGAGCCCGCCCGCCGCTCCCCCTGCGATCCCGGGGCCCGCCCTGGCACAAGACATGGCGCCAGCACCCGTGCCCGCAATGATCGATCCGAATGCGTTACCCGTGCCCGAACCCATGGCGACCGTTCCCCCGGTCCCTCCCGTAACGGGCGAACCGATGCCGGTGATCGCCGGCAAGGCTTTTCCCCAGATTCCGACGACGACGCCCCCGGCTGAAATGCCCGCGCCCGCTGCCCCTGCACCCGCGCCGCAACCTGAAGCCATGCCGCAGGCTGTCGCGCCTCCGCCCGAGGCTCCTGCGCCCGCGCCGACTGCCCCCGCACCCGCGCCGCAACCCGAAGCCATGCCGCAGGCTGTCACGCCTCTGCCCGAGGCCCCGGCGCCCGCACCGACTGCCGCTCCGGGTCCCGTGCCGATGATCATCGGACCTGATACCGCTGCACCAATGGTGGTGGAACCCGCACCAACAGCTCCACAAGTGCCTACGGTGGAGTCGCTTCCAATGCCAACCCCCGCCCCGGCAGCGGTCCCAACTCCGGCACCACCCCTGGCCCCGGCAACCATGGAGCCGACGCCCAATGCGCCGGCCATTGTTGGGTCGCAGCCGAAGGATGCCACCGTGGCCGCCCCAGCCGCCGAGCCTGCCACCACGCCGGTGCCCGCGCAGCAACCGAAGGCTGCCGCCGCCGACAAGAAGGCCGCCGCCGGTGGGGCCTCGCCGGTCGCGATCCCCCCTGATATGCAGGCGGTCGTCGATGAGGCGGGGCAGCTTTTTGGCAGGGGCATGTACGATGAGGCGGCCGCGAAGTACGAGCAGGTGATCGCGCGATACCCCAAGAATGTCTACGCTCTCTCGAATCTGGCGGTCGTCCGATTCCAGCAGCGGAAACTCAACGAGGCCGAGATCTATCTGAAGCAGGCTATCGAAATCCTGCCGGACGATGATTTCTCGCACTCGATCCTGGGAATCGTCTATTTTCTCGACGAGCGCTACGACGAGGCGCTCGCCATGTTGCAGAAGGCCGAGCAACTCAACCCCAAAGACGCACGGACCCAGAAATACCTTGGCCTGACCTATAAGGCGAAGGGCCTGGCGACGGAGGCCGAGCGCGCCATGGCGCGCGCCCGTGCCCTCGATCCCAACATGTGATGGGCGCGGCCTCCGGTTGCATTCCGTCTCCCGATCCCTTACAATTCAAAGATTAGGGCATGATGTTCCGACCTTTACGCACGATACTCGCGGCCGCAGTTCTCGTCACCCACGTCGGGGCGTTTGGGCAGACCGAGCCTGCAGAGCAGTACCTCCAATGCTACTTCCAGATTCAAGAGGCCGACAAAATGCGCTCCGAGGGCAAGGTTGTTGAAGCCCACGACAAGTTCAAGGAGGCCCTGGAACGGCTCCAGACCATCTCGCGCGACCATCCGGATTGGCGCCAGGACCTAGTGCGCTACCGCGTGCGGTATTGTTCGGACCAGATCGCGAACCTGAAGGGCGAGGCCGATGCGAAACGCGGTGCGACTGGTGCGGCCGCCCCGGTGGCGACGACCCCCGCCGCAGGCGGGCCTCCGCCGACCCGCCTCCCGCGCCCGGGCGAGGAACCGTTGCCCGCGCGGGAATCCGCCCAAGCGCCGATCCCGGTGGCGCCCCCGCAACCGATGATCGACACGACCCCGCCAACTCCAGGGCCGCAACCCAGGCCCCAGATCCTGCCTGCCCCGAAGCAACCGGAATCCCAGGTGGTATCCGTGCCAGAGACCAAGCGCGAGCGGCCGCCCCAGGTGGCGACGACAATGCCCGAGGTCGTCGCGCCGCCCGCTGCACTGCCTGGCGCCGCAGCCACCGTCGCCGCACCTAGCACCGGTGACCTGAGCCAGAAGGTCGCCGAACTCTCCGGACAACTCCAGCGCACCCAGACCGATCTGGAGCGCGCCAAGGCCGAATTGGGCGAGACCCACAAGCAGTTGAAAACTGCCCTCGCCGAGCGCGATGACATCCGCACCAGGCTCGACCAGGCATCCTCGGAGCTCCAGGCCGCCAAAGACAAGGAGGACAAGCGCGTGGCCGGCCTGATGAAGGATAACGCCGACCTGAAGACCAAGCTCCAGGACGCCGAGGCACAGATCGCGGCACTCAAGAGTTCCGATGCGCAGAACGCCGTGAAATCTCTGCAGGCCCAGCTTGATGCCACCAAGGAGCAGCTGGCCCGGGCACAGCAGGAGAACAAGGTCTATGAGGAGACGACGCGCGGCCTGAAGCAGCAGCTCGAGGCCATGCAGGCCAAGCTCGCGGAGTCGGAGTCCAAGGCCAAGGTCGCGGGCGCATCACCCGAGACCTCCCGCCTCATGGAGGAGAACGAGGTCCTGCGCGCCGTCGTCGACCGCCAGCTCAAGGAGCAGGCGCGCCGCGAGGCCGCCAAGAAACTCGCGTTCGAGGAACTCAAGAACCTCGAGATCCAGTCTGACGTGCTCGCCAAACAGATCGATATCCTCGCCTCGCCGCTCGTGGAGCTTTCCGCCAACGAGATCGCCATGCTGCGGCTCACGGTTCCGCCCTCGGGGGCCGAGGGCGCCGCCATCGCCGAGCCGCTGGACGGCACCGCCCCGAAACCCGAGAAGGCCAAGGTCACCGACTCGGTCCCGCCCGACATGGCCCCCATCGCCAAGCAGGCGCGCCTCTTCTTTGACAAGGGCAATTACGATGCGGCCGCCGAGCAGTACCGGCAGATCCTCGCGCGATATCCGGAGAACCTCTATGCCCTCTCCAACCTCGGCGTCGTCCGATTCCAGCAGGGCAAATTCAAGGATGCCGAGGAGGCTCTCCAGCGCGCCATCAAAGTGGCGCCGAATGATGGATTTTCGCATTCCATCCTCGGCATTGTTTTTTATATGACCGCCCGTTTCGATGAGGCCGTCAGCACCCTGACCCGCGCCGCCACCCTCGACCCGAATGATCCCCAGACCCACAACTATCTCGGCATCGCCTGTTCCCGCAAGGGCTGGCAGCAGGTCGCCGAACAAGAGGTCCGCAAGGCCATCGAACTCAACCCCAACTATGGGGACGCCCATTTCAACCTCGCGGTTATCTACGCCACCCAGAACCCGCCGGCGAAGGAAATGGCCCGGCGCCACTATAAATCCGCCACCCAGCTCGGCCTTCCCCAGGACCCGGAACTCGAGAAGCTCCTGAAGTGAGCGACCGGGTCAGTTCTGAATGGCGCTAAGTTAAGGGACATTTGGGATCATGGCATGGGCATCCTGCCCATGGCCAGCCCCACGGCCAAGATGGCCGTGCACCTGTCGCGACAGGCTTAACTTAGCGCCATTCGGGTCAGTTCTCCATTCGGGGCTTCCGAACGAGGTGTGGCCACCGCCCCCCGGCACGGGCGGCACGCAGAACTGAAGCAGGGCAGCGCCGCGGGACGCCCATCGTTTGGCCGCAGGAATTATGGCGTCCCGGGGGCGAGGCCTGCTACAATGGTAGGATGACGCGAAGACGTGAGCGCAAGACTGAGGTGGGCACGGGTCAGTCCGGGCAGGAGCGAAAACTCTCCGAGGTGCTGATGGAGTTCGTGGGCGAGATCGTCCCCGAGGATGCGACCGAGGAGGAGTTCGGGCAGTCGGTGGAGCTCGCGGTGGTGCTGTGGAATGTGGCGCTGCTTCCGGATGATCGGCAGGGGGAGGTCCTTTGGCGGATGCGCGAACGCGCCAATCGGGGCGACGACCCATTTTTTGCCGGCCGGCTGCACGAGCTGGTCGATCTCCGCAGGCGGCGCTACGGCGATGATAGGCGCATGGTCGTCGATTTTCGCATCGAGGAGACGAAACGCGGGAGGATGCTCTGGGTCACCTCGGCCGACGCGGACAAGGCCGGCTAACCCGGATATTTCACAGCCTGCCGGCTGTGAAATTCCGGGCTCTGGGAAAACCGCGCCATGAAAGCCATTTATTGGGTAAGGTCAGGCAAAGAGTGGGTTTTTCCTCGGTTGCGGAGTGTGTTTCGCGGACCAGTGGTCCCAGACCCTTCAAAGTCGCGTTCTTCGGAGCGCGGTTTTCCTTTGAGCCTGCATATTTCACACGGAAGCGTGAAATATGCAGGCTAATCGAGGCCGAAGCGCCGCGACCATTCGTCGATCGCGCGGACTGGGATGTGCGCGAGTGCGTGAAAGTGGCCCATGATACGCTCCTCCGACCAGTCGGGGTGACCCTCCCGTATCCGCGCCATCGTCCAGCGGTCAGCCATCTCAAGATCCAGTCGCGTGAGGCGCCGGAGCTGGGCCCGGAAGATGATGCCGTTGAGCTTGCAGGATAATTCCATCACGCGCATGGGCAAATACTGCACGCTATTGGCCCATATGCCAGAGCGCGGAAGGGGTGGTTGAGCCCAATCCTGGCCACCCTGGATTTCGGTGTTGACGCGGGGGGTGGGAATGCTTTTCTTTACCGGTTTGCCCCGGCTCGTCTGGCCGGGGCTAAAGGTATCTGGAACTCTGGAGCGCATATGGCGAAGGCGATTGATCTGAAGGTATACGCGAGGGCGGCGACGGGCCGGGGGCCCGTGGGCAGGCTCCGGCGCGGTGGGCGCGTCCCCGCCGTGCTGTATGGGAAGCGCACCGCATCCGTCTCCCTGGAGGTGGGCGAAAAGGAACTGAACGTGGCGATCCACGGCACGGCGAGCGAGAACGTGCTGCTGGATCTCGAGATGGATCTGGGCGACAAGAAGGGCAAGACGACGGCCTTCGTGCAGCACGTGCAGCACGATCCGATCACCGGCAGGATCCTGCATGTCGATCTCCACGAGATTGCGATCGACGAGATGCTGAAGGCGCATGTCCCCCTCCGGGGCATCGGCGAACCGATCGGCGTGAAGACGTTTGGAGGCATCCTGGAGAACATCCTGCGCGACCTGCATGTCGAGTGCCTGCCCAAGGATCTGCCGGATGTCATCGAGGTGGATGTCTCCGGCCTGAACGTGGGCCAGAGCATCCACGTGAAGGATATCGCGGTGCCCGCGGGCGTCACGGTGCTGAACGCCGGCGACGTGGTGGCGTTTGCGGTGGCGGCGCCGACGGTGGCCGAGGCCGAGACCCCGGCGGAGGCGGCACCGGAGGGAGCAGAAGGGGCAGCGCCGGCCGCCGAGGGCGCGGCGGCTCCCGCAGCAGCAGAACCCGCCCCCGCCCCCGCTTCCGAGGGCAAGGGCAAGGGCAAGGGCAAGGGTTGATCCCAATCGGGGCACGGAGGGATTTGACGGGTGGTGCGTGTGGTGGCGGGTCTTGGAAATCCTGGCGCGGAGTATGATGAGACGCGCCACAACATCGGCTATGCCATATTGGACTGCGTCGCCGGCAGGAGGGGTGCGCTCTGGCGCGAGCAGCGCTGGTGCAAGGCGGCCGTCGCGGAGACGAATTTCGGTCCGGCGGAGGGACCTCGAGTCCCGGTGTGGCTGCTCAAGCCGCGGACCTATATGAACCACTCGGGCGATGCGCTCCAGGCGTTCTGCCGCGACCGGGGGTTCAATCCGGAGGAGATCCTGGTGGTCCTCGACGACGTCGCCTTGCCCGTCGGGCAGCTGCGCGTCAGGAAGAACGGCAGCTCGGGCGGCCACAATGGGCTCGAGTCTATCGAGGAGAGGTTTGGCACCCGCGAATACCCGCGCATGCGCTGTGGCGTCGGGGCGCCCCGCCAGGACGGCGCTCTCGCCGACTTCGTCCTGGATCGATTTCGCCCAGAGGAGAGCCCCATGGTGGAGGACATGATCGACCGGGGATCGCGGGCCATCGAGATGGCCTGCACCTTGGGATTGACTGCGGCGATGAACGAATTTAATCGGAGGAATGACACGGGGGGCGGGCGCATCTGACGCGGCCGCCCTCGTTCTACAGAACAATGGCACCCACGGCACCTGAGATAGAGAACATGGCGATCAAAGAATACGAGGCACTTTTCATACTGGACACCCGCGGCAAGGACGAGGGCGTCACCGACATCATCGAGCGGATCGAGGCGGAGATCCGCGAGGCGGGCGGCGTTGTCCGCGGCGTGCAGAAGATGGACCGTCACCGTTTCGAGCGCGTGTCCGGCAAATTGGACAGCGGCTTTTTCGTCAACATCCAGTTCTCCGCCCCGCCGGACGCCATCGACAAGATCCGCCCGAAGCTGGCGTTTGACACGGAGGTGTTCCGCCAGTTCTACGTCAACGTCAAGGCCGCCGGACGGTTTGCGGGCGGCGCCAAGGGGGCCGCACCCGCCGAGTGAGGATGGGACGATGGCCTCTCTCAACAGAGTCTTTCTGATGGGCAACCTCACGCGGGATCCCGAGGTGAGGTACACTCCCAAGGGGACCGCGGTCGCCGACATCAGCATGGCGATCAATATGACCTATCGCACGCAGGACGGCAGCGATCGCGAGGAGGTCGTCTACGTGGACGTGGTGACATGGGGCCGGCAGGCGGAGACCTGCGGCCAATACCTTTCGAAAGGATCGCCCGTGTTCGTGGAAGGGCGCCTACAGCTGGATCAGTGGGAGGACAAGGACGGCCAAAAGCGCAGCCGATTGCGGGTGCGCGCCGAGCGAGTCCAGTTCTTGGGCCGAGGCAAGGCGAGCGAGGGCAAGGGCGCGGCGCCAGCCGCCGAAGGTCAGGGGGCGCCGCGCGCCCAGGCGCCAGCACCCGCCGAGGAGCATGGCCACGAGGAAGACGACATCCCCTTCTAGCGCGGGTGAGTGGAAGCAATAGGAGCACGAGACGATGCATACCGAGATAATCTTAAAAGCGAAGGTGGAGGGCCTGGGGGCCGAGGCCGACATGGTGAAGGTCCGCCCCGGCTACGCGCGGAATTACCTGATCCCGAAGGGGCTCGCGATGCCGGCGACCGCGGCCTTCAAGCACCAGGTCGAGAAGCTCAAGCAGGCGCGCGCCGAGCGCGAGGCCCGCGAGCTCAACGAGGCGAACACCCTGGCCACGCGCATCAACCGGATGACGCTCACCTTCCAGATGGCCGCGGGCGGTGAGGGGGAGAGGGTCTTTGGTTCGGTCACCGCCCACGACATCGTAGATCGCCTGGCCAAGGAGAATGTGCACATCGACCGCAAGAAGCTGAAGCTGCCCCATCCGATCAAGACGACCGGGGAGCACGAGATCGAGATCAACCTCCATCCCGACGTCAAGGCCACGCTGCGCGTCGTTCTCGAGATCAAGAGGGCCGAGGGCGAGGAGGCGGAGCACGAGGCCAAGGGGCGCAAGGTCGCCAAGCGGCCACGGAAGGGCGAGGCTCTCGAAGAGAAGGGCAAGGAGAAAGAGAAGGAAAAGAAGGCCAAGGATTCTGGCAAGGCGCCCGCCAAGGGCGGCAAGAGTGGCAAGGCCAAGGGCCACTGACCCGGCTAGGACTCTGTTGGCGGGGGAAGCGGGGTGGCAGACGCGACAGCGAAGGGGCAGCAGAAGGGCCAGGCCGCGGCAAATCGACGGGCCGCGGCACGGGCTGAAATGCCTCGCACTTGGCCCGTCCCACATAGCCTCGAGGCCGAAAAAGGGGTCCTCGGCTCCATGCTCCTATCGCCTCGCGAGGCCGCCGACGAGGCCCGCGAGAAGCTCATCGACGAGGCCTTTTTTGATCCCCGGAACCAGGACATTTTTCGCGGCATCAAGGACATCCTCGACCGCGGTGTCCAGCTGGACCTGCTGACGTTGCGCCAGTGGCTGGAGGATCGCAGCCTGCTGGAGCGCGTTGGGGGCGATGGCTATATCGCCGAGCTGGTCACCGAGGTTCCCACCCCAGCGCACATCTTCAGCTACATCGGCCTGGTCCGGAACAAGTACCTCCTTCGCCGCGCGGTGCAGTCGTGCGCCGAGATCGTCCATGCGGTGCACGAGGCACCGGAGGAACCCGCGCCCGTGCTCGAAATGGCGCAGGAGGCATTCTTCCAGATCTCCTCCGACAACATCTCGAGGGAGGCCCGGTCGACGCGCGAACTCGCGGTGCCCGTGATGAAGACCATCGAGGAGAGGGTGGAGAGGCGCAAGGCGGGCGACCCCCTCTCCGGTGTCCCGACCGGATTCAAGGACTTCGACAACCTGACGGGTGGACTGAACCCGGGGGAAATGATCGTATTCGCCGCGCGGCCCGGCGTCGGCAAGACCTCCTTCGCACTGAACATCGCCGAGCACGCCGCCGTCGAGGCCCGCCGCAAGGTCGGCATCTTCTCGCTGGAGATGACCGCCGAGCAACTGATGCTCCGCCTGCTGGCCTCGCGCGCCCGGATCGATCTCTCCACCATCAGGAGGGGTTTCGTGAACGAACAGCAGTTTCATCGGCTCGCCCAGGTCACCGACGACCTGATGAAGTCCGATATCCTCATCGACGACAGCGTCGGCATCACGATGCAGCAGGTCCGCACAAAAGCGCGCCGGCTCCAGCGGCGGCACGGGCTGGACCTGATCATCATCGATTACCTCCAGTTGCTTCAGCCGGGCACTTCGCAGCCCTACGAAAGCCGACAGACCGAGGTCGCCCAGATCTCCGGCTCCATCAAGGGCCTGGCGAAGGAACTGTCGCTTCCGGTGATCGTCCTCTGCCAGCTCAACCGCAAGCCCGACGAACGCGGTGGCCAACCCCGCCTCTCCGACTTGCGCGAGTCCGGGGCCATCGAGCAGGACGCCGATCTGGTCGGGATGCTCTTCCGGCCCGACCTATACCGGGAGGGGGATGCCGGAGAGGACCCATCCCCCGTCGGCGAGGCCGTGCTCGACATCCAGAAACACCGCAACGGGCCGACGCAAAAAATTGATTTGACGTTTCTTAAGCAGCTAACCAGATTTGAGACTCGAGCCCGGACGAGGGATGCCGAACCCGGGCCAGACTGAGGAGTTTGGAAGCCAGAAAGGTAAGGGATTGTCGTATGCATAGCGCATGGGTGAAGGCGGCCCGCACGGCGGCGGTCGCAGGGTGGGTCGTTTGCACTGCCCTGTCGGCCGACGCGCAGCAGTTGGTACCGCCCCCCTCGCAGTCGGACAGCCGCGCCATCGGGCCGGTCGTCCGGGAGATCGAGGTCGAGTACGCGGGCCCCAAGGCCGTCAACGAGAGCGTGATCCGCTCCAACATGAGAACCACCGTCGGCCAGCCTTTCTCGAAGGCAACCGTCGAAGAGGACGTCCGGAATCTGTACGCCACCGGCCTGTTCACCAACCTCAGGATCTATGACGAGCCGGTCACCGACGGCGTCAAGGTCGTCGTCATCGTCCAGCCCAAGCCGATGGTCAAGCAAGTCATCTTGGCCGGGTTTTCCAAGATGGAGGAGAAACGCCTCCGCAAGGAGATCGCCACGAAGGCGGGCGGGAACCTCAACGAGCAGCAGATAGCCGCGGACGCGCGCAAACTGCAGGAGTTCTATCAGAAGCGCGGCTTCAAGGACGCCAAGGTCACCTATAACACGGACGTGGCGGAAAGCACGGGCCGGGCCACCGTGACCTTCAACATCGACGAGGGCGAAAAGCGGCACGTGCGCAGCATCCAGTTCGAGGGCAACCAGAAGTTCACCGCCGCCAAGCTCCTCAAGTCCAAGGTGTACGTGGGCCAGGGCCAGTCCGTGCCGATCTTCAAGACCAAGAAGCGAGGCATGCTCTCCTGGCTTTTTGGGACCGGCGTCGTCAAAGACGAGGAGTTCCAGGAGGACATGCACAAGCTGCGCCGCTTCTACCAGAACGAGGGCTACATCGACTTCGAGGTCAAGAACGTGGAGTTCCGTCCGGCCGAGGGCGCGGATGCGGTCGACATCGTCATCCATGTTGCCGAGGGCAACCAGTACCGGGTGGGCTCGATGAAGATCAGCGGCCAGACGCTGTTCACCGAGGAGCAGATCCGAAAGCGTCTCAAGATGAAGGAGAACGACGTGTTCTCGCCGCTCACCATGGACGAGGACGTGGAGAGGGTCCGCGACCTGTACGGCGGGGACGGCTACATCGATTCGCATGTCGCGACCAAACAGATGCCCGCGGCTGAGTCCGGCCGCATGGACCTGAGCTATGCCATCTCCGAGGGCCCGCAGGTGTTCGTCGAGCGGATCATCATCCAGGGCAACAACAAGACGAAGGACAAGGTCATACGCCGCGAGATCGCGCTGGCGCCGGGCGACATCTACAGCACCACGCGCGCCGACGCCTCGAAGAGCCGGCTCCAGAACCTCAACTATTTCTCGAAGGTCGACGTCAGTCCCCAGGACACCGCCATCCCCAGCCGAAAGAACATGGTCGTCAATGTCGAGGAGCAGCGGACGGGCTCGTTCACGTTTGGCGCCGGGTTTTCGACGATCGACAGCATCCTGGGCTTCGTGGAGCTGTCGCAGGGCAATTTCGATATCGCGAACTGGCCCGGGTTCACCGGCGCGGGGCAGAAGTTCCGCGTGCGGCTGCAGTTTGGCGCCAAGCGGCAGGACTACATCATCTCGTTTGTCGAGCCCTGGTTCCTCAACCAGCGCCTGGCGCTGGGCTTCGACGCCTTCTACCGGACGGCGAGCTACCTGAGCACGCTGTACGATGAGGACCGCTTTGGGTTCAGCACCCGGCTGAGCAAGTCGCTCAACCAGTTCCTGAGCGCCCGCGTGGTGTACCGCTTCGAGCAGATCGGGATCGTAAATGTCGAGCACGATGCGCCCGACGTCATCAAGGAGGAAGAGGGGACGCGGCTGCGGAGCGCGGTCGAGGTCGGCCTGACGCACGATACGCGCGACAGTGTCTTCCTCACCCGCAAGGGACACAAGGTGGACGTATTTGCGGAACTGGCCGGCGGGCCGTTCTTCGGCGATACCGACATCTATCGGTTTGGTTTCGAGGCCCAGAAGTTCTTCCTGCTGCCGCACGACCTGATCTTCTCGCTCCAGTTGGCCTCCGCCGTCGTGGAGTCCTATGGCGACAGCGATCGTGTGCCGATCTTCGACCGGCTGTTCGTCGGCGGGTCCAACACGATCCGAGGGTTCCGTTATCGCGACGTTGGTCCGAAGGACGATGATGGCGTGCCCATTGGTGGCGGCACGATGGCCTATGGCAATGCGGAGGTGACGTTCCCCGTGATCGAGCGGATCCGGGGTGCATTCTTCGTCGATGGCGGTTTTGCCAACGAGGGTTCGTTCAACTACGAGATGGACAACTTTGCTTTGGGCGCTGGCTTCGGTGTCCGGTTAAACCTGCCCATCGGCCCGCTGCGGCTGGATTACGGTTTCCCGCTCATCACGGATGAGTTCAACGACAGGGGCGGGCAGTTCCACTTTAACGTGGGATACCAATTCTAACATCAACGAGAGAAGCACAGGAAGGACAGCATCCATGAAAAGGACCGCACTCGCGCTTTGCGCCACGCTCGGCCTGGTGGCCGGGGCCCAAGCACAGATGAAGATCTGCACCGTCGATCTCAACAAGATCTTCGAGGGATACTACAAGACGGAGCAGGCCAAGGCCACCGTCAATACCCTCCAGAACAACTACAACAACGACCGCAAGATCAAGACCGACGATTACACCAAGCGACGGGACGAGGTCGTGAAGCTTCGTGACGAGGCGAACAATCCCGCGCTGAGCGCCGACATCAAACAGCAGAAGAACTTGCTCCTTCAGGAGAAGGGCAAGGAACTATTGGCCCTTGAGCGCGAGATCATGGAGTTCGACCGGCAGCGCCGTGGCGACATCCAGCAGCAGATGCTGAGGATGCGCAACGAGGTCGTGAAGGAGATTACGGACACGGTGCAGGCGATAGCCAAGCAGCAGGGGTACACCCTGGTGTTTGATCGGACCGGCCAATCCATGGCGGCCGCGCCGCTCCTGGTGTATGCCAACGAGCAACTGGATTTCAGCCAGGCAGTGATTGACCAGCTCAATGCGGGTCGACCCAAGGGCACGGCGGCGCCCGCGGCGGCGCCCGCGGCCCCGGCGGCGCCACGGTGAAGTTTTCGGAGGCCGACTCACAACGGCCCACGTGAAGACGGTCGGAGAGCTTGCTGCCCTGGTGGGTGGCGTGATCGATGGGGATGCCGCACTCCCGATCTCTGGGGTGGCGGGCCTCTCGGATGCGGCGCCGGAGCAGATGTCGTTTTTGGCGAGTCCGCTGTATGCGCGCGCGGCGCGCGATTCCCGGGCGGGCGCGATCTTGATTGGGCGTGACATGGTGCGCCCGAACGCCGAGGCGGCGCTGATCCGCGTGGATAACCCGTCTTTGGCGTTTGCGCGCGTGTGCGAGGAATTTGCGCCGCGGGCGGTGCGATTCGAGCCGGGGATCTGCGCGGGGGCGCACGTTGCGGAGGGCGCGATGATCGGGGAGGGTGCGAGCATCCAACCCGGGGCGGTGATCGAGCCGGGCGCACGGATCGGCAAGCGCACTGTCATCGGCGCCAATTGCTATGTCGGACACGACAGTGCCATTGGCGAGGATTGCGTCGTCTATCCCAATGTCAGCATCCGCGAGCGGGTCACCATCGGGAATCGGGTGATCATCCACTGTGGCGCGGTCATAGGCGCGGACGGCTTCGGATTTGATCTCTCCGCGGCAGAGGCACAGAAGATCCCGCAGATCGGCACGGTGCGCATCGACGATCGGGTCGAGATCGGGGCGAACGCCACGATCGACCGGGCGCGATTTGGTCAGACGTGGGTGCAGGAAGGGGCCAAGATCGACAACCTGGTTCAGGTCGCGCACAACGTGGTGGTCGGCAAGAATTCCCTGATCGCCGCGCAGGTGGGCATTTCGGGCAGCTCGCGGCTTGGGCAGCGCGTGATCTTGGCGGGCCAGGCTGGGATCGCGGGGCACGTGGCCATCGGCGACGGCGCGATCGTGGCGGCGCAGGCTGGCGTAGGCAAAGACGTGGCGTCTCGCGTGACGGTGGCCGGTTACCACGCCCAGCCGATACGAGAGGAGCAGAAGATGGAGGCGATGGTGAGGCGCCTCCCCAAACTTTTGAAGCGGCTTCGCCGCATTGAGGAGAGGCTCGGCCTTTCGGCCTCCGATGAGTGACGTCGGGTCACTCCCCCCGCAGAGAACACCGCCGCGAAGGGCGTGCGGTGGCTGGCTGGTGATCGGGGTCGTGATTTTGATGGTGGGGGCCATCGCGTTTCTGTTCTCGCCTGAGTTGGCCCCAGGCGCGAGGCGGCTCAGGAGAGCGATCGGTGCACGGGCGGGCCTAAGTTTTCCCGAAGTGGCACGGGATGCCACGGGCCGGCCGGAATCTCCGACGGGAGTGATCCCGGTGGTGAGGGCGCCACCTCTGCCCCCGAAGAAGGCGGTGAGCGGTGCGCCAGTGGCCGCGAGGCGGCCGCCCTCGCCACCCATTTCGCCGCCGGAGCCGCCATTGCCCCAGAGGTACATCCCGTACGCCCGGTTGGAGACAGCCCGGATTTTCAACGGGATCCAGCTCGAGGCTCGGGTCGAAACGCAGCAAGGCGCGGTGGCGTCCAAGGAGAGAGACTCTGAGCCCAGTTACGCGGTGGCCTTGGACGTCCGGGTCAACGTGCCAGCGCCAGTCGATACGGCTGCCGGGCTCGCCCGTCTTAATCCGGGGCTTTCGTCGGCCATGCCCGGCCTTGCGCGATTGATGGCGACCGCAAAGGTGTCGGACTTCTTTCACGGCCTGTATGAGAGGAAAGTGGCGTGCTTGCACGATCAGGTGGCCCGCCTCGACCAGCTTGTGTCCCGCCACAATTTTTACGATTGCGAGACGATCTTGGAGATGAAGGATCCCGGCACGGGTCGCAAGGCGCTGTTGATGCAGGGCGAGATGGATGTGGTCGCCGACGGTTCCGACGGCGACCGCGTGAGCGATGCCGATCCCGTCAGCGCAAATTTTCAACCGTACACCAGCTATCGGTGGAAGAGGCGCACTGCCAATCCGAACCCGTTCCTTGCTGACCGGAGACGGCGCCTGGCCGAGGCCGAGCGCGAGTTTGCGATCCGTGGCCTGGGCGTGGAACGGAACCGCCAGTTGCGGGCGACGATCGAACAGTTACGCAGCGAGATCGTGGACCTCGAACGGTACAGCTTTTTGGTGGCGACCGTGGATCCCTTCGTGGTCGTCCCTGGGTTCATGGTGCGATATCCGGATCTGCCCTTTGCCCCCCGCATCGGGGATCTTGTGGTCGTGGTCCGGGGGACCCGCGCCTATCCGGCGCTGATCGGGGATGCGGGGCCATCGTACAAAGCGGGGGAGGCATCGCTGAGGATCGCGCGGGCCATCGATCCGAAGGCCGATCCCTATCGGAGGCCGGTGAGCGACCTGAGCATCACCTACCTCATTTTTCCGGGGACTGCGATGGATCCGCCGGGCCCGCCCGATCTGCCGGGGCTCCGGGCGCGGTGTCTCAAGTTGCTCGGGGAGATCGGGGGATTCGCGGGCGAGGTGCACGACTGGTCGCCGCCGTCGCCCGCTCCAGCGATGACGAACGTTGTTGCCGGGACCGCTGGCACTATGCAGGCCGCAGCGACGACGAATGCCATCCCGGCGTTGGCGTCGGCTGTGGGGGGGCCGCGGACCAACGCATCGTCGGCGCCGGTGACGACCAACGCCCCAGTGGTGCCGCCGGCCGCGCGTTAACGGCGGCAATTTCTCATGGCCGCATCATTCCCCGTGAGCGCCGCCAAGGCGCAAGAACTGATGGCCCGCCTCGCCCGGATGGGCGTTTGCGAGGCCGAACTTCGCGAGACATTCTTCCGGTGTGGGGGCGTGCGGCGGGGGGTCGAGCTCGAGCATCTGCGTTCTGGCATCCGCGTGCGTTGCCACCGCGAGAAGAGCCAGGGGCTCAATCGGTTTTTTGCGCGCCGGATGCTGGTGGAAGAATTGGAGGCCCGGCAGAGGCATCTGACGCGCCATGAGGCGAAGGCGGTGGAGTTGCGGGAACGCAAACACAGGCGATCCCCGAAAAAGGGCGCCAGGAGCGTCCACGAGATCGTCGTTGGGCAGTTTCACCTTCGGGCGATACCTCGGCCTGAGGACCGTGGGTGATTCATATGGTCTGGCCGTTCGGATGATACTCATTATCATTTGGTGCCGTGGATTTTCAGACAGTGCATGTCGTGGGTGCCGGGACGATGGGGGCGGCCATCGCCCACTGCATCGCCATCGCCGGCATGAGAACCGTTCTTATCGACGTGCTCGAATCCGCCCTGGATCGCGCCAGGGGTAGAATCGCGCGCGACGAGCGGCTGCTGCGCCTGAGTCAGCGCCGCGCGATGGCCGACGCTATTTCGCCGGGCGACAGGATAGGGACGACAACCGACGCGGGCGCGTTGAAGGATGCGCGATTCGTGATCGAGTGCGTGCCGGAGAAGATCGGGCTCAAGGAGGCGCTTTACTCCCAAATCGATGCCCTATGTGCGGGGGATGCCATACTGGCGACTGCGACATCTGCGATCCCGATCGAGAGGATTGCCACGTGGACACGGAGACCAAACCGGGTCATCGGATTACATTTCATGAATCCGGCGCAATGGAAGGACTCCGTCGAAGTGATTCGCGGACAGGCGACGTCTGATTCCACCTGGGATCTTGCGATGCGATTCCTCCAACTCCTCGGCAAGCGGGTGATCGAGGCACCCGATGGTCCAGGTTTCGTCATCAACCGGGTGCTGATGCCCGCCATCAATGATGCCGCGCGCCTGACCCGGGCGGGGCATTGTGCGGCGTCGACCGTCGATCGACTTTTCAAGGACTGTGTTGGTCATCGGAGCGGACCTCTTGAGACGGCCGATTTGATCGGGCTCGACACTGTCGTGGATACCCTTGATGTGCTTCACGAATATGAGGGCGATGAGCAATTTCGGCCGTGTGAAGTGCTTGTGGAGATGGTGGCGGGCGGCAGGCTCGGGAGGAAGTCGGGTCGCGGGTTCTACGAATATCAGGAGTTGTGAGGATGACGCGGGCTGTCGAGGGCGATTGTGATCCCAGGTCGGCGATCCGCGCATTCTTGCGACGGTTCATCGCCCAACCGATCGGCGACGGTGACGACATATTCAATCTGGGGCACGTGGACTCGCTCTTCGCGATCCAGCTGGTCCTGTTTCTCGAGCGCGAGTTTGCCATCAAGGTGGAGAATCGAGATCTGGATCTGGATAATTTCAGGAGCGTGGAGATGATGGCTGCGTTTATTGGCAAGAAACGGGGGGTAGCGCATTGATGGCCGAAGAATGCGATGGCGGGGGCGCCTTGGCGGGCCTGCGTGGTTTCGTGCGGGCGGCAGTGGTGTCGGCCGCATCTGACTGGGATCGGGCGGGAATGCTCCCCGAGGGGATTTTGGCCGAACTGGGTCGACGCGGCTGGCTCGCGTCTTTCCTCGAACCGGCGGAGGGCGGAGTCGGCCTGGACATGGTAGCGTATGGTCGCTTGCACGAGGAATTGGGTTGCGGATGTTCGTCCCTTCGTTGCGCTGTGACCGCTCATGACATGGTGGCCGTGGCCGTGCGGAGGTGGGGTGAGGTTGGGCAGAGGCAACGGTGGTTATCCAGGCTCGCGCGCGGCGAAGTCGTCGGGGCATTCGCGCTATCCGAGTCGGGCGCGGGCAGCGACGTGAGCGCCATGCGGACCGTGGCGCGACGGGAGGGGGACCGTTTCGTGTTGGACGGGAAGAAGCGCTGGGTGACCAACGGTCTGCGGGCGGGCGTCTTTCTCGTGTTCGCCCGGACGGCGGAGGGGGCGGGTGCGTTTTTGGTGCCGCGGGATACGCCGGGGTTGACGCTGTCCCCCATGGAACCCCTGCTGGGAACGAGGGCGGTGGGCATTAGCGAGGTGACATTCGAGGGATGTCGGCTGGCTCCAGAGGCATTGGTCGGCGGGGTCCGGGCCGGACTTCGGTTCGTGCTTCCGGCGGCGCTGGCGCTCGGGCGCTACGCGATTGCCTGCGGGTGCCTGGGGATGGCCCGGGCGTGCTTGGATGCGGCCATCGAGCACGCGGGTAGACCCAGTGCGTCCGGTGTGTCATTGTCATCGCACCAGCTGGTGTGCCGGATGATTGCGCGAATGGTCGCCGGAGTGCGCGCGGCGGGACTGCTGTGCCGCGCGTGTGGGGCGTCGCTCGAAGCCGGTGCGCCGGGGAGCGTCCCGGAGGCGGCGCTGGCAAAGTACTTCGCCAGTGGTGTGGCGCGGGAGGTCACGGCGGACGCGGTGCAGATCTTCGGTGGCGAGGGGTGCCTGCAGGGCAACATCGTGGAGCGTTTTTTTCGAGATGCGAAGGTCATGGAGATCATCGAGGGCGCGAATGAAGTGCTGGAGCTGGTGATCGCCAGACATGGGATTCACGAATACCTGGCAATGGCGGGAGGGGAGGGGCGTGACTGAAGGGGCCGTCCCATCTGTGGCCTCGCGACCTCCGAAGTGTGTCGTGTGGGATCTCGACGGCACGCTCTGGGAGGGAACGCTCGCCGAAGGCGAGAACATCCGCCTCTTTCCCGGCAGGGCCGCCCTAGTCCGTTCGTTGGATGCCTCGGGAATCCTGCAATCTATCGCGAGCCGGAACAACGCCGCGGGCGCTGCAGCCGCCCTAGCGAGGCACGGGTTGGGCGAGTATTTCCTGCACCCTCAGATCCATTGGGGAGACAAATCGGCATCATTGGTGGAGATCGCACGTATCCTGAATGTGGGACTCGATGCGCTGGTGCTTGTCGATGACGATCCCTACGAGCGCGCGGAGGTCGGCGCGGCCCTGGCGGAGGTTCGTTGCCTTGCTCCGGAGGCGCTGGAAGATCTGGCGCGCGCATGGTTGCACGCGGCGACGCCGGTGACACCCGCGGCGCGCCTCAGGCGTCACAGCTATCGGGCGGAACTGGCCCGTGCGGAGGCCGGGGAGCGTTTCGTGGGGTCGCGATCTGAGTTCTTGGCGTGGCTGGGCCTCGAGTTGTCGGTCCGATCGGCGGGGCCATCGGATCTGGCGCGCGTGCTGGAATTGGCCCATCGGGCAAATCGGATGAGCAGCGCCGGGCGTCCCTTCGATTCGGCGTTCGCCGAAAAGGTCATCGCCCTGCCAGACCACCGGTTGGTGATTGCGGGGCTTCGGGATCGATTCGGCGACTATGGTACGATAGGCGTCGCCTTGTTGCGCGCAGCCGGTGCCGTCCGGCGGCTCCTCCTGTTTCTGGTTTCGTGCCGGGTTATGAATCGCGGGACCGCGTCCGTATTTCTAAACTGGATATTGCGCGAAGCCGTCGCGAGCGGCGAGAGGGTCGAGGCGGAGTTCCAGGAGACTGCATCGAATCGTCCGCTCTACATCACTCTCAGGTTTGCCGGGTTCTCCGCAGTGGCGCGCGAAGGCGGCATGGAGATTCTCGCTCATGACGGCAAGACGGTTCGTCCCTGCCCGGCGCATGTGCGATTGACTGTGGAGGGAGGTTCATGGTGAAACGGCGGGTCGTTGTCTATGGGGCCGGCGGCATGGCGCGATGGGTTTCCGCCGAGGTGGCGCTCTGTGGAGGGGGACACGAGATCGTGGGTTTTGTCTCGGATGATGCCCCGCACGAGTCCGGATCGTTCCTGGGCCATCGACTCTCGACGTTTGCCGCTGTGGGGCGGGATTATCCGCCGTCGGACTTCGAAATGCTGGTTCTGACCGGCTATCGGCGCATGAGGGATCGCCGGTCGACTTTCGATCGGGCGAAGGAGATGGGTTACCGGCTTTGCTCTTTCGTGAGCCCGAGGGCGGTCACGTATCCGGATTTGGTGATAGGCGAGAATGTGGTCGTTGGGCCGGGCAGTCACTTGGGTCCAGAATGCCGTCTTGGGTCCAACGTGATCGTGTGCCCGTGCGCGCACGTGGGCACCGGCACCACGGTGGCTTCACACTGCTATATCGCGGGACGGGCCGTCATCGGGGGCCAGGCGCGCCTCGCGGAGCTATGTTTCATCGGGATGAATGCGACGGTGACCGATCGCGCGGAACTCTCGGAGGAGACGTTCGTCGCCGCTGGTGCCGTCGTGCGCAGGTCGACCGAGCCGTTCTCGCAGTACGCCGGTGATCCGGCGACGAGGCGCGGCGAGCACCGCGATGCGGGGATGATCTTCTTCGAATAGCGTTCGGGAGGATCAGCGCGATTTGGTCAGATGGGCCAGGATCGTCTCGGCGACCCTGCCGCCGAGGGCCTCATAGCCCTTCGCATTGAAGTGGCAATCGCCGGGATTCTGCCACTCGGCGAGATGTGGTTTTGCGAAGGCGTACAGGTCGTCGGTCGGCACCCCCGCTTCCGACATTACTTTCGAGGCGATCGCATTCTTTTCGACGATGTCGGCGTCCGAGTATTCCTTGGAGTCGGGCAAGGGCGTCGAGCTGGCCCAGAGAAGTCTCGCTTTGGTGGCCCTGAGGCGCGCGACGATTTCCCGGAGGCGTTTCTCGTAATCGGCCGCCGGCGCTTTTCGATCGTGGATGCCGAAGTTGAAATGGATGAGGTCCCAATGGCCATCGCCCAACCAGATGCCGAGTTTCTTGATGCCGTTGGCCGTGGGGCCACAGTTCTCGGGCGCCCGGTGGATGTTGGCCTTTCCCGCGGTCGCTCGCCTGACATCGAGCGTGTAGCCACGGGAGACGGAGTCGCCGATCAGAAGGACCCTTGGGAGCTTCGCATCATCGCGGACGAAATCCCATGCGGAGATCCGACCGGCGGCTTTTTCGCTCTTGTAGCGGGGGAGGTAGAAGGCACCGAGATTCTGTTCCAGTGTCTCCACCCATCGCAGTTCGTCTTGGGGGAGCCCGTCCCGCCACCGCCGATATTTCTCTTCCGTGGCGGCGTCCGTGTCGGTCTTTTTCTGTGCGGTCTCCTTTGCGTTTGACGGCTCGATGGCGGCAGCCGGGGGGGCGGCCCAGGGGAGGGACGGGAGGGACGCCAGGGCGATGATGGTGATGGTCAGGTATCTCATGGGGCTTTCGGGCGGTCTGTGGAATGGTGCGTGGGACTTCTCGCGCCCGGCCGCGATCGTCAGCGTGATCGCAGCAAGCGCTCGATGATATCGGAGGCGAGCTTGGGGTTGGCCTTGCCCTTGGAGAGTTTCATGACTTGGCCGGTGAGGAAATTCAGGGCGGAGGCCTTGCCATCGAGGAAGTCCTGCGCCGGGCCGGGGTGTGCGTCGATCGCTTGGCGGGCGAGCGCCTCGATTGCGCCGGTGTCACTCACCTGCTCGAGGCCACGGGACTTGACGATGTCCGCCGGCGCCGCCCCGGTTTCGAACATCTCTTTGAAGACCTCCTTGGCCTGCTTGCTGTTGATCTTGCCGCCGTCGATCAGGCTGACGAGGTCGCGGAGCGCCTCGGGCCGGACGGGGCAGTCGGCGATCACCTTGCCGGATGAGGTCAGGGCGCTGAGCAGGTCATTCAGGAGGTAATTGGCAATGCCCTTGGGATTGGACGCGCCCGACGAGGCGCGCTCGAAGTAGAGCGCCATATCCAGGTCGGAGGCGAGGACCGACGCATCGTATTCGGTGACCTCGAATGCGCGGGTGTAGCGGTCTGCCCGGTCGATGGGCAATTCGATCAGTCGCGTCCGGGCCTCGTCGAGGAGCCCGTCGGACGTCTTGATGGGCATGAGGTCGGGGTCGGGGAAGTAGCGGTAGTCGTGCACCTCCTCCTTGGAGCGCATGGTCGACGTCTGGCCGATACCGTCATCCCAGCGCCGGGTCTCTTGGGTGATCCGACCACCGGCCCCCAGGACTTCGATCTGTCGCTCAATCTCGTATGCCAGCGCGCGCCGGACGCCGCTGATGCTGTTCATGTTCTTGATCTCGCACTTGGTGCCAAAGGCGCGCTGTCCGCGCGGGCGGACGCTGACATTGCAGTCGCAGCGGAGCTGGCCTTTCTCCATGTCGGCGTCGCTGACGCCGGCCTGGACGAGCATGAGCCTGAGGGCGGTCAGGAAGGCGAAGGCCTCTTCGGGGGAGGCGATGTCGGCTTCGGTGACGATCTCCATGAGGGGCGTGCCGGCACGATTGAAATCTATGCCGCTGGTCGTCTCGAAGTGGGTGGACTTGGCGACATCCTCCTCGAGATGGATGCGCGTGAGGCGGACCCGCTTGCGGGCGGCGGCGCACGGGGAGTCCTGGGCGTCTTTGGGGAAGGAGAAACGGTCCAGGGTGACCCCGCCGCCGCGGCAGAGCGGCATGTCGTACTGCGAGATCTGGTAGTTCTTCGGCATGTCGGGATAAAAATAATTCTTCCGATCGAACTTGCAGAATTCATCGATGTCGCAGCTGAGCAGGAGGCCCGTCTGGATGGTGCGGACGATGGCCTCGCGGTTTGGGACCGGCAGGACGCCGGGATGGCCGAGGCAGACGGGGCAGGTGAGGGCGTTCGGCGCTTCGCCAAACTGGGTGCGGCACCCGCAGAACATCTTGCTGCGCGTCCGGACCTGGCAGTGGACCTCGAGGCCGATGACCGGTTCGTAGTCGGTTTTCATGGGGCTCATCGATTCGGGCGCCCGATCAAAGCGGGGGTCTTTCGCGGTGCCATGGCGTGGTCTGTTCGTAGTGGTGGGCGACGCGAAGGATGGTTGCCTCGTCGAATGGTTTGCCGATGATCTGGAGGCCGATGGGCAATCGCGCGCCCGCTCCCCCGGTGAAACCGCAGGGCAGCGAGATGCCGCAGATGCCGGCCATGTTCACCGCGATCGTGAACACGTCGCCCAGGTACATGCTGATGGGGTCATCCAGCTTTTCGCCCAGCTTGAATGCGGGAGAGGGCGCGGTCGGGGTCAGGATCGCGTCGCACGTCTCGAAGGCCCGTTCAAAGTCGCGCCGCATCAGGGTGCGGACCTTCTGCGCCCTGAGGTAGTAGGCGTCGTAGTAGCCGGAACTCAAAACGTAGGTGCCGAGCAGGATCCTGCGTTTGACCTCCTTGCCGAAGCCCTGCTGCCGGGTCTTGGCATAGCAGTCGATGACATCGGTCGCATCCTTGGCGCGGTGGCCGTATCGGACCCCATCGAATCGCGCGAGGTTCGAGGAGGCCTCGGCGGGCGCGATGATATAGTAGGAGGCGATCGCATGCTCGGTGTGAGGTAGGGAGATCTCGACGATCTCGGCGCCTTCGTGGGCGAGGTGGTCGATCGCCGCGCGAACGGCCCGTTCGACCGCTGGATCCATCCCCGGGATAAAGTACTCCTTGGGCACCCCGAAGCGCAGCCCCCTGACGCCCCCGCCCAGCGAAGCGGCGAAATCGGGAACGCCCGTGTCCACCGAGGTACAGTCGGCCGGGTCGTGCCCCGAGATCGCGCCGAGGACGATGGCCGCATCCTCGACGGTGCGGGTCAGCGGACCGATCTGATCGAGCGAGGACGCGAAGGCCACGAGGCCATATCGCGAGACGCGCCCGTAGGTCGGCTTCAGGCCGACGCAACCGCAGAAGGCCGCCGGTTGGCGAATGGAGCCGCCCGTGTCGCTGCCGAGGGCGGCGACGGCAAGCCCGGCCGCCACCGCCGCCGCGCTGCCGCCACTGCTGCCCCCGGGTGCTCGGGACGTGTCCCAGGGATTTCGGCAGGGGCCGTAAAATGAGTTCTCGTTCGACGAGCCCATCGCGAACTCGTCCATGTTCAATCTGCCGACCGGGATGGCACCCGAGCGGCGGAGGTTCCCGATGACGGTGGCATCGTATAGGGCCACATGACCCTGGAGAATCCGGGAACCGCATGTGCAGGGTTGGCCCCGGACCGAGATCACGTCCTTTATCGCCACCGGGATGCCGCCCAGAGGCAGCGAGAGGTCGGCCCGATCGGCTTCCGCCATGGCCGCATCCCAATCGTGGTGGACATACGCGTTCAATGCCAGATTCAGCTCCTCGACCCGCTCTCGGATCGCTGCGAGGATGTCGCGCGGACAGATCTCCCGGCCGCGCAACCGCGCCCGCAATGTGGAGATCGGTTCAAGGGCCAAGTTCATTCGACGATCTTTGGTGTGATGAACAGGTCGTTGGCCGCAAGGGGGGCGTTGGAAAGCGCCTCAGACGGCGGGATGCTTGGGCGCGGTTGGTCGGCCCGGAAGACATTGTGGATGGGCGCGGCGTGCGCCGTCGGCTCTATGCCCGCAAGATCCAACCGCGTCAGGGCTTCGATGTGGCGCAACACGCCGTCCAGTTGGCCGCCGAATGCCTCCACTTCCTCCTGGGTCACCTTCAGGCGCGCGAGGTGGGCCACGTACGCCACGTCGATATTGACCGTTCCCATCGTGAATCTACCGATTAGAGGAGGACCCCCGGCATGGCAATAGCCGAAGGCTTGCCAATCACCGTCCCCAGCGCGGCGCCACTCCTGCGACAGGGGCACCCTCCTCGCCGCGCATGTCCCGATCCAACGCAGCAAGAGCCATAGGCACAAAAAAAAGCGGCCGCCGAAGCGGCCGCCCATGCAGGGCGGCCAGCGTGTGCTTGGGATCAGGAACTCCTACTCCGGGTTTTGGGATAGGGGGGGAAAGAACGAGAGTAGGAGGTGCTGACCGCGCCTGCAAATCATCAAAAACTGTTTCTTGGCATGCATCGCATGGAACGTTTCCTATACACAAGCAAAGCAAGCCATCAAAGAACTGCTGAACTGTTACATCGATTCCCCGGTTCTTGCAACCCCAAACATCGAGATTCATTAAATTTATGAGAAAATTTACTGGTATGGTTGAGATTTTCCAATAGCAACGTGATGGCTGGTTTTGGGGGAGGGGGGAGCCTCTGGGGCAGGGGCGGCTATCTCAGTCGGAAGTCAAACGGCTGCAATAACTTAGAATTAACTGGAACACCGTTTTGGATGGCGGGTTTGAAGCGTGCGCGACGAACGGCTTGGATGGCGGCATCGTCGAGGAGGGGGAAACCGCTGGAGCGGGCGAGGACGATGTTGGCGGTTTTACCGGAGGGGAGGACGACGAAGGCGAGTTCGACAGTACCTTCTTCGCCCTTGTGGCGAGAGATTTCGGGGTAGGTGGGGAAGATAGAGGCCAGGGGCTGTGCGCCGCGGATACCGCCAAGGGAACCGCCATGGTTTTGGGAGGCACCCGAAGGGGAACCGGCGCGTTCGGACGGGGTGGCCATTGCGGTGGTGGTGGGGTCGTGAATTGGGGCGGTGGTGGGCTGATTTTCGGCGAGGTTGGTGCTGTTGGTTGTGGGTGGCGGGACTTGGGGTGGATTGCTTTTGGGGCAAGGGGAGAGCGCAATGCTGGCCTCGAGGTCGGGATTCGATGCGATAGAGATGACTTTTAGGGAGGGGGGTGGGGCGATGCGGATGGTTATCGTCGGGGCGGGGATGCACTGGGTGATGCGGGAGCCGATGGGATTGGGCGGCTTGGGGGGAGGGGTGGGGAGAGTGTCCAGTCCGGGCCCAGGGTCGATCCCGATGTCGCCGATTTGAAAACAGACCACGGGGGGGTGGTAATCGGTCAGGGTGAGGATGGAACCGATGGCGCCGCTCGCGACGCCCACGGCGATGGCGGAGAGGAGCCCTTCGATCTTGTTGTCGAAGATCATGGGTGTGGTCCCACCTTTTCGGCCAGGAACGCCGCGCAGAGGAGCATGCACGTCTCGGAGATCTCGCTGGCGGCACCGAGCAGGTCTCCGGTGACACCGCCGATGCGGCGCTTGAACCAGGAACCCATGGCAGAGTTGAGACAAAAGGCACCGGTGAGGGCGGCCGCGCCCGGTGCCCCGCACAGGGGCAGGGCGATGATGGCGCAGGACATCAGGCCGAGGGTCCAGTGGCTCCAGCGGGCACCGTTTACGAGCGCGGCGGCCGTGCCGTCCGGTCTCGCAGACGGGAGGCGCACCATGAGGTCGATCTGCATGAGACGCCCGATGGCGGACGAGGCGATTAGCCAGACGGCGGCGCCCGACACGATCAGGCGCGTGGTTGCCAGGGTCCTTGCGATGAGGGCCAGGGTGATGGCGATGGCGCCGAAGGCTCCCGTCCGTGAGTCCTTCATGATCGCGAGGGCCCTCTCCCTGTCGCGGCCGCCACCGAGGCCGTCGGCAGTGTCGGCCAAGCCATCGAGGTGGAGGCCGCCCGTCAGGATGACCCCGAGGACGACCGATAGGATCGCCGCGCCTTCGGGCCAACGGGGGCCGACAGCCACGGCCAGGGCCCAGCACGTCGCGCCCAGCGCGGCGCCGACAACCGGGAACCAGGGCAGGGCGGCCGCGGAGAATCCGGCATCCCGTCCGGGGATCGGGACGGCCGTCAGGATCCGTATGGCTGAAAGCAGGCCTCTCATGGGGTTGCCGCGCGGGTGCGGCTGACGCCGGCACCGGAGAACGTGTTCATCTCGCGATAGATTCGGATGCCCGCATCGATCAGGGTCATGGCGAGTGCGGCCCCCGTTCCTTCGCCGAGCCGGAGGTCGAGATCCAGCATGGGCCGTGCGCCGATGGCATCGAGGAAGATTCGATGGCCCGCCTCATGGGAGAGGTGGCTGAAGAAGAGGTAGGCGCGGGCGTTCGGCTGAAGGCGAAACGCCACGAGGGCTGCCGCCGAGGAGATAAAGCCATCGACGATCACCGGGATACGGCGCGACGCAGCGGCGAGGATGAGACCGCATATGGCGGCGATCTCCAGGCCCCCGACCGCCGCGAGCGCGAGCAGCGGATCGCCAAGGCGGTTCCGATTATTATTGAGACCGAGGCGGATGACGTCAATTTTTGCGCGCAGCCGCCCGTCGTCAATGCCGGTGCCGCGGCCCGTGACCCGCTCGGGATCGGCGGGCAGCAAGGCGGCGAATAGCGCGGCGGAAGGCGTGGTGTTGCCGATGCCCATCTCGCCCGTGCCGAGCAGTGAGAAGCCGTCGTTCGCTGCCTCTAGGGCGAGCGAAGCGCCGACCCCGATGGCCGCCTCTGCTTCGGTCGGCGACATTGCGGGGCCGATGGCGAGGTTGGCGGTTCCCCGTCGGACCTTGCGGTGCACGACACCGGGCACGGGGCCGAAGTCGGCATCGACTCCCACGTCCACGACCCGGCACTCGGCGTCGGCGTGGCGGGCCAGGACGTTGATGGCGGCGCCTCCCGACGCCATGTTGAGCACCATCTGGCGGGTGACCTCCTTCGGGTAGGCGCTGACGCCCGCCTCCGTCACGCCGTGGTCTGCGGCGAATGTGAATATCGCCTTTTTGGGCATCTCGGGCGCATCGGTGCCGCGGATGAGGCAGAAGCGCGCGGCGAATTCTTCCAGTCGGCCCAGGCTTCCGGGGGGCTTGGTGAGGTCGTCAAGATGCGTGAGGACCGTTTCCGGTGGTGCATCGGGCAAGGGCTGAATCGAGTCTATGATCTGGCGCAGTGTTTCGTTCATGGGGCGTGCCGCTCGTCTTTGATGGTGATCGGAAGGCCCGCGACCATGAGGATCACATGGTGGGCGAGTCCGGCGACGTTCTGGTTGAGCCATCCGGCGCGGTCTCGGAATGAGCGGCCGAGGGCGGACTCGGGCACGATGCCGAGGCCGACCTCGTTCGTGACCAGCACCACATGGCAGGGGGGACGCCGCAGGGCTTCCAGCAGGTCATCGATCTCCGCGCATGAGTTCTTGGTCAAACGGCCGTGGTGGAGGAGATTGCCGAGCCAGATCGTGAGGCAATCGATGACGGCGACTGCGCCGGGGTCGCGGATGGTCGCCAGGGCGCTCGCGAGGTCGAGCGGTGCCTCGATGGTCTCGAAAGCCGGGCCCCGCTCGCTGCGGTGGAGCGCGATCCGCGCGCGCATTTCATCGTCGCAGGGCTGGGCCGTCGCAATGAAAAACCGGTTGGGGTGGGACGAGGCGATCTCGAGCGCGCGGCGACTCTTGCCGCTGCGGCATCCGCCGGTGATCAGGGTGATCGTCGGGCCGTCGCTCATGATGCCTCTCCCGGTCTTGCGGCAAGCGCGCCGTCGCGGACAGCCGCCAGCGCACGAAGGCTGAGATCCAGGTCGGGTTCGCTGAATACCTCGATCGTGAGGACCCGTGGCGTTGTGCAGTCTGCGGCGAGCGCCGTCGTGACGGCAGCCAGGGCGGTGGGATCGAGGACGGACAGGTCGAGGTGATCCTTGCCGTCCCGGACACCGTGCAGGTGCATGACGCGCGTGCGCCCGAGATAGCGTTGCAGGTGGTCATCCACCGGGAACCCGCAGCGCCACAGGTGACCAACATCCAGGCAGATCGACAACCCATGATCGTTGACAACGGGTTCGGCCAATGTGAATTCGAAGTCCAGAGTCTCGACCGCGAAGAGGTGGGGTGACACGGCGGACTCGCGGACCAGGGCCGAAACCGAATCACCTGCGTGGGCGCGCCAAGAGCGACGATCGGATTCCGAGAAAAGGGAGGCACCCGGGGCGTAGAGGTGGAGGATGTAGGCAAACGGGTTGAGCGGCAGCACCAGCTCTATGATGCGGAGGCACTTTGCGATGGATTGGGATCGGATGCCGGGATCCTGGGAGGCCGGATCGATATCGAGGGGGAGGTGAACCGTGTACGTCAGTGCCTGCTCCCGCGCGATGGCGGCAAGCCGCCGGACTGTATCGGCATCCGGGAGGTTCGAGATCTCGTCGGACTCGAAAAGGACCAACTCGATATCATCGACGGTGTCCTTCAGGAACTCGGCATTCTCAAGGATGTCGGCGGGCCGGATATATGACGTGGTTCCGACACGGAATGGGAAGGCGCCCTTGAGGGGGATCATGGGTTCTCCTGTGAGACGGGATCGCTTCGGAGCAGCAGCCATATGAAGAAGGGGCCGCCGAGCATGGCGGTCATGATGCCGACGGGGATCTCGGCGGGCGGTACGATCGATCGGGTGACCGCATCGCAGGCGGCCAAGAACGCGCCGCCAAAAATGAAACTGGTCGGCAGGAGCCAGCGGTGGTCCGGGCCGATGAGCAGGCGGCAGATGTGCGGGACCATGAGTCCGACGAAACCGATGGGCCCGCAGAAGGAGACGACGCCGCCCACCATGAGGGAGACCGCGATGAATATCGTGCGCCGGATGGCGGGCACGTCCACGCCGCGGCTCATCGCGATGTCATCGCCGGTGAGCAAGAGATTCATGGGGTGCGCCAGGGGCACCAGCGCGGCCCCGCCTGCGACGATCACCGGCAGCAGCTGGAAGACGGTGCGAGGGCCAACGGCATCAACCGAGCCCATGAGGCTGCGGATGATCAGGAAGGATTGCGCGAACCCGCTCAGGTACTGAATGAAGAGGATGATGCTTGAGACGAAGAAGTTCACGGCGACGCCGGCGAGCAAGAGGGTGAGGAGGGAGAAACCTCGTCGCAGGCTGGTCAGGGCATACACGAGCCCGGCCGCCGCCGCGGCACCCGCAAAGCCGAACCAGGACTGGCCGGGAATGCCGAGAAACATGAATGGCACGGCAAACCGCAGGTAGAGCACGGTTCCGAGGGCGGCACCACCCGAGACGCCGAGGGTGAAGGGGGTCGCCAGAGGATTGCGGAACATGGCCTGGAAGGCCATGCCGCTGATCGAGAGAGCCGCGCCAGCGAGGAAAGCGACCGCGACCCTGGGCATGCGAATTTCCCGGAGAATCAGGGCCTCGGGGCTGGCGACGTTGTCGAAGAATGCGGAGATTGGGATCCATTGTGCGCCCACGCACGGGGCCAGCAGTAGCACGGCGACCGCGAACGCCACGACGGAGACCAGCACCAGCAGCCTGCGGTTCATGCCGGATCCTCCGGGAGCAGCCTCACGCGCCCACCCGGGGTATTCGCCGAGCGGCAGAATCCGATGTCGTAGAGGGCCTCGGCCCGCCCGGGTTCTAGGAAGTCGGCCGTGTCGCCCAAGAAGAAGAGCTTTCCTTCCTTGAGTGCCAGGACGCGGTGCGCGCAGTCGATGGCGTGGTTGACGTCGTGGTGGACGGTGATGATGGCGGTGCCGGAGGACGAATTGACCTGACGCAGGATGCGGTTGACCTGGGCCTGGTGGCGGTAGTCGAGGAAGGTTGACGGTTCGTCAAGGAGCAGGAGGCGCGGTGCCTGGGCGAGCGCGGCGGCCAGGAACACCATCTGGCGCTCGCCGCCGCTCAGCGTCGCGAGGGTCCTGTGCCGCAGGTGGCCGGTCTCCGTCGCCTCGAGGGCGAGTTGGACGGCGCCCCGGTCGCTGGCGCGCGGGAGGCCGAATGCGGCGAGATGCGGATACCGGCCCATCATCACGAATTCTTCGACGGTGAATGGGAGCGGTCGGTAGGTCGCCTGCGGCACGTAGCTGAGGAGCGCGCCGAGTTGTCGCTGGCGGTATCGGCGGAGGGACCGACCCGACAGGAGGACTTCGCCTGTCCAGTCGCGCAGGATGCGGCCGAGGCACCGGACGAGCGTTGTTTTGCCGGCCCCGTTCGGGCCCACCACGGCAAGGTATTCGCCCTGCCGGACAGCGAAGGAGATGCCATCCAGGATCCGGCGATCGCCTATGTGGTACCCGAGCTGCCTGGTCTCGATGATGGTCATCTCGCATCACTCCGGATAGAGGGCGCGCTGCATGGCATCGAGCAGCGCGATGCAGCGCGGCCCCGGGATCGCGACGTGCTCGCCGCCGAAGACATGGATGCGGCCGGAGGCGACGGCGGGGACCCTGGGGAACCGGCGCCAGTCGGCCTTGATGTCGTCCTCGGACATGGTCTGCTCCGCAAGATCGGGCACGAACTCAAAGATTACCTCGGGATTCAGGCTGAGGATACCCTCTTGCGAAAGCAGCGGGAAGCGAAGACGGCCCGAATAGGCATTGGTGCCACCGGCCGCGGTGAGGAGCGTGCCGTGGAACGTGTCTGGTCCGGCGATATAGACCTCCGAAACAGCACCCGCGCCCATGCCCCGGCCAACGCACAGGATGGCGCGCGGCGGCGGGCCGTGCCTGGGCCGGGAGCGGATCTCACCGATGGTGCGCCTCATGGCGGAGGCGACCCGCGAGCCCTCATCCGGCCGACCACAGATAGCGCCGATCTTCGCCACGGAATCCAGGAGGCCATCGAGGCCCTCGCAGCGGACCTCGGCCCACGCGATGCCCAGCTCGTCGAGCCTCTGGCGCGCCTCGATGTGCTCGGGGAGCAGGATGACGAGGTCGGGCCGGGCCGCGACGATCCGCTCGTAGCTGGGATCATAGTATCCCCCGATTTTGGGAACGGATCGGGCCTCGGGCGGGAACTTGCAGTAGCGAGTATTGCCGACGAGCAGGTTGCCCGCGCCCACGGCATAGATGATTTCGGTGATGTTGGGCGCGAGCGACACCACGCGTTTCGGGGGAGCGGACGCCGCTGGCGCGCGTGGCGTGCCAGCGCGCGAACAGCCCCCGACGGCGACGATGGTCAGCGCCAGCCAAACGGTGGCTGCCGGACGACACCCGCAACCGCGATGTTGGTTCCCTCTCAAAACTTCACCGAAAGCCCCGCCTTGTAGGTGCGACCCACGGCCGGATAGAAGACGCCGTCGGGATAGAACGAGGACGCGAAACCCATCGGGGCATATTCTTCGTCGAAGACATTATCCACCCCAATGGTGGCCTGGATTTCCACCTTGTCGCCGGGGAGTTTGTGGGTGTACCGGACCCCAAAGTCCACCGTCGTGTACTCGTCGAGGGGCGCGTAGACATTATCGTCATCGCCGCCGAGCAGCATGTCGCTCGTGTAGTTGTAGGCACCCAAGAGCACCAGCGCCCGGGTCACGTTGACCTCGGCCGCGACCGTGAGCTTGTGTTCCGGGACGAGCGGGATGCGGTCGCCGGCGTCGTGCTTGGGAACGCCCAGCAGCGGATCGCCGAGGTAATCGCGCTCGAATTCGGCGTCGAGCCAAGTGTAGTTGACGGAGAGCCGGGCGATGTCGCGGTAGCGGTAGTCGGCGGCGATCTCGACCCCGGTGTGGAGCGTGTCATCGAGGTTGACGTTGCGGTAGCCGTCCCAGGCGATCTCGCCCTCCATCTTCATCTCGAACCAGGTGAGCTGGATGGATGCGCCGTTGAAGGGTTCCACCTCAAGGCCGGCCTCGAGGCTCTCGCCGGTCTCCGGCTCGAGGTCGAAATTGAAGCTGTTGAGCCCGTAGCCGACGTAGACGGCCTGCTCGTCGGTGAATGGGAATCGGTAGATGGTGTCGTATTTTGCGAAGACCTTCACTTGCTCAATGGGGTTCACGGTGGCGCCGATGTGATAGGCGCACTCGCGGTGGGTCTTGCTGTCTTCGGTGCGCACGTGGGGGATGCCCGGGAAGAACGGCGGGAATCCGGGCGTGCCCATGTCCTCGGTCTCGACGGTGATCTCGCTTTCGCCCCAGCGACCACCGAGACTCAGGGAGGCCCATTTACCGTAGCTGAGGGTGTTTCTGACGAAGGGCGCGAGGGAATCCCTCGTGATGTCGGCCTGTCCCTGCCAGAGGGTGCGGTCCAGGTCGTTATACCGGTCGATGGCCAACTCGTCGCGGCTCCAATCGACGCCGGCGACGAGTTGCTCGTGGAAACTTCCGAAATTCGTCTCGAGGGTATACTTGGGCGAGATGCTCCAGGTATCGACGATCTGGTCGGTCCAGGTCAACCAGCTTGCGGTGTTTGCCTCGATGTCGCGGTGGGCGAAGGCGAAGTCGGCGTCGAACTTGTGGGTGCCATCGAGGAAGGAGGACCGCAGGCCCCAATCGGCATATAGCTGTTGTTCGGCGACATCGTCCTCGAGGTTGATGGCCTGGCGGCGATCCTCGCGCATCTGTTCGGCGGTGAGGGCACCGGGCAACTCGTAATCGTTTTTCGTGACCGAGCCATCGAAGTAGGCCGTGAGCCAATCGGTGGCGGCGTATTCTAGGCCGAGCGTGGCAGAGGTGGCGTCGTAGGCGGAGCGCTCCCGGTAGCCGTCGGAGGATTGGACATCCACCGAGGCGGAGGCGCCGAGTTTGCCGAGGCGCCCGCTGGCGGAAGCGCCGGCGTCGTAATAGCCGTAGCTGCCGATCTGGCCCGAGACTTCGCACTCGGGTCTTTCGCTGCCGCGCTTGGTGATGACATTGATTACGCCCCCGACGGCGTGGTCGCCATAGAGGGCGGTATTGGCGCCCCGGATGACCTCCACTTTCTCGACATTCCGCAGGGGGATCTGGAGCCAGTTGACCGTGGCCATGTCGGGGCGGTTGAGCTTGCGCCCGTTGACCATGACCAGGACGCGCCCGTGGCTGTTCTCCCCAAAGCCGCGGATGTCGACCTCGGCCTGACTGGGGTTGTCGGAGAAGCTGCGGAAATGGAGGCCGGCCTTCTTTTCCAGGGCCTGTGGCAGCGAAGTGTAGCCCCCCTCGGCAATCTCTTCACCCCCGATCACGGTGACATTACTGGGGATGCGGCGATCCGTCGTCTCGGCGCGCGTGGCGGTCACCACGATGGTCTCGCGGCGTTCTTCTGTGGCGCCGGCGTCGGCAGGGGTTTCGGTTGCCGGGGATATTCCGGTCGGCTCTTGGGCCCATGCGGCCGACGTGAGGAGGGCCGCGAGCGTGATGTGGAGCGTATTTCGGATAGCCCGGAATCGGTCCGGGGCCGAGTGAATGGAACCAACGGTCATGAGTTCTTCCCTTTCTGAGAGAACCCCAGGAGGGCGGACCGTTGAAGGTCAGATCCAGAGGTCCTCATTCTTCATTGAGGCGATGAAGTTTTTGCGCCCACCGCACTGGCGGTAGACGAATGAGAGGGCGCGGCGCAGATATTCGGACTTCGGGCCTCAAACCTCGCTCCCGCCTTCACCCCCGGATTTGGACCGGAGACTGGCATCGTGGGAGTCTGTAGACCGTTACCGTAGCGCTACTGTTCCCGATTCTCACGGGATTCCCTGGCGCCGCGACCATCTTTTCGCCCGGTCACCCGCATCGCTTGCCGGGGCCGGGTCGGATCTATAAAAGAACCGGAGGTTAGGTTGATGGGGGTGGGCGGTGGAGTCAAGGGGAGTTTATGTTGCGTCAGCGTCCGCCCTTGTCCTTTTGTTCTTCGGGTTTCCTTTTTCTGAAAAGAAGGGGGATGCGGTTGACCAGCGGGATGTGATCGATGGCTGACGAGGTGACGGCGCCCGCCGTGCGGACACTGTCGATTCTCACCCTGGGATTGTCGATGGGGCCCGTGATCGTGAAGGGCACCGCCACGATGCCCTCGGAGGGTTTCAGGGCGATCACCCCGATCGTCTTGGAGATCATGCCGGGCAGCCCCGAGTTGAGCATGAGGCGCCCTCTCATGTCCATCGCGCCGTTGAATCTTACCGTTCCGCTCCCGTTGAGGTGGGTGCGGTTCTTGGGGCCCGACTGGATTTCGGTGAAGCGGAGCGCCTGTTCGGACACCGTGAAGTCGGATTGGAGGAAGTCGAGGTTCAGATTGTCCAAGCCTGGCATCGCGAGGAGAGAACCGAGGACGGCGAGGAACTTGGCCCCTTGAATCTTGGCGGGTCGCACCGCGATCGATCCCTCGCCGCGCAGCGCTTGCATGGCGGCCGCCGGACTTTCTCCGCTGAAGCGGAAGCTGGCCCGGCCGTCGAGGAGCCTCGGGTCGGCGCGGAACGACTTGAGCGCCAGGGCCGTGTTGATGCTTTCGGCGTTGATCGAAAGATTCAACATTCGGCCAATTTGGCCACCGGGTCTCAGGGTGAGTTTGGTGTTTGTCCGGCCCTCCCAGATGGGAAGTTCGAGAATGAATTTCGCATCGAGCCTGTCGTTCGGGCCAGCGATGAAGGACGTCTCGAACCGGGCCGGTGCCGAGCGATCTCGTGGGCCGAGACTCTCAACGCGGAGGGTACCATTCGAGGAGGCGAGGCTGCCTGACAGACGGCCGAAACGGACCGACCTCAATTCCGGTGCGTCCCAGGTCACGCCAAGGTCGTTCAGGAGCCTCAGGCCCGCGACTGTGCCGTCGGCGATCATCACTGTGCCGGTGGTGGACTCGCCCGCAGTGACGAAGTCGCCGCAGGTCAACAGCGAGGCCGAAACAATCCCCGCCGCGTAGTCATGTCCGTGCAGGGTGCGGTCTCCATGGGCGAACTTGATGTCGAAAGACCTTAGCAGAAGGGGGAGGCTGACCCTATCGACCGAGATCTGTGCGGCATAGGGCATCACGTTCGTGTTGCCAGCGTGATGGTATTCGCATCTGACAGAACCTTTTCCGAGCGGGATCGTGGCGCTGATTTGCGCACTGCTTTGCCGCGCGGGGCCGAAGGTGAGGCGGCCGGAGGCCGCGACACCATCCTCCGCGTCCGCTGTTTCCAGACGTTCGAGATGGACCCAGCTGTTGCTGATGGAGATGTTTCCCCGGATCTGTCCGAGGTCGATCGTGTTCCAGTCTGGAAAGGAGGTCGGCATTCCCGCCGTTCGTAGGAGGGTGTTGGCGGACAGCTTCGCGCCCCGGCATGCAAGGGAGCCCGTGGCGAGGAGGTCTTCGGGCCGCTCCAATTCGGCACTGCCCTCGAGTTCGCCGTTGGCGTGCTTGAACGAAAAACAGCCAGGGAGGATGAAAAATCTTTCGAGATCCCTGGGCGTGAGGTCCTGTATGCGGCCGTGGAACGCAAAGCGCTGTATCCCATCGCGCTGGGATGTGTGCAGTGATGCGTCCAGGGACGCGCCGTTCACGCTCGCGCGGAGGTCGGGCAGGCAGACCGAGGCGTTGGTCGAGGCAAAGGTCGAGTCGAGATGATCGATCCGCACGCCATTTTTCAGGACGATCTCCCGGGCATTGATGTGGCCATGGCCAAAGGCGCCGGAACGACCGAGTGACAGACCGCCACGCACGCGCAATCCGGCGGCGGCGAATGATCGGGATCCATCGGCCTCGCTGAGGGACAACTCGCCGTCGGTGATCTCGAAGTGGTCGAAGTTGGCGAGGAACGGGGGCGGCGATGTTAGGCCGGGGGCGGGACCGTCACGGGAGAGGGGAGGGACCGCGCGATGGATCGGTGCGCTGCCGATGCTGTCGGGCAGGGCCAACTGGCCGTTGGGCATGAGACGGAGGGCGATCTTCGGCCTGTCCAGTCGGACGACCGCGATGCGCGGGTGGCGGGTCAAGAGGCTGGCAGGCGAAACCAGCAGGCGCAGTGCCGCGATCTCGGCGAGCGGCGGTCGGGGATCCGGTTCGCCGTGCAGGCGGACCTTCGCGGTGTTGCATTGGATCCATCCGGGCCATGCGAAGTCGATGGAGTCAATCTGCACCTGGGCGCCCAACAGACGGGATAACTGGTCGCCAATTTGAGATGGGAGACGCGGATCAGCGAGGCGCCGATCCAGCCAGAGCGCGACACCGCAGGACGTCGCGAGAGCCAGCGACAGCGATCCGAGTAAACACCAGATCAGCCGTTGGGCTAGGCGCCTCATCCTTGCAGCCTATGCAAAATGCCCGTGGTGTCTCTCGCAAAGGGCGGAGGGTTTCCGGGAGCGGTTGCTGAAACTGGCGGGTGGACGCATTGCGGGCAGGATGGCGCGGAGGGCCGACGGCTGTCGTGGCGGGGAGGTGCGGGACCACGGGCTGGACCGGGCGAGGCAGATGCTGGAGGCGGGCCTGGAGGAGTTGGGGCTATCGGAGGCGGAACTGGCAGATCTCAGGAAGGGCGACTGGCGCAAGGGGCTCATCGGATGGCTCATCCGCAGCGAGACGGTGGTCGGACTGGACTGGATCCGGCAGCTACTGCGCATGGGAGATCGCTCCTACTGCTGCCGGGTCGTGGCTCAGGTCGGGCACCGTGCCGCCTCGGAGCGGCGGCTCAAGGTGCTGGCGGCCCGCATCCGAGAAAAGACAAAAAACCATGACTGACCCCATCTGACATCCGCCGCCGAAGGGCGCAAGCCCTTCGCTACCCGACCGATACGCCCTATTTTCGAGTCAGCCCAGCATCGCCTTCAGGGTGGCGAGGTCCTTCCTGATTGCGGCAAAGATTTCCTCGCGGGACATGGAGCCGCCAGACGGGGCTTTCTCGGGCAGATATTCGCAGTGGAGGCTGACGGGGGCCGATGCGGCAGGGCCCGTGAGCAGTTTGACGAATCGCTTGTAATCGACCAGGCCGGTGCCGAGCGGGACGTTGTCGACGGTGGTTTTGCCATCCTTCTGTATGAAGGCGAAGTCCTTGAAATTGAGCGTATGGATGTGGGGCGTGATTGCGGCGAGGCCAAGCGGCCAACAGAGGAAGCCCTCGACGGTGGCGTGGCGGATGTCGTATTGGCTTCCGATCCATTCGGAATCGATCTTGCGCAGCACATGCCACAGGTCCCAGATTGCCGCGCCGAAGTAATCCCCGGCGTGGTTTTGGACGGCGCCGCGGATGCCGAGGTCCTTGTTGAGTTGGGCGAGTGCGCGTAGACGAGCCTCTATTTCGGCGAGCGACTTCTCGACTGGCGCGGACTTGTCGTACTTGAACCAGTTGGTCCGGTAGTGCTTCACGCCGAGTTTGGCGGCGGTGCGGAGGATCTTTTCGGCGTTCGGTTCGTCGGGGCTGCCGATGGCCGTGACGATCATTTCGACGCGGACGCCGTTGGCCTTGGCGGCCTCGACCGCTTTGGGGAGATCCTCTTCCGCGCGCTCGGGGAGCACGTGGCCCTTGGGCCGGACGGTGAGATCGAGTCCATCGAGGCCGATCTCTGCGGCGGCCGCCATGGCATCTTTGCAGGGGAGCCAGTGCAGCTGCTTGGAGAAGAAGGAGATCGCGTGTTTCGATGGGGCGGTTGCGCCGGCGCCCGCGGCTGCCATCCCCGCATCGGTCCCGATAGCGAGCGCGGCGGCGGTCCCCGCGGAGAGGGTTAGGAAATCGCGGCGGTTGAGTGGGGTGTTGTGAGTCATGGTCGTGATTTTCGGATGGGTGGTCTTAGCCGATCGAGGCGGCGGTCTTCTCGATGAAATCGATGCAGGCCCGCAGATCATCGAGGAGGGCGGGGGACTGGTGCTCGTATTCGAGCGTGAGCGTTCCCTTGAATTTCTGCCGGTGAAGTTCGCGAAGGATGGCGCCGTAGTTGGCCTTGCCCGTACCGAGGGGCACGTCTCGGCTCTTGGGGTTGCCGATCTCCTCGACGTCCTTGGCGTGGACCTCGATGATATGGCCCTCGAGTTTCTTGAGGCACTCCACGGGATCGAGGCCGGAGCGGACCCAGTGCCCGGTGTCCGGGCAGGCGCCGATGCGGGGGCCGCGGTTTTTTGCCGCGGCGAGGAACGCGTCGGGGTTCCAGTATTTTGATGTGGGCCGGTCGTTGGGGTGGTTGTGGATAGCGAGATTGATGGCGAAGCTCTCGCAGAGGTCCTCGACGCCATCCAGGGCCTCGGCCGGCGGTTCCGCGACGATGGTTTGCACGCCCATCTCCTTCGCGTACTCGAAGATCGCGCGATTCGCGGCGGGGTCGGCCTCGACCTTCGCGTAGAAATTGGTCATGGAAATGCCCTTCTTGGCGAGGCGGCCCTTGAGTTCTTCGCGCAATTCGGGCGTCAGCGATTCGCACGTCTTCAGCTCCGGGCGCGCGGAATCGAGCTTCAGGAAGAAGGCGGGCTCGATATGGCTGATGCCGAGGCCGACGATCTGATCGAGCGCCTCGTACAGGCCAATCGCTCGGAACGTGTAGATGCTGGCGCAGAGGTCCCACCCGAGTTTTTCGGCCGTGGGTGCGGCAGCGGGGGAGCGCAGCGGGAGCAGGGTACCGAGGCCTGCGGCAGCGAGGAATTTGCGGCGGGATAGCGAGCTCATGCGATCATACTGATCCAAGCGGGTGGCGACGGCAATGCGTATTTGGCCTCCCGACGCACGTCGGCCATCCGTGGAGAATGTGGGAGGACGTGGCGTATCGCAGCACAGCCATCACCCCGTTCGTTTCGGGCGTGAACTTGTGAGCGGTCGGAGGACGGGCGGATGCGTGGCGCCCTTCGACAGGCTCAGGGCGAACGGGAGACGCCGGGGGCGATCCGTCCCTCACCGCCACAGTCCGCGGCTATCGTCAAGCAACCTACTTGGGTTGGGTGAGCATGGGGAAGTCGTCGGTGCGGAAGGGGGTGACCGGGAGATCGTCGGAGCTAAAGAGGTTGCAGACGGGGTTGTCGGCCCAGGCGTAGCGGACGGCGACGGGTTTTGCGACGGTGTCGCACCAGACCTCGACGGTGTTCGTGTTGAGGATGCTGGCCTTGGCCCAGGCGAACTTCCTGTCTTCGCCGCAGATGGCGAAGCCGCGGACTTCGTCGACGTCGAAGGTCTTCAGCCCGGAACCGACATAATCGAAGCTGACGCGAGCCTTGTTGCCCTCGATCTTCAAGGTCTTGAATTCGGGGCTGCGATAGGGGAGCTGGAGGCCGTAGTCCTTGACCAGCGCCCAGCGGACCAGGCGTTCGGCGACGTCGCGCTTGTTCCTGGGGTGAATGTCCTTGGCCTCGCCGAGGTCGGTGATGACCGCCTGGCCGGTGTTCGGGAGTTTGGACATTGTCAGGGTCTGTGCCTCGCGGAGTTCTGCCCAGCCGCTGTCGCCGGGTTCGGGTTTCTCGGCCATGTAATCGGCGAGCTGGACCCAGTAGAAGGGGAAGTCATGCGCGGCGCCGGGGAGGTTCCACTCGTCGCGCCAATGCTTGATCATGAGAGGGAAGAGCTGGCGGTATTCGAAGGCGCGACCGGCGTTGGATTCGCCCTGATACCAGATGGCTCCCCGCATGCCATAGCCGATCGTGGGGTGGAGGACGCCGCAATAAAGGTTGCCGGGGCGGTGCTGTCCGGTGAGGGCATTGGTGGGGGCGCGCGGTGGCTTCGGCGATGTCTTGCCCTGGGCCTTGGCGGCTGCGGCCTGCACCTTCCATTTCTCCATCGCGGCCTTGTGTTTCTCCAACTCTGCCTCGTGGTTGTAGGTCTTCTCTCTGTTGCGCCAATCGTCCATGAGAGGCTTGTAGGATGGGTCATTCTCGAGGATGTCGCGGCGGATCCACGCCTCGCAGGACGAGCCGCCCCAGGCGTTGTCGATGAGGCCCACCGGCACGTCGAGGATCTGGTGCAGCAGGCGGCCATAGAAAAAGCCCGCGGCGGTAAACTGCTTGATGACCTCGGGGTTGGTGGCCTCTTCCCACTGACCTTTGAAATCGTCCTGGGGTTCTTGGGTTCCGATCTGTGGCACGGAGATCAGGCGCAGGCGGGGGAATTTGGAGGAGAGCGATTCGAGATCCGCGTCATAGTTGGTGCCGAGATTGAATCCCATGTTCGACTGCCCCGAGCAGAGCCAGACCTCGCCGACGAGGATGTTCTTCAACTCGCGGATCGATGAGCCGGAGACCCGCATCGCCAGCGGCTGGGCATCGGGTTTCGTGACGGGGAGGGGATCGAGCGTGACGATCCATTTGCCCTTGGCGTCGGCCTTGGCCTGTTTCTTCTGGCTGGCGATTTCGACCGTGACCGTGGCGCCGGGGTTGTCCCAGCCCCAGATGCGGTTGGCCTGATCGCGCTGGAGGACCATGTTATCCCCGATGATGGCAGGGAGGCGGAGTTCGGCTGAGGCCGTGGAAATGGTCAGGAGGGCGAGGGCGGCGCCCAGGGGGAGGTTTGCGAGGGTGCGGCGATTCATAGGACGCGAATCTCAAAACCCGGAGGTCGCAACCGCAAGCAAAAAGTTCATTTGGATTTGGAGAGTTTGATTCGATTTTCTGATGGGTGTCTGCTGAGATCCGGCGATGCGCGAAAGCTATCTCCGGCCTCTGCTGTGGCTGACCGTTGTGCAGGCGGTGGTGACGCTGCTGGCGGGATTGAATCTGGTGATTCCGGCGATGGCGACCCGGGTCGGGGTGGGGGAGTTCGTGCGCTGGCGGGAGATATTCTCGCTGCTGTTTGTGACCCCGGCGTCGGCGGGGCTGATGGTGATGGCGATCTGGTTGCTGGAGCGCGGGCGGGGGGATTCGTGGAGCCCGCTGTTGGCCATCACGGTGTCCATCTGCCTAGTTGCCATTTCGATGGGGGTCCATGAGCCGATCAACGTGTTGGGCCGAGGTGCGGGAGACCGTCTTCGGGAGACGGTATTTTTTTGGGACGAGGTGTTCAGCCACGCGTCATTTTTCGCGGGTTTTGCGGGGGTATCGCTTTCGCTGATCTGGGGGCAGGCGCGCAATCCGTTGGGTGCGGCGATGGGCCTGGGCGCGTTTTTTGCCTTCCTCGGGTGCGGGCTGGTGGCGGGCGTTGGGATTTTTTTCTCGCTGGTGAGGGCCCCAGACATCCGGATCGATCTGGTGATCATCGCGGTGGTCATAGCATTGGCCGAGTTGCTGAGGAGGGGGCGGCCGTTCGGGGTGTTGCCATTGGCGGTGGCGCTGGAGACGGGATATGCGCTGGCGCTTGTCGGATTGCTGCTGCGGGGTCGCTAGCTCGAAAATAGGATCCTCCCGCAGAGACGCAGGCACGCGGGGAGGTTCTTGCCGGTTGGAGGAGGCATTTTCGTATCTGTTGGTGCCCATGTCGGCGGGCATGAGGTCTGACTCGGAAATGAATAGGGGATTTCCGTTGTAGGCCGTCTCTGCGAGACGGCGCGTCGGCGGCTGACACAGCCGCCCTACAACATTTTCCACTTTCGGTGATACCCCATCTGCAGGGCATGGAATCTAGGATATGAGTGGTTGGGGGACGGACTGGACTACAGCGGACTTCGACAAGCGCGGGGAGTGCGGCCCGTCGGGATTCGCGTGGACGGTTTGTGCGGGGCAGAGTAGACGATATGGGATGGCCGTCTGGATAATGATTTCCCTTTTGTTCGCGGTGCCGGTAGCCGCGATGGGCCCGGCGCAGCCGCAGCCACCGCAGGGATTGGTGTTCTACGTCGCGACGGATGGTGACGACGCGTGGTCTGGCAGGATGCCTGCGCCGAATTCCGGCAAGACGGACGGGCCCTTTGCCACTCTGGGGCGGGCCAGGGATGCGGCACGCGCGCTCAGGGCTGGTACGAATGTCCTCTCGGAGCCGGTGACGGTCCTCTTGCGCGGCGGGCGGTATGCTTTAACCAACTCCCTGGATTTCGGTCCCGAGGACTCTGGGACGGAGGGTCGGCCGATCACCTACGCGGCGTACGGAAGCGAAAGGCCGATCATCAGCGGGGGTGCGGTGATTGACGGTTGGCACAAGCACGACCAGAGGCTGTGGGTGGCCGATTTGCCGTGGGTTCGCGAATCGGGTCGCCCTTTCCACCAGCTCTTCGTGAACGGTGTTCGGAGGCCGAGGGCCAGGACACCTGACGAGGGTGCGTACACCTATACCCGACGCCTCAAGATGAACGAGGCCCGGCAGCCTGAGTGCGTCGCGATGACGTATGCCGAGGGCGACGTCGGCGCGATGGCCGAAGGCGATGATCCGACCATCGTGCTCTTCCACAACTGGGTGAATTCATACAATCGGATCGGGAGAATCGATCGGGACGCGAGGCGGATAACGTTCGCGCGGCCGGCCGGGATATTCTTCTTGGGCCCGAGGATCCGGTACTACATCGAGGGCGTGCGCGCGGCGCTCGATGCGCCGGGCGAATGGTACCTGGATTGCGCGAAGGGCACCCTGTATTACTATCCCGTCGCCGGGGAAGACATGGCGCGGGCGGAGGTCATCGCGCCATGCGTGGGGGCGCCCATCGTCCGCATCGTCGGGCAGGTCGGGCCCGGGCCGGGCGTTGAACATCTGGTCTTCAGGGGACTTTCTTTCCAGCATGCCGATGCGGATCTTTCGCCGGGATATCCCCACAGCGTTCAGGGGGCGCACACGCAGCGGGGGGCGCTGTTTGCCGTGGGGCTCCGGCATTCGGTCATCGAGGGGTGCGAGTTCGCGCGGTTGGGCGAGCACGGCGTGTCGCTGCGGGAGGGCTGCGTATCCAACGTCGTGCGCCAATGCCATTTTCACGACATGGGCGGGGGCGGCGTCTATCTTTCTGAGGGGGCGCCAAAGAGCACGAACGCGACTTACCTGACCGCGCACAATCGGGTGGAGAACAACTTCATCCACGACGGGGGGCTGATCTTCCGGGCGGGGTGCGGGGTGTTCCTCGGCGGGAGCGCGAGCCACAATACGATCGCGCACAACGAAATCTGCGATCTCAGCTGGATGGGGGTGCACATGGGATGGAGCTGGACGGGCAAGGCGCCGGCGCACACGCACCACAACGAGGTCGCCTACAACCACATTCACCACATTGGGAACGGGGTGCTCAACGACATCGGCGGGATCTACACGCTCGGGGTTTCGCCTGGCACCGTGCTCCACCACAACCTGATCCACGACATCACGCGATTTGAGCGCGGGCGCGAGGGTTATGGCGGATGGGGCATCTATCTGGATGCGGGAAGCTCCGAGATTCGGGTGGAGGACAACATTGTCTACGATACCCGGGACGGAGGTCTGCATGTCCACAACTACGCGTACCCATACGGGGATGTGGTCGCCAACAACGTCTTCGCGTATTCGGGGGACGCGCAGCTCATCCGAAATGCCAGCGATGAGCCGGATGGCAACCACGTTCACCTCGAGCGAAACATTGTTTGCAATGCGAATGCCAAGATGTATGGCGGCAATAACTGGAGAGAAGGCAGCAAGTTCACTGCGGAGAAGAACTGCTACTGGAGCGAGACGAACGCCGCGCCAGATTTTGCGGGAAAGGCGTTCGCGGAATGGCAAGAGCAGGGGCGCGATCGGGAGGGCATCGTGGCGGACCCGGGATTTGTGGATCCGGGGCGACGGGATTTCCGCCTGCGGCCGGATTCACCGGCCCTGAAGTTGGGCTTCCGGCCTATCGAGATGGGTGGGGTGGGTTTGGAGGGGCCGCCCTTGTGGCGGGATCTTCCGCGAGGGATCAAGCATCGGGTGGTGGAGCGGCCACCCGCGAGCGCCATGGATGAAGGGGGGCCAATCGTCGAAGATTTTGAGGATTACGACATGGGTGAGCGGCCGGCTGAGGCGCTGCCGAAGGACGGGGGGACGGAGGTGCGCGTGACGGACGAGGCGCCCGTGCAGGGGCGGCGATGCGCGAAGTTCTGCGATGCCGCCGGCGCGACCGCGTGGAAGCCGCACTGGTTCGTGGGCCGGGAGCCGGGATCGGGAAAAGTCCGGTTGCGCTTCGCGGTGCGGAATGACGCAGCGCAGCCCGCGACGATCGACCTTGAGATGCGCGATTGGCACGGCGGCTCGCGATCCGACGGGAAGTACCTGACGGGGCCCCATGTCAGGTTCTTGCCGGATGGCGTGGTGCAGAGCTCCGGGGGTCCCGGTTGGACGACGATCGCAAAATGCGAGCCGGGGCAGTGGGTGCGTGTGGAAGTCGAGTTCGAGGAGGGTGAGGGGAAGGCCAAGGCGTACGCGCTGCGCCTTACGCCCGACCGAGGGCAGATGATCGCGCGGGACGGCCTCCCCTTTCGCAGTCCCGACTTCAAACTGTGCACGTGGTGCGGATTCTCGGGCGCGGAGGCGAAGCCCGGGACGTTCTTTGTGGATGACTTCCGGCTGGAGTAGCGATGCGCGAGGGAGGGAAGTGAGATGAAGACGACCACGGTTGTGGCGGTGGCGAAATTGGCGACGGTGACGTGGCGGACGGTGTTCTGCGCGCGTACGCCGAAAGATATTTTGGCGCCTCGCCGGACCGGGCGGGGGAGTGGGTGCGGTGGTTGGCGCAGTGGGGTGATCGAGCGAAGGTGTCGCTGCCGGGCGCGGAGGAGGAGTTGGCCCGGCTGACGGCCGGGATGCCGGACTCTTGGTTTGCTCGACCGAAGCCGTTGGAGTCCAGGCTTTAGCCTGTTTCCTGCCCGATTCAGCCTAAAGGCTGAACTCCAACAGGTTGCCGTCGAATAACCAAGAGCCCTGTCCTTCGCGGCCAGAGGATGCCGAATAGGCGTGCTATCAGGCAGATAGGGTGCCATCATGTTTAACTATGCCATTTCGAGCGCTGGGCCTGGGAAACCACATACTGAAGGCGATCGGGGACGCGGGCTATACCGAGCCGACGCCGATCCAGAAGGAGGCGATCCCGCTGATCTTGGCGGGGCATGATCTCATTGGCATCGCACAGACGGGAACCGGAAAGACGGCCGCATTCGTGCTGCCGATGCTGGTGAAGCTCGACAGGTCGGCCGCGGGGCCCAGGCGCGGGACGCGGGCGCTGGTGGTGGCGCCGACGCGGGAGCTTGTGGTGCAGATCGACGAGAATGCGCGGGCCTACGGCAAGTACGTCTCGATGCGGATGGCCACGGTCTATGGAGGCGTTGGAGAGCGGCCGCAGATCGATGCACTGCGGGCCGGCGCGGACATCGTGATCGCCACGCCGGGGCGGCTGCTGGACCTGACGGGGCGGCGATACGGAGATTTTTCTGGTCTGGAGTTCCTGGTGCTCGACGAGGCCGACCGGATGCTGGACATGGGTTTCTTGCCGCAGATCCGGCAGATCGTGCGAACGCTGCCGAAGGATCGCCAGACGATGCTCTTTTCGGCGAGCCTCTCGTCGGAGATCGAATCCATCACCCGGGAATTCCTCCGCAACCCGAAGCTGGTGCAGATCGGCAGGCGTGCGAATCCGGCGGAGACCGTGACCCAGTTTGTCTATGAGGTGCCGATGCACCTCAAGCCCGCGCTGCTCGCGCACCTGCTCAAGGACCCGCAAATGAACATGGTGCTGGTGTTCACGCGCACGAAGCACGGCGCGGACCGTGTCGCCCGGAGGCTGTCCCAGATGAACGTGCCGTCTGCGACGCTGCATTCCAACAAATCCCAGGGCCAGCGCCTGCGGGCGCTCAAGGATTTCAAGTCGGGTGCGGCGCGCGTCCTCGTGGCCACCGACATCGCGGCGCGGGGGATCGACGTGGATGGGATCTCGCACGTGGTGAATTTCGATTTTCCGCCGCACCCGGAAGATTACGTCCACCGGATAGGGCGGACGGGCCGCGCGCATGCCGTGGGCGACGCGATCAGTTTCGTGACGCCGGAGGATCACGGGGCGCTGCGTTCGCTGGAACGGTTTATCGGGCGGGGGGTCGTGCGCAAACGCGCAGAGGGATTCGATTATGGGGCAGCCGCACCGCCGCGGCAGCCGGGGTTTGGGGGACGCAGGGATTTCGGTCGCGGGGGTCACGGTGGGCGCGGGGAGCGGCGTGCCGTGCCCGGGGATAAACCCGCGGGGGCAGGAGGGTCGCAAAGGCGCCGGAGACGCCATGGTGGGGGGCGCCAAGGCGGTTCCGGTGGCGGCCCGGGGTCGGCGAAACCGCCGAAGAAGGCCAAGGGCTGGTGGCCCTGGTCGCGGTGATCGGCGGGGCTGGCTCGAGAATTCCGCGCGTAATGATAGGGGCCTGATCGGAATGGCGCTAAGTTAAGTTTGTCGCGTCAGTGGCACGGCCATCTTGGCCGTGGCGCTGGCCATGGGCAGGATGCCCATGCCACGATCCCAAAGGTCCTTTAATTAACTTAGCGCCATTCGGGCCTGATCGCAGGCTAGGGTTTTTCCGTAAACCGGGCCGTGAGATCGATCGTGACTGGCAGGGCTTGATCCGGGCCGATCAAGAGGTTCCTGACGGCATAGGGCAGGGCGAGCGGTTTCTCGCCGGTCGCCGCCGAGCCGGTGCCCTTGACTTCCAGGATCACCGTCTTGCCGGCGGGGAGCGTGATCTCCTTTGGAATATCGACATCGGGGAGTTCCTCGGCGCGCGCGAGGTGGAAGTCGATGCTGGACTCGTTGGCTATTTGAACGAGGGCGCGGCCCTTGCCGCGAATAGAGATGCTGGCGTTCTTGATCTGGATGGATTTCTCGAATATGGGCCTGAGGAATCGTTCGTCCCCAACGAGAAACCCGCCCGCGTAGGCCGCGGTGCGGCGATCGCGGAGGGCCTCCTTGATGGATTCGGGGGTGCGCTCTTTGGCGAAGACGAGGGTCATCGGCCGCCGGTCGCCGTTGTCGATCTGGTAATCCATGTTGATTGGGGCGTGGATGTCGGAGTCGCTCATCATGGCCAGTTTCTTCTCGATGGCCCATCGGTGCGCCTCGGGGCAGTAGGAGCGACCGTTGACGACCTCGATGCCTTGCATCATCCCGGATTCGTAGATCTGCGTGTGTTCCGGGTACCAGACGGCGATGCCGTTGGTCGCCTGCCGTTCCCAGCCCGGGTGGTTCCAGAAGATGAAGGCGTCCTGCGCGTGGGCGGCGGCGATGGCGTCGGTCCAGTTGCTGACCGAGAGGGCGTTGCAGTTCGTCAGAAAGATCGCGTTGAAATGGCCGGGGGGCATCTGGCGGGTGATTTCCGAGCCTCGGATCACGATCACGCCGATCGGTTCGCCCGTGCCCCGGGCGATGTCGGTGGAGCGGTTGTGGTTGGTGGGGAGGTCGTCCTTGTGGGGCTGATACTCGAGGTGGTCGGTGATCGCGATGGCGTCGAGGCCCTGGCGCCACGCCTCGTCGGCGCGGACGCTCGGCCAGACCAGGCCGTCGGAGAACACGGTGTGGATGTGGAAATCGCACTTGAGGGTGATGAGGTCGGTCGGATTCGGGATCCGGATCTCCGTGCGCGCGCGGGTGACGGGCTCGGGGAGATCGCGGTCCGGGGCCGACGAGTAAGCGAGGGCGAGGAGGGGTGTGAGGAGCAAGAGGAGGGCGAGCTTCATGGTGCAAGAGTGAAAGTGCAAACGGCAGAACTACAAGTCAAAGCGCAATGGGATTTTGCGCGATCCATGGCGGTGCAGAATTGGTCTCCACTCTCCACCGCAAGCTGCGCGAAGGCGTTTTCAACGCCGGGCAATTCCAACACTTCAGGCGGGGCTGGCAGCCCTCCGGAGGGCGATGGGGGAGGCTCGTGCCCGAAAGCAGTTTCCTAGCCGTGATCGTCATGGCCTGCGGCGCCGGAGCGCGGGGACGCCAGCGGCAACGGCCATGACAAGAGCCAGCACGGTCGAGGGTTCTGGGATTGTGGAGATGGTGAGATCGAACCCCGTGTTGCCGTAGGCCTGCGCCCCGGCGATCGGGGCGGCGAGCAATAAACCAAGAAACAAAGGTATTAGTTTCATAAATAAGGCGGGATGGGTAGCAGGGGGGGGGCACCCGGCGCGTCAAGGTGAATCCTCTCAGGGATGCCCGCCGTCTGCAGCGGGCTGATAGTACGCCGTCTTGTACCACTCGTTCTCGGTCGGGATAACCCATGTCGCGCTGGCGGCGCTCGAACTGACGGTGGTCGTGCTCGAATCATTGGTGAACAGCGTGTGCCGTTACCTGCCTGCCGACAGGCAGGGATGCCAACACCCCCCCGCCAATGATCTGGGGGCGGCATCCCCGCTCGACCCCTGGCACCCCGCCTGCTACGCCATCCGCATGGTGGGACGGCTTCAGGCGGGGCTGGCAGCCCTCAGGAGGGCGGAGGGGGGCGTGTCTGTTCGGCAGTGCTGCAGAACCAAATTCCTATCCGTCATTCTGGCCGTCTCGGGCGTTGTCCACGCCCAAGACGTGCACATGCCCGACTTCTCCGTCAACAGGGGTGGCTACCGCGCGACCGACGAGAGGCTCCGCCTGGCCACCGACGGTCAGGTCAGACCGCAGGGCACGGATTCGCTGAAGATCAGTGCAGCTGGGGCAAGCGGTTCGGTCAGGAGTCCAGCCTTTCCGATCAACCCCACCGCACGAACGACCAAGGCGGTGAAGGGGAAAGACTTGGCGTTCTGGAGCGTCAACTACTGCCTGAAGTCCCATCTCACCAGCGGCACATGCCGCGTCCGTCTGCGGATTCTTGACCCCGACGACCCCTATGAAATCGGCTTCGAACATTTCGGCGGCGCCGACGCGGCGGTGGACGGCTTCACCTGCATCCGCAAGCCTCTCTGCGCCATCGTCAGCGCCCATCCTCACCGGCGTCTAGCCTCGGGCAACAATAACGCCGAGTTGATCCTCTCCTTCGAGAATGCACGGGGCGACGTATGGTTGAGCGATGTCCGCATCACCATGGCCACCCCTGGCGGCCCCGGTTTCACCGATCAAGAATGGAACACGTTCGAGACGGCGGACGGGATTCACGACGTGGGCGCGGCGGCCGTTATGTTTCAGCCCGAGTACGCACCGGAAGTGCCCGGCGGATACGCATCCAAGCTGCTGATGGACAGTGCCCACAAGCTGCTCCGGGTCGCCGGGTTCAACCTAATCCGCGTCTTCACCTACTGGAACGACCGGAACGCCCATTACCCGTCCAATCAGCACCAGGTGATCATCTGGAACTCCGACCGGGACGGGGGTACGGGCAACTACGATGCGTCGCTGAACACAATCCGCGATGGGGTAGATAATCTGGCCTACTATGGACTGCGTGTGCAACTGTGCCTGCGAGGATCGCCCGATTGGTCTCACCCGCTGCACCAGAACAATGACACCAGCGCGATCACGAACGCCCAGGCCGACCGCGATGATTCCCGGCGTTATGCCAATCCGGGCAACCGCAACGGCGTGGGCGATCCGTATTTCGGCCCGCCGTATGTTCGCGACCGACACTGGTTGTATCCGCCGGATTCCTGGCAAACGTGGCGGGAGTTCGTTGCCCAGCTTGCCACCAAGCTCAAGGGCAAGGGGCTCACGTACGAGATCATGAACGAGATCGATATGCCGGATCAGGATTCTCTGATCGGTGGATATCGGGCCTATTCCCTGTGGATCAAAAACTTCTACGAAGTCGCCAAGCCCATCGATCCCGGAGCAAGGATCCTTGTGGCCGACGCGGGAAAGATGCTACCAGCTCTGATTGCAGAGGGTGTTCTTGATTACGCCGACGGGGTGGCATTTCACCTATACGCGGGCGACCTGTCCTACGTTCGCGCGATGGTCCAATCCTCAGGGCGCAAGATGCACCTGCACATGAGTGAATACATGCACTTCAGGCCTGAGTTGAAGGACACGGCTCGCGCGGAAGTGCTCTGGAATGCCTTCAGCGTCCTGGCCTATCGAGACTTCGCGAAGATTCTCACCCTGGCCGATGCCGAAGGCAATCCGGTCAACCGCGACAAGCCGGCCGGTTGGGGCGACCGAGTGCGCCCGATCCAGAAATATGACGAGTGGGGAACCCATCACGCCGTCTTCTTTCCCAACGACCGCGAGGGCAAGGGCGGCGACCGCATCCAAGCCGAGGTCCTTTGCGACCCGCAAATGGCTTACGGAAGCCGCCAGACTGTCACCTTGCGGGCCACCAACCATTCGCCGGCGACCTTTCACGACGTGCGGCTTTGGCCTGTCGGGTTCGTCGACAATCTCGGTTTCGATCTGCGGGACATTCGCGACGCCGACGTGCGGATCGCAACATGGGCGCCGGGCGAAAAACGCGAGATCCGGCTCGTCGTCAAGCCGCGCACGACGCAATACCGCGCAGCCGACACCTATGACATCGGCCTAGCCATCGTAAACCGTGAAGGAAAGCACTCGCTGGCGCTAAAACCGCTGACCATCGTATCTGAATCGCCCCTGACGCCGTGAGGGACGACCTTCGGCTTCGCGCGCATCCCCGCTCGACCCCCGGCGCCCCGTCTGCTACGCTATCCGCATGGTGGGACGGCTTCAGACGGGACTTGCGGCCCCCATGAGCGCGACGGGGGCGGGTTGTGCCCAAAGGGCCGCCGAAGGCAATTCCCTATCCGGTTTTCGCCCATGCGAATCGGTGTTCTGACGATCTTGGCGTCTGTGTTGACGGTCACCTCCTGCGCGCTGAACGACGGGAAGCCTACTGAGACCGCGGCATTCAGGCCGAAGGTCATCGGTGTTGAGCAAGGCGCGATACAGAATGCCGGGGCGGGAACGGAGATCTGGAACGGGGGACCGAGCGACGGTGTGACGAATCTCGTGCGCTACGCGGTGCGCGTCAGCGACCATTCGGCAAACGCCATGATCCGGGTGGGCTGGGACGCTTATGAGACCCGCGAGGGCGAATACCATTTCGAAAAAATGGACAGGCATTTTGAGCTGTGCCTGAAGCACGGGCAAAAACTCAACATCGGCTGTTTTGTGACCAGCAACGCGGGGACGAGACAGAAGATCGACGGCGCATTCTGCTGTTATCCGGCATATGTGCATGAGGCGATGCAGCGAAGCGGTCACAAGGACACCGTGAACACGCTGTGGCTCAACAAGACTGACCACTGGGAGCCTAACTTCGAGAACCCCTACTTCGTCGAACGCTATGAGGCGCTGCTGAAAGCCTTCGCGGCTTATCTGGAGCAGCCGATCGCGGCAGGCGGCAAGACGGTGCCCCGCAAGAAGCTGGTCCGTTGCATTGAGATGCGGCATTTCGGCTTCTGGGGAGAAGGCGCCTACCCCAAGCAGCTGATCCCGGCGGGCTCAGCCAACCTGATCCGCATCGCCGATGCCTACGCCAGGCACTTCCCCGATATCCGGCTGGTTGTCCCCACCAACGGCATGCGGTTTTCGCCGGCCTATGATCCGCTGAAGGACTACCACTTTCATCTGCTGGCCCTCCGGAACCGGGTCGGCCTGTCGGGGACGTTCCGTGACAACTGGGGCGACGATGAAAAACGCTACCAGTCGATCTACTACGCGGGGAACCGTTACGAGAAAGGCGGCGTCAAGATGTACGAGCTGCTCCGCGACCGATGGAAGAGCGCGCCGCTCGTGGGCGAGCCGGGACGATGGGGGCCGACGAAAGAGGGCTTCCATCCGTACTGGGGCCTGTTGGAACAGGTCCGTTACCTGCATCCGGTTATGATCCGGAACTGCAATGTCAGCACCGGGAAATCGGCCACGAATCCCACCGATTATTCGATCCTCGAAGATCCGAAGGCGCTGCACGCTTTCCACAGCATGTACGCCCTCATCGGCTTCCGCTATGCGATCACCGAGGTGCGCGTCAAGCGGCGCGGCGGAGAACTGGAGGTCCAGACCGACTGGAGCAACATCGGCCTCACCCCCACCTATGAGGCCTGGACGGTCCGCTATGCGCTGGAGGACGAAACCGGACGCACGCTCTGGAGCGGGAATTCGACCCTCGACCTGCGAACGGTTCTTCCGACTGGTCAATCCGCCGCGACGCACACCGACCATTTCCAACAGGCACCTCCTGGCGGCGCGCTCTGGGTGCGGATCGTCGACCCCGATGGCATTTCCCCGCCCCTCGCGCTCAGCATCGAGGGCCGCCGTGCCGACGGCGCCTACCGATTGATGCCTTGAGCGCTCCAGCCCCTGCGGCGAGCCGCAGCGGGCGCGCCGGCTTCGCGGCGGGTAATCTCGGGTCAAACTCCGCCGAACGCGCTGTAGCCGCCGTCGATGGGGATGACCACCCCGGTGACGAACTTGGACTGGGCGGAGAGCAGATACAGGAGTGTGCCCGCGAGCTCGTCGACCTCACCGAAGCGGGCCATGGGGGTGCTCTCGATGATGCGCCGCCCGCGCGGGGTGAGTTCCCCCGTCTTTTCGTCGGTGAGGAGGAACCGGTTCTGGTTCGTGAGGAAGAAGCCCGGCGCGATGGCGTTGACGCGGATGTTGAGGCGCGCGAGATGCACGGCGAGCCACTGCGTGAAATTGTTGACCGCGGCCTTCGCTGCGGAATAGGCGGGGATGCGCGTCAGGGGGCGGTAGGAGTTCATCGAGGAAATGTTCACCACCGCGCCGCCGCGGGACGCCATGTCGGTCGCGAGGACCATGGTGGGCATGATGGTGCCCTTGAAGTTGAGGGCGAAGACCCGGTCGAAACCATCGGGGTCGAGCCCGAAGAAAGTCTTCGAGAGGTCCGCGAGATCGGCGTGGGTGATCTGCTCGACGGCGGTGGTGGCGGAGGGGTGATTGCCGCCGGCGCCATTGATGAGGAAATCGACGGGGCCGAAGCGGGCATTGATGTCGGCCTTGGCGGATTCCAGCGAGGCGCGGTCCAGGACGTTGGCGGTGATGCCTATGCAGAGGCCCCCGGTATCGGAGGCGATCTCCTCGGCGGATTTGCGGGCGCGGTCGCCGTCGATATCCAAGATGGCGAGCCGTATGCCGGCCGAGCACATGGCCCGGCAGAATGCGCCGCCGATGACGCCCGCGCCGCCGGTCATGGCGGCAGTCTTGCCCTGCAGATCTTCGAATCCGTTCATGTCATTCTCCTTTCAGGTTAAAGCCGAAGTATCCCTTCGCGTTGTTGAAGCAGACATCTTTGACGAGTGCCCCCAGCATCCCCATGTCGAGGGGCAGTTCGCCGCGCTTGGCGTCGGTGCCGATGAGGTTGCAGAGGATGCGCCGGAAGTACTCGTGGCGCGGCCCGCTGAGGAACGAGCGGCTGTCGGTGACCATGCCGACGAAGCGCGAGAGCAGGCCGAGCGCGGAAAGGGCATTGAAATGCCAGGCGATGCCCTCTTTCTGGTCGAGGAACCACCAGGAGGCACCCCACTGGATCTTGCCGGGCACGGTGCCGTCCTGGAAATTCCCAATCATCGTGCCCATCAGGTAGTTGTCGCGGGGGTTGATGTTGTAGAGGATGGTCTTGGGAAGGCGGTCGTCCCGGTCGAGCGCGTCGAGGAACTTTGCGAGTGGCCGGGCGAGCGGGGCATCCCCGATCGAGTCGAAGCCGGCATCGCGGCCCAGTTTCTGGAAGGAGCGGGTGCTATTGTTGCGGATGGGGCCCATGTGCAGCTGCATCGTCCAGCCCCGGGCGTGGTTCATCCGGCCGATCTCGATCATCAGGGCCGATCGGAATCGGGCGATCTCTCCGGGCGAGACGGATTGGCGCGCGCGCAATTTCGTGAAGGCCTCCTTGACCTGCGCGGCCGTGAAATCTTCGGCGGGCACGGTCTCAAGACCGTGATCGGAGAGGCGGCCCCCCATCTCGTGGAAGAAGGCGTGGCGTCGGTCGAGCGCTCCAACCAGTGCGTCGTAGCTGCGGATGTCGATGTCGGCGGCATCGCCCAGCCGATCGAGATAGGCATTCCATTGCGCTGGATCGTCGACGGCCATCGCGGCATCCGGCCGGAACGTCGGTAGCACCTGAATATCGAAACCCTCCTCGCGGATGCGCCTGTGGTGCTGCAGGCTGTCGGCGGGGTCGTCCGTCGTGCACACGAGGCGGACGTCCATCTTCCGAAGCAGGTTGCGGGCCGAGAATTCCGGGGTGGCCAGCATCTCGTTGCACCGCCGCCAGATTCCAGGAGCGCTGTCGGCATCCAGGAGTTTCTTCACGCCGAAAAACCGGCGCAGTTCCAGATGCGTCCAATGATATAGCGGGTTGCGAAGCGTCCTCGGCACCGTCTGCGCCCAGGCGAGAAACTTCTCCTCGTCGGTGCCGGTGCCCGTGATCAGTCGCTCGGGAATCCCGTTCGAACGCAGCGCCCGCCACTTGTAGTGGTCCCCCGCCAGCCACACGTGCGTCAGATTCCGGAAAACGGTGTCGTTCGCGATGTCTTCCGGAGGCAGGTGACAGTGGAAGTCGATGATCGGCATCCGTGCGGCATGCCCGTAGTACAGATCGCGCGCGACCTTGTTCTCCAACAGAAAATCGTCACCCAGGAACTTCTTCATCTCGCTCCAGTGTCGCCCGCAGTGAAGGGAAAGCGCAAGGCGAACGCAAGCGGATTTTGTAGAGAAACTAAACAAAATCTCCCATGCGGCCGCACGCGTTGGCCAGCCGAGCCATCGCCGAAGCCGGAAGCGGCTTCGCCACATCGAGGGACGCACGTGGCGAAGGGCTTGTGCCCTTCGGCGTCGGTCAAGCCCGTCCGTCCCCGCCGTCATCGGCTGGGCTACGAGTGATGAACGTGACGCATCGCCGCGTGACGAGACACCTCAGGCAGGCTAGGAAGGAACCATGAACCTGCGCATTGGGATGCTGGGCGCCATAGTTCTCATGGGTGTTATGACACGCGCTGCGGCGAGCGACGGGACGCCGAACCTTATCATCCTGCTGGCGGACAACCTGGGCTACGGTGACATCGGGTGTTTCGGCTCACGGTTGCACCGGACGCCGAATCTGGACCGGATGGCGTCGGATGGCGTGAGGTTCACGCACTGCTATTCGGCGAGCGGCGTGTGCACGCCATCGCGCGCCGCGCTGATGACGGGGTGCTATCCGCGGCGACTGAACATGCACATCAGCGACGTTGGCCACGCGGTGCTTCAGCCGGTTTCCGCGAAGGGGCTGAATCCTGACGAGGTCACGATCGCGGAGGTTCTCAAGGGCGCGGGCTATGCGACGACGTGCATTGGGAAATGGCATCTGGGAGATCAGCCCCCATTCCTGCCGACGCGGCAGGGGTTCGATTCCTACTTCGGCATCCCCTACAGCGAGGACATGCTCCCGCGCAAGGGCAAGCCGTGGCCGCCGCTCCCGCTGATGCGCGACGGTCGCGTCGTGGAGGCGGGCGTGGATTGCAACACCCTGACGCGCCGGTACACCGAGGCGGCCATCGCATTCATCAGGGCCAATCGAGAGAGACCATTTTTCCTCTACTTGCCGCACGCGACCCCGGGGAGTTCCGGGCAATCGTTTGCGAGCGAGGGGTTCCGCGGGAAGTCGGCCAACGGCCTCTGGGGCGATGCGGTGGAGGAACTGGACTCGTCGACGGGCGAGATCCTGGGGGAATTGAGGGAGCTGGGGTTGGCGAAGCGGACGGTGGTTTTGTTCACGTCGGACAATGGGGCGATGCGGCGCGATCCGCCGCAGGGCAGCAACGCGCCACTCAAGGGCTGGGGCTATACGACCGATGAGGGCGGCATGCGGATACCATTGATCGCGTGGGGGCCGGGGATCGTGTCGGGCGGGCGCGTGTGCGAGGAGCTGGTGACGCTGATGGATGTGATGCCGACTTTTGCGAAAATGGCGGGCGCCGCTTTGCCGGAGGGCCGAACCATCGATGGCCGCGATGTGGGTCCGCTGCTGCGGGGCGAGGCGGGAGCGAGGTCACCGCACGAGTATTTCTTCTATTACCAGAAGGAGCAGCTTCAGGCCGTGCGAGACGCGCGATGGAAACTCTATCTGCCGCTCAAGCAGAAGCTGACGCTGGGCAAGGCCGTGGCCGGGACCGCTGCAACCCCGCTCTACGACTTGTACGCCGACATCGCGGAGGAGCACGACGTGGCCACCGGGCATCCCGATGTCGTGCGCCGCCTGTCCCAGGCCGCCGATCGCGCTCGCGAGGAGCTCGGCGATCTCGATCGGGAGGGCAAGGGCCAAAGACCCGCCGGGAGGGTGGAGAGTCCGACGCCGCGGGTTTTGAAATAGTTCGGCCGATTTCGCGATCTGCCATCGCCAGTGGCGCCGCAGCCATCGATCGGCCATTGGCATCCCTATTCCTAGCCCGGATATTTCACGGCCGTCAGTCCGTGAAATTCCGGGCTCTGGGAAAACCGCGCCGTGAAAGCCATTTATTGGGAGGGGTCAGGCAAAGACTGGGACTTTTCGCGGTTGCAGAGTGTGTTTCGCGGATCGGTGGCCCCAGACCCTCCACGATCAGGTTTTTCGGAGCGCGGTTTTCCTTTGAGCCTGCATGTTTCAC
>JAKQKQ010000056.1 GCA_029560585.1 Verrucomicrobiota bacterium | reverse complement strand
GTTTGCCGTGGGCGAGGCTTTCGAGCACGGGCAGGCCGAAGCCTTCCATGAGCGACGGGTAGATCGTGAAGTGGCAGTCGCGGTAGGCTTGCGTGAGCGTGGGCTCGTCAACCGGGCCGTCGTAGCGAAGCGGGTGGCCGGCGGCTTGCAGGGCGTGGATGCGCTCGACGACTTTTTGCCCGGTCTCGGATTGGGCGAGGCCGATGAGGCGCAGTTGGAATTGGCGGCCATCGTGCCAGAGGCGTTCGCAGGCGTCGAGCAGGCTGAGGTGGTTTTTGCGGCCTTCGAGCGTGCCGACGCACAGGATCGTGGGCGCGTTGGCGGTGTGGGCGGCGGCGTGGTCTGCGTGTGCAGGCAGGTCGATCCCGAGCGGGATCGCGACGACCGGGGGCACGTCGGTGAGTCCGAGCCAGCGCCAGTAATCGACGAGGGTGTCGCGCGAGTCTTCGGACACGGCGGCGATGCCGTCGAAACGGGTGAGCTCTTGAAGGTAGGTCGGGAAACGCGCGGCGGTCTTGGGCGCGGAAAGTTCGGGAAACTTGAGCGCGATGGCGTCGTGAAAGAGTGCGATGCGGGGCCCGGCGACTTGTGCGAGGAGCGAGGGCAGGGCCTGGCCGACGGTTGCGGAGAATAGCTCGCCTACGATGAGGCCCGGGGAGGTGCCGGCGACGATGGCTTTTTCATGTGGCGCGGTGGCGCGGCGGAGCCAGCCGCGAAGGCGTGCGTGCCAAGGCCAGTAGGCGCCGCGTTTGTGTCCGCCGGCCGTGCGCGTGAGCGCGTGCTGTTCCCAGTGGTCGAGCGCGCGCCAGCGGCGTGCGTAGGGGTCCCACGTGATGGGGCGAGCGAGGCCTCGTGCGGCGAGCTCGGCCAGCAGGGCGCGGGTGACGCGTTGGATGCCGGTGCGCGCCTGGGTGTGGCTTGTGTGGGAGAGGTCGAGCAGCACGGGGGCAGGGTGGATGCGGCGGGGGGGCGGACTCAAGCCGGGAGCGGCGGGTGTCCGCGTGGATCAGAGTTGTTCGTTGATGAGTTTGAAGAAGCCCCAGGAGTCGGTGTCGGAGGCGATTTCCGTCCAGACGACGACGATGGCGTCGTACTCTTTCACGAACTCGGGCCAGCGGATTTTGGCGATGTCGAGGTCGAGTGGCGTGCGGTCCGGTAGGCGGTAGGCGGAGGTGAAATAGTAGAGGCCGACGGAGGGTTGGGCGGCGTTGCCATCGTAGAGTTGTTTGATGAGCGGATAGCCGAAGCTGTCGTGGACCCAGAGGATGCGGGGGCGCTGATCGGCCGGCACGGAGGCTTGGGGCGCGATGTCCGGAAACGGGACCGGGGGGACAGGCCGGAGTTCGTTGAGGAGATGGAGGAGGGCGAGCAGGTCGCGGTCGTTGCGCTGCGGATGCGCGAGGTCGCGGGAGCGCAGCGACCATTCGGGGATGGGGTGGCGCAGGCCTGGGTTGAGCAACGCGCGCAGATCGTGCCAGACATCCTGCGTGGAGTCGTAGCTCCAATGCGTGCCGGTCGGGGCAAAGAGGTGTGGCCGCCCCGCGGCTTTCCATTCGGCGAAGCGTGCCGGGCCGTCGTAGTAGCGGACGCCTTCTTCCTGGAGGATGGGGCGGAGGCGTTCGAAGCTGGTGAGGACGCCCGCGGGCGTGCGGCCGCCGAGGCGGATGGGCGAGATGTGCTCCGGGTACACCTCCGCCTTGCTGGGCGCGACGACGAGGAGCAGCGGGATGCCGAGCTTTTGGAGTTTTTCCTGAGCGGCGTGGATATCGCGCGCTGCGGCGCGCAACTCTGACTCGGGCCGGTGGCTCGGTGTGATGGCGTGTTCGATGTAGTGGTGTTCGAAGAGCCAGGTGCCCGGCTCGACGACGACGGTGGTGCCTTCGGTGCGTTGGGGGGCCTCGCCGAAGGGCGTCATGTAGATCTGATTGTCGGTGCGCACGGCGAGGTTGCGCAGACCGAAACGCTCGTTGTACCAGGCCTCAGATTGTCGGGCGGTTGCGCCCGAGCGGAGGCTTGCGAGGTCGAACTTCGGCGTCGGAGCCGAGAGCACGGAGCCGCCGCCGAGCGTGAGCCACTGGTTCGAACCGCGCCAGAAAACGAGCAGTCCGGCGCCCCAGAGCCAGGCGAAGAAAATGCCGATGAGAAGTGTCTTGGGCGAGTAACGCGGCATGGCTCGGGCGGCTTAGAATCGGAAATAGATGAAGGGATTGTAGCTCTGGTTGGCGAGTGAGGCCGTCGCCAGCAGCAGGCAGATCGTGCCGAGGGCGATCCGCCCGGCGGACTGCCAGCGGGTCGTCGGGCATGCCTGATCCCAGCCCCAGCGTGCCCAGATCGTGTCGGGCACGAAGCTCACGATTGCGGCCAGTACGAGCATGCCAGTGGCGCGGTGGCTGATGACATCGGGCCAGAAAAGGCCGACGCGATCCGTCACGCCAGACCAGCTGTCGATGGCGATCATCCGTTGTAGAAAATGGCCGGCGTCGGCCATCGTCTCGGTGCGGAAGATCACCCAGCCGCAGCAGATGACGAGGAAGGTGAATGCCCAACTGAGCACGGCGGGAATGCGCGCGAGGCGGCCGTGGCGGAATCCTTTTTCGAGCGAGAGAAACGTGCCGTGGTAGGCGCCCCAGGCGACGAAGTTCCAACTGGCGCCGTGCCAGAAGCCCGATGCGAGAAACACGAGCCAGAGATTCAGGCCGGTCCGCCATGCCTTGCCCCTGTTTCCGCCGAGCGGGATATAGAGGTAGTCGCGCATGAAGGTGGACAGCGAGCAATGCCAGCGACGCCAGAAATCGGTGACGCTGCGGGCCGTGTAGGGATGGTTGAAATTTTCCGCGAACTCGAAGCCCATCATGCGTCCCAGTCCGATCGCCATGTCGGAGTAGCCGGCGAAATCGAAGTAGATTTGAAAGGTGTAACAGAGGATCGCCGTCCACGCGTAGGGCATCGGTAGCGTGGCGATCTCCTGCTTGAACAGAAGGTCGGCGACGGCGCCGAGCTGGTTGGCGATCAGGACTTTTTTTCCGAGGCCGAGGGTGAACCGCCAGAGGCCGGATAGAAATTTGTCGTCGGTGTGAGCGCGCTCCCGAATTTGCTCGGCGACATCGTGGTAGCGGATGATCGGGCCCGCGATGAGCTGGGGAAACAGCGCCACGAAGAGCAGGAAATCCGTGAGGCTGCGCGCGGGTTTGGCGGTGCCGCGATAGACATCCACCAGGTAGCTGATTTTTTGAAACGTGAAAAACGAGATGCCGATGGGCAGCGCGATCTGAGTCCACACGAGGCTGCCCTGACCGAGCCAGGCCAGCAGGCCGTTGCTCTGATCCACAAAAAAATTGGCGTATTTGAAATAGCCGAGCAGGCCGAGATTGAGGATCAGGCCGACCGTGAGCACGCCGCGCCGGTAGGCCGGACCTTTGCCGGGATTTGCGAGGCAGTGGCTCAGGCCGTAGTCGCAGAGGCTCGAGAGGATTAGGACGCCGGCAAAGACAGGTTCTCCCCACGAATAGAAAAGCAGGCTGCCGATCAGGGCGACGTGGTTTCTCCAGCGGATGGGCGCGAGATAGTAGCTGGTCAGAAAGACCGGCAGAAAAACATAGAGGAAGATCAGCGAACTGAAGACCATGCGCGTCGGGTGCCTGCGAAGG
>JAKQKQ010000046.1 GCA_029560585.1 Verrucomicrobiota bacterium | reverse complement strand
CCGGGCACCACCGACGGCTGCTGGACATGCTGGCCGCCGTGCCATGGGCCGAGAAGTCCAAGGAGAACTGCAAGATCAACGTGTGCTGGTTTCTCTCCTTCTGCCGGCGGCGGCGTCTGGCGGCGGACGCCGCCGCTTGCGAGGCATTCCTGGACTGGATGCGCCGCGAGCGCCAGAGCCCCGACTGGCAGGTCGAGCGGGTCGAGCGCTCGGTCCGGTGGTTCCTCGGTGGCGGCAACGGCGGGCGCGCGCCGGCCCCGGCGCAGCGCGCCCGGGACGACGGGGACTGGAGGGACCGGGGCTTTGCGCCGCCGCCGGTCGGCGGCGGGCTGATCGGGCGGCTCCGCACCGAGATCCGCTCGCGCCACATGTCCTACCGCACCGAGGAGTGCTACGCGCACTGGGCGCGCCAGTTCGCCGGGTTCGCCGCCCCCAGGCGGCCGCTGGAATGGGACGCAACGGACGTGGGCGGGTTCCTCAGCCACCTCGCGGTCGAGCGGCGCGTCTCGGCCGCCACCCAGAGCCAGGCGCTCAACGCCCTGGTGTTCGTCTTCCGCCACGTCCTGGGCAGGGAACCCGGCGAGCTCGAGGGCGTGGTGAGGGCCAGGCGCACGCGCCGGATGCCCACGGTCCTGAGCGAGGCCGAGGTCGGCCGCCTGCTGGGCGCGATGGACGGCACGCCCCGGCTCATGGCGGCGCTCATCTACGGCGCCGGGCTCCGGCTGCGCGAGTGCCTCCGGCTCCGGGTCAAGGACGTGGACTTCGACCAGGGCCTGCTGATGATCCGCCAGGGCAAGGGCGACAAGGACCGCGTCACGGTGCTGCCGCAGCGGCTGCGCGCCGCGCTGGCCGGGCACCTGGGGCGCGTGCGCGAACTCCACGACGGGGACCTTGCGGCCGGCCGCGGCCGGGTGCGGCTGCCCGACGCGCTGGAGCGCAAATTCCCCTCCGACACGACGGCCTGGGGCTGGCAGTGGGTCTTCCCGGCCAGAGGCCAGTCGACATGCCCGCGGACCGGCTGGACGGGCCGCCACCACGCCCACCCCAGGGCGCTGAACCGGGCCATGCGGTCCGCGGCCGGCCGGGCCGGCATCGCCAAGCGCTTCGGCTGCCACGCGCTGCGCCACAGCTTCGCCACGCACTGCCTGCGCCGGGGCGCCGACATCCGCACCGTGCAGGACCTGCTCGGCCACAGGGACGTGAGCACCACCATGATCTACACGCACGTGCTCAACCGCCCCGGCGTGGTGGCGGCCAGCCCGCTGGACGCCGCATTCCCCGAGATGGCGATGGAGGCCGCGCCACCGCCGGCTCCGGCCGTCGCGCGGGCCACGCCACCGGCTGGCCCGCCCGATGCCTTCCGCTGACCAGTGGCAACGGGCCCCGGAACGCGCCGCAGCCCAATACTACTTCCCAAGAGGCCACGCATGCATGGGGGAATTGATCCGCGATTCGCGCACGGCGGCGCGTCGGCGAGGCCCTGCACGGCCCCTTCGACGCGGTCGTCGGGATGGCGTGAGGGGAAGGGAGAGCCGCAGGGCGCGGGGGCTCTTCGTTAGGTGGGCCGCTGACATACGTCTGGCTGCCGCTCGCTACACGCTCCGAAGAACAGCATCACATCCTCTGATGAGCCACGAGGCGACTGTGAGCAAAAGGAACCAATGCCACCAACTCATTTTCTTAACCGCTGATCGCGCGAATATCGCAAAACCCCAAATGAGCGTTCCAACTCCGACCAGGTATGACAACGGATTGTTGTGGAAACAAAATGCATCGTAGACGCCGTGAAGGACGATCGGCGGGACCAAGCAGGCCAGCAGCGCCCACCACTGGTCACCCTTGAAGCTCCCTACGTCAGGCACTCCCGAGAAACGGCGCACGATCAATGAGCCGCCCGCCAGTGTCCAAGCCAAATGCAACGGCACACACCACCATGCACGCATGAGGTAGACGAGAAAGCCATCGCCCGCCTGATTAAAGGTGGAGAAATAATGCAGCGCCTCACCACCTCCGAACCCGAGTCCCGCGATCACGAAAGGAGACAGGGACATCTTTACCCCCCTCCTTCGATAATAATATGAAAACACCATCAGGGCGGCGCCACATTTGCATGCTTCCTCCAAAACCCCGATTCCCACGGTGCATGATATCATGTGCGTGAATAGGGAGGTATCGATCATCGAGAACGCATAGCCCCCTCCGATGAGCAGCGTCAGAAACAGGATCGCCAGTGCCGGCTTCGAGTGATGCGCCATCATGTGCCCGCGATGCAGCATCTTTATCGGGTCCTCCGTTGAAACGGCGCTGGTGAATGCAAAGTTTGCGACGCTCTGAAACACCAGAACGGCAATTATGGAACAGATTCCAGTGACCAATAGCCCACGCCAGAACACACCCTCAGTGCAATAGGGGTCCCCCACGACCAGCCGCTTGCGGATTGCAACAACGAGGAAAAACAAGGCGATCGTCGCCAATATCGAGCGGACGGAGAAAAATCCAAAAATCGAATCCCACGGAATCATGAATGAACTCAGTTCAAACATAATCCAACCCCTCGCTCCCTTGGCCGCCTCGGCCATTGACCCTACCACTGACGCTCATATCGGTCCCTTGTGATGCGGATCATCTCGCGAAGTTCTGCGAGATCTCTTGCCTGGATTTCTGATTCTGAAAGTCGGTCTCGAAACAACGTATAGGAAGAAGTGATCTCGGGCTGAATTGAAGCTGCCGAAGAGAGCGCATTCGTCATCTTATCGAGGGACGCTTGCAGAGCTTCCTGCAACTTTGGGATCTGGTTCTTTCTCCAGATTAAATCGGAGGCGAGGCGAGGCTCGATCCCCGCGAGACCTCGCTCCGCAACAAGCCGTGTGAGTTCTTCACGCGCATGAAGCGGCCCATCAAGCGCAGGAACCATCCGATCAAGTTCCAAGGCGCAACGGTGCACCCCAGCCTCTGGCCCGACCGTTCGAATGCTCGGGTCGCCGCTAACAGCCATCCACCACAGCAGGCTTGGGACCACCGCGAGAATCGCGAGGGCCATCAACGTGCGCGAGACGATTCTCGCACGTCCAGCGCGGTCGCGAATCATCCGCGATGCCAAGCGCGCAAAGACAAAAGCGGCAGCGCTGGTTGCCAAAGTCACCTTGAAACCTGCATTCACGGCGTGCATCCAAGATTCCCGAAAAACATCCAAGTCGTTGTGTTGCAAGACGAACACTACCGTCACGGCGTAGACCAGGAAGGTTAAGAGCAAAAAAGCGGCGGATAGCGTTAAACAGAAGCGTCGTTGGCTGGCTGGCTGAAACGACGAGCCCGATCGCGCGTGCTCACTGGTCCTGTTGAACGAACATACATCATCCAGCGTCCGCCACTCCCCACCTCCGATGGGCCTCACGAGGATCAGGCCGGTGACCATGCCGGCCCCCAGCATCTGCTTGAGCGTGTCCAGATCCACCGGCCCCTTATCCTCGGAACCATCGTGGTACAACCAGCCTGCGCCCCCGTTTCCCGGCTCCGCCACCTCCGCGTACGGTCGCCACCCCTCGTCCCCGTCCCTCGCGACGGGCGCGCCAGCGGCCACCACGCCCGCCGCCACAAGTTGGCCGATCGCCCCCAACGAGAACGGGCCGCGCGGCTGCACGCCGTCGTCGTAGAACCACTCGGCCGCCCCGGCATCGGATGCTTCCTGCGCGCCCATGGCCGATCACATCCCGGCCACCGAGTTTGGCACCCTCGCCCCGTGCATCGCCGCTATGCTCGCTAGCCGATAGTAGGTCGCGTTGATGTTCTGGCTGGCGGCCGCCGCCGCCTGGCCCGAGGCGCCGAACAGCGACGGGTCCCGCAACAGCCCGGCGGCGAAACCGTCGATGAACGCGTTCAGGCCCGTGTCCCGCGCGA
>JAKQKQ010000180.1 GCA_029560585.1 Verrucomicrobiota bacterium | reverse complement strand
ACGCTCGGGCTGATCCCGACCGGTGGGGGGCTTTTGTCGGCCGTGGCGTCGGCGCCGGTCCCCGCGACGATCGAGGTCGTGCTGCTGGGAATCTTTCCCGGCGCGGTGTGCTATGGTTTTTGGAACTACGCGATTTCCCGCATATCGCTATCGAGGGTGGCGAGCTGGATGTTTCTGATCCCTGTCGCCTCGGTGGGGCTGGGGTGGCTGCTGCTGGATGAGATGCCGCCCGGGATGGTGCTCGTCGGCGGCGCCGTGGCGCTTGGCGGGGTTTTTCTGGCGAATGCGCGGGGAAGCGTTCAGATTGGAGTGAAGACGTGAACCCGTGCGCGCGCGCCTTGCTGGTGTTGGCGATGCTCAGCTCGACGCTTCGCGCCGAGACATATCAGGCCGACTGGGAGGCATTGGACGGTCGCCCCAATCCCGCGTGGTTCGACGATGACAAGTTCGGGATCTTCATCCACTGGGGCGTATTTTCGGTTCCCGCGATCGCGTGGGTCTATCCCGACAAGCCCTACGGGCACGGGGGCCATTCCTGCTGGTATGGTCTGTACGTGGATCGGATCCGGTCGCTGCGGGACTCCGGCGAGCAGGCGAAGATAGAGGCGTTCCACAGAAAGACGTATGGGGACGTGCCCTTCCGGGCACTGGCGCCGCTGTTCAAGGCCGAGGCCTTCGACGCGCGCCGATGGGCGGCGCTCTTTAGGCGCGCGGGCGCGCGCTACGCGTTCCTGACATCAAATTTCCACGATGGCTATTGTCTCTGGCCGAGCCCCTACGCCCCGGGCTGGAATAGCGCCGAGGTGGGTCCGAAGCGCGATGTTCTGGGCGAGTTTGCGTCTGCCATGCGCGAGGCCGGCCTGCGGGCCGGATTCTATTATTCGCTCGGTGAGTTCAATCACCCGCTGTACATGGTGGCACGCAAGGCCGGCGGGGACCTGGGGCCCTTCGTGCGCGAACATCTGCAGCCCCAGTTGCGCGAGGCGGTAAAACGCTATCGGCCGTCGTTTATCTATTTCGACGGCGAGTGGGAGTTCCCTCTGGACGCCTTTGGGATGCGGGATTTTTTGGCGTGGCTGTACAACGAGTCGCCCTGCGCCGATGACGTGGTCGTGAACGATCGCTTCGGCAAGGGTTCGCGCGAAAAGTACGGCGGCGTGTTCTCCTCGGAGGCCGGAGTCCTCGAGGGCAGCGCGGGGCACAAGTGGTGCGAGGATCGCCCGATCAGCCGCGGGAACTGGTCGTACAATCGGCTCGAGCGGCTGGAGGATTATCTCACCGAAAGGGACATGATCCACCTGCTGGTGGAGACGGTGGCGCTCGGCGGGAACCTCCACCTTGACATATCGCCTTGCGCGGACGGCACGATCCCGATGCTGCAGCAGGAGAGACTGGCGCAGATGGGCGAGTGGCTGCGGGTCAATGGGGAGGCCATCTATGGCACGAGGCGATGGACGATTTCGCGGGAGGGGCCGATGGTCGAGTCGCGCAACCCCCGGCTCGACAAGGATTGGAAGTGGACCGAGACCATGCAGAGGCCGATGGTGCATTACACGCGGAAGGGCGATGCGGTCTACGCAATCTGCCTGGCTTGGCCTGGGACGACGCTTCGGCTGAAGCGCGTCGCGATGACCGCGGGGGGCGATGCCCGGATGCTGGGGCACCCGCGGC
>JAKQKQ010000001.1 GCA_029560585.1 Verrucomicrobiota bacterium | reverse complement strand
GCCACCGGTCCGCGAAACACACTCCGCAACCGCGAAAAGACCCAGTCTTTGCCTGACCTTTCCCAATAAATGGCTTTCATGGCGCGGTTTTCCCAGAGCCCGGAATTTCACAGCCGACAGGCTGTGAAATATCCGGGCTAGCGGGAAGAAACGGGTCCGCGTCGCGAGTCCCCACCGGGAGGGTCCGCGGCCTCGCGGGCCGCAAGGGCGACGGAAGCGAGATCAACGTGCGCGGGTGGATCGCGGACGCCGGGGCCGGCGTCCCTCCCGCGCCCATCGCGATGGTGTGGCGGGCGGTGTTGTCATGGGCGATTGGAATCTGGGGTGGGCTATGGAAGATTCTGGGTATGAGAAACAAACCCATGGCGTGGGCCGCGCTGGCCCTGGGGAGGGTGGGATGAGGCGTGACAGCATGCCGGCGGCAATGACGGTGGCGGGCTCGGACAGTTCGTCGGGCGCGGGGCTGCAGGCCGACTTGAAGACGTTTCAGGTGTACGGCGTTCACGGTCTTTGTGCGGTGACGTGCGTGGTTGCCGAGCATCCGGGCAAGGTGGTGTCGATTCAGGCGGTGAGGCCAGAGATCTTGGCCGACCAGATCCGGCTCAATCTGGAGGGATTTCCCGTGGCCGCGGTCAAGACGGGGATGCTGTATTCGGCGCAGATCATCGGCGTTGTGGTGGCCGCACTGTCATCGGCCAAGCGGCGGCCAAAACTGGTGGTGGATCCCGTGATGGTCGCCACGAGCGGGGCGGAGTTACTGAAGCCGAGCGCGATAAAGGCCCTCTGCGAGGGGCTTCTGCCGATGGCGGAGCTCATGACGCCGAATTTGGACGAGGCGGCGCTGCTGCTTGGAAAGCCGTTGCCGAATGTGGCGGCGATGAGGGAGGGGGCCGAGACGCTCCGCGCGCGTTTTGGTTGCGCGGTGTTGCTGAAGGGTGGACACATGCCCGGGAAGTTGGCGATGGACGTGCTGGCGGATGGGGGTGACGTGGCGGTATTCGAGGCCCCGTATGTCAAGGGGGCCCAGACGCACGGGACGGGCTGCACGCTGTCGGCGGCGATCACGGCTGGGCTGGCGAAGGGTCTGGCAATGCGCGAGGCGGTCGGGCTGGGCAAGGCGTTCGTCACGCGCGCGATCGCTGGCGCGAAGACGATCGGCCAGTGGCGGGTGCTGGAGTATTCCGGCTGAGGGGAGGAAGAGGCGCGCGGTCGCCGCGGCAATGGGCGTGCGCCCGGTGTTTTCGAGCTAGCCCCCCGCCGAAGGGCGCAAGCCCTTCGCTACCCGACCGATACGCCCTCTTTTCGAATCAGCGCCCTGCGCCGACGCACCAGAGGTTGGTCATGGTGCGGATGAAGATCTGGCCATGGGAGATGGCCGGAGACGCATAGCATTCCTCGGCGATTGGGTTTTTTGCGATGACATTGAACTTGGGACCCGCATCGAGCACGAAGGTATTTCCGTCGTCATCGAGGAGGTAGAGGCGGTTTTCGGCAGAGACTGGGGAGGGCCAGTGGTGGCGGCCGAGCTGTTCGCGCCAGAGCCTTTTCCCGGTCTTGGCCTCGAGGCAACTGGCGATGCCCACGTCGGAGACCACGAAGAGGAATTTTCCGTGGGCGATGGGGGAGGGAACGTAAGAGACCGCCTTGAAGTCGCTGTCGTCGTGCCACGCGGCATGCGTCTGGGTCACATTGCCGGAGCCGTCTGGCCGGATGGCGAGGAAGTGGTGCTGGGGATAGCCGCCCGTGATGAAGAACAAGTTTTCCGCGAACACGGGGCTGGCGACGAACTGTTCGGTGGGGCCGTCGATGATCCAATGCTGTCTGCCGGTGGCGGGGTCATAGCTTGCGACGCATTTGCTGCCGGTGAGGACCATCTGGGTCTTGCCCGCGGCATCCCTGATGATCGGGGCGCAGTACGAGCGGGTGCGGTTGGGGCGGTCGGCGCGCCAGCGCTCTTTGCCGGTCGCCTTCTCGTAGGCGACGATGAACGCAACGTCGTCCTGGTCGCAATTGAGGATGACGAGATCCTTGTAGAGGAGCGGCGACGAGCAGAATCCGTGGACGGATTTGAAAGTGCCGGGGGAGGTGCGCCAGGCCTCATTGCCGTCCATGTCGTAGCAGGCGAGGCGGATGTCCGGGGCCTGAAGGAATGGCACCCAGACATGTATGCCGTCGGTGGCCGGGGTGGAACTGGCGTGGCTATTGAACTTGTGTTTGCGCTCGGGCGGGGAGGTGAGAACGACGCGCTCCCAGAGCGTCTTGCCGGTGCGGCGGTCAAGGCAGAGCAGCGCGCGCTTGCCGCCCTCCTCGATGAAGGAGGTGACGAAGACGCGGTCGCCGAACACGATGGGTGAGGAATGGCCGACGCCGGGGATGGGCACCTTCCACGCAATGTTCTGGGCGGCGTCCCATCGGATGGGTATTCCGGTTTCCGTGGAGGTGCCGTCGCCGCGGGGCCCACGCCATGCGGGCCAGTCCTCTGCCGACAGGGAGAGCGCGAGCGTTGCCAGGGCGAGGAGCAGGGGGGCGCGCATGGGGTCACTCCGGTTTTCCAAGGACCTCGACTTCACGAAGAAAGACAAATCCATTAGGCTTTTTTGTGAATGATAGATCGTGGACGTCGTGAAAGATGATCTTCACGTAGCGCGCGATCCTTGGTTCCTTGGGTTTGGCGTCGAATGTGGCGGCCGTGTAGTTCTCGAAGACGGTCTTCCCGATCGGCTCGTAGGTGGCGCCGTCGGCCGAGATCAGGGCCTCGACGGTCTTGGTGCCTCCGTTGGCGGAGTTGAAGAGGCGGACCGTGTCGATGGCGTGGGGTCGCTCGAGGTCGATGACGACGCTCTTGGGGAACGTCATGCGCGCGTCGGTGGAGTAGGTGGCCCGGCCGTCGTCGGCGAGGGAGCCGTCGGTGAGCCCGTCCCACGAGCCGTTTTTCGCCGAATTGGGATTGGGGTGGGACGAGGCGTGTTTTTTTCCGATGGCGACGCCCCCGACCTTTTCGGCGTAGCCCTGCTCGAAATCATCGGTGCGGAATGGCCCCGCGGCGAAGCCTTCCTTGTTGAAGAGGTTGCAGAGGGGAAAACTGGCCCAGGCGTAGCGGGCGGCGACGGGTTTCGGCACCTGATCGCACTGGAGTTCCACCGTGTCCTTGCCGCTGATCGTGGCCTTGGCCCAGTGGAATTTTCTATCTTCGCCGCAGAGCGAGAAACCTTTGAGTTCGTTGGCCGGGAGGTGGTAGGGGGTCTTGCCGTAGGCGTTGAGGGTGATCTCTCTGGTCTCGAGGCCGGAGCCGGCGTGCTCGAACGTGAGCACGGCCCTGTCTCGCTCGACGCGCATGGATTTGAAGAGGGGCCCCGAGTACACGAGGGATTCGCCGTAGGCGACGGCGCGGGCGGCGGAGGCGAGGCGGTTGCCCACGAGTTCTTTGTAGGGCGGGTGGATGTTGTCCTCGAGGCCGCCATCGATTGCCACCGCCATGCCCGTATTTGGGACGGTCTTCCACGTCAGCGTTTGCGCCTCTCGGAGGTGGGCCCAGGGGGGATCGGTGGGATCCTGCTCGGCTTTCTGGTATGCGGCCAGTTGGACGAAGAGGAAGGGGAAGTCGCCCTGTTTCCAATCGTTTCGCCAATTGCGAATGAGGGCGGGGAAGACGGTTCGGTACTCCTTGGCGCGGCCGGCGTTGCCTTCGCCCTGGTACCAGATGGCGCCCTTGATGGCGAAGCCCTGGAGCGGGCAGATGACGCCGTGATACAGTGCCGATGGGCGCTTGATGTGTTGGGGGCCCATGGGCTCGTCGGGCCGACGGCCGAGTTCTTCGGCGCGGGCCCCCGCCTTGCGCTTCGCCTCCCATGCGTCGATGCGCTTCTTGTGTTCCTCGAGCGCGGCGGGCAGGTTGGCGACCGCCTTCTCGTAGGCATCGAGATAGGGTTTGGCGTCGGGGGTGGCGCGCAGCGTTGCTGGTGACATCCATGATTCCGCGGGCGTGCCGCCGAGGGTGGCGTAGATGAGGCCGACGGGGACACCGGCCGCGGGCTGGAGTGCTTTTCCGAAGAAGAAGCCGGTGGCGGAGAAGAGGACGGCGGCGTCGGGATCGCACTCGCGCCATCTCGGGCCGAAGGCGGAGTCGGTCGCCGGTTCAGTCTGGGGTGCGTCGAATCCGACATTGGCGCACTTGAAGAGGCGGATGTTGGCGTTGCGGTAGCCGCCGGGGACGTTCTTGTACTCTTGGAACATGCCGTTTCCGTACTTGATGTAGCTATCGAGGGAACCGGCCATGTTTGACTGGCCGGTGCAGAGCCAGACGTCGCCGATGAGAATGTTCTGGAGGGTGATCGTGTTAGCGCCCTTGATCGTGAGGGTGTGCGGGCCCCCGGCGCGGAGGGGCGTGAGGGAGGCGCGCCAACGTCCATTCTTCGTGATGGTCGAAGCCTCTTGGCCGGCGAGGTTGACGGTCACCCGTTCGTCCTCGGTGGCCTTGCCATAGATGGCGATGGGCATGTCGCGCTGGAGCACCATGTTGTCGGTGAACAGGGGGTGCGGCACGACGTCCGCGCGGAGGGACAGTGCGGCGGCGAGCAGGAAGGGGAGGATCGTGAACGGGTGGTTGGGGCGGGGTTGAAAGGAGTTCATGGCAGGGGGCATCTCAGGCGAATTGGGTAGCAGAGATGGGGGGCGTGGGGAAGTCACAACCGGGACACGGCGGCTTCGGTCGAGCGAACCAAAGGCCCTGGGCACCGAGGGTGCCCGGCGCAAACGTTACCGGATTGGGAATTTCGAAGGAGGATCGGGCGCGAAACGGGGCTGACATGGCGTGTCGGGGGGGATAGCATCTGTGTCGCGCAGCAGAGGGACAGGGGATGGGATTTCAGAGCCGCAGGCCGCTGGTGCCGGTGACGCTCGCGCTTGTCGCGGGTGTTGGCCTGGGGAGCCTTTTGCCGTGGGGATGGTGGCCCGTCTGGGTTTTGGCCTACTGCATGACGTGCGCGGGATGGTTGGCCGTGGCGCGGCGGTCGGCGATGGCGGGGCAGGTGGTGGCGCTCGCGGGCGTCATGGTGGCGGGCGTGGCATTGGCGGGGGTTCGGAGGACGGATATCGATCCGCGCGCTGTGCACCGTCTCGGCTTGGAGGGGGCGGGGGCGACACAACTGCTGGGGCGAGTGGCGACCATGCCAGAACTGCGCGGCGCGGGCGATGATCTGGCGCGGCTGGGGTTCATGTTGGATGTGCAATGGATCCGACGCGACGGGGGCGATTGGGAATCGTCCTCGGGGCGGGTGCGGGTTCTGGTGCGTGGTGGTGCTGCGGCGGGCGTGGATCTGGGTCGACGGGTCCTTGTGCGCGGGGCGCTGAGGCGACCGGGGACGGCGATGAACCCCGGGGAGTTCGATGCGCGCGCGTACTGGGCGCGCAAGGACGTGATGCTGGAGTGCCGGGTGGGGATGGACGGGGTGGCTGCGGTCGATGCGGGCGCGGTGGGATGGCTGGAAAGGGCGGCCGCGAAGTTGCGGGCACACATGAGGGAGACGCTGGCGCTGGGGATCGCGGATGATCGCAGGATAACCGCGGTGATCGCGGGAATGATATACGGGGATCGGGCGGGGTTTGACGGTCGCCTCGTGGAGGCTTTTCGGCGGACGGGCACGACGCACCTTTTTGCCGTGAGCGGCCAGAACGTGGGGGTGATCGCGATGGCGGGCATCGTGGGGCTCGGGTTTCTTGGATTGAATCGGTGGCGCTGGGGCTGGTCGGTGGCCCCGATGTTGGGCCTGTACACGCTGGCGACTGGGGCGCAGGCCTCGGCCGTCCGGGCCTTCGGGATGGCGGCGCTGGTGTTGTTGGCATGGGTGATGGATCGGCCAGTGTCGGCCGGGCAGTTGCTGGCCGGGGCGGCGTTCGTGATGCTGCTGGCGGAACCGGCGCAGATGTGGGACGTGGGATTTCAGCTGTCGTTTTCGGTGGTCTTGGCCCTGGTGCTGCTGACGCCGCCGATCTACGGGAAGTTGTTGCCGCTGGGTGCGCCCGACCCGTTTCTCCCACGGCGCCTCTGGTCCGTCGGACTCAGGGGCTGGGAGAAGGTCAGGAGGGCGGTGATAGGAACGGTTGCCGCGTCCTTGGCGGCGTACCTTGGCTCCGCGCCCCTGACGGCGTGGTATTTTCACATGTTCTCACCGGTGAGTGTGGCGGTGAACGTGGTGGTTGTGCCGCTCGCATCGGTCGTTGTCGTCGCGGGGGGGCTGTCGCTGGCGGCGGGGGCGGTGCATCCGCTGTTGGCGGTGGCCTGCAACAAGGTGAACTGGCTCGTGGCCTCGATGATCGTGGGCCTGGTGGAATTTGCCGGGGCGCTGCCCCTGGCGTCTTTCAACGTGGGCGCGCCCGCGTGGGGCCCCGAGGCGACGGTGGTCGCTCTGGCGGTGGGTGAAGGGCAGGCGGTGATCGTGCGGAGCGGCGGGCGATGCGAGATGTTCGATTGTGGCGAGGGCTGGCAGGGACGCGGGATCGTGGCGCCAGCGCTCAGGTACTATGGGATCAACGGAATCGAGAGGCTGTGGTTAAGTCATGGCGACGCGGCGCACGTGGGCGGGGCCGAAACGATCTTGGCGTCATGGTCCGTGGGGCGGCTGATGGTGCCGGGGTCAGAGATCCGCCGAGGTGCCCTGGCGGATGCGCTGCAGAGGCATGGGACGCGGGCCCAGGTGGTCAGGAGAGGGGATTCCATTTCCGCGGGTCGCATTCGCTGGAGGCTCCTGCATCCCGACCGCGCGGCCAGCGGATCACTGGCCGATGATCGTGGGATCGTGGCCCGGTTGGAGTGGGATGGGGGCGCGCTGCTTTTCATGGGAGACGCCGGGGCATCGGTCGAGCGCGAGCTGCTGGACCTTGGGGAAGACCTTCGCGCCGATGTGATCTTGTTAGGCAGGCACTCGCGGGAGGGCAGTCTGACGGCCGAGTTTCTCGACGCCGTGAGACCGGGGCACGTGGTATTCAATGCCGGCTGGCGGGCGAGCGAACGGACGGATGACGGGCAGCGGCGACGCATCGAGGACAGGGGCGCGGCGCTATGGGATCTCTCCGAGACGGGCGCGGTGCTGGTGCGATGTCGGCGGGAGGGGATTTCTATTCAGAGGATCAGGTGCGATGTCCGGCAACCGGTTTCAACGCCGAACAACCAACATTCAACCACGAACGCCCATCAGCCGGGCTAGGGGCTACTCGCGGATCTGGCCGGAGCCGATGATCTGGTATTTGTAGGTGGTCAGCTCTTCGAGTGCCATGGGGCCGCGGGCGTGGAGCTTGTCGGTGCTGATGCCGATTTCGGCGCCCATGCCGAACTCGCCCCCGTCGGTGAAGCGGGTGCTGGCGTTCCAGTAGACGGTGGCGGAATCGACCTCTTCGAGAAAGCGGCGTGCGGCCGACTGGTCGCGGGTGACGATGGCGTCGGAGTGGCGCGAACCGTACTGCTCGATGTGGTCGATCGCGGCGGCGATGCCATCGACGATGCGGACGCTGAGGATCAGGTCATTATACTCCTCGAACCAGTCGTTCTCGGTGGCGGGCTTCATCGAGGCGACGAGTTCGCGGGATCGCGCGCAGCCGCGGAGTTCGACGCCCTTTTCCGCGAGGCGCGCGGAAATGAGCGGGAGGAAGTCGGGGGCGATGGCGGCATCGACCAGGAGCGTCTCCATGGCATTGCAGACGGCGGGGCGCTGGCATTTTGCGTTGATCGCGATGCGCTCCGCCATGGCCAGGTCGGCCGCGCGGTCGATGTAGACGTGGCAGACGCCCTTGTAGTGCTTGATGACGGGCATCCGGGCGTTGCGGACGACGGCCTGGATCAGCTCGGGGCCACCCCTGGGGACGATGACGTCGAGGAATTGATCCATCTCGCACATGTGGCGGACGGCCTCGCGATCGGTGGTGGGGATCAGCTGGATCGAGTCGGCGGGGAGACCGGCCGAGGTGAGTCCGGCGGCCATGGCGGTGACGATGGCCCGGTTCGAGAGAAAGGCCTCTTTGCCGCCGCGCAGGAGCGTGGCGTTGCCGGTCTTGAGGCAGAGCACGGCGGCATCGCAGGTGACGTTGGGGCGAGACTCGAAGATGATGCCAACGACCCCGATGGGGAATCGGCGCTTGATGATGCGCAGGCCGTTGGGGCGCGTCCATTCACGGATGATCTCGCCGACGGGATCGCTGAGTGCCGCGACATCGCGGACGCCCTGGACCATGGCCTCGAAACGTTTTTCGGTGAGCGTCAGGCGATCGACCATCGCGGGCGCCAGGCCGGATTGCTTGGACCGGAGGACGTCCTCGTGATTTGCCGAGTGGATCCCCGGACGGGAACTTTCCAGCGCGGCGGCGATGGCATCGAGCGCGCGGTTCTTCTCGGTCGTGGTGGCGCGGACGAGGGCGCGGGCGGCGGCGCGGGCCCGGCGACCGCAGTCCAGCACGGTGCGTTGGACGTCATCGGACATGGGTGGTTTTCCTTCTGGGTTTACGCAGGGTGAATCGGGTGCCGGGCCCTTTGCCCCGCGCGAGGTCGAGCAGGATCCTGGGCCGTCGGCCGTTGGCCACCCACGTTTCTATGCCGGCCTCGGCGGCGATCTCGGCGGCGAGCAATTTCGTGGCCATCCCCCCGACAGACAACTGGCTCTGGGTGCCCGATGCGAGGGCGCGGAGGCGATCATCGATACGGCGGACCACGGGGATGACGCGGCCCCCGTCCGACATGTCGAGGAGACCATCGACGTTCGAGAGGATGATGAGTCTGGAGGCCCGGACCATGACCGCGACGTGCGCGGAAAGGCGGTCGTTGTCCCCGACGCGCAGCTCGTCACCGGCGATGGCGTCGTTCTCATTGATCACGGGGATGTACGAGCGCAAGGAGAGGAGGTGCTCGATGGTGGCCTGGGCGTTCCTGTAGCAGGTGCGGCTGTCGATGTCCCAGTAGGTCAAAAGAAACTGGGCGGGCTGGAGGCCATGGCGCTTGAATCGCCGATAGTACTCCAGCATCAACTGCGGTTGGCCGACCGTCGCACAGGCCTGGAGTTCGCTGACCCGCGAGGGTCGTCGGCCCAGGGCCATCGTCCGCATGCCCGCGCCGACAGCGCCGGACGTCACCAGCACGATCTGATGGCCGCGACGAACCAGGGTGGCAATCTGTGAGCTCAGGCGCGTTATTTGGGCGGAGTCCAACTGCCCGTTTGGACGGGTCAGTATCCCGGTCCCGCATTTCACAACCCAACGTGTCGCCATATGGATTCGAAGAATACCTCCATGCGCCGGGGGTGTCGAGCAAGGGCGCAGCCGTGAGAAGATGTCATCGATTTCCCCTGATGGCGCGCGTGGCCCGATTCCGATTCCCGCGGCGCATCGCTGGGTGAGGATGGCGATAGATCGGGCGTTGGGCGCGCTGGAATTCTTTGCGGCAGTTCGACGGCCGCTTTCGGAGCGCTCCGAAACCTCCGCTTTCTCCCGCTCATCATTGCCCTCCAGATGCGGTCGGACAAGCCGCGTGAGAATAGCAACACGTTGAAAGAAGCGTATTATCACTATTTTGTGAATAACTTGGGGAAAAATTTGGGCTTTGTTTTTGACAGGGGGCAGGTTTTGGGTCGAATATGGCAGGAGTCGAAGGAGACAAGTTTTTGGAAGTGAGGTGAGGGATAATGACGGAAGTGAGACTTCGGAAGGGAGAATCAGTCGAGAAGGCGCTTCGTCGGTTGAAGAAGAAGCTGGACCGCGAGGGCACGCTGCGAGAGGTGCGCGCGCGTCGGGCGTATGAGAAGCCGAGCGAGCGGCGTCGCCGCAAGATGAAGACGCCCCGGTTGAATTACTGGGGTAGTTTTTCGCTGTAAAGTTTTTGCCAATGGGCAAGAGCCGGGCCGGAGACGGCCCGGCTTTTTTTTGTGGGGTGGCAGTGGGGGAGCGGCTAGAGAGTGGGTGGTGTTGATAGCTTGTTCCACATGTTGGAATTCGGATCGCCATCGCGATGGTGGGGCGATGCTGGGGGAATTGGAGGGGATGGGTTTTACCGCGGTGGAGCTGGGGCACGGGATACGGCAGAGCCTGGTGGAAGGGGTGGTGAAGTATCTGGAGCGCGGGACATTGCGTGTGACGAGCCTCCACAATTTCTGTCCGTTGCCGATCGAGGTATTGCGATCGGATCCGGACTGCCTGGAGTTCAGTTCGCGGAGTTCGATGGAGCGGCGTCGGGCGGTGCGGATGACGCGGGAGACGATCGATTTTGCGAAGGCGTTGGGGGCTGGGGTGGTGGTGTTGCACTTGGGTTCGGTGAGGGGTTCGGCGACGGAGAGGGAGTTGGTGGGTGTGATGAGGGGGGGTGGGGTGTACGGGAGGCGGCATGTGGCGCTGAAGCTGACGGCGCTGAGGAGGCGGGAGTTGGGGGCGGGCATTGCGTGGGAGCGGGTGCACGAGTGTCTGGGCGAGATCGTGCCCTACGCTCGGGAGCGCGGGGTGCGTTTGGCCGCAGAGTGCCGGTCCTCGATTTTCGAGTTGCCGCTGGAGACGGAATGGGCGGCGCTGTGGGACAAGTATCCGGTTGGGGATCTTGGGTACTGGCACGATTTTGGGCACATGCAGCGCAAAGAGGGCATGACATTTGGGGATCATTGGGAGTCATTGGCCGCAGAGCGCGCCCGGATACTCGGGGCGCACGTGCATGACGCCGGGCCGCTGAAGGATCATCGGCCGGTGGGGGTGGGCGATGTGGCGTGGGAGCGGCTGTTGCCGCTATTGCCCGAGGGCATTCCGCTGGTGCTGGAGATGAACCCATGGGTTGAGGCGGCCAACGTGGTGGCGAGCCGGGAGCGTTTGGCGACGATGCTGGGGGGGAGCGATGGCGGGCGCTGAGGGCGAGGGGGGCCGATGGCGGGGCTGGCTATCGGGGATCGCGAAGGCGGGCGTTTCCGCGGGTTTGCTGTGGTGGCTCTTTGGGCGGGGCGATGTGGATTTCGCTGACATCGTGCGGCAGTGGTCCGGGATGGGGGCGGCGTGGATCGTGCTTGCGGGGGGCATCATGGCGTTGGCGACGGTGCTGGGGTTGGTGCGCTGGTGGCTTCTGCTGAGGGCGCGGGGGTTGGAGGTGCCTTTTTGGGAGGCGTGCGCGATTGGCATGATTGGCAATTTCTTCATCGTATTTTCGATCGGGGTGGTGGGCGGCGATCTGGCGCGGGTGGTTTATGTGGTGCGGCACCAACCGGGGCGCAAGGCGGAGGCGATCCTGAGCATCGTGGCCGACCGGGTGCTCGGGGTGCTGGGGTTGTGCGTGGTGGCGCTGCTCGTCATTCCGATGAACTGGGCGCTGATCACGGCAAACCGCGAGACCCGGGCCCTGGTGTGGACGATTCTTGCGCTGCTGGGTGGGGGTCTGGTGCCGCTGTTTCTGGAGATGCCGGGGCCATGGCGGCGCTGGCTGACGGTGATGGATCGGTTGCCGTTCCGCGAGCGGCGGGAGCGGCTGGGGCGCGCGCTCGGGGCATATTTTCGGGATTGGCGGACGACGGGGTTGGCGCTGGCGATGTCCGCGGCGATCCACGCGCTGTTCGTGGTGATGTGGTATTGCGTGGTGAGGGCGCTGCGGCTGAACGCGGGTTTTGGTTTCGTTGCGGGGATGGTGCCCATCGTCAACACGGCCACTTCGATCCCGGTGACGGTATCTGGATTCGGTGTGCGCGAGGCGGTGCTGGGCCTGTTTTTCCGGAGCGCGGGCCTTGGGAATGGGGAGGCGGTGGCGACCTCGCTCACCGTGTGGGGCCTGATGGCGGCGATGGCGCTGGTTGGCGGACTGGTCTATATCGTTTACAGGATTCCGGCGCGGGAGATGCGGGACAGTGGGACGGAGTGAGGCGCATGGCGTGAGGGCGGCAGCGGAAAAGATTGTGAGGCGGCTGCGGGCGGCGGGCCACGAGGCGTTTTTTGCCGGGGGCTGCGTGCGCGATCACCTGCGGGCGGTAGAGCCCCATGACTATGACGTGGCGACCGACGCGTTGCCGGAGCGGGTGGCGGCGCTATTTCCCGGGCGCAGCGATCTGGTGGGCAAGAGCTTCGGGGTTGTGATCGTCAGGGAGGGCGGCCATCCGATCGAGGTAGCGACGTTCCGGTGCGACGGGCCCTATCTGGATGGGAGGCACCCGTCATCGGTGACATTCACGGATGCGAGGGAGGATGCGGGGCGCCGGGATTTCACCGTGAACGCGCTGTTCTGGGACCCGGTGAGCGGGGAGATCCGGGACTACGTGGGCGGGCGCGCGGATCTGGAGGCGCGGTTGCTGCGGGCCGTTGGCGATCCGGGCAGGCGATTCGAGGAGGACAGGCTGCGGCTGCTGCGCGCGGTGCGGTTTGCGGCGAATCTCGGGTTCGAGATTGAGGCCGAGACGTGGCGGGCGCTGCGAGAGCGCGCGGGGCAGATCGGGGTCGTGAGCGCCGAGCGCATCCGCGATGAGCTGAGCCGTTGGTTGACGGGGCCGGATCCGGCGAGGGGCCTCGATCTGATGGACAGCTCGGGTTTGCTCGCCGAGCTGCTGCCGGAGGTCGCGGCGCAGAAGGGCGTGGACCAGCCGCCGCAGTTCCACCCCGAGGGCGACGTCTTCACTCACGTGAGGATCATGCTGGGGCGTTTGCGGGGGGCTGGCGAGGTGCTGGCGTGGAGCGTGCTGTTGCACGACATCGGCAAGCCGGTGACGCGCTCGGTGGACCGGGACGGGCGAATCCGATTCAACGGGCACGAGGTGGTCGGCGAGCGGATGGCCCGGGATCTGCTGGCGAGGCTGCGATTCTCGAATGCGAAGGCGGACGCCATTTGCGCCTGCGTGGCAAACCACATGACGTTCAAGGATGCGCCCGAGATGCGCGTCGCGAGGCTCAAGCGGTTGCTGGCGCGGGAGACCTTTGACGACGAATTGGAACTGCACCGGATCGATTGCCTGGCCTCACACGGCGATCTGTCGATCTACGACTTTCTGGTGGCGCGCCGCACCGAGCTATCGGGCGAGTCGCTGCGGCCCGATCCGCTGCTGCGGGGGCTGGACGTGCTCGAGCGGGGGATCGCGCCGGGGCCTCGCGTGGGGGCGATCTTGCGGGAGGCGTACGAGCTACAGCTCAACGGCGAGCTGCGCGACAGGGATGCGGCGCTCGCCTGGCTCAAGAATCAGTTGCGCTCGTAGCCCAGGTGCTTGCGGATCTCCCAGGAGATCTTCCGGGCGGCGGCCTCGACGTCGTCCTTCAGGCCATGTTCCCATTGGGCGAATCCAGAATTGATCTTGCTGCCGCCGGCCACGGTGAAGGCGAGCACGGGGCGGCCCAGGGCGCTTTCGGCCCCGGCCTGTTTGAGGCCCTTCGCATCGGCGGGCGCTCTCTGCACCTCGGGGGAGCCACGATACACGCGGACGTCGGCGACAAACCGCGTCTGGCCGGTCCCCATTCCGGCGAAGAATCGGGCGGTCGGCGTGCCGGCATCGAGGATGCGGATATCGCCTTTGACGATGTAGCCGCTGTGGGGCAGCGGGTCGGTCGGTTTCAGGACATAGACGGGGGCCATGTCCATGAGTTCCGTGCGCAGGCGCCCGGACAGGTTGCGGGTGAGGTTGTGGGCAGTGGCAAGATAGTCCTCTCGGCTCGTGGTGTCGGCGGCCTGTGACTTGAAGCCGCGGTCGTAGGAAAAGTCCTGCACGTAGAACGCTTCCGGGGGTCCGAAGGCGGCGTTGGGATCCGTCCGGACGTTCTGGACATCTATTCCGGCACAGCCGACCAAGAGAGCCCCCGCGATGATTAGATACCAACCCTTCATAGCTATCAGACTACTGCGTCCCATGCGGCTCTCAAGCGATTATTTTCAAGATGGGGGGCCAAGTGGGGTGGTCCTGCTTGAATTCGTGGGCGCGAACCTATATTGCCGATATTCGCCTTGGGCGATCCCATGGAGACGCCGATCACATTCTGGATAGCTTTCAACTCGGGGATTCTCGCGTTGCTGGCATTTGATTTGCTGGTCCTTCACCGGAAGATCCGCGAGATCAGCTTTAGGGAGGCGGCGGTGGGTTCGGCGCTGTGGGTGGCGCTCTCGCTGAGTTTTTGCGCGTTTGTCTGGCGCTGGCGCGGTCCGGACTCGGGCCTTCAATTCCTGACGGGTTATCTCGTGGAATACAGCCTGAGCGCGGACAACATTTTCGTGTTCGTGCTGATCATGACGTTTTTCCGGGTGCCGAAGAGGTTGCAGCACAGGGTGCTTTTCTGGGGCGTGTTGGGCGCGCTGGTGATGCGGGGCGCCATGATTGGGGTGGGTTTGTTCTTGGTGGAGAGGTTCCATTGGGTCCTCTACATTTTTGGGGCGATCCTGGTCGTGAGCGGCGTCAAGATGTTCTTCCAGCGGGAGGAGGAGGAACTCGCGCCGCAGAACAATCCGATCATCCGGTTTTGCAGGCGGTGCTTGCCGGTAACCGAGAAATACGAGGGCGGGCGTTTCGCGGTGCGCAGGGATGGGCGGGTGTTCCTGACGCCGCTGGCCATCGTGCTCATAATGCTGGAGACGACGGACCTGGTGTTTGCGGTGGATTCGATTCCCGCGATCTTCGCCATCACGCGCGATTCCTTCATCGTATATACGAGCAACGTGTGCGCGATACTCGGCCTGCGCTCGATGTATTTCATGCTCGCGGGCGCGATGCACAGGTTCATTTTTCTCAAGGCGGGGTTGTCGATCATACTGACGTTCATCGGCATCAAGATGGTGATCGCGGACCTGTACAAGATTCCGGTCGAGGTATCGCTGATGGTGATTGCCGCGGTGCTGGCGACGGCCGTGGTGACGTCGGTGATCGTGACGCGGGGTCGCGGTGCAAGGGGCGCCCGCCGGTGACGGTTTTCCTGGGATCTTTGCCATGACGGGGTCGCCGGTCGAGATGGGGGTTGCGGGGGAACATGGTGGCGGTTCGCGCCTGAGCCAAGATTTGCGCGCACTGCTGGAGCGGGGGAGGGGTGGCGCGCTGACGCTCAACGAGATCGAGGAGGCGCTGCGGGGACGCGGTCTGGCGATGCTGATCTTTATATTGGCGCTGCCGTTTTGTCTGCCCGTGCCGATAGTGGGATTCACGATTCCCTTTGGGCTGGCGATAGCCTTTTTTGGCGTGCGGCTGGGTTTTGGCCTCAGGCCGTGGTTGCCCGGCGGGCTGCTGGAAAAGAAGATCCCGGGGCACGTGTTGGAGAGGATATTGCGGGGTGGGGAGGGGGTAGCGCGGTGGATGGAGAGGGTGGTGCGCAGCCGATGGGATTTCACCCGATGGCCGGGGATGCGTTGCGCGATAGGCGTGGTGATCGCGCTGTGCGGTCTGGGGCTGATGCTGCCGGTGCCCTTCACGAACATGATCGTGGGAGTGGCGATCATCCTGCTGGCGCTGGGCATCATGGAAGGGGACGGGCTGTTCGTGGTCCTCGGGTTCATTGCGGCGGCCGGGTTCTGCGGCATCATCGGGGCGATGTTTTTCCTGGGCAGACTGGGGTGGGAGACCCTGTGGCCGGCGGGCGCGCCGGGGTGACGGCGGTGGCAGGATGGGAGAGTTTTGCGTTGACCGGGATGCGGGCTTGCGGGATATGGGCGGCATGGGTTTCCCGGATCTCGGCCGATTCCGCGTGGCGTGGTCGCTTTTGATGTGCGGCGCTTTGCTGTGGGGCTGCAGCCATCGGGAGAGGGGTCCGGAGCGGGTGCCATTGCGGTGCTCTGGGGCGACGGTCTGGGTGGAGATTGCCGATGAACCGGCAGAGCGCGAGCGCGGGCTAATGATGCGCCGCAAGATGGCCGAAGATCACGGGATGCTATTTGTATTCGAGTCTTCGGGACAGCAGTCGTTCTGGATGCACAACACCCTCATCCCGCTGTCGATCGCATATCTCGGAGATAACGGAGAGGTGCTCGAGATCCACGACATGTTTCCGCTGGACCGATCGCCGATCGCGAGCCAAAGCGCGTCCGTTCGGTACGCGCTCGAGGTCAATCGGGGATGGTTCGCGCGCCGGGGCATCGATCCCGGCGATGTTTTTGACATGACCGCGCTGGCAAAGCACGGCGGCCGGTGAGCGCCCGCCCGGTTTCGTTGGGCCGAGGCCCGCGAGTTCCCCGGGCCGTCCGACTGGCTCTCGTTTTTTGGCTCGCTCCGGGCGTGGCCCGGGGCTAGTCGTCTCGTAGGGTCAAGGGTCTCGGAGGCGATATGAGCAACGAACAGCAACTCTTTTCGGCCATCAAGGCTGGCAGGCGCACCGAGGTGCTCAGATTGGTGGGGTCCGGCGTGGATGTGGGCGTCAGGGCGCCCGACGGAAGCACGCTATTGATGGGGGCCATCCTGCTGGAGAGGCGGGGGATCGCCCTGGATCTCATCCGGGCGGGGGTGGACGTGAACGCGGCGTCCGAGGCGGGCGAGACAGCGCTCCTGCTAGCCATCCAGAAGAGGCAGGTGGGCGTCGCCCTGAATCTGATTCGGGCGGGGGCGGACGTGAATGCGCGCGATTCGGCGCGCCGGACGGTGCTGATGCGGTGCGTGACGTCGGGGTTGGGGGCGCTGTGCGGCGCGCTCGTCAGGCTGGGGGCCAATCTTGACCTGCAGGATGAATCGGGTGAAACGGCGCTGATGCTGGCGGTCCGACAGAAGGGCGAGGCGGTGGCACGGAAGCTGGTCCAGCTCGGCGCCGACGCATCGATTGAGAATGCGGACGGTGACAGCGCGTTCAGCATTGCGGTCGAGAGCGGCCAAGAGCGGCTTGTCGATCTGATGGAGGATGCGGTGCGCCTGGCGGGCGGGAGTCGACCGGCGAGGAAAGACGCGGGCCCGGCCGGGGCCGGGGCGGCCGATGCGGGACGGGCGAACGAGCTGTTGAAAGCGATCGAGGGCGGTGACAGCGCCCGGGCCATACGGATGCTTGAAGAGGGGGTGGATCCCAACGCGGGCGCGGACCGTGGCGAGCCGGCGCTGATCGCGGCCATTCGCTACGGGCGCCGGGAGATCATCGCGAAGCTCGTGGAGAAGGGGGCGGACGTCAACGCGATGGACGATGCGGGCGACACACCGCTCCACTGGGCGGTTGGGGAGAACCAGGCGCAGGTGGTTGGGTGGCTCTTGGCCCGGGGGGCGGCGCCCGACCTCCCCAATTCGGCGGGCAGCACGCCCCTGGATGTCGCCATCGGCAAGGGCCTCGACGAGGTCGCCACGGCCCTCGCGAACGGGGGCGCCGACGTCAACGCCGCCGACGCCGAGGGCATGACGCCTCTGATGCGCGCGATCCTGAAGGACCGCGAGTACATCGCTCAGATGCTCGTCGAAATGGGCGCGAATCTCGATTTGCAGAATCGGTCCGGGGAGACGGCGCTGATGCTGGCGTGCATGCATGCACCAGAGTTCGCAGATTTTCTCCTCGACCGCGGAGCGGACACCGGCATCCGGGACGCGGGGGGGAGGTCCACCAGCGAGATCGCCATCGCCAGTCGGCGAGACAAACTGGCCAAGAGAATCAAGGACATTGATCTGGTGAAGAAGTTTGGCCGATGAGGGGCGTGCCCTGGGTGTGCCGCGACCCGGGCGGCCGGGCTTAGCCCAGATATTTCACAGCCTGCCGGCTGTGAAATTCCGGGCTCTGGGAAAACCGCGCCGTGAAAGCCATTTATTGGGAAAGGTCAGGCAAAGACTGGGTTTTTCGCGATTGCGGGGTGTGTTTCGCAGACCGGTGGCCCCAGACCCTTCAAAGTCGCGTTCTTCGGAGCGCGGTTTTCCTTTGAGCCTGCATATTTCACGCGGAAGCGTGAAATATGCAGGCTATTGGCGGAGCCGAATTCTCGAGCATCCTTCGAGGGATTTGAGGATGGCGTTTGGACATGGCTTGTCCTAGGCTGGGCCCATGGCCAACCGACGTGCGATCAAACTCCCTCTGGCGCGCAAGGCCCCCGCGGCCCGGATCCCCGTCTCGCGCCCGCCGCTGGCGCGGATGCTCCGAATCCACGACGCGCTGCAGGGCGGGCGCCTGCCGAACTGCTCTGGGCTGGGGCAAAAACTGGAGGTGTGCCCAAAGACGATCCAGAGGGACATCGAGTTCATGAGGGACCAGATGGACCTGCCGATCGAGTACGACGCGGAGCGCCATGGTTTTTACTATTCCCGCGAGGTGGCGGCGTTTCCGACCGTGCAGGTGACGGAGGGGGAACTCGTGGCGCTGGCGGTTGCGCAGAGAGCGCTGGAGCAGTATCGGGGGACGCCGTTCGAGCGTTCTTTGGAGGCCGCGTTTCAGAAGCTCACCGCCGGATTGAGCGACAAGATCTCGTTCTCGTGGACGCACGTGGAGGGCTCGGTGTCGTTTCGGCAATCGGGAACGACGGTCCCGGATCTGAGGCTATTCGAGAAACTGGGGGAGGCTGTGTTTCGCTCCCGCGAGATCGAGTTCGATTATCTCAAGCCGCGGGCCGAGGCGCCGGAGCGAAGGCGCGTGCAGCCCTATCACCTCGCCTGCATCGATGGGCAGTGGTATCTGTTCGGACACGATCTCGTGCGTGGCGAGATGCGGACGTTTGCGCTGACGCGGGTGCGAGCGCTGAAGGTACTGGCGAAGCCATTCCTGCGGCCGCTGGGCTTCTCGATCGAGACGCTGCTGGCGGCGAGCTTTGGCGTCTTTCACGGTGGCAAGCCACAGGCCGTGCGGCTGCGGTTCACGCGGGCGGTGGCTCGGCTGGTGAGCGAGAGGCGGTGGCACGCGTCGCAGAAGGTTGAGGCATCGCAGAACGGGGGTTGCGAGCTACTGATGAGAGTGATGGATTCCCCCGAACTCAGGCGGTGGATTCTGAGCTGGGGGGCGGAGGTCGAAGTGCTGGCGCCGGTCGCGCTGCGCGCGCATGTCCGAGCCACGGCGGGGGCGGTGTTGCGGATATATGGCTGATTCCCGTGTCGGACGGGGTGTGTGCCAGCGTTGCGCCGCAGATGAAGCTGAATATGGTGTTCTGATTGGCCGCTGGGGGGAGAGACGCCGGCCTCGGCGTCAGCGATCCACCAGCCCCGCGGCACCGGGGCAAACCCGGCCCGCGAGACGAGCGTGTCTCAAAACCTCTGAACCGCGCCGCCTGGCACAGGCGGCCTACAAATTTTGTAGGGCATCTCTGTGAGATGCCGTGCGTTGTCGCGCGCCGCACACCATTGGAAGTCCCCCCTATCATCAGATGGGCATTGATTGTTGGGTGTTCCGTGTTGGGCGTTTGAGTTTTGAGACAGCCTCAAGCCACGGGCCCTTCCGGCGAATGGGTTAGAACCAAACGGGACAAGGCATTAGTTTTCCGGCACCCGCAACCGATTCCGGCCGGTGTCGCGAAGTTCCAGCCGAAGTGCCGAAAGGGATAGGTTCACGTCGCGGAGGAACTCGGTCATCGCAAGCACCACGCAGGCCATGCATCCGATGAACAGGGTGCAGATGAGCCAGCCCGCCTCAAAACCCAGCAACTTGGACAGGAACAGCGCGATGATCAGGAATCCAGCCAGCAGGACGCTGACGGCCGCCAGGGCAATCGCGCTCCGGATCAGACGCGCCCGCGACATCAGGATGTCCAGTTGGCCGCGCAGACGTCCGCGGTCGGCATCGGTCGCGTCCCGCACCTCGCGCCCCAGGGATCGCGCCCGGTCCACCACCCGCGCCAGGCGGTTCGTCATGGTCAGGAGCAACAAGCCCACCCCCGAGACCAGGATCATGGGGCCGATGGACACCTGGAGCAGTGGGACAAGCTGGTCGATCGAAAGGGGATTCACGACCTGGGAGTGAACATCGGGTTCCCCGGGACCACAACCCGAATTCGATCGGGTTATTCGTCGGCGGGGCCCGTGAGCGGGTCGCCGACGCTGGGCCAGCCATCGACCCAGTGCATGGGACGCACTTGGAGGATGCGGCCGGCGCGGAGGTCCCTCAGGTCAAACGTGTGGTGGATCATCCAGTCCCGATCGCGGTGGTGCAGCACGCCGTTGTGGCCGGGGGCCTGCCATGGCGCGCGGCTGCCGAGCACCCGGGTGCCGCCGCCCCGGAGCATGGGCCGCCCCGCGGCATCCGCGTAGGGTCCATCGACTTTGCTTGAGCGGCCGACGCGGACCTCGTAGGTCGCCTCCCTGGGCGGCAGGATCGTGCCCCACGAGACGAACAGGTACCAGAATCCGTCGCGCCGGATGACGTAGGCGGCCTCGATCGAAGGCTGGTCGCCGGGAGCGCGCGCGGCGATGGGGATGATGTCGGCGCCGGGCCGGGGTTTTCCCGTCTTCGGATCGAGGCGGACGGCCTTGATGCCGGTCCACCACGAGCCGAAGAAGAGCCACCACTGCCCATCCGGTTCAACGACCAGCGCGGGATCGATCGCGTTGAAGTTGTTTTTCTTGGGGGCGGATCCCATGACGAGTCCGCGGTCTTCCCACGCATAGAGGGGGCTTGTGCGATCGAGGGTCCGGTTGACGGCGAGGCCTATGACCGACCTTTGGCTGCCGAGGGTCGATACGCTGTAGTAGAGATAATAAAGGCCGTCGTGGAAGCTGATGTCGGGTGCCCAGACGCCGCTGGCTCTGGGCACGGCCTCCTTCGCCCAGGTTGGCGCGGCATCGTTGAAGACGCGCCCCGCATCCTCCCAGTCATAGAGGTTCTTGGAGCGGCGCACGACGATGCCCCTCCCCGTCCCGAACGCATAGATCCATCCGCCGTCGATAGCGGCTGTCGGGTCGGGGAGGCTGACTTCACTATCGATGGGCGCTGGTGGGTCGGCGTGTCCCGCGGCGGATGCGGTGGCCAGCGCCAACGTGAGGGTGCGCAAGAGCACGGGGACATCATGCGCGGTGGGCGGGCCGAGTGACAATGCCCTTGTGCGGGGGATCATCGCCCATGTTCAAGTCGCTCCGCCAGAAGTTCGGGCTTGGGCGTGGCGACCGCCCCTCGGATGTGCATAGCCCAATGAACGAAGAACAGTGCGACCAACGCGACCAGCCAGGCCCGTCGAGGGCAAGGGAGAGGGTGAGACCGCCGGCCGGTGGCGACCTCGATCGCCGTGCGCGCGAATAGGCCGAGGGACGCGAGCGCGATTGGGATCGAAAGGGGGTTGAGATACCAGGCGTACGACCAGTCGCCCCGCAAGAGATGGTGCAGCGCGCGCGTGAGGCCGCAGAAGGCGCACGGCAGGCCGATGAGCGAAAGAAACGGACAGGTCATCCGATTCATCGGCAGGGCGCCGGGATCGAAAACGACCAGCAGGCCCACGGTCGCAGCGACAAATCCCAGCGCCACGGCCCGCGATCGACGCGTTTTAGCATCGAGCGTGGCCGCGCGGAGGGTTGCCATAGCGGACATGATGCGCGACCCCTGGCCCCCGCGCAATGGGCCAAGATGGGCGCGTCGAGAATGTGGCTTGCGTTCGGGGGTTTGGGCCGTATAAGCCCTTCTGCTACCCAATGGTTGAAGATCTCATTTTGGCGATGGCGGGTTCCGGCGGCGACGGCGTGGTGTCCGCGGGAGAGTCACTTTTGTCGGCGGTGGCCGCGGACGGCTACGGGGCGATGCTGACGAAAAGCTTCGGCTCGCAGATACGTGGCGGCGAATCTTCGTGTCGCCTGCGGGTATCGACGCGACCCGTCCTGAACCCCGGCGGGGTCGTGGACGTGGCCGTGGCATTCAACTGGGAGCATTTCCTGAGATTTGGGCCGGAGATCCCCATGGGGTCCCGGACCATAGTCATCTACGAAGAGGCGACGGGGGTGGCCCCGGACAAGATACCGCTGGGGGGACTGCGGCCGGCCGAGGTGGTGGCGGTGCCGATCGATCGCATGGCGGCGGAGTCGTCCGGCAAACTGCACGCCAAGAACACCGTCGTCATGGGGCTCCTTTGCGGATGGTTTGGCCTTGCCGAGGAGGGCGTGCTCAAGGGCATGCGAAAGAAATTCGGCTCCAAGGGGGCGGAGATTCTTGAGGCGAACGAGCGGGCCTTTTCGGCGGGCATCGGCTTTGCGAGGTCGACCCCCCTACGCGAGAACCGTCGGCTGAAACCGGTGGGGCAGCGGTCAGCGAAGATCCTGGTGGACGGGAATGACATCTGCGCCGCCGGAGCGATTTTCGCGGGATGCCGTTTCTTCGGCGGGTATCCCATCACCCCCTCTTCGGAGATCATGCAGTTCTTCAACCGGGAAGTCTGGAAGTACGGTGGCTCGGTGCTCCAGGCCGAGGATGAGATCGCGGGTATCGGTGCGGTGGTCGGCGCCTCTTTCGCGGGCGCGAAAGCGATGACCGCGACATCTGGGCCGGGTCTTTCGCTGAAGACGGAGATCCTTGGGCTCGCGACGATCGCCGAGTTGCCGCTGGTGTGTGTCAACGTGCAGCGCGGGGGGCCCTCGACGGGCCTGCCGACCAAGACAGAGCAGTCGGACCTCTTTGCGGCGGCGTTCTCGGCGCATGGCGACGTGGCGCGGCCGATCCTGGCGCCCGTGGGCGTCGAGGACATGTTTGGCGTGACCGTGGAGGCGTTCAATATCGCGGAGGAGTACCAGACGCCGGTGATCGTGCTTTCGGACCAGGAGATATCGCAGCGCAAGGAGGCGATCGATCCAATCGACACCGGGAAGTTTCGGGTCGTTGAGCGGCGTCGGCCCAAAGGCGAAGAGCTGGGGGATTACGTGCGGTTTCGGATGACGGAGAGCGGGGTGAGCCCGATCAGTCAGCCCGGCATGCGCGGGGGAGAGTATCTGGCCTCGGGGATCGAGCACGACGAGAGGGGCGCGCCCTCGGTCAACGGCGATATCCACGCGACGATGAACGAGAAGCGCTTTAAGAAGCTCGAGCCGCTGCAGGCGCGCGAGGATCTCTTCCTTCGCGTGGGGCCCGCGGATGCGCCGCTGGGGCTCATCGCCTGGGGCAGCGTTGCCGGGGTGGCGTGGGAGGCGGTCGAGCGCGCGAACGCCGAGGGCATCGCGGTGAAGCTGCTGGTGCCCAAATTGATTTATCCGATCGCGGTTCCGATCTACGAAGAGTTTTTCCGGTCCACGGGGCGCTGCATCGTGGTGGAGCAATCGCACCAGGGGCAGTTGCACAAGCTGCTGCGGATGTGGGCGCCGGTACCCGACGCATTTGAATCGATGGCAAAAGATGGCGCCAACCCGTTTTCGCCCGAGGAGATCGTCTCTGCAATCCGGGCGAGGGCCCAGTCGGGCGTTGGTGGCCGGAACGGCGATTCCTGAGGCACGGGCATGAGCGATACAGAAGAGCATCACGGTTCCTGCTGCGAGTGTCCGGAAGCGACATTTACTTCCAAGGACTACCGCAGCGACCTCAAGCCGATCTGGTGCCCCGGTTGCGGCGATTTCGGGGTTCTGACGGCCCTGCACCGGGCGCTGGCGGCCATCGGGCGTCCGCCCCATGAGATTGCGCTGGTCTCTGGGATCGGTTGCTCGAGTCGGATCCCTGGTTACACGACCGTCTATGGTTTCAACACGGTGCACGGGAGGGCGCTCCCGATCGCGCAGGGGATCAAATTGGCCAACCCAAATCTGCTCGTGATCGTCGCGGGGGGTGACGGTGATGGGTTTTCGATCGGCGGCGGCCACGTCCCGCACGCGATCCGGCGCAACATGGATCTCACCTACATCGTGATGGACAACCAGATCTACGGGTTGACCAAGGGTCAGCTCTCGCCGACATCCCGGCGCGGCAGCCGCACGGCCTCGTCCTCGTATGGCAGTCTCGAGGATCCGGTGAATCCGCTGCTGTATTGCCTGGCCTACGGCGCCGGTTTCGTCGCGCAGGGCGCGCCTTCGGACCTCGACGGGCTCGTGCGGTTGATCGAGGAGGGCATCCGGTATCCTGGCTTTGCCCTGATCAATGTGCAGTCGCCGTGCGTGACGTTCGGACAGGCGGAGACGCAGCTGAAGAACCAGAAGGGCCGCATGGTCAAGCTCTCGGACATGGGCCACGACCCGTCCGACAAACTGAAGGCCATGGCAATCGCGCAGGAATACGGCGGAGAGAAAATGCACGTGGGCGTTTTCTATCGCAATCCTTCGCCCTCTCCGACGTACGGCGATGAGGTGCGGCGCCGCCAGGAAGAACAGGGCGCGCTCGCCCTGCCGCCCGAGAGGATCCTCGAACTGTTTCAGCCCGGCAAGGCGCGCGCCGCCGCACCGAAGGCCGTGGCGGTGTCCTAGCTCGAGAATTCCCGTAACCGTGGGGCAGTCAATCCTGTCTGCCGGCGCGTCCCCAAGCCATCACAGCGGGCAAGATTGCCCTCGCCACGCCCCAGGGGATTCTCATCTCCGGAGGTGCCGCGCGGATTACCGCCGACAGGCGTTCGCGGCGGATGAGAGGCGGCCGGGGCCAGCCTCTGCTCCGGCCGCCAAGCAGTCACGCATGCGGTTGCCGCCTTGCGTGCGGCGGCTCGCGCCTTGGTGATCGGCCGAACTGGCGTCTGTAGGCGGTGGCGAAGTACTGGCCCGTGGCAAATCCGCACTGGGCGGCGATCTGTTTGATCGGAGCGTCGGCGCGCTCGCGGAGGAGGCGCGCGGCATGGTCAAGCCGCAATCGGTTCAGGTGGGCCAGCGGGGTCGCGTTCGTCAGTTCCCTGCAGTACTGGGTGAAGGCCGTGGCGCCGAGGCCGCATTGGCGGGCCAGATCGGGCACACTCCACGGGCGCGCGAGCAGCGATGGGTCGCGCGCGAGCTCATTGAGAAAGATCTCCACGGCGCGCTCGCTGGACGTGAGCGACTCGTCGAGCCTGGGACTGTGCCGCCGGAGTAGCTCGAGGAGGAGAACGAGCAGTTCGTTGATGAGGACGGACAGTCGCGAGCAGGGCGGTGTGGTGGCCGTGTCGATGGCGCGCGCGATGCCCTCAAAGCATTGTCGGATGTCGGTGCCGCCCGCCCAGACGGGGATTTCCTGCTGGCGGAGCAGGCGGGTGAGTTCGGCGAGGTCCTCCCGGGTGAGCACGATCCACGGTGGCCAGCGCCACGGTTGGTTCGGGTGGCGGACACCGACATCGAGGATCAGCCAGTGAAGTCGTCCTGCGCCGACGTGGGGCTCGCCGACGCGGTGTGGTTGCCAGGGGCGGGTGATGGTGAGGGCGCCGGGCCTCAGGATCTCTGGCCGGTGGCCCTCCACGGCAAAGGCGATGCGGCCGGACTCGAGGAAGGCGAGTTCGAGTCCCTCGTTGCGATGCCAGCCGAGCCCCCAGCCTTGAGGTGCCGGGGCATCCCAGTAACCAATGCTACAGACTCCGCGCAATTGCCCGGCGGGCAACCGTCGTCCGGGGTACTGGAAGCGCGCGAGGGCGCGGAGTCTGACGGCTCCCTCGCGCTCGGCGCGCGCGAGGGGCTCGCACGCGTCCGCGGCGTAGGCATGGCCACTCTCGCGATAAACCGCGCCGTGCCGGTGTGGCGCGCGGATCCCCGCTCGCGGCGGGCCCCCGGGTTGTGCGATGGGCCGAAAGACCCGGCGCACGGTTCTCCGGTTCATGGCGCGCATGTTCAAATTCCTTCAGTGAACGACATTGCACCAAATGGGGCTGGCGGGGCAAGCGGGATGGGCGGAAACTGCGGGCGTGCGGCAGGCCGCGTCGGCTTGCCGGAGCGAAGGAGAGGCGCCATGGCGAAGGTTTCGATCGGGATCAACATGGAATTCGTGCGGCACGACGACAAGCCGTTCGAGTGGGGGGTGGCGAAGGCCGCGGAGTTGGGTTACGCTTATGTCGAGCCGATGGTCCACCTGGGGCGGGAATTGCTCAGCGAGGCGGGCTATTTCCACAGCGTTTCCATGCTGGATGACCCGCTTCGGCTGCGCCGGGCATGCGAGAGGCACGGCGTGAAGATGTCCGGTTTGAGCGCGCACACCCCACTGTGCAAACCGGAGATCGGGGTGGAGTATCTGAGGCAGGCAGTCCGGTTCGCGGCAGAGGCGGGGGCACCGGTGATCAACACCGACGAGGGGCCCAAGCCGGAGTGGACCAGCGCCGAGCAGGATCACGTGCTGATGGGGTACACCCTCGCGTGCGCGGCCCGGGTGGCGGAGCCGCGTGGGATCCTGATCGGCATCGAGCCGCACCAGCAATACAGCAAGACACCCGAGGGGCTGGACCGGATCCACGCCCTTGTGAAGTCCCCGGTGGTCGGGATCAATTTTGACACGGGCAACAGCTATCTGTCGGGGCACGACCCGATCGCGTGGCTGGAGCGGGTGCGCGATCGGCTCGTGCACCTGCACGCGAAGGACATATCGGTGAAGCAGTCGGATGCCGAGCGCGGCAAGGTGACGGGCACGCCGGTTGGCTGCGCGTGCGGCGAGGGGGTCATCGACTGGGAGAAGGTGATAGCGATCTGCAAGAGGGCGCCGCGCGAAATCGTCCTGTCGGTGGAGTGCGGGACGGTGGACCAGGCGGCCCGGAGCATCGAGAATCTCAGGAAGTTGATATAGCCGCGTGCGTCAGGACGCGGGGCGAAAGGAGCGGAAGATGAGCGACAACAGAGTGGTGACGGACGATGGGCTCACGCGGCGCGGATTTATCGGGAAGGCCGGCGCGGCGGCCGCGGCGGGCGTGGCGCCCTTTCTGGTGATGGGCCAGGAGGCGAAGGGCGCCAACGAGAAGATCGGCGTGGGGTTCATCGGGTGCGGCGGTCGCGCGGGCGCGCACATGAAGCTGGTGAAGCAATTGCAGGAGGCGGGCTATCCCGTGGAGCCGGTGGCTGTTTGCGACAGCTACAGGCCGAGGCGCGAGCGGGCGATGCAGGCCCTGGGAGTCACCAAGGCCTACGCGGATCACAAGGCGCTGCTGGCCGACCTGAGCGTGGACGTCGTCTGCATCGCCACGCCGGACCACATCCATGGCTATCAGGCCCTGGACGCGATCGCGGCGGGCAAGGATGTCTATTGCGAGAAACCGGTGACGCACTGGCGGCAGTTCGAGCTGACGAAGAAGCTGGCCGATGCGGTGGCGAAATCGGATCGGGTGTTCCAGCTGGGGACCCAGGCGATGAGCGATCCCGTGTGGCGGCAGATGAAGAAACTCGTGAAGGAGGGACTCATCGGACAGCCGGTGCACGCCGAGGGCGGTTTCTTCCGGACCGGGGATTGGGGCGAGCGCGGGATGAAGGTCGATGACGCGGATGTGAAACCGGGCGAGGACCTGAACTGGGAGGCGTTCCTCGGTGATTCCCCGAAGCGGGAGTTCAGCGCGGACCGGTATTTCCGGTGGCGGCTGTTCGAGGACTATGCGGGCGGGCCGGTGACGGACCTGTACCCGCACAGCATCACGCAGGTGGTGGACATCATGGGGCTGGGCTTTCCCGAGAAGGTCACCGGCATCGGGTCGATCGACCGCTACGAATACGAGTTGCGCGAGGTGCCGGATAGTTTTCAGCTGATCGCGCATTATCCAGAAAAGGTGACCGTGGTTGTCATGGGCACGCAGGCCAATGACTTCACGGCCACGACGAAGCGAGGGGCGGGCGCGCGGACGCCGATCGTGCGGGGCTGGGACGGGGCGCTGTACATAGACGAGAGCAACAAGGAGATCGTGTTCATGCCGGTGCGGGAGAAGGGCGCCAAGCCGCCGCAGCGGATCCCGATCGAGGGTGGCGAGAACGTTGGCGACCACTGGAAGAACCTGCTCGATTGCGTCAGGTCGCGAAAGCGGGAGGAGCTCTGGAGCCCCATGGATCTGGCATTCCGGGTGCAGACGATGCTCCAGATGGCGATGCTGTCCCACAAGGCGGGCAAGGTGGCGAGATTCGATGCCGCCAAGCGGGAGATCGTGATGTGAGAAGGCCTTGGCTGGGCCTGGCGTTTCTTCTGCTCGCGGCCGCGGCTGGTGCGGCGCCGGTGAGGGTGCTGGTCCTCTCCGGGCAGAACAACCACGCGTGGCAGAAGACGACACCGGTGCTGCAGGCGATCCTTGACGGTGCGGGGGGATACGCCGTCGAGGTGGCCGAGGCGCCGGAGAAGCTCGATCCGGCGCGGTTGAAGACGTTTGATGTGATCGTCAGCAACTGGAATGCGTGGGGGCAGAAGGGTGGGCCCGCGGCCGTGGCGGATTGGCAGGCCCCCCTGAAGAAGGCCTACGTGGATTTCGTGGCGGCGGGCGGCGGGCACGTGATGGTGCACGCCGGTTCTTCTTCCTTCGACGGATGGGACGAGTACCAGAGGATCTGCGGGGCGACCTGGGGGAAGGGGCAGACCCACCATGGTCCGCCGCACGATTTCGATGTCCGGATCGATGATCCGTCGCATCCGATCACGCGCGGGTTGGGGCCGTTCCGAGCGACCGACGAGCTCTGGAATCTGCCGAAGGTGCAGCCGGGCTTCCGGGTGATCGCGTCATCGTTTTCCGCGGCGGACAAGAAGGGCACCGGCAATTGGGAGCCGGCGGCCATGGTGGGTTCCTTTGGGCGGGGCCGGTGTTACGCGCTGCTGCTGGGGCATGATGAGGCGGCGATGGGGAACGCCGGTTTCAAGGAACTCTTTCAACGTGGCGTGGCATGGGCGGCCGCGGGCAGGGCGGAGGTCGCGGCGGGCAAGGGCGTGTCTCCGAACGTCGTTCTCTTTCTGGCGGACGACCTGGGATACGGCGACATCGGGGCCCACGGAAATGGCCGCGTGAGGACGCCGAACATAGATGCATTCGCCCGGGAGGCGGTTGAGCTGGCGCAGTTTCGGGTGAGCCCGGTGTGTTCTCCGACGCGGGCGTCGTTGCTCACGGGCCGATACAGTTTTCGGGGCGGGGTGTGCGACGTGTTCGGCAAGGCCTGCGAACTGGATCCCGCGGAAGTGACGCTGGCCGAATCTCTGCGCGCCTCCGGCTACGCGACGGGGATCTTTGGCAAGTGGCATCTGGGCGCCGACGAGGTCCATTCCCCGAATGCGCAGGGTTTCGGGGAGGCGCTCTATGCGCCGGGCCCGGCGTTGCGGCCCAAGCAGTACTTCGATCCGGAACTCAAGCACAATGGACAGGCGGAGGCACGCAAGGGTTACTGCATGGATGTGTTCGCCGATGCGGCGATCGATTTCATGCGGCAGAACCGCGATCGGCCCTTCTTCGTGTATCTCCCCGCGAACCTGATCCACACACCGCTCGTCGTGGCGGAGGAGCTATCGAAGCCATTTTTTGAAGCGGGGGCGAGCGAGAGCACCGCGAAGGTGTACGGGATGGCCCAGAGCCTGGATGCGGCCTTCGGGAGGGTGCGGTCGGCGTTGAAAGAGTTGGGCATCGAGGACAACACGCTGCTGATGTTCCTCTCGGACAACGGGCCTTGCTCGGGGTCGGTGCCCCTGGATCGCCACATGGCGGGGCTGCACGGGCTGAAGGGCACCGTCTATGACAATGGCATCCGCGTGCCATGTTTCGTGCGGTGGCCGCAGGGATTCGCGGCGCCGGCGAAAGTGCAGCGGCAGACCGCGCACATCGACGTGATGCCCACGGTGCTGGAGGCGTGTGGAGCGCAGGTGCCCTCGGGCGTGCGGTTCGATGGCAGGAGCCTCATGCCTCTGCTTCGCCAGCCCTCGATCGCGTGGGAGGACAGGGCCCTGTTTTTCCAATGGGACAGCGGGCAGCAACCGAGGCGCGGCAGTGCCTACGTGGTGCTGACGGAACAGTGGAAGATGGTCCAACCCACCGGGATGGATGCGCCGAACCAGAAGCATATCCGAGGCCGGTATGCCGAGCTGTGCCGATTGCAGGGGCGGGGCGAGCGGTCGATCGAGGGGGGTCCGAGGCATGAGCTATACGAGATCAATGAGGACCCGGGCGAGGCCAAGGATGTCGCCGCGGGGCATCCCGAGATCGTGGGCAAGATGCGGCGCCAATACGAGGTGTGGTTCGACGACGTGTGCGAGCGGTGGATTCCCGGGGGCAAGGCGGTCCCCGCGTTGCGCAATTGGTCGCCTGACCAGGGGCTGGCGCCTTTCAACGAGGCGGCCCGCGCGGTGCAGGCCGTCGCCGACGATGGGTCGGGGCGCGCGGAGGTGGCGAAGAAGTTGGCGGCGCTGCTGGGCGAACCGGTGCCCGGGCCCGTGAAGAAGTTCGTTTGCGAGCAGCTTGCGATCGTGGGTGGGGAGCCGGAAATCGGGGCGCTGGCGAACCTTTTGGAAGATGACGCACTGGAGACGCCCGCGCGCGGCGCACTTGAGCAGATTGGTGGTGAGGGGGCCGCTGCGGCGTTGCGCGCCGCGTACGCGAAGGCGGAATCCCCCGCGCGCCGAGCGGGATTGCTCGGCAGCCTGGCGAAGTTGAGGGACACCAATTCCGTTCCACTCGCGGCCGCTGCGCTGGGCGATGGCGATGCGGCGCTCCGGGTGGCGGCCCTTGTGGCGCTGGGCCACATCGGGGGCGAGGCGGCTGCCGGTGCGTTGTTGGGCGCAGAAGCAAAATTGGGCGACGCCCAGAAGCCCGAGTGGGGCGGCGCGCTTCTGGCGTGCGCCGAGGGGTTCGCGTCGGGCGGGGACTTGGCGGGGGCGGGGCGGATCCTGGATCGGCTGGTCGGGGCGGGTCAGCCCGCGACGATCCGCTCGGCGGCTGTTTCGGCGCGGGTTCGGATTGCGGGCCAAGGTGGTGCGTCGATTGTGGTCGCAGCCTTGCGGGGCAAGGACGAAGCCGCGCGGCGGGGCGCATTGGACGCGCTGAGGGAGGACGGCGGTGTCCGATTGAAGGTTTGGCACAAGGTGATTGCCCAGGCGTTTTCCGAGATGTCGGCGAATGTGAGGAAGGAATTGGTGGATATATATTGCGCGCTGGGGATCCGTGCGGGGGCGATGTTCGCCGGGGAGATGGCGGGGGCCGACGATCCATCAGTCCGTCATGCGGGCCTGCGGGCGCTGGGGGTCTTAGGTTCCGAGCCGGATTTCGACTTGCTGTATTCGTGGGTGGCGGGAGATGCCGTCGAGGAACGTGGGGCCGCGGCCGATGGGCTTGCGCGGCTGCGGGCGGGTTCAACCGACGGGCGATTGATAGCGTTATTGCCGTCGCTGCCGGCTTCATCCGTGTCCGCGGTGATCGATGTGCTCGCGCGACGTGGCGCGAGATCGGCGATCCCGGCATTGCTGGGGGTGGCGCGAGGCACCGATGCCGATGGCGCGCGCGCGGCCGTAAAGGCCATCGGCGAACTTGGGGGAATCGCGGAGATCCCGGGATTGGTCGATGTCGTTTCAAAGGGTGGGCCGGCCGCGGGCAGCGCGGCGCAACTCCTTGCGAGGATCGCGCGAGCGGAACCCGAAGCGGCGAAGATCCGGTTGGCCGAGGCGACGCAGGTGGCTTCGGAGTCCGGGCGTGGGACAATCGAAAAAATACTAGCGCTGCTGGATGGGGCCGACGTGGCGAACCTTGGGCGAAATCTGGCAATCGGTGGTGCGGCGGAGAGTCCAACGGGACTCAAACCGGATGGTGCCGGAGGCCCACCGGCTGCGGCCATCGACGGCAATCCGAAAACCTATTGGGACGAAGAGAACGGCCAGCCCGAATATCGCCTGCGGGTCACTCTCAAGAGAGAGGAGGTCGCCTCGCGGCTGCGGATCACTGGATACAGGCACCATGACTTCGCCCCGAAGGACTTTTCGGTGCTGTTCGATGGTCGCGAGGCGAAGAAAGTGACCGGGGCCGAGTACGCCGGTGATCGGCTGTTGGTGGAATGTCCCCCGACCCGATGCCGCGTGGTAGAATTGGTCATCACGGGCTATTACGGGGACAGCCCGGCGATCCGTGAACTGGAGATCTTTGGCGGGGAGAGGTCGGGCAAGGGCGCGAAGGTCGCGCCGACTGCCGCGGGGTTCTCATGGGAGAAGGGCGAGGGTTCGGTGGCGCTGCTATCCGGCGACAAGGTGGTGTGGCGTCTGTTGCACGGCGCCGACCAGCCTTTTCCCTGCTTCGATCCTCTCGGGCTTGCAGGCGGCGAGAATCTCGTGTGGAAGAGCCCCCCGGACCACGCGCACCACTTCGCGCATTGGTTTTCGTGGAAGATCATCAACGGGGTGAACTACTGGGAGTTCGACAAGGCGACGGGGCGCCCCGTCGGCGTGACGCGCTGTTCCGATGTAAAGGCCGAGACGCGGCCGGGCGGTTCGGCTCGGATCGCATTGAAGCTCTCGTATGCGCCGCCCGGGGGCAAACCGCTGTTGTCCGAGGATCGCGTCCTGGATATCTCCGCGCCGCGGGCGAATGGGGAGTACCGGATCGATTGGCGCATGGAGTGGACGGCGGGCGACGGACCGGTCGTGCTTGACCGGACTCCACCGCCCGGTGAACCGGATGGCAAAGCGCACGGGGGTTACGCGGGGCTGTCGGTGCGTTTTGCCAAGGAATTCACGGACTGGACCGTTGTTAATAGCGAGGGGGTTCAGGGGATGGATGGCCACCGGAAGCGCGCGGCCGCCTCGGACTTCAGCGGAAAAATCGGCGGGCGCGAGTGTGGGATCGCGATCTTGGAGCATCCCAAGAACCCGAACGCGCCGACGCCGTGGTTTCTCATGATGAACCCCCAGGTGCCTTTCGGATACGTGAATCCCGCCTTTTTGTTTGATTCGGCAAAACGGGTTGGGGCGGGCGGGAAGTTGATGCTCCGCTACCGCGTGATGTTGCACGGGGGGAGGTGGGATCCCGGCGCGCTGAAGCGCGCGGTCTCAGCGTACGCGGAGGAAGTGCCATGAACCAAGTGCGCGGCAGGGCGGTGGGCGGGGCGGTGAGCCGGCGCCATTTCATAGAGCGCGCGGGGGCCGTCGCGGCAGCGATCGGTTTCCCGTCGATCATTCCCGCACGGGTGCTCGGCGGCCCGGATGCGCCATCGAATCGGGTCACGCTCGCGGCGATCGGCTGCGGGGGGCGCGGGGGCGCCGTTCACCGCGGGATGGCATCGCTGGACGGGGTGCAGTATCTCGCGGCGGTGGATCCCTTCAAGGATCGGCGCGAGCGCTTCGTGCAATTGCTGGACGGGCAGTCGAAGTACGGGGCCGCGGCGAAATCCTACGGGGATTTTCGCCACGCGCTGGCCCGCGACGACATCGATGCGGTCGTGGTGTGCACGCCGGACCACTGGCATGTGCCCATAGCCATCGCGGCCGCGCGGGCGGGGAAGGACATGTACGTGGAGAAACCGTTGGGCGTTAGCCTGCGCTGGGCGAAAGTGCTGCGCGATGAGGTGCGGCGTCGCGGCAACGTGTTCCAGTACGGGACGCAGCAGCGCTCGGACACGAAGTTTCGGTTTGCGTGTGAGCTGGTGCGCAACGGCCACATCGGGCAACTGAAGCGCATCGAGGCATGGTGCGCGGACATCTCCTCGCAGTACGGGGCGTTTCAGGTCAAGGAGTTCGGTTCGACGGAACCCGCGCCGGTGCCCGAGGGATTTGATTTTGACATGTGGCTGGGGCCCGCGCCGGTCGCGCCGTACACCGTGGACCGGTGCACGTGCTACGGCGCGTGGCACACGTATGATTACGCGCTCGGATTCATCGCCGGATGGGGGGCGCACCCGCTCGACATCGCGCAGTGGGGCAAGGGCGCCGACGCGACAGGTCCGGTGGAATATGAGGGCACCGGCACCTTGCCCACGAAGGGGCTCTACGACACGGTCAGTTCGTGGGACATCCGCTGCCGGTATGCCGATGGCGTCGAGATGCGCTTCATGGACCATCGCGCGGCGCGCGAGGTGATCGCGGCATATCGGCCGGCCGGCGACCACGGCACGACGTTCTTCGGCTCCGAGGGATGGGTCAGCGTGGACAGAAAGGCGGTGCACGCGAGCGATCCGGCGCTGCTGCGGGTGCGGTCTGGGCCGGATGAAGTGAGGCTCTACGAGAGCCCGCGGCACGACCAGAACTTCATCGATTGCATCCGGAACCGGCGGCCGACCATCTGCACGCTGGAGGCTGCGATCCGGTCGGACACCATATCGCACCTGAGCGACATCGCGGTGCGCACGGGAAGGAAAATAGCCTGGGATCCGGCGAAAGAGGAGATCGTGGGCGACGAGGCTGCCTCGCGGATGCTGGATCGGCCCGTGCGGGGACCGTGGGCGGTTTCTTAGGTCAGACATCATGCCCGGCCGCCCGCCCGACGGCGGGCATTCGGGGCACGACCGGGGTTAAAATGAGACGTAGGAGCGCGCTTGCGCGCGATTCGCACATGGGATCGCCTGCAAGCAGGCTCAAAGGAAAACCGCGCTCCGAAGAACGCGACTTTGAAGGGTCTGGGGCCACCAGTCCGCGAGACACACTCCGCAACCGCGAAAAAACCCAGTCATTGCCCGACCTCTCCCAATAAATGGCTTTCATGGCGCGGTTTTCCCAGAGCCCGGAATTTCACAGCCGGCAGGCTGTGAAATTCCGGGCTAGGTTTGCATTGATCGTCCCATTCACTCACGCGAGCCATCGGGGAAAACCTGACTCCAAGAATCAAGCTTTCACGGGCCCAATGGCAATGCTGTGGTGGTGATTAGGCCCTGCGTTTACGCGCAAGGATGGCGATGAGGCCGAGGGCGACGAAGAGCACGATCCAGGCGCGCGGCTCTGGAACGAGTATCTCGAGGCGGACTTCGCCCGCGGTGGCGAGGTTGAGCGCCCAGACGCCGATGCCGCTGATATCGGGCAATGTCCCGAATTCCAGACCGTTGTTGGTGAGGCTGCTGAGCGGATCATAGGTGAGCAGGGTCCAATAGTCCCCGGCGGCTGGCGTGCCGCCCGTGTAGTTGGTGACATTGAGCGTCCCGTCAAGGGTGAGGCCGCCGCTCAGGACTAACAGGTCATTGACGCCACCGCCGACCGTCTGGTCGGACAGATCGAGTTCAAAATCGAAGAGGCTGGTGGCGACGAAAGCGGCGCTCCCGGTGATCGAGAGTGTCCCGGCGGCATCCATGCCGGGGGCGAGCGTATTGGATACGATCATGTTGCCCAGGACAAGCCCATTGCCCGCGAGATTCAACAGTTCCTCGGTCCCGGCGCCCGTGGTCCCGATGCGCAGTATGGAACCCTCGCGGACCCTCGCGCTGCCCTGGATGTCGCCGCCGTTGGCCTGATCGACGGTGAGCTGGCCGTTGAACACATCCAGTGTGATATCGGGGCTTGAGGCGCCGCGGAGGTTGTTGGTGAACGGGATGTCGTCGAGGGAGTAGGTTAGGCCGTCGGGGTTGAGCCTCCCATTCGTGGCGCCGATCTGGAGGATCTTGGCCATGCCGGGGGAGCCAGAGCGCACGTCGAGCAGGTCAAACGCATCGTTGTTGCCGCTGGCCCCGTCGCTGAGGGTGGCGACGCCGTTGGTGGCGGGTCCGTCGATCGTGAGACCGAGGCGGGCCGTGGTGCCGCTGACGTTCACCCGCATGAAGGAGCCGTCGCGCATCCACACATTGGTGAGGTGGATGGTCGGGTCGCCCGCGCCGGTTCGGCCATACACGATGTTCGTGTCGCCGATGATCTCAAGGGTGCGGCCATCGCCAGCGGGACCATACCAATAATTGGGCCCGGTCGTGTCGATGGTGATCTTCTGGGCGATCGTGTAATCCACCGCGGCGGGCATGTTGGTCCGCACGAAATCCATGCGCAGGTTGCCGAAGTCGCGGATCACGATGCCGTCCGGGCCGCTGGCAAGCGTGCCGCTCGCCAGGCGGTCGTGGAAGCCGATCCCGTCGGTGTGGTTGGTGTCGAAGTCCGCCTCGATGAGCAGCCGACTGCCGCCATAGAAGTTGATCGTATTGGTGTTGTTAAACGCTCGAAAGTCGAGCCCGGAGGCGTTGATGATGATATTGCTGGCGACCGTGAGATCGCCGCGCGAGAACTCTTGCGCGGTGTTGGAGCGCTTGTTGGGCGTGTCGATGATGAGGCTGCCATAGATCTCGGTCGAGTCGTCGTAGGAGTTGCCGAAGTCGAGGCTCCCGGCGCCGAACACCGAGGCGTTGGAGGGCACCAGCAGCACATCGCCGTGGACGATGGTCTTGGGCGCCGAGAAGCTCAGGCTGGGCGGGCCGATGTTGGTCACCGAGACCAGCGTCACCGACCCAAACACCTCGTTGGTACCGCCGTTGAACGCCACCGCGGAGGTGTTGACCCCGTCGTGGATCACGAGGATGTCCTGGGCGATCTGCGTCAGGTCGTCCGAATCGCTGGAGATGCCGAAGTTGATGTCGGCGCCGCCATTGAGGATCACGTTCGAGATCCCGGTGTAGTTGCCACGGACATTGATCGTGCCGGATTCCCCGGCGATCAGGCCGACCAGCGTGGTGTTGCCCTCGATGGTGCTGGTGCCGCGGTTCGTGAGCGTCAGGAAGGCCGTCATCGTCGCGGTATTCGAGACGATCATCGTGGCGCCGGCGCTGACCTCGGCGTTGGTGAAGAGGTTGTCGGGTCCGAGGAATCGCAGGGTGCCGGCGAGCACGCGGAGCTGGTCGCCGCGCACCAGCGGCCCGCTCAGGTTCAACTGGCCGCCCCGGACCTCGACGTCCCCGGGCAGACTCACTCCGCCGGTGAGGTTGAGGACGCCTGCGTCGGACTTGGCGAAGCCCCACAGCGGGGCGGCAACCGTATTGGAGATGTCCGTGCCGTAGGTGAACGTCTGGCCGGAATCCACGTCGATGCCGAAATACGAGCCGGTGTTGAAACTGGCACTTGTGAGGAAGATGTCGATCTCGCCCGGCTGCCATTCGGTGATGCGGCCGGCGCGGACCGCGAGGGTTCCATTCGAGTTGGCTGTCATGGCCTGCCACATCGAGTAATCCGCGGGTGCGACGCCAACGTCCGCCGCGTTCGAGAACACCGGGTACGCCAGTGAGTGCATCGCGATGAGCGAGCCGCCATTGACCGTGGTGCCGCCCGTAAACAGGTTGGTGCCACCGAGGTACTGGGTGCCGGGGCCGGCCTTCACCAGCCTCAGCGGCGCGTTTGTCGGCGTCCTCACGCTCCGGTCGCGGAGGGTGCCCATGAAGGTGTAGCTGGACGCCGCGTTGGTCACGTCGATCGTCAGGATCGAGTCGTTGGCGGGGCTGGAGGTGTTCTCGTTCTCGACGAACCCGATGCCCTGGAGACCGCCGATGGTCTGGTCGCGGATGTTCAGCTGCAGCCGGGCGTTCCCGTTGACCGTGATCACGGTGTTCGTCGGAAGGCGGTTGTTGCCGGTCCCCGTCTGGAGCAGGCCCGAGTTGATGACGGTGTCGCCGGAGTAGGTAGCGATGGTATTGATGACGATGGTGCCGTCGGTCGTCAGCGAGACCGCATTGGTGATGCCGCCCGCGGTGTTGTCCACGATCGGCGCGTTGATGTCGATGCGCCGCACCCCGTGGATGCGGCCCTCGAAGCCGGTCTCCTCGTTGGGACCGAAGGTGATGCCGCTTCCCGCCCCGCCGACGATCTGGTTGTCCGCGCTGCCGGTGCTGAGGATGAGGCCACTCTCGACGGTGAGGGTGTTGGCGCCGATCTGCACGTCGCTGCCGGAGCCGCCCGTGTTGTCCAGCAGGAGACCGAGGACCGCCATGTTCTCGGCGAGCGTGGCGTCCGAGTTGTTGGCCGTGAAACCGATGCGGAGGTTGTTGTTGCTTGAGATTCCGGCGTCGATGCCGCCGGCCACCGCATAGATCTGGTTCACGAACTCGGTGGTCTCGTCCAGGGGCCTGAACCCGAAGTTGGTGGTATAGGTGATGAAGGTCGAGCCGCCGTCGCCCGCGGTCGCGCCGCCCGTTAACCATGGGACGATCGGCAGGGCGGTGGTGCCGGCACCATTCGTCCACGCCTGGCTGGTGAGGAGGTTGGTGCCCCTCATGGCGTCGAGCGTGAACTGCGCTTGGCCCACGGCGCCGGCGAGCGCCAGGTCCTCGCCGAGGTTATCGCCGCGCAGCAGGCCGGTGGAGCGGTTGTGTCGGACGAGATTGTCCGCGGCGACGAGTATGTCCCCGTGGGTCGGGTCGGATGCCGTCGTGGCCCCGGCGGCATCCAAGGTGATGGTGTTGTAGCCGCCATCGAACTCGAACGCGCCGGCGTTCTCGGAGATGCGCCCGTTCCTCAGGCCGGTCGCGATGAATGTCCCGCGATTGAAGTTGATGATCTTGCTGGAGCCGAGCCGATCGCCGTTGCCCTGGCTGGTTCCGTTGTTGTTATTCAGGGTTAGGGTGCCCCCGTTCTCGATGTAGAAGGTGGCGTTGCGCATGCGGGCGTTCGCCTCGATCATCTCCCATTCCCCGCCCTGAATGAAGACGTCGCCCAGGAAGGTGTCGTTGTCCTTCCGGATGTACTGGGTGTTGCCGCCGATCTTGAAGATG
>JAKQKQ010000305.1 GCA_029560585.1 Verrucomicrobiota bacterium | reverse complement strand
GGTGGTGACGATGCCTTCGCCGACGCGGGCGATGATGGTGTTTTCCTTCGCGCCGCCGACGAAGCGATCGAGGTTGGTGCGCACGGTGACGCGGGCTTTGACCTTCACCTGGATGCCGTCTTTGGCGACGCCGTCGATGGTGGTGCGCCCCTGCTCGGGGTTGGGGCAGTCGATGACCTTGGGGTCGACGGAGGTGCGCACGGCCTCGACGACGCTCTTGCCGGAGCCTTTGGTGGCGAGGTCGATCGCGCAGGCACGGTCCCAGCCGAGCTCGATGCCGGCCTTCTGGGCGGCGATGATGGCCTGGACAGTAGGGACGACGTTGCCGCCGGCGAGGAAGTGGGCGGCAATCTTGTCGGTGGTGAGTTGGATGCCGGCCTTGACGGCGGTGATGCGGGCCTCGACTACGAGGTTATAGGGCACGCCGCCGAGTCGCATGCCGAGGAGGTTGAGCATGCTGACGGGCGCTCCGTTGAGCCATGCTTTCAGCCAGGTGCTGAAGAAGGAGAACAGGATGAAGGCGACGATCAGCGAGGGGACGCCGATGAGGATGAGCATGACGATGGATATGTTTGGCATAGGGAAATTAGGGTTTGGTGACGATGAGGCGGAAGTTATCGAGTCCGGTTACACGGATGGGGGCGCCTTTGGGGATGAGCCCGTCGCGGGAAAAGGCTTCGTAGCGTTTGCCCGACACGAGCACGTAGCCGGTCGGGGAGAGTGGGGTGGCGGCTTCGCCGGTCTGGCCAATGATGCTAGCGGGCTCGGCGACGGGCGGCTGCGTGGTGGAGCCGCTCGTGGACTGCACGAATAGTTTTTTGCCGAAGCGGGTGCGCGGGATGACGACGAACTCCAACAGGAGTGTGAGGCCAAGCAGTCCGAGTGCGGCGAGGGTGGCGAGTGCGCCGCCTGCCGCGCCATACGTTTGAAAGGCGAGGATGCAGCCCGCGAGCATGGCGAGCCCGCCTATCGAGCCGAGGATGGCTCCGGGCACGAAGACTTCGCAGACAAGCAGGACGATGCCGAACAGGAAGAGGATGAGGATGGCGTTCATACGTTGGCTTTCTCGACGATGAGACCGAAATCGTTGACGCCGCGGACGACCACCGGCGTGCCGGCATCAAGTGTGCCGAGGTCGACGCGGGCCTCGTAGCGGCGCCCGGCGATCTCCACCTGCCCGCTGGGGC
>JAKQKQ010000209.1 GCA_029560585.1 Verrucomicrobiota bacterium | reverse complement strand
GGCGCCACGCCGGGCGGCGCCCACCGCCCGCCCCCCAAAAGGGGGACCGGCCTCGGACCCGCCCCCGCGCCGACGCCCGGGGTGCTCTAGCTCTTCTCTATTCGTGGCTTGCCATTCCTCCGGTCTGTCAAAGAGCAATCCCCATCAATAGGGGGTTTAAACCTACGCTGTTAACGCCAATCCGTCAATCCCAAATCCTCGGCGCGCCCACAGTTTTGCCGCCCCCCATCCATCGCACAGCGGTCTCGGGCAACACCAGAACCCGACGCGGGACTCACCCAGAAACGCAGAACGCCATCAAGGCGCCTCGAAGGGGGTCATATCGGGGCCGTGGATGCGCGGACTGATGCTAACCAAATCGAACCCCAAGAGGGCGGGATTGATGACCGGCTCGTACGGCAACGTCAGGATCTCGGGGTCCGCCACCGGCGATATCTGGCCGGGCGGAATCCCGGGGTCGGGCTGGGCGAATTCAACGAACTCGGCGGGGCCACGCTCCTTCGACTCCTCGAAGACGGCCAGGGTCTGGCGCGGTTCGACGGACATGCCTGGCCCAACCCAGCGGACTGTCACCGTCGCTTCCTCCTTGGCGGCGATGGCCACGGGTCCCTTCACGTTGGAAGAGGCCAGCCACAGCATACCGGCGGGAATCTTCCTGCCGTTGATGGTGACAGCGCCGACCAGGCCCGACTCCACAGAACGCAAGATTGCCGGGAGTTCGCTGGAGACTTTGAGTTCGAAATCTTTCGGCTCGGGCGACGAAGGAGAAAGCACCGCAACCCAGGATCCGTCCGCATCTTCGCCAAAACTCAGGACGAACTTCTGCCCGTCCGCCTCAATCGTCTCGCCCACCGTGCCCGCCGAAAACCGTTTGACCTCGGCGCCGTCCTCGCCAGAGACGATCAATTCTGGACCCGCCATGTCGGTAAGGCGCAACTGAATCGCGTGGCACGGCGCCAGGGCGAACAACACGGGTGCTACAGCGCAGAGGAACCTCTTCATCCTCCGAGACTTTTCGCCCCATTCCGCGGCCTTGACAAGAAAAAAAGTGACGGGCATTCCTTTCCGCCATGGGCAAGCAATACAACAAGCAAATCAAGAAGCGCAGGCGGGTTGCCCGCCAGAAACGGCGGCGGCAAGCAAGGAAGGGCGCCGCGGCAGCTTCCTGACCTCCATCCAAACGCTCTCCGTGTCCCCCGATTGCCGGCATCTGGTGGTCGATGGCCACAGCGTCCTGTTCTCGCTGCCACAGTTGGCCGCCCCCCACGCGCCCGCGTCGCGCGCGGCGCGGCGCGCCCTCATCCACGCGCTCCAGCGATTCCAGGACTTTTCGGGAATCGGTGTCTCCGTCGCCTTTGACGGCCGCGGGGGCGCCGGCGAATTCCGCGCCCCAGGCACACTGGAGATCCGCTACGCGGGAAGCCACCAGACGGCCGATGCCATCATCGAAAAATCCGTGGCGTCACACCCGCGCCCCTCGGAACTGGTCGTCGTCAGCGGCGACATCCAGGAGCGCACGACGGTGGAGGCCCTCGGCGCAAAGACGCTTTCTCCCGAGGGGTTGCTCGACTGGATGCGCGATGCCTGCCCGCCCGGCCCTCCCGAAGGCCCCCGCACACCCGCCCATGGAACGAAAAAAATTGCCGTTGACACGCTCCGCACCACTCCCCTAAACACTTGATTGCCAAGGAAAATCATAACAAGTTTCAACCTGAAGAGAGAAAGAGCCCATGGCCAAGACCCTAGTACTCGTGCTCGCTGCCCTCGGTGCAATCGCCTCCGCTGTGCTCGCGTTCAATGCCAAAACCAACTTCACCGCCAAGGTCGATGAACTCAAGCAGACCAGCACCGAGCTCGCCGGCACAAAGAAATCGTTGGATGAGGAAAAGGCCAAACTGCAGGCCACGACCGCGGCGAAGGAGGCCGCGGAATCCAAGGCCTCGGGGCTCGAGACCAAGCTGGCCGCCACTGAAAAGTCGCTCAGCGATGCCAACACCGAACTGACGGACACCAAGGGGAAGCTCGCCACGGCCGAGACGAGCGCCACCGAGGCGAAGCAGCAGCTCGAGAATCTCAAGTCGCAGTTCCCGCCCGACCAGACGCCGGAGCAGATCATCGAGAGCATCAAGCAAAAGGATAACCAGATCAAAGTCGCGCAAGAGGAGATCGACGTCCTCCAAAAGAAACTCCAGGAGAAGGCCGAGAAAGCGGCGCAGGCCGCCGTGACGCCAGGCGCCCCGGCCGCCGGGCGCCCATCGGCCCCCGGGATCCAGGGCAAGATCGTCGCGGTCAACCACCAGTGGAATTTCGTCGTGCTCAACGTCGGCGGCGAGCGCGGCCTCGCGGAAAACGCCGAGATGGTCGTCGTCCGCGGCAACCAGCCGATCGCCAAACTCAAGGTCGCCAAAGTGGACCCGCAGACCGCAGTGGCCGACATCGTCAAGGCGTCCCAGAAAGTCCGCCCAACGGTGGGCGACATCGCGATCTCTAATTGATCCCGCGGCGCACCGCCCGTCATGAGTTCGATAGCACGTCTCCTTGGGCTCTGCTTGGCCGCGGCCGCCGCGATCTGTTGCGCCGGTTGCGCGTCGTCCTCGCCGCAGGACTCGACGGGGGGGGAAGAGATCTCGCAGTTGCCATGGAGCCGCCCGCAATCATGGGAAGGCCAGGGCATGCTCGGCGGGATGGTCCCGAACCAGCGCTGATCGCTCCCGGGCGAGAAACCTCGCCCCATTCGGCTGAGCCGGTCGGCCCCGGCACAGTTCGCCCATGTTCCATCTGACCAAAACCGACGGGCGCGCGCGACTCGGGCGCATCAGCACGGCGCGCGGCGACTTCGCCACGCCGGCATTCATGCCGGTCGGCACCCAGGGTTCCGTGAAGGGCATCTCCCCGCGGGAGCTTCGCGAGCTAGGCGTCCCCATCATTCTGGGCAACACCTATCACCTCATGATCCGGCCCGGTCTCGGGGCGATCCGGGAACTCGGCGGCCTCCATCGCTTCAACGGGTGGTCAGGTCCAATCCTGACCGACAGCGGAGGCTATCAGGTGTTCAGCCTTGCGCCCCTGCGCGCGATATCCGACGAGGGCGCGTCATTCCGCAGCCACGTGGATGGCTCCCCGCTCTTCCTCGGCCCGCGCGAGGCACTCGAGGCCCAGGCCGTGATCGGCAGTGACATCGCCATGCTCTTCGACGAATGCCCGCCGTGGACCGCGGATGCCGCCGCCGTCGCAAGGGCCGTGGATCGCACCATCGCATGGGCCAAGGAATCCCGGCGCTTCATCGATGCGTCGCGGGACCGCGGCGGCATTCTCCCCGGAGCCCAGCGCCATTTCGCCATCGTCCAGGGGGGCGCCTCGCCCGGACTTCGCGCACGGTGCGCGGCCGAGCTGGTGGTGATGGATTTCGACGGCTACGCCATCGGCGGTGTCAGCGTCGGTGAACCCGAGGCCATGATGTACGAGGCGATCGAGGCAACGGAACCGCATCTCCCGGGAGACAAGCCGCGCTATGCCATGGGGCTCGGCATGCCGGGCCAGATCGTGGAACTCGTCGCGCGCGGCATCGATCTCTTCGATTGCGTGCTGCCCACGCGGATGGCCCGCCACGGCAGCGCTTTCACGGAGGACGGCCTCCTGCACCTTCACAACGCCCCCTTCAGCCTCGACCCAGGACCCATCGAAACCGATTGTGCCTGTTATGCTTGCCAAACGTTTTCGAGGGCATACATTCGCCATCTTCTCAAGTCTAGGGAGATCCTGGGCCTGAGGCTGGTGACGGTGCACAATTTGCATTTTTACATGCGGTTGATGGACAGGATCCGGGATGCCATCGCGGGCGGTCGCTTCGGAGAGTTCCGCCGGGATGTCGCAGCCAGATTCCAGGCGCACGGTCCCAGCAGTGACATCGACGAAACCGCCGAATGACCAGAGAGAGAGAACTATGACCCCAGACGCATGCACGCCCATTTTGCTTATGGCGCCCTCGGCCCCCGCGGGCCAAGAATCCACGGCCCCGGCATGGACCGGGCTGATGCCACTCCTGATCCTGGGACTCCTGATGTTCCTGCTGTTCCGCTCCTCGACGAAGAAGCAGAAAGAACACGAGAAGATGATCGGCTCCATCGACACGGGAGACGAGGTCGTGACAACCGGCGGCATCCTCGGCACGGTCACGAACCGCAAGGAAAAGACCCTCACCATCAAGATCGCGGATAACGTGAAGATCGAGGTCCTCCGCTCCGCCGTCCAGAGCGTCACCAAGGCCGGCGGCAGCAAGACCTCTTCCAGCTCATAACGGCCACCCCCATGACCACGGAAACGATCATCTTCTTCGGCGGCCTGATGGCCCTCGTCCTGTTTGTCTGGCACCTGGCGGCCACCGAGGACCGCTCCCGCCGCAAGGTCGGCGCCGCACTGTGGGTCATCGCCATCTGCACCTGCATCATCGCGACGTACCCGCTGCACAAGACGATACGGCTGGGCCTCGATCTCAAGGGCGGCTCTTCCTTCCTCATGGAACTCAACGGAGAGGTCAGGCCCGCCGCGCTGCAGCAGGCGGTCGAGGTGGTGCGCAAACGCGTCGATAACCTCGGCGTCGCGGAACCCATCATACAGCCCGTCGGCGAGCGCCGCATCATGGTCCAGATGCCCGGCCTCTCCGAGGAGAACATCCAAACCACGCGTAATCAGCTCTCCCGCGTCGCCCAGCTCGAATTCCGCCTCGTGCATCCCGAGAACGCGGCCGAGCTTGCGAAGGTCGATGCCGGGGGCCCTGTGCCGATCGGCTACGAGCTGATGAAAACCTCCCAGAAGGACAAGGACGGCCAGAAACAAGAGAGCCGCTACCTCGTCAAGCGCCGCCCCGAGATGAGCGGCAAGCACGTGCGCCGCGCCTACCATGCCCAGGGCGCCATCGGCGAGTCGTTTGTCTCGCTCGAGTTCAAACCCGAGGGCAAAGAGCTGTTTGGCCGCATCACCGAGCAGAACGTCGGCCGCCAGCTGGCCATCGTGCTCGACGGCGAACTCAAGAGCGCCCCGCGGATCAACGAGGCCATCTACGGCGGCCGGGCGCAGATCACCGGCGACTTCACGCCGCAGGAGGCCACCGAGCTGTCCAGCGTCCTCGAGAACCCCCTCGACACGCCCGTGCGCATCGTCGAGGAGCGTACCGTCGCCGGCACGCTCGGGCACGACTCGATCCGCAGTGGCGTGATCGCGTCCGCCATCGGCTTCGCCGCGGTCATCGTGTTCATGGTCTGGTATTATCATTTTTCCGGCGTCGTCGCGGTCCTGACGCTGGCCGCGAACTTCATCGTCCTCTTTGGCCTCATGGCCCAGTTCCGATTCACGCTGACGCTCCCGGGCATCGCGGGCGTCATCCTGACCGCCGGCATGGCCGTGGACGCCAACGTCCTCATCTACGAGCGCGTTCGCGAGGAGATCGCGGCCGGCAAGGCCCTTGGCCCTTCCATCATCGGCGGTTTCGACAAGGCCTTCAGCGCCATCATCGACTCGAACCTCACCACCATCATCACGGCGATCATCATGTTCTATCTCGGCTCTGGGCCGGTGCGCGGCTTTGCCGTGACCCTGACGCTCGGCATCGTGGGCACGCTCTTCGGCGCGCTGATCGTGGGCCGAAACCTCTTCGAGTGGGCCCTGGCCAAGAACGTGATGCGGACCTTCTCCGCCAGGCAGTTCATCATAGACCCGAAATTCGACCTGCTGCGATATCGATGGTACGCGATCGCGTTCTCGATCGCGGTGCTCGTGGCGGGGGCGATCGCCTTCAAGACGCGGGGCGAAGCCTGCTTCGGCGTCGATTTCGCGGGCGGCGAGGCCGTCACCCTGACCGCGTCCGCGCCGACCGACATCGCGGTCGTCCGCAAGACCCTTGCCGACGCCGGTCTCGACAGCGCCATGATCCAGGCCCAGCGCTCGGCCGGCGCGCAGGGAGAATCCTACCTTGTCAGGACCAAGTTCGGGGATGGACAGAAGGCCGCGGACGCCATAACGCGCGCCTTGCCCAAGGCCGGCTTCACCCTGAGTTCGATTGACAGCGTCGGCCCCGTGGTCGGCAAGGAACTCCTCACGAAGTCCGCCATCGCGCTCTTCCTCGCGCTGTTCGGCATCCTGATCTACGTCACCGCGCGCTTCGAGATGTCCTTCGCCGTGGGCGGCATCGTCGCGCTCATCCACGATGTCGCGATCGTCCTCGTCGCCTTCCCGCTCACGGGTCAGGAGATCTCGCTCACGGTCGTCGGCTCGGCGCTCGGCATCGCCGGATTCTCGATCAACGACACGATCGTGATCTTCGACCGGGTCCGCGAGTGCCTGCGCAACTCGGAGAAAGGCACGCTGTACGAGCTGATGAACCGAGCACTGAACGAGACGCTCAGCCGAACCGTCCTCACCAACTTGACCGTGTTCATCACCATCCTGTCGCTGCTCTTTTTCGGCGGACCCATGCTCCGCGATTTCTCCTTCGCCTGGCTGGTCGGCTCGATCGCCGGCAGCTATTCCACCCTGTACATCGCCTCGCCCATTGTCCTTTGGTGGACCGGCGGAAGCGATGAGTGGCTGCGCCGCCAGGTGGTTGAATCCGAAGAGGAAAAACCCGCCGTGGCATGAAACGCCGCTGGGTGTTGGCCGATGACGGCGCGACCGCGGAACCCCTCGCCCGGGATTGCGGCCTGCACCCCGCCATCGCGCGCATCCTTCACAATCGCGGCATAGGTGCCGCGGACGCGGCCCGGCGTTTCCTCGACCCCAGGCTCCGCGATCTCGACGATCCCATGCGGTTGCCCGACATCGACCGCGCCGCGGAGCGCCTTTGGGCGGCTATCCGCAGCCGGGAACAGATCGCCCTCTACGGGGACTACGACGTCGACGGGGTCACATCCATATCGCTGATCTGGCACGTCGTGACATCCCTCGGTGGCCGGGCCGAGTGCTTCGTGCCTCGTCGCCTCGAAGAGGGCTACGGGCTGACGCTCGCCGCACTGCACCGCTGCTGCGAATCGATCCGTCCCTCGCTGGTCGTCGCCATGGACTGCGGCACCACCAGCGTCGATGAGGCCGAGTGGCTGCTCGCCCAGGGCATCGACCTGATCATCGCGGACCATCACCAGCTGCCCGCGCGCACGCCCCGCTGCCACGCATTCGTCAACCCCCAGCGCGGCCAGCACGACCACCACCTTTGCTCCGCGGGCATCGCATTCAAGCTGGCGCACGCGCTGCTCAAGGTGATCGGCGAGCGCTGCATCGACCTCCGCGATCATCTGGATCTGGTGGCCCTCGGCACGATCGCCGACATCGTGCCACTGGTGGATGACAACCGCATCCTCGCACGCGCCGGCCTCGCCCGCATCGCCGCCAGCACCAAACCGGGGCTCCGCCAACTCCTCCGGGTCGCACGCGTCGGCGATGTCCCCACCACCTTCGACACCGGCTTCAAGCTCGCCCCGCGCATCAACGCCGCCGGTCGCCTGGATGATGCGATGGCTGCCGTCCGCCTCCTCACGACTCCAGACGAGGCCGAGGCATCGCGGCTCGCGAATGAGCTCGATGCACGCAATCGCGAGCGCCAGGAGATAGAAAGAGCCGCGCTATCCGGCGCGATGGCCCGCGCGGAGCGCGATTTCGACGAGGGCCGCGACCACGCCATCGTGATGGGCGATCGGTCATGGCACCCCGGCATCATCGGCCTAATCGCCTCGCGCCTGCAGCAGCGCTTCTGGCGGCCCACATTTATCGTCGCCATCGATCGGGACGGGCGCGGCAAGGGCAGCGGGCGCAGCGTCGAGGGCTGCCATCTGGTGGAGGGACTGCGCCAGTGCCAGGAGCACCTCGAGGGTTTCGGCGGTCATGCTCTGGCGGCGGGCCTCTATGTGCGCGAGACCTCGATCCCCGCTTTCCGCGAGGCCTTCAACGCATGGGCTGGCAGTTGCCTCCGCGGCGAACTCAGGACGGCTCCCCTGAAGATCGACGCCGAAATCACCTTCCGCGACATCGACGCCACGTTCATGCCTGCGCTGGCTTCGCTGGCACCCTTCGGCCAAAGCAATCCCGAGCCGCTGTTCCTTGTCCGGGGCGTCCGTTTGGCGCGCCCGCCGACGGTCGTGGGCGAAAACCACCTCAAGCTGCATCTGACTCAGGATGGCCCCGCCATGGATGCCATGGCCTTTGGGATGGCCGGCCGCACCATCCCGGAGGAACCCTTCGAGATCGTGGCGTCACTGGTCGAAAACAGCTACTGGGGTGCACCCAAGATCGAGTGGCGCCTGCGCGACTTCCGCCCCGCGCCGTGAACAAATCCGAATCTGAACATGGATGGCGCCCCAGTTCAATCTGGGCAGATGGGGCGGCGCATGGCGTTCCGCCTTGCCTTGCGGCGTCTCACGGAGACGCCCTACAGGATCTTGGGCGCACCATGCGGGCATCCTGGGGAGGGCCCGCGGCCTCGCGGGCCGGGTCGGCCAAGCCGCCGCGGCGATTGGTTCGCATCCTGATGCTTCGCGGACGCCGGGGCCGACATCCCTCCCGGCGAAATCGGACCACGCGCGCGGAGTCGATGGCGTTCTCCAGCGGGCTGAGAATTCAGATGCCGGGCAGTACGAGCCTGCTTGCAGGCGATTCCATGCGCGAATCGCTCGCAAGCGCGCTCCTACGACTTACCCCCGGTGGTCCGGCGGCCGCCGGATGGGACCTAGCGCGAAAAATACCGCTTTATCTCGCGCAGGACATCCGCCAACCGATCGATCTCTTCGGCGGTGTTGTAGAGATAGAAACTGGCGCGCGTGGTGGATTCGACGCCCAGTTTCCGGTGGAGGGGCTGGGTGCAATGGTGGCCACCCCGCAGGGCGATGCCCACCCGGTCGGCGAGCATCACGACATCGTGCGCGTGCACGTCGCCGAGCACGAAGCTGACGAGTCCGGCGCGTCCCTCGGCGGGACCGAGCAACCGGATTCCGGGGATCTCCGCGAGCCGGGCGTAAGCATAGGCTCCGAGCGCCCGATCATGCTCCAGAATCCTGTCGCGGCCGATGCCGTCGAGATAATCCATGGCCGCCCGCAGGCCGAAAGCGCCGGAGATATCGGGCGTCCCCGCCTCAAATTTGTGGGGCACCGCCGCCCATGTGCTGCCACCAAAGTCGACGCTCGAGATCATCTCTCCCCCGCCCTGATACGGATCCATCGCCTCCAGCAACTCCCGGCGGCCATAGAGCAAGCCCATGCCCGTCGGGCCCGCCATCTTGTGGGCCGACAGGGCCAGGAAATCGCACCCGATCTCGCGCACGTTTAGTGGCGCATGACCGGCGCTCTGCGCCGCGTCCACGAGCGTCACGGCGCCCGCCGCCTTGGCCCGGCGGCACAATTCCCCGACCGGATTCACCGTCCCCAGCGCGTTCGAGATGTGGGTAAACGCAAACAACCGTGTCCCGTCGAGCAACTCATCGATCCGCCCGAGATCCAGCAGCCCCTCATCGCCCGTCACCGGAACGAAATCCAATCGTGCCCCGGCGCGCGCCGCAAGCAACTGCCACGGGATGAGGTTGCTGTGGTGTTCCATCTCCGTGAGCAGGATGCGGTCGCCCCGCCGCAGGTGCCGCGCGCCCCATGCCGACGCAACGAGATTGATGCTCTCGGTCGTTCCCCTGGTAAAAATGATCTCTTCCGCGGAGGTCGCGTTCAGGAACTCGGCGGCCCGCTTCCTCGCGCCCTCGTAGCCGAGGGTCGCCCGATTGCTCAGCTCGTGGACACCGCGATGGACGTTGCTGTTGTCCCGCTCATAGAACCGCCGGATCTCTCCGATCACCGCGCGCGGCTTCTGCGTCGTGGCCGCGTTGTCCAGATAAACGAGCCGGTTCCCGTTGACGTCCTGATCCAGCGCCGGAAAATCCAGGCGCCGGGCCTCCATGTCCGCAAAACTCGAAGGACGAGCCGCCCGGCTCACAGCAGTCCCAGCTGCAAGCGAGCCGCCTCCGTCATCATCCCCTGATTCCATGGCGGGTCGAAGACCAATTCGACATTTACTTCATCAACGCCCGGCACGGAGGCCACGCGATTGACCACGTCCTGGCGGATGATCTCACCCATGCCGCATCCGGGCGCCGTCAGTGTCATCTTCACGCCCACCTTGCGGCCGCCGTCCTCCCTCTTCTCAACGCTGACGCTGTAGACCAGACCCAGATCTACGATGTTCACGGGAATCTCAGGATCGAAGCACGCCTTCATCTGATCCCAGATCACATCCTCGTTGAATTCGCCAACCGGCGCCGTCTTCGCTGCGGGGGCCGGCCCCACCTCCCGACCAATTGCATCGCCATCGCGGCCGTCGATCCGGAAGAGCCCAGAGGGCGTCATCAGCGTGTAGGAACCGCCAAGCGCCTGCGTCACCACGCCGGTGGTTCCTTTGGTCAGCACCGTGACATGGCCGGCCGGGATCGCCACCGCGGCGCAATCCCTCGATAGCTCGATGGATTCCCCCCCACTCATGCCTCACCCCCTTTGGGAGACGGCGCCTCCTCGGCCTGCTCCGTGGACACCTCGGCAACGCCGCCCTCCATTGCGGCGATCGCCGCGTGCCACGCCAGCATCGCGCACTTCACCCGAACGGGATACTTGTGGACGCCGGAGAACACCGTCAGCTTGCCAAGGCCCTTCGCGTCGGATCGACCGGTCGTCACCATCTCGTGGAATGAATCGAATGCCCGCCGAATCTCCTCGCGGGATTTCCCTTTGATCGCCTCCGTCATCATCGAGGCGGATGCCCGCGAAATCGCGCAGCCCTGGCCCGTGAATCCAACATCCGCGACCCTGTCGCCATCCATGGCCACGTACAGCCGCACCTGGTCACCGCATAGCGGGTTGTGGCCATCCACGGCCCTCGCGGGAGACGGAAGCGCCCGAAAATTCCTGGGATGCGTGCTGTGCTCCCGGATCACCTCCTGGTAGAGCTCGTCGAGATCCTCGAACATGGGCGTTTCCTTTATCTGAGCGCGGGCAGTCCCTCAAGATAATCAAAAATGAATCTGTCGATGTATTCCCGGAGTGGAGCGAACGCGACCCTGCCGATGATCTCACCCGCGAAGGCGTGCGTCAGCATCCGCCCGGCCTCGGCCGGATTGACGCCCCGCGCCTCGAGGTAGTACAGGGCCTCGCGATCCAGCCGGCCGACGGTGGCACCGTGCGTGCATTTGACGTCATCCGCGAAGATCTCCAACTGCGGCTTTGTGTCGATGCGCGCGTCGGCGCTCAAAAGCAGGCCCCGGTTGGTCTGCTTGGCGTCCGTCTTCTGCGCATCTTTCCTGACAAATATTTTTCCGTTGAAAACGCCGCGCGATCTCTCGTCGAGGATCCCGTGGTAGAACTCGTGGCTGGCGCAGTTGGCCACGGCGTGATCCACGATGGTGTGATGATCGCACAGCTGCGCCCCGCGGCAGATGTACAGGCCGTTGAGGTCGCTCGTGGAATTCTGCCCCGCCAGCACCGTGTTGATGTCGTTGCGCGCTATGAGACCGCCAAGTGCGATCGAGTGTGATGTGAAATACGCATCCCGTCCCAGGCGCGACTGCACGGTGGCCGTGTGGAAGGAGGCCATATTCTCGCACTGGAACTTCGTGTGCTCCATGCGCGCCCCGTCACCGACGGCCACCTCGGTCACGGCGTTCACCCAGCAAGGCGTATCGCCAGTCCCGTGGAAACTCTCGACGACCGAGCCCTCGCTGCCCCGCTCGCACACGATCAAAACCCGCGGCGCAACCGCGAACCTGCCGGTGGAGAGGAACACGAGATGCACGGGCTCCTTGACCGTTTGGCCTGCGGCGAATACCACGAGGGCCCCGTCGCGCCAAGACGCCGTGTTGAGGGCCACGAGCGGATGCGTGCCCGGGGCGACCACTTTTCCGAGATGCTCCCGAACGATCCCGTCTCCCTCTGCGGCCACCGCGGCCGATAGCGCCTCCACCCGGAGACCCTCAGACGCCCCTGACCGAGAAAGCGCCGGCGCGAAAAATCCATCCACGAACACCAGCACGTTGGATTCGAGGCCGGGGATGCGCCCCACCCCGGCCCCCGCGACTTGGCCGGCAGAAACCGCTGGCGCGAGCCCGGCATCCCGGATCGGCGCCACGTTCGTGAATCTCCAGTCCTCGTGCTTGGGCGTCGGAAAACCCAGTTCCGAAAAGTGGCCGATCCCCGCGCGCCTCGCGGCCCGCAACCACTCGGGCTCCGCACCGAAGAGCGCCTCCGCAGTCCGATCGAACGCCGTGACGAATGGATCGTCCTTCGCGTGTTTCCCGTCGCGCGAGGGATCCGCTGCACCGCGCGGCGCCACACCCCTCGCCCGCCGATCGTCCTTCCCCGGGGCCACTGCGGGCTTACGCCGCCGCGTGCTGCTCGACACACTCATAACCTCTCTCCTCGAGCTCAAGCGCCAGCTCCTTCCCGCCAGATCTCACGATCCTGCCGTCCACCAAAACGTGCACAAAATCGGGCACGATGTAATTCAGCAACCGCTGGTAGTGCGTTATCACCAGGAATCCATTATCCTTGCGCCGGAGCGAGTTGACCCCGTGCGCCACAATCTTCAGCGCGTCGATGTCCAGCCCCGAGTCGGTCTCGTCCAACACCGCCAGCCTCGGGTCCAGCATCGCCATCTGGAATATCTCGTTCCGCTTCTTCTCTCCGCCCGAAAAGCCCTCGTTCACAGACCGCCTCAAGAAATCGTCCTCAAACTCCAGCAGCCTTGCCTTTTCCTTCACCATCGCCAGGAAATCCATCGCGTCGATCTCCGGCTCCCCGCGGTGCTTCCGGAGCGCGTTGTAGGCCGCCTTCAAGAAGTAGACGTTGTTCACGCCCGGGATCTCGATGGGGTACTGGAATGCCAGAAAGATGCCCTCGAGCGCCCGCTCGTGCGTCTCCAGCTCCAACAGGTCTTTGCCGAGGTACGTCACGGAACCACCCGTGACCTCGTAGTCGTGACGGCCCATCAGCACTTGCGAGAGCGTGCTCTTGCCGCTGCCGTTTGGCCCCATTATGGCGTGCGTCTCTCCGGCCCGAATGACCAGGTCAATCCCCTTGAGGATCTCCCGTCCCTCGACCCCGGCCCGCAGGCCCTTTATTTCCAGTAGCGTGTCCATATCCTTCTCTCCTCAGTCGAAAACCTCTGGGCCGCCTCAGCCCACGCTGCCCTCGAGGCTCACGCCCAGCAATTTCTGGGCCTCAACGGCAAACTCCATGGGCAGCTGCCGGAAAACCTCCTTGCAGTAGCCGTTGACGATCATGTTCACGGCATCCTGCAGCTCGATGCCCCGCGCGGTCAGGTAGAATATCTGATCTTCCCCGATCTTGGACGTGGAGGCCTCGTGCTCCACGACGGCCGTCGGATTCTGGACGTCGATGTAGGGGAATGTGTGGGCCCCGCACTTGTCGCCGACCAGCAACGAGTCGCACTGCGAAAAATTTCGCGCGCCGTCCGCCCCGCGGGCCACCCTGACATGTCCGCGATAGCTGTTCTGCCCGTGCCCGGCCGAGATGCCCTTCGACACGATCGTGCTTCGCGTGTTCTTCCCCAGGTGGATCATCTTGGTGCCGGTGTCCGCCTGCTGCCGCATGTTGGACAGCGCCACGGAATAGAACTCCCCGACCGAATCGTCCCCCTGGAGGATCACGCTGGGGTACTTCCACGTGATGGCCGATCCCGTCTCCACCTGGGTCCAAGAGATCTTGGCGCGCCGCATGGCCTTCCCTCGCTTTGTCACGAAATTGTAGATTCCGCCCACTCCGTTCTCGTCGCCGGGATACCAATTCTGGACGGTGGAGTATTTGATCTCCGCGCCCTCCAACGCGATGAGCTCGACCACCGCCGCGTGCAACTGGTTGGTGTCGCGCATCGGGGCCGTGCAGCCCTCGAGATAACTCACGTATGCGCCCTCCTCCGCCACGATCAGCGTCCGCTCGAATTGCCCCGTGTTCGCCGCGTTGATGCGGAAGTATGTCGATAGCTCCATCGGGCAGCGCACGCCCTTCGGCACGAAACAGAACGACCCATCGCTGAATACCGCCGAATTCAGCGACGCGAAAAAGTTGTCCCCCGGGGGAACCACCGTGCCCAGGTATTTCTTCACCAGTTCCGGGTGCTCCCGAACGGCCTCCGAAAACGGGCAAAAGATCACGCCCGCCTTTTCCAGCTGCGCCTTGAAAGTCGTGGCCACCGAAACGCTGTCGAAGACGGCGTCCACGGCCACGCCGGCCAGCCGCGCGCGCTCGTGGAGGGGAATGCCCAGTTTCTCGTACGTCTCCAGCAGTTTCGGGTCCACCTCGGCCAGGCTCTTGGGCCCATCCTTTTTCGATTTCGGTGCCGCGTAGTAAACGATGGACTGATAGTCAATCGTCGGATACCGCAAGTTCGCCCAGCGCGGCTCTTCCATGCCACGCCATTTCCGGTACGCGCCCAGGCGCCACTCGAGCATGAACTCGGGCTCGCCCTTCTTCTTGGAAATGGCGCGGATCACGTCCTCGTTCAGGCCAGCCGGGAGCGAATCCTGCTCGATGTCGGTCGTGAAGCCCCACTTGTAGTCCTGCTTCACGAAATGGTCGATCGTCGCATCCGTGGCTTTGCTCATCGGGCCCTCCTGTCGTGCAATAACTTCTGGTTTTCCCGGGCGCCATGCCGGGAAGTGGGCCTATAAAGCATTGGCGCACCAGAAATCAAGGCGAGCGTCGCCTGGCCCTGCGTCGCCGACATCCTGCCCTTCCTCGGGCACCCGCGGCAGTGTCCCCGCATCGCGACTTCGACGCGCGCAGGCTCCAGATGCTTCGGCAGATGGCACGCCAGCGCAAGCGCGGCCGGCTCGATGTTCACGTCGAAAACCCGCCCGCAGTCCTCGCAGTAAAAGTGCGCGTGCTCCCTCATGTTCGAACAATAGCGGATCGCGGTCCGATCCAGCTTGACCTGCCTCACCACCCCGCAGCGCACCAGGGCGTCCAGCGTGTTGTAGACGGTCGCCATCGACACCTCCGGCAATCTCGCCCGCGCGTGGAGGAATAGCTCCTCGGCGGTCGGATGGTCGCACTCCTCGCGCAGCACGCGCAGCACACCCCGTCGCTGCGTCGTCACGCGCAGGCCCGCCGCCTCCAGTCGGCGCGCGGCCTCGCTCTCCCATTGCTTCGCTGTCACGCCGAACTATTGCCGAGCTCCCCCCACCTGTCAAAAATTAGAATCGTTCTAAATATTGGGCGACGACAAGGGAAACGGTTCTCCTATTGGTCGCTCCAGAATAGCGTCGTATCCCCCCAACCTCTGATCCTTCGAAAAGCGGCGGCGTTGCCCAAGGCTCTCGTAGGGGGCGCCAGCTTTTGGAGTGCGGCGACGTGTCGCCGCTTTGGCACGTCGCGCAGCGACGGATCGGCTCCGCCGGTCGCGAAAAGCGGCGGCGTTGCCGCCGCACTCCACGACGCGGGGCGTGGTCCAGGGCCCTGCGAGGGGAGCCCGGCACGGGCGGACAGCGCGCTGGACGGGCGGGTCTCGTGGGCTACCGTTTTTCCGCGATGCTGGGTAGAGCGACTAACCTCCTGCCGGCGGTCGGCGATGCGGCGCGGAACCGGTCCTTCCTCGGGCCCGTGGCGGTGGCCATCGCGCTCGCGCTGGGGGGTTGCGGCGGTGGCGCACGTCACGGGGCGCGGCCCCAACCGCTCCCCGGGGCATCCTGGCCGATGTTCAGGGGTTCCCCCGACCTCCGGGGCGTGGCCGCGGGTTCGATCGGCGACTCGCCCCGGATACGTTGGACCTGCCGGGCCGGTGACGGGATCAAATCGCAACCCGCGATCGCCGATGGCAGGGTGGTCTTCGGATCGGATGACGGCAAGCTTCGCGCCCTGGACGAAACAGCGGGCCGCCTTCTCTGGGAATCTGCCGCCGATGGCGCCATCGAGGCGGCCCCCCTGCTCTGCGATGGCCTCGTCATCATCGGGGATGAGGGAGGCACCCTTCGCGCGCTGGATGCCGCCACGGGGCGGCCCAAATGGCAATGCGCGACTGGCGACAAGATCGTCGGCGGCGCCGTGCCATTCCAAGTGCCCGACGGGGGCCTCCGCGTGCTCTTTGGCAGCCACGACAACTCCCTCCGCTGCGCCGATGCCGCCACCGGGGCCGTCGTCTGGTCTTTCGAGACGGATGGCTACGTGAACGCCACGCCCGCGGTCGCCGGTGGCCGCACGGTCGTCGGCGGCTGCGACGGACTGATCCGCGTGATCGACGTGGCGACCGGTCGGCAGGGCCACGCCGTGGAGGCCGGGTCGTACGTTGCGGCGGGCGGCGCCATGGCCGACGGTCGTTTCTACGTGGGATGTTATGGCGGCGAGGTCCTCTGCGTCGATGTGGGGGCCTGCCAGATCATCTGGAAATACGAGTCCAAGGAAGGGTTCTTTTCGTCGCCGGCGGTTTCCGGTGGCCGCATCGTCATCGGTGGTCGAGACAAGCGCCTGCACTGCCTCGATGCCGCTTCCGGAAAGCTCATCTGGAGCTTCACAACCCGCGGCCATATCGACGCCTCCCCCGTGATCTGTGGGGATCGCGTCATCGTCGCCTCCCGCGACGGCCGCCTGTACATCGTCGCGCTCTCGGACGGAAAAGAAGTCCTCGCTATCGATCTCGGCAGTCCGATATCGGCCTCGCCCGCCGTCGGCGCCGGGAAGATATTCGTCGCCACCGAGGACGGCACTGTCGTTGCGATCTGGTAAGAACCCACTGAGGTGGGCATGACGCCGTCCCCGGCGTCCGCGATTCACCAGCCGCGCGACATCTGGGCCAACCCGGCATGCGCGGCTCGCCCGGCCGCGGGCACGTGCTCACCGCGCTAATTCATGGACCGCGGCGATGATTTTCTCCTCGATGCTCTCGGCGAAGGGCCCCGGCAACGACGTATAGTGCATCGCCCCACCCGCCTCATAGCCCCCCTCCTTCAGGACGCGGACCGATGGCACGTATCCGAAGACGTCATTGGAATAACCCATCAGCCACACGGCCGGTCCCGCCAGCTCGCGTTTGAGGCGGAGTGAATAATCCACGACAACCTCTCCCGCCAGGGCCACCACCGTCAGATCGTCGTCGAACCGGATCACCTGCACGAGGTACGGGTAAGTGGAACGGATCTTGCCCTCGCGATCAAGCTCCTGAAGCAACCGCCGCGCGTGCCCCCGGTCGGGATCTTTGCTTTCTATCGCAATCTTCTCCAACTCCGCGCGCGACGGGGCGGGCGCGAAATCAAGGGATATCTCTTTGAGCCCGATCTTCAGCGGACCCCGAATGGGCTTCGGGACGGTGAGCAGGGCCGCCTCCACGCCGTTCGCCAGCGCCCGCCCATGCTGCTGCGCCTGCTCTTCCGTGCCGCGCGGGTACGGGTTCTGGTCCGCGCCGCAGCCAATCGCAAACAGCGCCGTGACGCCCGGGTGCGCCGCCTCGATGTCGCGCTGCGCGAAGCCGGCGTAATCGCCACAGAACTTGAAGTAGTTGAGGGTCGTGTTGTGGCACGCGTATCCGAAGAGCAGGGCCCGCGGCGAGCCATCCGCCCCCGACACGCGCAAGACCGGCACGGCGTGGTCGACAGGGCCATCGGGATACGGCGCGTTGATGTAGCCTTTCTCCGTCGGCCTGCGCCGATTCATCGCAAAACCCGCACGCGCATGAAAAAACTCAAGCTTCGCCGGCGCCAACGCACCGATCGCCCGATCGATCAGGCCGCACAGCGTCGCCTTCAACCCCTCGTAATAAGCCCCGCCGGCCTTCCGTTCTTCATCTCCCGCCGCGGAGCCATCCAGCCGATCCGGGCGCAACTCCGGCCCGCAGTGGGTGTGCGACGCGTTCATCAGCAAAGCCGCCGATGGGAGATCCCACTTTTGGCGCGCGTGCCGCTCGATCGCATCCCGCAAGTCGCGCGGAACGCCAATGAGATCGAGGGTGACGATCACGAGGTGCGAGCCAGACCCATCGTCGAGGGCCAGGCACTTTGCATTGAGATCGAGGGCCACCCCTTCGGACGGCTTCTTGCGGGAGGCGTAGCCCGCCATCCAGAGCGATGTCTGCGGCGTGATCCGGGCGTTCGCCACCCCCGCCCGCCAGCCCGGTGGCTCCTGCGCCCGGGCATCGCCCGCGACAGACGCGAGCAGCAGCATGAGACCGATGATGGGATAATGTGTGGCTCTTGAGAGCCAATAGTTTCTTTGGCACATCTTACCTGGCAGCATATGCACGGCACCGCCGCCCCACAAGCGCCAGCCCGCGCGACCGTCGGCCACGCCCAGAGGTTTTATGCCTACCAAATTTCCACGACGCCCATAGATTGCCTCATTAGCGCCTATGAAAACCGCCATCCTTTGGCTGCTCGCCCTCGTCCTGCTCCCGATCTCAACGCCCGCCGCGGAACGGCCCAACATCGTCCTGGCGCTCGCCGATGACCTGGGCTACGGGGACCTCGCCTGCTTCGGCGCAAAAGATCTGCACACGCCAAATCTGGACCGTCTTGCCACCGAAGGGCTGCGGCTCACGAGTTGCTACGCCGGCCACGCGAACTGCTCGCCCGCGCGCACGGCGCTCATGACCGGCCGCACACCGACGCGCGTGGGCGTGCGCAACTGGATCCCCCAAGATTCGCCGGTCCACGTGCGATCCACCGAGATCACCGTGGCGACGCTCCTCCGTCAGGCTGGCTATGCCACCTGCCACTCGGGCAAGTGGCACCTCAATGGCGGGCTCACCCTCCCGGGGCAACCGCAGCCCGGCGACCACGGATTCGAATACTGGTTCTCCACCCAGAACATCGCCCTGCCCTCGCACCGCGATCCCGACAATTTCGTCCGCAATGGCACCGCGGTCGGCAAGCTGCAGGGCTATTCGGCCGACATCGTAGCGGACGAGGCCATCCGCTGGCTCCGCGAAATCAGGGACAAGGACAAACCTTTCTTCCTGTACCTCTGCTTTCACGAGCCACACGAGCCGATCGCCACCGCGCCCCGTCACACCGCGCTCTACCCCTCTGACGACCCCAGCTATTCCGCCCACCACGGCAACATCACCCAGATGGATGACGCATTCGGCCGCCTGATGGCCGAACTCCATGCCCAGCGACTCACCAATAAGACCCTCGTCTTCTTCACCAGCGACAACGGGCCAGCGATCACGCCCCAGCATCCCCACGGCTCCGCCGGACCGCTCCGGGACAAGAAAGGGTCACTGTACGAGGGCGGCATCCGGGTCCCGGGCATCCTCCGCTGGCCGGGTCATATCAAGCCCGGCTCCGTCAGCGACGAGCCCGCCTGCGGCGTCGATTTCCTCCCCACCGCCTGCGATCTGGCCGGAATCGCACCACCCAGCGACAGGGCCATGGATGGGACCAGCCTGTTGCCGATCTTCGAAGGCCGCCCCCTGAAACGCACGGTCCCCCTCTACTGGCACTTCAATCGCGCGACCAGTGCGCCCAAGGTCGCCATGCGCGTCGGCGACTGGAAAATCCTCGCAACCCTGGACAAGCCACCGCAGGGCCGACCGACCAACGACATCACCGACGCGGATGAGCGCGATTTCAAGACCGCCGAACTGTCCACCTTCGAACTGTACAACCTCCGCAATGACATCGGGGAATCCAAAGACCTCGCCACGGCAAATCCCGACAAGTTCCGCGAACTCCGCGGCCTGCTCGAACGCAAATACGCGGAGGTCCGATCGGAAGGCCCCACTTGGCCCGCGTGGAAATTCACCGGCGCCGAAGGAAAACGCATCGAGCGGCCCGACTATACCAAGCGCCCCAGGCGCACGCAACCGTCGGCGCCTCGCGCGCCTTAGTGCAGAGCCTCACGGCTCGCGCCGCATCATTCATGGGGAAACTCGACGCCCGTTGCCGCGTCCCACACGACTTGTGGGGCGTCTCTGCGAGGCACCAAACGCGCGCGAAGTCTTAGGTCAGACATCATTCCCGGCCGCCCGCCCGACGGTGGGCATTAGGGGCACCATCGAGGGTAAATATGAGACGTAGGAGCGCGCTTGCGCGCGATTCGCGCATGGGATCGCCTGCAAGCAGGCTCCTACTGCCCGGCATCTGAATTTTCGAACCAGATCCCATCCGGCGGCTGCCGGACCACCGGGGCGGAAAATCGTAGCCAAGCCGATCGCCAGAGGCGATTTTACCAACATCCCGGCTTGGGCGAACGCCCCGACCTACGCCGAAGGGCGCAAGCCCTTCGCTACTCGGTCGTTACGCCCTATTTTCCGGCTAGTGCCGCAGGCTCTTCACGAAGGCCACGAGCTGCTCCACGTCCTCAACAGAAATCTTATCTTTGAATGCCGCCATCCTGACCGTTCCCTTGGCATCCTTTGTCCCGTCCATGATCTGTGTGCGTATCTGGGCGTCCCCCAATTTGCTTGCCGTCAGATCCTTGATCCGCAATTGCTTCCCCATAGGCGTGAACCCGTGGCCATCCTTTCCGTGGCACTGGGCGCAGTTCTTCGTGAATAGCTCCCGGCCAGATGGCGCGCCCTGCGCCTCCGGGACTCGCGCGATCGCCCACGCGGCCACGGCCACCACCGCACATCGCAACGCAATTTCATTCATGGCTTTCAACTCCTAGCTGGTTTCTGGCCGCCGCAAAAACTATCCCGTCATGCCCGACCCCCAACCCGGCGACCCGGCACTCCGCCACCACCACACCCGGAATAGCGTTGACCATGTCTGGGGACCTAAAGAGTATCGTTCTTCGTTCAAACCAATGAAAAAACTCCTCTGCGCGTGCCTCATCGCCACATCCTGCCCCGCGGCCGAACCCCAAACCGTCCGCCGCGTCCCGCCGCCCGGCGTCGCGATCCCCGAGAAGGACCGATCCGATCTCGCCGCGGGGGTCGAATCCCTCGCAAAGCGGATCGCCTCGCTCAGGTCCTCCCTCATCACACGGCCACAGGCGGTCGCACAGTTGCCGGACGTTCAGATCTTCCACAAGGCGGTGGATTGGGCGCTGCGCTACGACGAGTTCTTCGACACCAAACAGGTCGCCGTCGCCAAGAACCTCTTGGAGATCGGTCGCCGGCGCGCGGAGGAATTCAGCACTGGCAAGACGTCGTGGGATGCATCCACCGGCCTCGTGGTCCGCGCCTACTGCTCGAAGATCGACGGCTCCATCCAGCCGTACGGGATGATCGTTCCGGACGACTGGAAACCCGGGGACACCAAGCCGCGCCGCCTCGACTTCTGGTGCCACGGCCGCGGGGAGAAGCTCTCGGAGCTGGACTTCCTGAATCAACGCATGACCAACCGGGGCGAGTTCACGCCACCCGGCGCGTTCGTCCTGCATCTCTATGGCCGCTACTGCTGCGCGAACAAGTTCGCGGGCGAGATCGACCTGTTCGAGGCGCTGGAGGACGCCCGCAAGCATTACCCCATCGACATGGACCGTCTCGTGGTCCGGGGATTTAGCATGGGCGGTGGCAGCACGTGGCAATTCGCGACGCACTTCGCCTCACACTGGGCGGCCGCGGCACCCGGCGCCGGTTTTGGGGAGTCCAAAGAGTTCCTGAAATTGGGCACCGCGCCCGATAGGCCAATGCCGCCCGAGTGGGAGCAGACGCTCTGGCGATGGTATGACTCGACCCTCTCCGCCGCGAATCTCGCAAACTGCACCACCGTCGCCTACTCCGGCGAAAAGGACGGCCAGAAGCAGGCCGCCGACATCATGATCCGCTACCTCGCCGAGGAAGGGCTCACCATCCCACACATCATCGGCCCCGATACGGGCCACAAGTATCACCCCGACGCCAAGCCGAAGATCGAGGAACTCGTCACCGCAGCCGCCGAAAAAGGCCGCGACCCAGAGCCCAAGAAAGTCCGCTTCACCACTTACACCCTCGTCTACCCGCGCATGGCATGGGTCGAGATCGAGGGCCTCGCCAAACACTGGGAGCGCGCCGACCTGACAGCAGAACTCGCCGCCGACCGCATCGTCGCCAAGACCCGCAACGTCACCGCGGTCCGTTTCGATCCGCCGTCCGCCGGGCCAGCGCTCAAGAAGGTCGTCCTCGATGGGCAGGAAGTCCCAGCGGCGTGGTCGAAGGACGGCGCGCGCTTTCACATGGAGGGCGCGCGTTGGGCGGCGGGTCCCGTCGCACCGCCCAAGGGCACCCTTCTGAAACGCCCCGGCCTGTGCGGCCCGATCGATCACGCCTTCATGGATTCGTTCATCTTCGTCGCGCCTACCGGCCGATCCACGAACAAGGCGATTGAGGACTGGACGAAATCCGAACTCGAACGCGCGATCGTGCAGTGGCGCCAGGTGTTCCGCGGCGACGCGCGCGTCACGCGCGACACCTCGGTCACGCCCGCCGACATCACCGGCTCGAACCTCATCCTCTGGGGCGACCCAAACAGCAACGCCATGATCCGCCGGATCCTCGACAAGCTCCCCCTCAAATGGGACATCCGCGGCGTGAGCATCGGCGGCCAGTCCTATGATGTGAAAACCCACGCGCCGATCCTCATCTTCCCGAATCCCCTCAATCCAGATCGCTACGTCGTCATCAATAGCGGATTCACGTTCCGCGAGGCCGCCGCACTCAACAATGCCCAGCAGACCCCGAAACTCCCGGACTGGGCCATCGTCGATTTAAAGACACCGCCCGATGCCAATTGGCCCGGCAAGATCGTTGAGACCGGCTTCTTCGACGAGCGCTGGAAGCCCATCGTCCGCTGAGGCCACACGAGAATAGCCGGGAGGGACGCCACCCGTGCCCAGGTTCATCGGAGACCGCGGATCAGATCCATGCCCTCAACCCACTTCCAACAGGTCCGCCACCTTATCCGGCGCCATCTGCGCGGCCATCCGATCCTTGATGCTCTGGCATGCCGCGGCGACCGGCCGGGACCCGATCAACCGCGCAAGCGCATCGGCGACGGCCCTGGCGCGAAACACGCGCGGGCGCAGGGACTCGGCAACGCCCAGTTGCCTGAGCCTCCATGCGGTGTCGGGCTGGTCGTGGCTCATGGGCATGAGGAGCTGGGGCACCCCTGCGGCCAGCGCCTGCGAGGACGTGCCGATCCCCGCGTGATGCACCACGGCCGCACACCGCCCGAATACCTGTCCGAAGGGAACGTAATCGAAACATGCCGAATCGGTCGGCAGCGATGAGGGGAGCTGTTCGGGAAATCGCGTCACCAGCAGCGCGCGGCGACCGATTCGCCTGCACGCCTCGGCGGACTCCGCGAGAAACTCCCGGGCGTGCGCGTTCGCCGAGCCAGGGGTGACCAGCACCGGTGGATCGCCCTCGCCCAGAAATACCTCCAATTCCCGGGGCACCGGCCTTGCATCCCCCAGATCATAAAGAGGGAATCGCGTCAGCATCGTCTGTCGCGGCCAATCCGCGTGCCGCGGGGCAAACCACTCCGGAAACATCGCCAGCACGCGATCCGGCGACATCCACCAATCGCGCATCACGCCGCGGATTGGCTGTCGCAGGCCACATTCCGCACGGAGCGCGTTGATCGGACCTCGCATCAGTTGGTCTACCCGCCAGTGGACTAGGCCGAAGAACAAGCCGCGCACCCAACGCGGCATCCTTTTCATCCATTCTAGACCGAAACGCATGACGGGCGCATCATCGGCTCCCATGAACACCGCGGGCTGCAACTGGACGGTCACGACCGGAATCCGATGCGCCTCCGCCACGATCCGCGCCCCAAATGCAATTCCGCCCGCCACGATCACCGTGCGGTCCGGAACTATCTCTTCGCGGATGACGGGAATCATGTGCCGAGCCCAGATCGGCAGCTGGGTTGCCAGCAGCACGAACGCGCGATCCGGATGCCAGATGTCCGGGTCCCGGATGATCCGATCAATATCCTCCCCCCTGCCGACGGGCACCGTCCGAAATCCCGCCGCCCGCGACAGGTCCGACACCGCCGCGTGCGTGATCACCACGACATCGTGCCCGCGGGCCGCGGCCAATCTCGCGAGCCAGAGCAGCGGGTTCACGTCCCCCGCGCTCCCCAGCGGCACGAAAATGTAACGTCGCGACTCGGCCATACCGTGAATCCCGTTCCCGCTATTCTCCGTACCTTTGTGTGGCTCCGCGAGAGGCCCTCGCTTGATCGACCTCCGGCTGCGATCGCGAGCCAGCATGCCCCACCACCCAGCCACCTTCAAGCGGCCACACCAAGAAATCCCCGCAGGACAACACCAGGATGGCCCCCGCACAACCCATATCGTACGGTGTCTGTGGCAGACGCCAGTCCCAGGCAATCTGGAACTCAGGAAGGCAGGGAGAACGGTCCGGGACGGTTTTGTCCTAGGCTGGGAGGGACGCCGGCCCCGGCGTCCGGGTGTGACAGACCCGCAACACCGTCGACGCGACCCGCGAGGCGAAAGTGTCTCAAAATCTCCGAACAGCGCCGCCTGACACAGGCGGCCTACAAATTTTGTAGGGCGTCTCTGCGAGACGCCGTCCTTTGTCGCACGCCGCACGCCATCGGACGTCCCCTCTATCATCAGATGGGCATTGATTCTTGGATGGTCCGTGTTGGGCGTTTGAGTTTTGAGACAGCCTCAGGCCGCGGGCCCTCCCCGAACCTCATATCGCGGTCGATACACTTCGTTTGTCGAAACGCACCACAGAACGAGCAACAGATAACTTTGGCGCCACGCACCCGCATCCATTTCCTCCTCGTTCCGTCGGAAGCCACTGTTTTTCCGCAAGATCCCAAAAAGTCGCATTGATCAGTGCGAGATCCCGCCGCATCTTCCGCCATCTTGCACACAACATGAACCACGCCACGCCACAGGGCCACGCGCTGATAAGGCCGCCGTCCCGCATTCCTTGTATCTGGGCGTGGATCCCGGGACTGCTGGCATGGCTCGTCCCTTTTGCCGCGGCCCACGCCCAACTCCGCTGGGCGACCACCCAGATCGAGATCGATGCCGCCCCCGGACAGAAGAAGATCGAGGCACATTTCCGATTCGAGAACGTCGGCGCGCGCCCCGTGACCCTCTTCGGCCTAAAGGACGGATGCGGGTGTTCCACATCGAATCTCGTGCAGCGCGCCTACGGCCCGGCCGAAAAGGGCGATTTCACCTTGAGCTTCGATGCCGACGGTCGGCCCGGCCAGTTCATCAAACACGCCGCCCTGCAGACCGACGATCCGTACCGACCCAACGTGTACCTGGCGGTCCTGGCGCGCATACCGGAGGTGATCCAAGTCAAACCCCCTTCGGTCCAATGGCACGTGGGCCGGCCTCCTGCGGAGCAGGCGGTGGCCATCACCCTGGCCGATGCACCCGGCATCTTCATCGATTCCATCACGTGTGCCGAGCCAGGGCGATTCTCCCTCCGGTGCGAGGGCGAGGGCCGCCACCGGCGCCTGCTGATCAAGCCCGCGAGCACAGATGGGCCCGTCCGCGCCGACATCCGCATCGACGTCCGGTTCGGCAAAGGCATTCGCCAATCCTACCATGCCCAGGCGATCATCCTGCCCTAGTCGCGCGGGCCACGACCCGCGGAACGCCGCCTGACACAGGCGGCCTACGACTCATTCTGTACGGCGTCTGTGCCAGACGCCATCGGGAGGGCCGCAACCTCCCCAAACACGTTCTCGCGGCGCGCGCCGCTGTCCCGTAGGTTAGCGCCATGGCCAAACTGCCCCCGATGAAGCACCAGCGCTGGGCAATTGCCGCCTGTCTGATCGCGCTCGCGGCCCCCGCGCCCCTTTCGGCGCAAGCAACCGCACCCATCGCCGAACAGATCCAGCGGTCGATCGCTTCGGGCGCCAAGGAGTTCATCGTCCCCGGCGGCACCCACGTGATCGATGCCGCCATCCGCCTGCGCGATGTCCACGGGTTCGCGCTCCGCGGCGAAACCGGTGCCGTCCTCCAGTTGCCACCCGTGTCATTCGCCATCGCGGGTGATGCCGCCTCGGCTGGCGACACCCGGATTTCCATCGCCCGCTCCCGCGCCATGCGCCCAGGCATGCGCCTCCAGATCGCCGCCCCGGGCGCAATCGAACCATTCACGAAAAAGCCCAGGCCCAACTTCATCGTCCGCCTGGACCGCGCGGAGCCGACCCGGCTCCTCCTCGCGGAACCTCTCCCATTCCCTGTCCCCGGCAGCACGCTGATCCGCGATGACGCCGCGCCGAACCTCATCGACATCCGCGGCGGCGGGAACATCACGATCGAAAACCTGACCTTGGACGGCGGCCGCGGCGCCGACGACCCCCTCATCCAGGGACACGCCCAGCTTTGCGGCATCTTCGCGGCGGGTCCGTACTCCTACGAGAAAGGCCCCACCGGCCCGCCCATTTCCAACCTGACGGTCGGAAACTGCACCATCCGGAACTGCTTCGGGCGCGGCATCGCCCTCTACGCCGTCGCAGATGCACTGGTCGAGAATTGCGCCATAGAGAACTGCGCCGACGAGGCCATCGACTTCGACCATTTCGCGGTCCGGTGCATCGCCCGCAACAATCGCGTCTCCCGTGCGCGGATCGGCGTCGAGCTTAACGATGCGAACGACTCCACGATCTCCGGCAATGAATTCACCGAGTGCGGGATGGGCGTCAATATCTGGCGATGGTGTCGGCAGCCCCGCCTCAACGTCGGGAACCTCATCGAGTCAAACCGCTTCTCGACGACCGCCGGTGACGCCATCCGCCTCGCCACCGGCACGGAGCAAAACACCGTGCGCGGCAACACGATCACTTCCCCGGTCGGCCATGGCATCTCCGTCGCAGGAAATAATCAGATCATCGAGGGCAACACGATCTCTGGCGCCAAGGGCAAACCCATCGCGATCAAAGAGGGATCCCACGTCATGAAGAACAACGAACCAGGGGAACCCCCGCGCACACCCGCTCCCTAGCGAAATCCATGCGCTTCTCCCACTCGGTCTGAGCCCATACGAACGCGCCCGGAACCGCAACGCGTGGCCCTATGCTCCTTTTGGGAGCAGGTGCGTATTCTATGACGTGTTGCCGCGCCAAAAGATGTTGCATTCATCAACGGGCCGTGGCTTGCGCGAAGCGTCTTGGAGTGCGGCGCGCCAGCGCGCCGCTTTGGCACGTCGCGCAGCGACCGACCCGCTCCGCCGGTCGCGGAAAGCGGGGCAGAGGTCTCACGGAGACGCCGCACAACACTTGCCGCCCGCATCAGCCGGGAGGGACGCCGGCCCCGGCGTCCGCGTCCCACCGGCTCGCGCCGGACATTTGCCAACCCGGCCCGCGAGACCGCGGGCCCTCCCCAGGTAAGGACGCGTTGCTTCCCCGCGCAACCGCCGCATTTACCTCCGCGCCCAAACCAAGGGACTTCGCTGTGTAATGCCAGCTCGTCCCGGCGCGTCGGCCTTCTATGCGGTTCTTGTTCATCGGCTCGCGGGTTGAATTCCGCTTCGCTTCACCCCTGCGGGGCAGGCTGTCGGCTGTTTATGTTCGCTGCGCCCCCATTCCTCTAGCCTTCCTCCCCCCGGTCGGTTGCCCTTTCGGAGTTGGCTTCGAGTGGTAGTCTCTTCATGTTTCCATGTCTGGTTCTCCTACTGGGGACTTGCACCCCATTTGCAGCGCGCCCATGCTGGGCGCACACCAGAGGGTGCAGGCGACTCGCGATAGCTCGCACCTGACCCTCGACGTTGAGACTGTCGCAAAACCCACTTCGTGGCCGGTTTGGGTCGCGCGCGGCGAGGCTGGCCGCTAAGTTGGCGGCATGGCGAGATACAAGCCATGCGATTACTCCCAAGCGCAGCTGGTGCCGGTGTCGCTGGGCGACCAGCTGGTGCCCGGGACGCTTGAGCACACCATCCACTACGTGGTGGAGGAGCGGCTGGACCTGGGCGCCTTCGACGGGGCATTCGGCAACTACGAGACGAGGCGCATAATAGAGAGATAGGCGCAGTAGGAGTTTGTTGCCAAAGTTATAAGCAAACTTTTATGAGTTAGTCTAAGTCCTCTGGGGCGCGCCACCCCTCCCTTTTTCTATGAGGAGGGCGTTTTCTCACTTTACACTTTTTAGGCGGGCAATTCGGGCCAAAAACGGGCTTTTTGGAGGCCTTGGCGGGGGCTGCAACCATCTCCACCCCAGCGGGTTATTCAGACGTTTCCCACGGGCAACCAAGCCCGGTCCGATGTCCCCCGGGGGTGTAAAGTATGCTCCAGAAACGGCGGCATCCGGCGGGGCTACTCGATCCCGGCCGGACCCCTTCTTTCGGGAGGGCTCTTGAGCGTGAGGTTGACATGATCGCGCGCTCGTTTGACACGATCAATCCGTCACGCGGCGTGGCCTGCTGAGAATCTCGGGACGTCTCGGCGGGCATGCTCGATCTGGTCGGCGGCGCGGCGCTGGGGCCGGTCGGTGGCGCTGACCACCGCTGGCGTCATCACCGCCTGGTCGGGTCCACGAGGACACAGCGAAAGCCCGTGAATTGATTCGACTCGCCGGGCTTCATCGCGTCGCGATGTCCGGAACTAGCCTGCGGGCCGATGCACGACGTCCACGCGCCGCCCCGGACGACGCGAAACACGTTGCCGCTCTTGATGGCCTTCTCGCGATCCTCGCCGAACCTGTCCCCGCCCTTGTTCGCGGCCAGATGCTCCCGGTAAACGCCATTGTCGTACCAGTCGTCGCACCACTCCTGCAGATTGCCGCCCATGTCGTGGAGGCCGCTCTTGTTGGCCGGATAACTGCCCACCGGGGCAATGCCCCTGTGGTTGTCCCGCCATCCTTTGATGAAGTGCTGGAGCCCCGATTCTTGGCCGGAGAGGTTCTCCGCCGCGGGCGGCGGAGGAAACTCGTTGCCCCAGGGATACCTGTCGCGCCCGACGGCGACGTCCCATTCCTTGTCGCTCGGAAGCCGGTAGTCCAGCCCCTCCTTCTGCGAGAGCCATTTGCAAAAGGCCGCGGCGTCCTGCCAGCTCACGAAATTCACCGGCTGGTCGCCCGCCGGCATCCTCTTCCCACCAGAATTCCACGCGTAGCCCGCCTCGCGCACGAACGCCTGAAAGTCAGCCACGCGAGTCTCCCAGATGCCAAACAGCACGCGCGTCCCGCTCACGGGGACAAACTTCATCCCGAGAGAATTGACGAACGGCTTGTCGCGCTTTGCTTCGCCCACGGCGCGAATCGTGCTCGGCGATGCGGTGCCCAGCGGGCCGGCCGCCGGCGGCGACTGCTGACCCGCGACTCGCGACGGAACGCCCGTCGAAAGGAGGCAAGCAACGACAAGGGACCCGAGCCGGAAACAAGCACGTTCGGCCCTCACCCGACCGACGGTTCGGACAATTCGGCGCCAAATGGTGGCACTCTTTGAGCGCTGACTCACGATCATGCGATTAAATCAAATCCTCCGGGCATTCTTTGGTCAAGCGACAATTCTGCGTCAGAGCGCACGTCGTCACACCAATCTCCCCTGCATCCCCTTTCCTCTCCGATCGATGGCCGCCCGGAGCTGTCCGAGGATCGCCTCGACGGGGGCAAAGTCCCGTAGCATGGCCTCGAGCTGATCGAGCGTGCGCTGCTGGAGCCAGTCGCCCTCGGAGAGCTGACCTCACCACGCCGCCAGCCTGTTGATGGGGGCGATGTGGTTGGGGATGCCGGGATCGGCGGGGGCGCCGAGTTCCTCGATTGCCACGACGCGGCCAGCGGTGATGGAGGCCCGGAGGCGGCGCGACGTGAGATCTTCGTTGGCGGCGACGTCCAGCCATCGCTGTTGATCGGGCTCCTCCAGTTTGGCGACGGCGCGGTGGTATTCTGATAAGTTTCTCAAATCGGTTGAGCACAGTCGATTCTGGGACGATCCCCCGTTTTCGGCTCGAAAGACGCCGTGTCTTCGGGCAGCATCGCCGCGCCCATGCACCTCCAGCCCCTCGACTGGTTGATCGTCGCCGCGTCCCTCCTCCTCTGTTTCGTGCCCGCGCTGTTCTTCGGCAAGCGCGCCGGCAAGAGCACTTCGGAATTCTTCGTCTCGGGCCGATCCGTCCCCTGGTGGCTCGCGGGCCTCTCGATGGTCGCGACGACCTTCAGCAGCGACACGCCAAACCTCGTGACCGACATCGTCCGGCGCCAGGGCGTGGCGGGCAACTGGTGCTGGTGGGCATTCACGCTGACGGGCGTCGCAACGGTGTTCTTCTACGCGCGCATGTGGCGCCGCTCCGAGGTCATGACCGACCTGGAGTTCTACGAGATCCGCTACTCCGGCAAAGCGGCCTCGGTCGTCCGCGGCTTTCGCGCCCTGTACCTGGGACTGTTCTTCAACTGCGTCATCATCGCGACCGTCAACATGGCGGCATGCAAGATCGCCAACATCCTCTTTGGGATGCCGCGCTGGCAGACACTCCTGTTCGTCGGCGTGCTGAACGTCGCCTTCGCCGCCCACTCCGGCCTCTGGGGCGTGCTGGTCATCGACATGATCCAGTTCTTCCTGAAGATGACCGCGGTCATCGCCGCGGCCTATTTTGCCGTGAAGCAGGTGGGCGGGCTCGGCGTTCTGGTGGAAAAACTCTCCGCGCCCATGCCCGCGCCCGAGGGGGGCGGCATGATCCATTACCTGAACATCCTTCCCGATTTCACGAGCAACTGGGATCTGGCGATCGCCGTGTTCGTCATGCCCCTGGCCGTGCAATGGTGGGCGACATGGTACCCCGGCGCCGAACCCGGCGGCGGCAGTTTCATCGCCCAGCGCATGCTGGCCTCGAAATCGGAGAAAGACTCTCTCGGCGCGGTCCTCTTCTTCAACCTCGCGCACTACGTGCTCCGGCCGTGGCCATGGATCCTCGTCGGACTTTGCTCGCTGATCGTCTACCCGAAACTCTCGGACATCCAGGCCGCCTTCCCATCGCTCGATCCCGCGCTCATGGGCCACGACATCGCCTATCCCGCCATGCTGAAATTCCTGCCCACCGGCTTCATCGGCCTGATGGTCGGCGGCCTCATCGCCGCCAACTCCTCAACCATCCTGACGCTGCTGAACTGGGGTTCCTCCTACCTGGTCCACGACTTCTATCAGCGCTTCATCCGCAAGGGCGCCCCCGAGAAGCACTACGTGCTCGCCGGACGGGTCGGCACGGTCCTGCTGTTCCTCGCGTCTTCCGCGACCGTGTTCCTGATGGAATCCGCAAAAGACAGCTTCGACATCATCCTGCAGGTGGGCGCGGGCACCGGACTCCTCTATCTGCTGCGTTGGTTCTGGTGGCGGATCAACGCCTGGTGCGAGGTCGTCGCCATGATCAGTTCGTTCGGGGTGTCCCTCGGTTTCCTCGTGCTGCGCAAAGTCTGGGGCATCGAGTTCGGCACGCACCACGCGCTATTGATCACGATCGGCATCACCACCGTCTGCTGGGTCGCCACGGCCTACCTGGGGCCCCCGACCGCGCGCCCCACGCTCCTGGCTTTCTACAGGAAGGTCCTGCCCTTTGGTCCGGGATGGCGCCGCATCCGTCGCGAGGCGGGCATCAGCGATGCCGAGGCCGCCGCCACCCACGAGAATATCCCCCTCGCGCTCCTCGGCTGGAGCGCCGGCTGCGCCACGATCTGGTCCTCCCTCTTCGCGGTCGGCAACTTCCTATACGGCCGCCACGCGCAGGCGGGCCTGCTCCTGGCGGTCTTCATCGGCTCCGGCCTTGTCCTGATCCGAGCGATCAATCGCCTCTGGACGGGTGCCCGCACCTGATCCGAAAACCCGGGATTTCGGGATGGGGTCTGAACGACTCGGTGGCCATGCGCGCACCGTGGGGCAGACAATCCTATTGCCGTCGCGGGCAGGATTGCACGACCCATGATCCGGGCCGGGAAGATTTTGGACTGCGGTGGCAGAGTCCGGCAACCGCCGGACGGAGCCACCGCTTTGGCAGCGCGCGAAGCGCGCGCCGGGGCCATCAGCCTCGGCTCCGCCGGAAGCAAAAGCGGTGCCGTCGCTTCGCTCTGCCACCGCAGTCCAAATCGGCTCCGCCCCCAAAAGTTCATGCCCACGGGCTGCCTGCCGCGGTGGGACTCACTTCGCGGGTACCAGCTTCACGCCAAACAGATCGAGGACGGGCGGGCCCGTTCGCTTCGCGCCAGGCAAGCTGACGGCGAGGGTCTGGGCGCCCGCGGTCACCTTCAGGTCGCCTTCCAGCCGGACGCCGCCCCCCGTGATCGTGCCGAGGATCTTCTGGTTCCCGATGGCGACCTGGACCTTCTGCCCATCCGCCTCGGGGGATGCAGGTCGCCCATCGATGATCACGCGACAGGCCACGTCAGCGGGCGCATTGAAGTTCCAAACGACCACGTCGTTCGGATTGGACCAGTTGGCGATGTAGACGCGGCCGGATTCCGATGAAGCCTTCGCCCTCTGCCCGTGCTTGGCCTCGATCTCGGCAAACGCGGCGGGGAGTTCTATTCTCCCGTCGGAGCCGGACCGAAGCACGAACGGTTCGACGCGCGGTTCGGAGGCGAACTCAAGCACCACGACACTCGCCACCGGATCCGTGCGTTCCGCTGGCAGCGTCAGGACGAGCTGATCGGCACCATTGCGCTGCTCGCAAACCGCGCCCACTCGCGCGCCCGGTTGCTCCATCATGAATGCGGACGTGGGCTGATCCCGGAGTCCCGGCAAGGCGATCTTCCGGTCTGTCGGCCAATCGAACACGTGGACAAAGAGCCGGTTGCCCTTGCGGGTCACCCGACCAAAGAATGGCAACAGTCGAAAAGGACTCGCGACCGTGCCGTAGATCGCCTCGCCATGCCGCCCCATCCATTGGCCCACGGCCTCCAGACGATCGGTCTCCTCGGGCCGGATCTCCCCCTTCTCGGTGGGACCCACATTCAGGAGAAAATTGCCGCCCTTGCTCGTGACATCGACCAGTTTCTGGATGAGTTCATCCGCCGGCTTGAAGACCTTCTCATCCCGATCATAGCCCCACCACGCGGTCGGTGCGAAAGATCCGTGGCCGGTCGTCATCGTCATGCAGACCTCCCACATGGCGGGCTTGCCCTGCGGGTCCAGCACTCCCGTGGCGGGGATGCGCTGCTCCGGCGTCTCGTAATCGCCGCCGATATTGGCGCGATTGTTCACCAGCATGCGGGGTTGCACGTCGCGGGCCATCTCGATGATCGGGCGGAACTTGTCGAGATCCTCCTGCGACTTGTGTTCCCAGCCCCCATCAAACCAAAGCGCGCAGATCTCCCCATAGTTGCTCATCAGTTCGCGGATCTGCCCCCGCATGTATTCGACATAGCGGTTGAAATCTGCGCCCTCGGTCGTCCGGCCTTTCTCCCACTTCCGCCTCGGCACGTAATCCGGGTGGTGCCAGTCCATGATCGAGTAATAAAAGCCGATCCGGAGGCCCTGGCGCCGGCATTCGTCGGCCAGTTCCCGGCATAGATCCCGCCCGAAAGGCGTGCGCATGATGGTGTAGTCGGTCAGCTTCGAATCAAACAGGCAGAAGCCGTCGTGATGCTTCGTGGTGATGATGATGTACTTCTGCCCCGCCCGCTTGGCCAACCCCACCCACTTGCCCGCATCGAATTTCTCGGGATTGAATCGGGGCGGATATTTTATGTATTCCTCCAGGGGGATCTTGCCGGTGTCCTGCACCCACTCGCCTTTGCCGATGAGCGCGTAGGCACCGAAGTGGACGAACATGCCAAAACGGTCGTGCCGAAACCAACCCGCCCTCTCAGCAATCGGTATCCTCTCGGCGCCGGATGCAGGCGAAAGGAAGATCGTCGTCAGGATCACCGGGAAACACCATCTCATCCATCTCATGTCGCGGTCCTCCGCCGCCAATCTGAAATGGAGACCCGACGGGTCAATCAAATTCGTGCAATTGGCATTGTAGAATTTTGCTGGAGGACGGACCCGCGTCGCCACGAGTTATCAGCGCATGCGGGTGGATCGCGGACGCCGGGGCCGGCATACCTCCCGCGCCCGTCGCGGCGTTCTCTCGGGCGGGTTTTTCAACGGGCTGATGCTCGCGATCGGATTCAGGCTGTCAGCCCGAGACCCGGAACAACATCCTCGTCCCAGGGGGAGACGGCACCGGAACCGGCATGGCGCCAGGCGCCGGCCAGGGCGATCATCGCGGCGTTATCGGTGCAATGCTCGGGACGGGCCGCCAGCAGCCGGATCCCATCGCGCCCGCAGAGCTCTGTCAATGCGGCGCGCAGGGCGGCGTTGCACGCCACGCCACCGGCAACCACCAGAACACGCAGGCCGGTCTGTTGCAACGCCGCGGCGGTCTTGCCGACGAGCACGTCGACGATCGCCTGCTGGTATGATGCGCAGATATCCCTCAGCGCCTCGCCCTCCGGGGCCGATCCGCCAAACTCCTTGCCCAGATAGATCCTGAGCGCGGTCTTGAGCCCCGAGAAGCTGAACGCCAGATCCCCTGACCGCAGCATGCCCCGCGGAAAGCGGTGCGCCGAGGGATTCCCTCCCCTCGTGGCCGCCTCCAGGGCCGCGCCGCCAGGGTATCCCAGCCCGAGCATCTTGGCCCCCTTGTCGAAGGCCTCGCCCGCCGCATCGTCCAGCGTCGAACCGATGACCTCATGCGTGCCATCCGCCCTCCCGACCGCCAAGAGCGTGTGCCCGCCGCTGACCACGAGGGCCAGCCACGATCCGACGCCATGCATCGGGGGCGCCGCGCCATCCAAGAATGCCGACACCATGTGCCCCTCGAGGTGATTTGTTCCCAGAAATGGCTTCCCCGCAGCGATCGCGACGGCGCGCCCGAAACAATGGCCCGTCATCAGCGCGCTGGCCAAACCCGGGCCTCGGGTCGCGGCCACCAGATCGATATCCGCCCACGCCAGGCACGAAGAGCGCATTGCCTCCGCGGCCACCCATTCCAACGCCCTGAGATGCTCCCGCGTCGCCAGCTCCGGCACCACGCCCCCGTACGCCGCATGTCGGTCGGCCTGCGAAGCGACCACCGAGCCCAGGATCAGGGGCCGCCCCTCCTCGAGCGAAACGACCGCAGCGGCCGTCTCGTCACAGGACGTCTCGACCCCGAAACAGACCAGACGCCCCGCCATCCCTCGCACCGGCTTCACGATGGCCACCCCCCGGCGGCTCAGCGCGCCGCCGTGCGCGCCATGACCTCTGGCATCACCCGCCGATTGTAGATGTGCACCGCCCGCAGCGCATCCACCGCCCGGCGCAATTGCACGTCGCAGGTGCCCTCCGGCTCGAGACGGCCGGCGCCCTCCATTGTCACCTTCAGTCGGTGCCGCGACAGCGCCGCAGCCACCTCGGGCTCCATCGCCACCGAGACGTTCGGCTCCACACCCACCTCATGGATGGTCCGGTTGCTGGGGGTGTAATACCGCGCGGTCGTCAGCCTCACGCCGGATCCATCGAAGTTCTTCAGCACGCTCTGCACGCTCCCCTTGCCGAAGGTCGTCTCCCCCACCACGATCGCCCGACGCAGATCCTTGAGCGCCCCCGCCACGATTTCCGCCCCGCTCGCGCTCGCGCCATTGACCAGGACCGCCACGGGATAATCGAAGCGCTTTCTCTCGGCGACACTGCGGATCACCGTCCCCTGTTGCTCGCCGCGGCCAATCGTCGACACGATCACCTCGCCCGACGGTATGAACTTCCCCGCGACGCGCGCCGCCGCATCCAGCAGGCCCCCGGGATTGCGGCGGAGATCTATCACCAGCCCCTCCATCCCGGCGGTCTCCAGCTTCGTGAGCCCCTTCTCGAAATCCTCGTCGGTCTGCTCGTTGAAATTGAGGATCCGGATGTAGCCGACCTTGTCGTCGCCCGCGATCTCCTTCTCCAGCATCCGGCCATCCTTGACACTCTGGATGGCGATGAACTCGCGCACGATGTGCACCTGATCCATCTTGCCGGTGCCGCCCTTGAGCACCGTTAGATCCACCTCGGACCCCGGATCGCCTCGCAGGCCCTTGAGCACCTCCTCCATCGACATCGTCTGCGTCGCCTTCCCGTCGATCTTGATGATCTTGTCGCCGCCGCGGAGCCCCGCGCGATCGCCCGGGGTCCCCTCCATCGCCGTGATGATGGACACCCACTCGGTCTGGCCCGGCTTGTGGATCGAAATGCCGATGCCCCCAAACCGGCCTTCGGCGTCCTCCTTCATCTCCTCGAACAGCTTGGGCTCCATGAACTGGCTGTGCGGGTCTAGCGCCGACAGCATGCCCTTCAGGGCACCGTAGATGAGATCCTTGTCGCCCGTCTTCGCCTCGTCGACGTAATGTTGCTGGACAGTCACCATGACATCCGCCAGCAGGCGCATGTAGCTGTAGCCATCCCCGAGCAAGTCGTTTTCGTTGTCGGCGGGCGCATCCTGGCTCATCAGCAGCCTGGCCCCCAGGGCCAGGTTGCCCCCCAGCAGTGCAATCAGCAGCCACTCGACCGCTCGCTTTTTCATCGGGAAAGATATGTTAGACCATCGTGGGCACTAGTAAAGGCCGCCACATCCCCACGTCATTTGGCGGCCTTGGGGGGCGACAGGTCTGCCGGTGGCACCGCCTTGGGCTGCGCCTCCAGATGCAGTTCGAGCAAGCGGCACGCGGCCCCGAAACGCGTCGCCGCGTCGGCATCCTGGAGCAGGCCCTCCAGATACGCCTTTGCCACCGGACCGCGCCCATCCTCCAACAGCACGCGCTTGACCTCCTTCTTCTCCTCCTGTGAGGCGACGGGTTTTTCGGCTCCCTTGGCGATGTCCACCAACATCGGCATGGCCACTTCCAGGCCCCGCTCGCCCAACTTCAGCGCCGCCTGCACCTTGTCAAAATCGTTCTCGGCGCTCAGTCCGGCCGTGACCTCCTTGGCGGCTGCCTCGTCCCCGGCCCTCGCCATCTCGATCGTGACGGCCTCAATGATCCGCCCCATGACTTTCTGGAATGTCTGCCCCACCTCGCTGGCCGCCTCCTTGGGATCGGCCCGCAATTTCTCAAGCTCCGCCCTCCAGTATTCCCGGATGGCCGCCATCCGCCCGAGCGCCTTGCCCCCAAGGACGCGGTTCAGTTCGGCGACCGCGGCCATCGCCGGGAAGCCATAGACCCCGTCGTTTCGCGCGGTGGTATCCAGCAGCTCCAGCCCCGACGGTATCCCGTGCTCATAAAGGAGTCCGAACGCCCGCGCGATCGAGAAACCGACCTCCTTGGTGGCCCAATCGCGGATGCGGCGGACCTCTTCGGGAGGCAGTTTGCCGCCATCGATGCCCAGCGCCCTGCTGGTGGTCACGCGGAAATTAATCGCCTCGATCCGCATCTGTTCCTGCCAGACATCGTGCACAATCTTCTCCGCATCGGGCTCATCCAGCGCGAGCAATGCCAGACTCGCGGCCTCGCGCCGAATCCTGTCGGTCTGGGGGTCCTTGACCCAGGCGATCAGCCGATCCCGGGCATCATTGTCGCCGGTGGCCGCCCTCAGGTAGTACCACCTGACAAACCGCTCGTCCCACCGGTAGCCGTCCAGGCCCCCGGGCCTCGGCCCGAGTGCCGCATCCGCGCTGTCGCCGAGGGCTCTCCGGATCTCCCGCTCCGCGAGCGGCAGCCGGTGGGTTGCCCCCAGTCGGCTGAGGACGTCCGCGGCCCGCATCCGCCCATCGATATTCGGGTGGTGCCATGCGGCCTCCCATGTCAATATCCGGGCCGCGATGCCGGGGCCGGCTTCGCGCGCCTGTAGCAATCCGCCGATCTCCGCGGTGGTCGAGGGGGCCTCGCCCAGGGCTGCGCGCAATTCGAGATAGAATGTCCGCAGGCCCGGATCGGCCGAAACCCGCGTCGCGGAAGCCCTGATCGCGTCCACCGCCTCGCGAAGCTTGCCATCCCTGACCATCGACATCCCCTTCTGGAATGTCTGGAAATCCGCCGGCGTCCAGAACCCCACCTCGGAGATGGCCTTGCCTTCCGCCGAACGCCAGAGCGCGAACACGGTGGCCCCGACCGTCAGCAGCAGCCCGGTCACCAACAGGAGTGGCAGATGGTCTTCGATCCAATCCCGGACAGCGCCCACCGGGCCGCGGGTCGAGTCCTTCGCGCCCGCGCCAGAAATCGCGTCCGCGAGTCTCAGTGCCCTCGCAGACACCTCTGGCGGGACAGCGCTCGCCAGAGCACCCCCGTTTCCGGACGGCCCAGGCTGCGGGATGCGATCCGTCTTCTTCCGGGTGGTCGCCCTTATCCTTATGGGGACAGCGGCAGGCAAGGCAATGGTTGAGGGCCCGAAGGTGCCCCCTTGGTCTCCTCCCTCAGCGGGAGGGGCGCCCAACATCACCTCGTCGGTCTGCTCTCCCGCCAAATCCGATGGGACCACCGCGGCGGCCTCGGCCACCGCCTCCGACAGGTCGGATGGCTCAGCCGGTTCTTCGGCCTCGAACCTGATCTCGGCCTCGCCCTCCGATTCGAGGGTTCCTCCGCCTCCCGCTTCCTCAGCGGCGGCCTCCGCCCCCATGTCCTCGAGCGCGGGCATCTCGAATATCGGTTCCTCAACGACCTCCGCTTCAGGCCCGGCCAAGGGGGGGACGGTCTCAGCGGGCGTGATAAACACCGCTGGAGCCGCCTCCTTCGCGGCAGGCATCGGCTCTGCCCCGACAGCCACCCCGGACCCCTCAACGTGCGGCACTGGCCCCTTCGCCGGGATCTCGGAGACGGCCGCGGCCTTCTTCGCGTCGCGACGGGCCGCTTTACCAGCGATCACCCGTTCCCTGTCAAAAGCCTCCAGCCAAGCCGGCCCCAAAGAGGCCAACTCCGCCTCACGCGCATCCTCGGCACTCGCCCCCCGACCCTCGCCTTCCCTGGGACCCAAGGCGGACTCGGGCTGTGCCTCCTTCTCGGACGGAGCGGGCGAGATTTCCGCCGCAATCTCGATCGCGGACGCTTGCGGCGTTGCCTCTGCCGCACCTTTCCCAGCAGGCGACTCTCCAGGCCCAGCCAAGTCTTTGGCCTCGGCCGACGGTCCGCCTTTTTCGACCTTTGCCGCAACAGGCTCGACCTTTTTCGGCGCTTTCTCGGCGGGGCCAGCCCCTCCCTCTGCGAGTGGCCGCGAGGGAGCGGCGTGGGATTCGGGCTCGCCCTGCTGAACGGGTGCGGGCACCGCCGCCTGCGGCCCGCCTTTGGAAATCCCGGTTTTCGGAAACTTGGCGACTTCAGTGACCCCGCGCAGGTCCGCAATCACGTCCGTCGCCTTCTTGGCGAGCGTGGCAGAGGGTCCTCCCGTGGCACTGCCTTTGAACACCGGAGGCAATGTCACCGGTGGCCGCACAATCGGCACCGGCACGTCTTTCTTCGTGACGCGGGCCGGGACCATCCACGGGAATCCTTGCGGTTTCTCGCGCGCCACCGGCCGCACTTCGGCCGCCGCTGGCGCCGGACGCTCCACCGCCACGCCCAAGGGCCCCTCTTTCCGCGGAGGGGTGGGCTCCCGTTTCTCCGGACTCACCGCCTCCGCCTTTGGCTCCGCCTGGAAAAACTTCGCGTACTCCTTTTTCGGCCTGGGCTCTTCCCCCTTGACGGGCGTGGCCATGACGGCCTCCTTCGGCCCTTTCGAAACCGACGCGAATGGCCCCCGGCCTGTTCCCGTGCTCGCTTTGATCGCTTGCGATTCCGGGGTCGCCGCCACGCCCGACACCGATTCTGGCGCGCCGGGCTTCGGTGTCCCCGGTTTCTGAGTGACTGGCGGCGCCATGACTGGCGTATGCCGCGGCACGATCGGCGGAAATAGCGGCGTCGGCGACGCGGCGATCGTGGCAGACGGCCGCGCCACTCTCGCGGTGTCCGGCGACGGTTGGGCCTGTGTAGCCTGAACCGCTGGGACGGGCACCACCGGCGGTGAGACGGGCGACGTCGGCCCGCTCCCCGCAAATCTCGCACCGGCCGACGGTTGCGGTCGAGGCACGATGGGCGCAGCCCTCAGCAGACCTGCCTCCGCCCCGCTCTTCTTCGGGTCGCGGGTCGGAAGCGTGATATGCTGCGTCTCCTGCTTCGATCGCTTTTCAGGTGCAACCTTGGGCACCACCACCGAAACCGGCCCCGCGTCCATCGCCCTGGAGCGCTCCGGACTCTTGTCCACCGCCGCACGACAGCCCGGACAAACGAATTGCCCGTTCGCCCGAAATCCCATGAATGAGGCCCGCAGTCCACACCACGTGCAACGCCGGTCGCGCAAACCCGGATCACCCAGCCGTGGCAACTGCACACTGCTCCCGCAACTAGGACATCCCACCACCTGTCCCGACCAATCCCCGTCGACCTCCAAGATCGAGAGGCAATGCGGACAGGTGTAAGACAGCCAGTGCTCTTGACCTGCGCTCGCCGCCACAACAGCCATGCTATGGTAAATCATAGCCCCGCCAAGGGCTTACGTCGAGGACTCTCCCAGCCACCCCAAGAACGCCCAATTTCCGCGCATATTTGACCTTCCACCACGGGTATCCCAGAGTATGTTCATCGTTCGTCCCACGCACCGCTGGAGTGGTGGAATGGCAGACACGCTGGATTTAGGTTCCAGTGCCGCAAGGCGTGCAGGTTCAAGTCCTGTCTCCAGCACCCTCTCACCCATGAGGCTCAGAGGGAAGAAATGGTCCATTTGGGCTTGAAATGGCCCTCCGGTTTTGTCAGATTTTGTCAGCGGTGGCGAAAAAAGCGTCTGACAAAATCCGGCAAAATCAGCTCCTCAACGGAGTCACGTGGCGCATCTGGCAGGATGGGGACTGGCGCGCCTATGCGCGCATGGGCGGAAAGAACCATTTTGCCCGCGCCGCATCGAAACAGGCCCTCCTCGAAAAGCTCCGCTCCCGCAGCCCGAAGATCGCCTCGTTCGGCAAATGGATCTCTCCCGCCGACGCGGCCGCATTCGCCGAGGCCAAAACAATCCTGCAAGGCACCGGTGCAGGACTCATCGAGGCCGCCCGCTTCTACGTCCAGCACCGCCCCCCCGCGGGCGTGGCGAAGGTCGCCGAACTCGCGCAGCAGTTCCTCGAGTCCCGGGAGGACCGGTCGAAGCGGTACCGCTGGACGCTCCACCACTACATGATCCGGATCACGGAGCACTTCGGTCAACGCGGCATCGGAGAGATTTCCACCCAGGACATCGAAAGGGCTCTCGATGGCGTGGGCGGCGCCCGCACCCGCAACAACTACCGGGCGGCATGGACCACGCTCTTCCGGTTCGCCCAATCCCGCGGCTTCCTGCCAGAGGGCAAGACCGCGCCGGAGCGCGTGACCCGCGCCCGAATCCGGCATGGCGAAAAGTCCGTCATACCGCCCGAGTGGTTCTGGCGCCTTTACGAGATGGCCCCGGACGATCAATGCCGCGTCTGGCTGCTGCTGGGCGGCCTCGCGGGCATTCGCTCCGCGGAAATAGAGCGCATCACCCCGAACTCGCTCCACTGGGACACCGGCTGGATCGCGCTCGACGAAACCCAGACCAAGGGCCACGCACAACTGCTCACGGGCCGTCCGAGGCTCATCCCCCTCCGGCCCGAATTGGCCAGCAAACTCGAACCGCTCATGTCGAAACTGTCGCTCCTGATCGAGGGTCGCCCCCAGCATCGCATGGAGCCCATCGCCCGCGCGCTCCTCGGTCGCTGGCCCCGCAATGGCCTTCGCGACTCATATATTAGCTACCGGGTCGCCGAGATCGGTGACGTCGCCCGCGTCGCGGACGAATGCGGCAACAGCCCCCAGGAGATCTACCGATCCTACCGGTCCATCCGCGATCTCGCCGGCAACTTGGTCACTCCAGACCAGGCAAAGAAGTGGTTTTCGGGCGAAGTCGTGCCTCGCGGACCCGCTAGCGCCCGAGGAGCACGTACGGGAACACGGCGTCCTCGATCTTCGGCGCGACGTGGCGCCGCAGCTCGGAAGTGACCAGTTCGTAGAACGCCTTCCACTGGTCGGGCCAGATGGTCTGGCAACCCCACGAAGACGGCGAACTGTACGATCCCCGGTGGATGTTGATGCCGAAGTCGCCGGTCTCCTCCCACGTCCCCTTCCCGTTCGCGGGATCGCGGATGACGGTGACCTCATCGGCCTGGCGGAAGGCGGGGTGGCCGAATGGGCTGCCCCACTTGTGCCAGCCGGGATGATATTGCCACACGCCGGGCTTCAGCGACGCGTAGGGTTTACCCACGCCCGGATTCCATCCGCTGCCGACCGGATCGACGTTGCCGTTGAAGGCGGCGAACGCCGTGGGCGTGGCCACGATGATGGCGTCGTCGTAGATCCCGCGGTCATTGCCGGGCCTGCCCATGTCCGCGAACCAACCGGGCCAGCCAACCACCGCTACCGGATCGCGCACGCCGCGCTCGACGAGGATCTCAGCGATCCTCTTTTCGGAAACCTTGGGACGCTGGGATGGGACTATGGTGCTCATGTGCGTGGTAGGGGGTTGGGGATTTCGATGCGGACGGGGCTGATCCACGCATCGCGGACGCTGCACTCGAAGGGCTGCATGCGTGCGTGAAGCAGTCGGCCCGCCTTGGCGGCGATGGCAAAATCAATCTCCGAACAGAACCAGACCTCCCTTCCCTCGCGCTCGCGCTGGAGTTCGGCGGCCGTCCGGTCCCTCCGGGCGAGGAAGGCGCCGATGCCGGCGTAGTCGTAGCCCTTGCCGTCCTGGGCGGCGGCGAATTCTGCGGCCCGGGCCTCGTCCACCGGATCGGGCGCGTCCACGAAAGCGAGCGTCCGCGCCAGGGCATCGGCCGGGACCGGATCCCGCCAAATCACCCGATTGATCTCCCCCAGCGCCTCGAGGATCTTCCATGAACCATCGGGCAGCAGGAACGCCGTCTTGACGTGCGCGAAGGGACACCGCTGCCACCATCGCAAAGCGGCCGTACCGGGACCGGAACCCCGCTCAAACAGGGATACGATCATCACGCCTCCCGGGCCGCCTTCTCGATCAGACCCCAGCCCCAACCGAGGAGCAGGAGGGCGGCGGCCACCCATGTCTCCTTCTTTGAGGGATCAAGCAGATCGTGGGCCGCGAGCCATCCCGCGCCAACCGTCAGCGCGTGGCGGGCCGAAGACCCGAGGAACGCCTTGGCCTTCGGGCTGGTGAGGATCTTCGCGGCGAGTGCCCAGTTCATTCCCCTGGGCGCGTGTCAAAGATCCGGCTTCCAGGCGATGGTGGTTGATTAACGAACACCGATCCGTTACAAAGGCATCCGTGGTCCGAGTGCCTTCAGCGGCCCTGTCGGCATTCAAGGCGCCCCCCATGGTGAAGTCTCTCCCCCGGACATCCAGAACCAAGCTCCCTACCCTCTACCTCTATGTACCCGCGCCGCCTCGCCCTCATCGCGTCCACCGTCTCTGCTCCGTCCAAACCGCTGGCCACCTTCGGCCGCCGGTGCCTGCTGCTCGCCATGGCCCTGCCGCTGGCCGCCGATGCGCAAACCAACGCGCCCGCCGAAAAGAAGGCCGCGCCGATCCCGTTCGACCAGATCGGGGCCGCCGCGGAGAAGCAGTACAAGGGTGACGGCCTCGGCGTCTCAGCCACCGAAGGCGGGGCGCGGCTGCGATGCGTATTCCAGAAGCTCGAAGGCCAAGCCACGACTGAGGGGCTGTGGCTGACCTCCACGGAGGAGGCATCCCGGAGCGTGCGTTTCCGGGTGATCGCCTCAGCGCTCGGACGCAAGGACACAGCCGAAATCACCCTGCCCGCCAACGGCGAGGTGAGCGTGCAGGGAAAAGTCGCGCGCTTCATTCGTCCCGGCGTGGAGGAGGAATACTCCGTGAGCATGGACGGGGTGCGGCAGGATTTTCTCATTTTGGAACGGCCCGGCGGGAAAGGTGAGCTTCGCTTGGAACTCGACGTGACTGGCGCGCGGGCTGAACCGCTCGCCCACGGCGCCCGGCTGGTGTACGAAGGCACGGGGCGAAAGATCGCCTACAGCCGTTTGCGCGCGATAGACGCACAGAACCGCGAACTGTCCGCCCGCATCGAGGTCGCTTCCGTCTCTCGCCTCGACCTCGTCCTGGACGACACGGGCGCCACCTATCCCGTGCGCATCGACCCCACGTTCAGTGACGAGGATTGGGTTAGCATGGGGGGCATCCGTGGCGCGGATCAGTACGTCAATGCTATGGCCGTGGATGCTTCAGGGAATCTATATATTGGTGGCGCTTTCAGGTTCGTCGGCGATGTGGTTGCTAACCGAATCGCCCAATGGAACGGAACCTCGTGGTCTGCCCTGGGCTCGGGAATGAACGGCATGGTGCGTGCACTGGCGATGTCCGGCAACGACCTGTACGCGGGGGGCGACTTCACCACGGCGGGCGGCAACCCCGCGAATTTCGTGGCCAAGTGGAACGGAACCTCGTGGTCGGCCCTGGGCTCGGGGATAGGCGAACCAGTCTACGGTAACTGCGTCAGCGCGCTGGCGGTGTCCGGCAAGGACCTGTACGCCGGGGGCTTGTTCACCAGAGCAGGCGACCGTCTCGCGTACAACATCGCCAAGTGGGACGGAACTGCATGGTCGGCTCTCGGATCGGGGACGGCTGGCTGGGTTATCGCACTGGTGATATTCGGTAACAACCTATACGCGGGGGGAAGCTTCAATGCGGCGGGCGGGTTCTTTGCGAACGGCATCGCCATGTGGAATGGCACCAATTGGTCGGACGTGGGTTTGAGTACGGACGGTTCTGTTTCTGCGCTAGCGGTATCCGGCAACGATCTGTATGCGGGGGGCGGGTTCACCACCGCAGGCGGTATCGGGGCGAAAAATATCGCGAAGTGGAACGGGAGCACATGGTCCCCTCTGGGTTCGGGATTGAACGACGCGGTCTGTGCTCTGGCGGTATCCGGGACCAACCTATACGCGGGGGGCGCGTTCAGCACCGCAGGCGGCAACCCCGCGAATAATGTCGCAAAGTGGTGCGGAACCTCTTGGTCGGCTGTGGGATCGGGAACACACGGCGGTGTCTCTGCGCTTGCGGTATTGGGCAACGACCTTTACGCGTGCGGCAATTTCCTTGATATGGGTGGCCGCAGCATGAACCACATTGCCAGGTGGAACGGCTGCGACTGGTTGGATGTCGGCTCGGGGATGAATATGGCCGCCACGGCGCTGGCGGTATCCGGCAACGATCTGTACGCAGGAGGCGCCTTCATCACGGCGGGCGAGACCAACGCCAGTTATATCGCGAGATGGAACGGGAGCACATGGTTCCCATTGGGCTCGGGAATGAACAACGAGGTCTGTGCTCTGGCGGTATCCGGGACCAACCTATACGCGGGGGGCGGGTTCACCACCGCAGGCGGCATCACGGCCAATCGGATCGCAAGATGGAACGGGAGCACATGGTCACCCTTGGGTGCGGGAATGAACGACGTGGTCTCTGCTCTGGCGGTATCCGGAACCAACCTGTACGCGGGGGGCTGGTTCACCACCGCAGGCGGCATCACGGCCAATCGGATCGCAAGATGGAACGGGAGCACATGGTCACCTTTGGGAGGAATGAACGACGCGGTCCGTGCTCTGGCGGTATCCGGGACCAACCTGTACGCGGGGGGCTGGTTCACCACCGCAGGCGGCATCGGGGCGAGTCGGATCGCAAAATGGAACGGCACATGGTGGTCGGCACTCAACGGGGGAGTGACCGGATTTGAGCCCTACGTTGGAGCGCTGGCAGTGGCCGGTTCGAACGTGTACGCAGGTGGTAGTTTTGTTACGGCTGGCGGCATCGGGGCAACAAACATCGCGATGTGGAACGGAACCTCGTGGTCGGCCTTGGGCTCGGGAATGAACAGCATGGTGAGTGCACTGGCGGTGTCCGGCAACGACCTGTACGCGGGGGGCGACTTCACCACGGCGGGCGGCAACCCCGCGAATTTCGTGGCCAAGTGGAACGGAACCTCGTGGTCGGCCCTGGGCTCGGGAACGAGCGACATGATGTATGCTCTGGTCATATCCGGAACGGACCTTTACGCGGGGGGCCGTTTCGCGACGGCGGGCGGGAAAGTATCCGCGTTTGTCGCTAAGGCAAATGTGATCACGGCGTCAGAAAGTTGGCGTTTCCAGTACTTTGGCACCATGGCTAACTCTGGCAGCGCAGCGGATGGGGCAGACCCGGACGGTGATGGAGTGAAGAACCTAGAAGAGTTCGCTTTCGGTCTCCATCCTTGGCGTGCGGACTTGGCCGCGCTCCCTCTGCCGACGCGCAACGGGAACAACTTGACCGTCACGTTCACCCAGCCCTCTAGCGTGAGCGGAATCATTTACGGGGCCGAAGTTTCAACCGACCTTGTGCACTGGGACTCCGTGTCCGACACCGGTGGCGGGACAACGCACACCTTCACCTACCCAGTCGGTTCGAATCACAAACTCTTCATGCGGCTCAAGGTGACCGAGCCCTGACGCACACTGCGCCGCTGCGGCGGACTTCGCTTGTTTTACAAAAGCCACTTAACCAGCGCGGCGATCAGCACCGGCTGAAGGATGACCAGCGCCCCGGTCGTGAGCCAGATCGACCGCTGGACTGCCTCGACCTTCCGCCGAAGCTCCTCGATGGCGCCCCGAGCGCCGTTCTGCTCGGTGGGCCCGAAGGCCCAGACCTCGATGCGCTCGATGCGGCGAAGCACCTCCTCGCGGCATTCCTCACAGTCCACCGACATATCGCCTCCGGTCCTGTCAACGGGCGATCTCGACGATCACCGCGGCCGAGCCGTTGGTCTCGGGCCTAACCCAGATCCGCAGCGTCGCATTGGACGCGATCGACGGGATCTGCACGGAGGGCCGGATCAGCTCCCGGAACGCCGCGATCTGTCCCGCGCCCATCGTCGCCTCATAGCGGATCGCGTGCGGTAGCTCGCGGGTCGTGAAACCGACGACGTTGTTCGTCGATTCCTGCCCCCGCACCGCCATCGCGACCGCCGCCAATGCCATCAACAATGCCCTCTTCATCGTCTCACCTCACGGTTGCTGGTGCTGCCTCGTGATCTCCACCACGTCCGCGCTGGAGTTGTCGAACGCGCGGAACCGCCTGGGCCTCGGGTCCTGCGTCACCCACATCGGCACGGCCTTGTTCCAGACGGTGTTGTTCAGGAGGGTCGTCCCGTTCCTCGCCCTGATCTTCGGCGGGAAGCCGGCGCCCTCTCCCGTCGTCGCCCGGTAGACCGTGTACGCCCAGGAGAGATTGTTTGTCGGGTGGAACCAGGGCCGCGCGTCCCTGATCATCACGACCCACCGGAAGGGGTAGCTCGCGCTGCTTGAGCCATCCCATGCCGCGATGGCGGAGCCGATCGAGCCCGAATAGGTCGGCTTGATCGATTTCCATTCCGCG
>JAKQKQ010000205.1 GCA_029560585.1 Verrucomicrobiota bacterium | reverse complement strand
GCTTGTCATTCCGCCCCAAATCCCCCTTTTTGTCTCAACTAGCCGTTCTTGCCGAACACTCGCGCAACCCACTGCCTTTAAGCGTATTGCCGCCTAAGTTCGCCTAAGTTCACTTTCTCAACTGCGTTGGCGCGATTCAGCTTGCAGGCGATCCCGTGCGCGAATCGCGCGCAAGCGCGCTCCCACGTCTCTTTTTCACCCCCGGTTGCGCCCCGTCCGCGGGGGCACGATGACTCAAGAACTCCCGCTGCCGTGACGCGGGCAATCCTGCCTGCCGCCGCGTGCCTTGGCCGCCGTCGCGGGCAGAATTGCCCGCGCCACCGCTTGGGCTGTGCCGGACGAACGGCCAAAGCGGCGCGTTTGCGCGCCGCACTCCAAAAAAATCCCGCCCCTCGCGTTTTGGAGTGCGGCGGCGTCGCCGCTTCACTCGGCCACCGCGTCGAAAACGGCCCCGATCATCGCCCCGGGAAAAGACGCTTCAGAAACTCCGGGTCAGAGAACTTCGCGCCTTTACCCATCCTCACCACCACCAGATCCAGCGATGGGACAACGTACAATCGCTGCCCCGCCGAACCGATCGACGCAAACAGATCGGGCGGCGCAGAACGGCACAGGAACACCCCATCCCACCGCTGCTTCTTCCAATCCGCCTCGAGCATCTCCTCGATGTCAACAGAACCCTTGAATAGGCTGCCCAGACCTCCCACCGATCCATTGTTCCACAGGCCCAGACCGAACGCCCTGTTTGCCCGGCTGCCGCGAAATCGGTCCTTCAACGCAGCCTGGTGCAAGACCGGTTCGCCGCCGCGCAACAGGAGCTTGCCCAGTTCCGCCCACTGCCTCGCGCTGAGCATGAACCCGGACGCCAGCAATGGGTTTCCCGCTCCGTCCGGCAGATAGCGCTGCGGCCCCAATCCCAGTGGCACCAGCACGCGCCTCTCCAGATACCGCGTCGGCGTCTCGCCACGAGCAGCCAGCTTCCTTTTCAGGATGGCGTGGAAAACCTGCAGCGAGCACGGGCCATAGATGAACTCTCTCCCGGGTCCCGCCACGAGGGCCCTGCCGATCGCGGTCGTGTCCCGATCTTTGAGCCCCTCGCGATGCAAATAGAACGTCGGATCCAACCCGCTGCTGAAGTCCAGCAATTGCCGGATGGTGATCCTGGCCCTCTGATCGTCCCCCCGCCACTCCGTCACCGTGTCCGCCGCGGCCTCGTTCAGGGTCAGGAGCCCGTCCTCCTCCGCCGCCAGAGCCGCGAGATTCCAGAAGGCCTTCGTCCCGCTGTAGATCTTGTTCGTCTCTGTCTCGCTCGACCCCCCCGTGTACTCCTCCCAGATCGTCTTGCCGCCTTGGATCACGAGCAGGCAGGTGCCCCGTTGCCCCACGGAATACGCCCCCGCTGCCCGGATGTCCGCCACTGTGGGAATGGCATTGTCGCCCGCCACTGCCCGCGCTGCCAATAGGATGCCAAGGTATAAGCCCGGTCCCGCCCTCACGGTTTCTCCCTCTTCACGACCGCCACAAAATTCCGAACAAATCCCACCTCCGCGCAACCGATCCCCTCGGCCCCGACCGCCCAAAACGCCGTCGATGATCCGCCGTCGAGATTCAACGCCCTTGCCACCTTGAATCCCGCCGCACTCTCATCGCCCGCGAGGATTGCCGCAAGATCCGATAGGCCCACGGGCCCAGTTGCAATGATCGCCCAGCGATGATGTCCATCCGTCGCCACCGCGGTCCTCCGCTCGCGCCTGCGGTTCTTCAGTCCGAAAACGGCAGTGCCGCGATCCACTAGAAATGGGCCTGCCTGCAGCCCATCCCGCGTCTGGGGACCCAGTCGGTACTCCGCATACCTCAGCAACAGCGGTCTCTCGCGGGTCACGGCCAACACGCCGCTCAAAAGCTTCGCCCGCTCCATCGGATGGATCAGTCGGCCGGCACTCACCAACAGGCCCAGCGGCGTCCAGTCCGCGTGGAAGAACCCGCCGTTGACCCCGGCATCGCATCCCGCCCGGCGCATGGCATCCGCCAGCGTGACCCGGGCACTCGCCGGATTATCCACCACCCGCAACGTGTGCCGCCGATCATCAAACGCGGCCACGCGCACCGTCACGCTCACCCCGCCCGATTTGAAGTCCCGCTCGAAAATCACGAGACCCCCGCTCCCATCGATGGCGACCCTCGGCGGCTTCGCCACCCATGCCCCAAACGCCCGGGGCCCCGGTAGCAACAACGAGAAGAACGCCAGCATCCTCCCGCCGAACGCCCTCACCGCGCACCCCCTTCATCCGGGCCGGGGCCCTTCGTCGCCTCTGTCCAGCACACGGCGCAGGCCAACAGCATTGCGGCGTCACGGGCCACCCACCACGGGTACCCAAACAGCCCCGGACCATCCCCGAAACATCCGCAGTTGATGTCGAGCCCGCGTGCCCACGCCTGCACCAACGCCACCAAGAACATCGTCAGCATCCCACCGGCCGCCAGCACCGCCCCCCGATACGGCCACCGCAAAACCAGCGCCGTTCCGACCGCCACCTCGAAGAACGGGATAAAGAACGCGGCCCCCACCAGCAGCGGACCCTCCAACATCCGATAACCATCGATGTCGCGAACGAATCCTCCCGGATCCAGCGCCTTCGCGCACCCGGCAACGAGGAATAGCGCCCCCAGCAACCACCGGCACCCGACAGCCGCCAGCCTCATGGCGCACCCCCGTCAATGCCAAAAGCTGCACCCAGATCTCGCCAGTTGCCATCGAGGAACACCACGTCCCGAAGGCCGATCGCCACGCGCACCAGCGCTGCCACGCGCCGCGCCGCGCCCGCGTCGCCCCGGTCCGCGTACACCACCACGCGCATCGCCGGCCGCCACGCGAAGACCAGTGCGGACACCTGCGCCTCCCAGTTCATCTCGTTGACGCACACCGCCCCCGCCAAATGCCCCACCTCATGGTCGCGCTCCAATCGCGCATCCACCCACAGCACTCCGGCCGGCACCAGCGCCATCGCATCCCGCGGACTTATCCCGCCCACGTCCGCGCACGCGAGCCGCACGGCGGGCAGTCCCCGATTCAGCCAGAGCGATCCCGCGGCGCCCACCACAGCGATGCCCGCCAGGGCCACCGACCCCGCGAGCGCGACCGCCAGATGTCGGACCGGCGCCCTCACGGTGCCCGCCCCCCCCCATCATGCCGCGCCCCAAACACCCTCGCGAATACCGGCAGCGAGACAGTATCCCCATCCTTCAGCCCAACGGAGATCGCCACCACCGTCGATCCCTCCAGGGTATTGTCGGGCGGTCGCAGGTCGACGCGATAGCGCAGCCCATCCCTCTCGGCCTTGACACCCACGCCCCACTCGGACTTGGTGGCCGTCGCCCGAACCGACTTGATCCCCACGTCGCCAACCGCATCGACCCAAAAAGACCTTGCCCCGCGCTCGCCCCGCCCCTCCCACCAGACAAAACGCGGCGCCACCCACACCGTCTCCGGTATTTCCACCACCAGCATCAGTTCTTCCACGCGTCGGGACGGATCGTCCGTCTCGACCCGGATGTACTTCCGCAGCACGCCGCGCTGCGATTCGATGCGAAACACCACCGTCAGTTCACCGGCCTCGCCCGACCCCAGCTCGCGATCATCCAGCTTCGCCTCCGTGCAGCCACACGAGGTCGAAATGTGCCTCACCCTCACCGGCGCGCCCCGATTGATGAAGCGAAATGCCGTGCGCACGGTCGCCTCGCCACGCTTCGGCCGCAGTGTCTGCCGCGTCGTTTCCCACTGGATCGAGCCCTGCGCGATCGATCCCACCAGCAAAGCACACAGCGCGGCACAATACCGGCGCTCGGCGCTCAGCCCCCGGCGCTCCCTCATCCCCCCGCCCTCCCAAACACAAGGCACGCGTTGATGCCCCCGAAACCAAAAGAGTCCTTCATGATCCGATCCACCCGCCGTTCCACGCCGACGCGCGGAATGCAATACAGGTCGCAGGCCGGATCCTGTTGCTCCAGATTGATCGTCGGGGGCAACCATCCCTGGTGCAGCGCCAGGCAGCAGATTGCCGACTCCACCGCCCCGACTGCCCCCAGCGAATGCCCGTGGAAGGGCTTCGTCCCACTCACCGTGAGTCTTTGCGCGTGCGCGCCAAACACATCCCGGATCGCCGCGCACTCCGTCGCATCATTGAGCTTCGTCCCGCTGGCGTGCGCGTTCAGGTATCCGATCTCCTCCGGCGCCACGTTGGCCGAGGCCAGCGCCGCCCTCATGCATGCCGCGATCGTCTCCCGGTCCGGCCTTGGCGACGACATGTGGTACGCATCGTTGTTCAGGGCATAGCCGAGGATCTCCGCGATCGGTTCCGCCCCACGCGCCTCCGCGTGCGACCGCGACTCGCACACGAGCGCCATCGAACCCTCGCCCATCACGAATCCCCCGCGGCGCACGTCGAACGGGAAAAACCCCTCCGGGCACATCGTATCCAATAACTCGAATGCCCCGAACGTCAGCGGCGCCAGCGGCGCCTCTGCCCCGACGGCCACCATCAGATCGCACCGACCCTCGCGGATCGCCCGGAACGCCTCGCCCACGGCCACCGCGCCCGCGGCACAGCTGTTCGAATTCGTGATGGAGTATCCCGCCAGCCCGAATTCGATCGCGACCTGGCTGTGCGCGGCCGCGCCGAATACCTGCAATGCCAACGAAGGCGTCACGCCCCCGAGCCCTCTCTCCAGAAAACGCGCGTGCTGCGCCTCGGCCTGCGCGAATCCCCCCAGCGCGGTCCCGCACGACACCCCCCAGCGCGCCCGCAACAACCCGCCTCCCACCTCCAATCTCGCGTCCTCAAATGCCAGCCGGCACGCCACCACGGCGAATTGCGCGCACCGGTCCATCCGTTTGAGCCGATGCCGCGCGATCCACCGCTCGGGCTCAAAATCGTCCACTTGCCCGGCCAGCCTCACGCGAAACGGCCCGGGATCAAATCGGGTCAGCGGCCCGATCCCCGATCGCCCCGCCCGCAGCGCCGACATCAGGGACTTCCTGTCCCCGCCCATCGGCAGGATCCCACCCACCCCGGTCACAACGACGCGCTCTGCCATGGCCTTAGAGAATCCCCAATGCCGCCAGCATCCGGCCCGTGTTGCCCTTCTCGGCCCGGTACGAGTAATAACGGTCAAGCCGCGAGGCCGTGCACACGCCACAATCGTGGCACGCGGCAACGCCCAGCTCCTCCGCCTGCCGGCGGATCATCGCCGCAAAATCCACATCATAATGCGGCGGTCGGATGCACGGGCTCAATTGCACCAGCACGTCCCCCGGCCTTGTTCCAAAGGCCCGCCCCATTTCCCCGACCAGCGCGCCCAGGACATTGAGTTCGGTGCCACGCCTTCCCGAATGCGCAAGTCCGATCGCCCGGCGCGCGGCATCCACCACGAAAACCGCGCAGCAGTCCGCCACCGATACCCCCAACACCACGCCCGCTTCTCCCGTGCAGAGCGCGTCGACTCCGGGGGTCACCCGCGGCGAACTGCGTCCCACAAGCGCCACGCCATTGCCATGCACCTGCTCGGCGAAGCGCCACTCGCGCCCCGCGATCGGCAAGGCCGCCAACAGCGCCTCCTCCCCGGCATGGCGGACCAACGCGGGCGTGCATCCGCGCGTCGTGAATACGTGCTGGATCCACCCCGCCGCCTGAAGTGCCGGAAAAAGCTCCAGCTTCTCTTCCATGCGCTCAGTTCGTTCGCTTGAGCAGGTGGTCGGCGATGGCCCGCAGCGTCCCACCTCGGCCACCAAAGGGCTTCAGCGCCTCCAGCGCCCGCCGCGTCCAGCGATCCGCCTCCCTCTGCGCGCCGGCCAGGCCCAGCAGCGCCGGATATGTCGATTTCTGCGCCTTGACGTCTTTGCCCGCGCTCTTGCCCAGATGCTCGGACGTCTGCGTCACGTCCAGAATGTCGTCGATGATCTGAAATGCCAGCCCCAGCGCCAATCCGAAGTCCGAAAGCGCCTTCAGCCTCCCGGCCGGCGCGTTGGCCGACATCCCGCCGAGCCGCAGCGACGAACGGATCAGCGCCGCGGTTTTCCGCTCGTGGATGAATCGGAGGTCCGCCAATCCCAGATGGTTCCCCTCCCCCTCCAAGTCCGCCACCTGCCCAGCGATCAGATTGAGGCTCCCGGCCGCGAGCGCAAGTTCCCCGATCAGCGCCGCATGCGGATACCGGCTCTTCGCCCAGCTGCCCGCAACCATCTCAAACGCGATGGTCAGCAGCGCGTCGCCCGCCAAAACGGCGATGCCCTCGCCAAAAACCTTGTGCGATGTCGGCCGCCCCCGTCGAAAATCATCGTCGTCCATGCACGGCAGATCATCGTGAATCAGCGAATAGGTGTGGATGCACTCCACCGCGCACGCCAAGGGCATAGCGTCCTCGATCGATCCCCCGCATGCCTCGCCAGCCGCGAGACAGAGTATCGGGCGCATGCGCTTCCCGCCCGCAAAAATGCTGTACCGCATCGCCTTGTGGATCGTCGCCGGCTTCACCCGCTCCTTCGGGATCAGCCGATCCAGTGCCCGATCCACCCGCGCGCCCTTTTCCTTGATGTATTTCTGAAGATCCATGGCCAATCCCTCTCTCTTAGGGAATCCCACGCCCACCCGCAAGCAGTCACGCACTGCCTCACATGAACCTGAACACCGACGATTTCCCGGTCCCAGCCCGGGAGGGACGCCGTCCCCGGCGTCCGCGGTTCACCCGCGATCAAACCCATCCTGCGCGGCCCCCGTGAACTCGGATAGAAATCCGGGATAGAAATCTGTTGCCTTCGAAATCGCGGGTTGTTCATTTGCCCGCGGTTTTGGGACTTCGCAGGAAGCGGGGTTCATTTCGGGGATTAAGGCGAGAATGCGATCAGGCCTGAGCGTGCCAAGCGCGAGTCCAGCGAACGCATCGATCCGTGCATCCTTTCACAGGAGGCCACGGGCCGTACGGTGCCCCGTCTGGCGCGCCCACCTTCGACGGTACAAGCGTGAAAACGGCATAGGCACCGCCGTCGCTCCTGACGGTGGCGCAACGGCCCCCTCCCACGCCACACCGGCCCCCGGCCACGCCGCAAGGACCCCCTGCCAGCCGCAACGGCCAGACCTTTCACACCAAAGAGTTCACGGGGCCCATGGAACGGAAAAGGCCACTTCGAAGCCCTCTTCCGCCCCAACCATTGACCCGGCACCCAGAACCCAGCCAGAGCTTTTCGTTCGCTCGACCGAAGCCGTTGGAGTCCAGGCTCTAGCCCGTTTCGCGCCCGATTCAGCCTAAAGGCTAGCCAGAAACTTCGGGCGCTGATCGCGTGCGCGGCTCGTGCCCGACCCAGGATCCGCGCTGGGAGGGTTTTGGACTGCGGTGGCAAAGTGCGGCAACCGCCGGACGGCGCCACCGCTTTGGCAGCGCGCGAAGCGCGAGCCGGGGCCATCGGTCTCGGCTCCGCCGGAGGCAAAAGCGGTGACGCCGCTTCGCTCTGCCACCGCAGTCCAAAACGGCCCCGCCCCCAGAAGTTTCATCATGAATAATCCGGCGCGTGGACAACTCTGGCTGGCGCCGCCCCGGCGCGCCGGGGGCGGTGCTGACCTCCAACAGGTTGCCGTCGAATAACCAAAAGCCCTGAGTACCCAGCACCCCCTCCCCCCTTCGCGCTTGCACCGCCCCCCGACTTCGGCAACATCCCATCCAACGGGATCGGTGAATATTTCACCAACAGAGCGTCTCCTTGGTCAGGCACACCCCTTGCGCCATCACCAGGCGCCTCACCCACGTCGGCACCTCCCGGCTACCTGCATCCCCTCCCACCACGCCTCGTTCCTCGGCCCCTTCCCGGCCGACACCCGTTCCTTCCCGAATCCATTGTACGCCCGTATAATACGACACACCCCAGCCTCTGTCAAGGCCCCCGAACAGCGTGTCCGCTTTGCCCCCAAAACAGACAAATGGGTCAACTAAACAACGTTAGCCGATATGAACGACAATGCCCCCAAACTACGCGCGTTCATGGAGGAAGTCCGAAAACCCGGATATCTTGCACGCGCGCACCAACGCGCCCAACGTCGCAAGAGTGCATGGAATATTTTGTTGATTCCACTCGGTCTCTTCAGTGTCGTCGGCTTCACATACATCTTCTTCCAGATCATGTGGCGCATTCACATCGCGATTTACCCAGAGCACGCTGGGAGATTGCACGAGTTTTGGGGCGGTGGCATCAGCTTCCCGTCCTTCATTTCTAGCTTCCTGCTTCTGATGCCGCTTTTTTTTGCTAGCCTACCCCTGGGGTTAATGCTCGCCAACTGTGTTGCATGGTGCGTTGGACCTGCACGACGGGCGTTTGACAGAGAGGCCCAAGGTGTGAAGTGGGCCTCCCTTCATGAGGCCATGAGCGGCCTGTGGGCCATCGCTAGGATGGTTGTTCCACTTTGCTTGTTGTTGAGCTTCATTGGAGCGGTGACTTTGAGGAATTTGAAATGACGGCTAACCAGCGGATCGAGGTGAACCGCCAGAGAAGCTCTCGTTTCGGGCCGGCACGGGAGAACACTCCCGACCAGCATGATTTCGAGGGATCGATCAGGCGGTCACCTCATCCGCGGCGTTGGCATAAGACATGAAGCTCCCAATCTACCAGATCGATGCGTTTGCCGAGGCTCCTTTTCAGGGCAATCCCGCTGCTGTATGCCCACTCGATGACTGGTTGCCGGATGAATTGCTGCAGTCGATTGCCGCTGAGAACAACCTGTCCGAAACGGCGTTCTATGTCGAGAGGGATGGCCATTACGATCTGCGCTGGTTTACCCCCACGAAGGAAGTTGACCTTTGCGGACATGCCACGTTGGCCGCCGCCCACGTTTTGTTTGTTTTGAGCGGCTCGGGCAACTCACGGGTCACGTTTCAATCACGCAGTGGTCCACTGTACGTTGTTCGGGAAGATGAACTCTTGACCCTTGATTTTCCGGCTCAGGTTGGTGTCCCTTGCGAGACTCCTGCTGAGATGATCGAGGCGTTGGGCTCGCGTCCAAGCGCATGCTATCGCGCGATGGACTATATGGCTGTATTCGAGAGCGAGGCAGAGATCATCGCAATGGCACCAAATTTCCGTCGATTGATGGCCCTTGATTTGCGGGGCGTCATCGTCACTGCGCCGGGACGGACGGCGGATTTTGTAAGCCGTTTTTTTGCACCGAATTATGGAGTTGATGAAGATTCAGTGACGGGTTCAGCACATTGCACGCTCGCACCGTATTGGGCTAAACGTTTGAACAAGTCCGCCATGAGTGCTTTTCAGCTATCGAAGCGGACGGGCACCCTTCGCTGCCGGGTTGAGAACGAGCGCGTCTTCATATCCGGGCGAACGGTGGCATACTTGGAAGGAACAATTCGAATCGAATGCCAACAAGATCGTGGAGCCAACGCGCTGCCGCGCGTGGCTCACGATTGACGTTGAGACTGTCGAAAAACCCCCTTTTTCGGGCGGTTGTTCTGGTCCGGATCAAACGGGCGAGTTAGTATCCGGGATGGCGAGATACAAGCCCCGCGATTACTCCCAGACGCAGCTGGTGCCGGTGTCACTAAGTGAGCAGCTGGTGCCCGGGACGCTGGAGCACACGATCCACTACGTGGTGGAGGAGCGGCTGGACCTGAGTGCGTTCGACGCGGAGTTCAAGAACGACGAGACCGGGCGGAGGGCCTACGACCCGAGGGTGCTGCTCAAGGTGGTGCTCTTCGGCTACGCGAGGGGCCTGAACGGCTCGCGCCGGCTGGAGGCGGCCTGCCGGGAGAACGTCACCTTCATGGCGCTGGCCTGCGGGCAGAGGCCGGACCACAGCACGATCGCGGCCTTCATCGAGGGCATGGGCAAGGAGAGGATCGAGGACCTCTTCGCTCAGGTGCTGCTTGTCTGCGCCGAGGAGGGGCTGCTCGGGGGGACTCACTTCGCCATCGACGGCTGCAGGATGTCGTCGAACGCGTCCAAAGAGTGGAGCGGCAAGCGGTCCGACCTGATCAGAAAGAGGGACAAGCTCAGGGGGCTGGTGCGGGAGGCGATGGAGGAACACCGGCGCATCGACGGTGGCGAAGGCGGCGGGCCCGGCGGGGAGCGCCGGCGCCTGGAGCGGCTGGAGAAGAAGGCCGAGAGGATCGAGCGCTTCCTTGCGGAGAACCCGGCGCGGGTCGGTCGGCGGGGCGAGGAGGTTCAGGCCAACGTGACGGACAACGAGTCGGCGAAGATGAAAAGCTCCCACGGGATCGTCCAGGGCTACAACGCCAACGCGTGCGTGGACGGCGCCCACCAGGTGGTGGTGCACGCGGAGGTCTTCGGGGAGGGCGACGACGGGGCCGCGGCCGCCCCGATGCTGGAGGGCGCGGCCGTGAACCTCGCGATCGCCGGCATGGGCGATGACGCCCTGCAGGAGGCGGTGGTCAGCGCCGACACCGGATACTATACCGTGGAGAATCTCAAGACCTGCGCGGCCGCCGGGATCGACGCCTACATCCCCGACAGGCAGTTCCGCTCGCGGGACCCGCGCTTCGCCGATGCCCGGCGCCACCGGAGGCCGACCGACAAGCACAAGATGCAGTACCGGAGCCGGCGGCGCCACTTCGTGCCAGCGGACTTCCATTTCGACCGGGGCTCCGGGCGGCTGATCTGCCCCGCCGGGGTGCGCATGCACCGCAGCGGGACGACCTTCAAGAACCGCGACGGGGCGATGGCCATCAGCTTCCGGGCCGCACAGGGGGCGTGCGACCGATGCCGACTTCGGCTAAAGTGCCTGAGAAATCCCGGCCAGAAAACATCCCGGCAGGTGCGCATCTTCTATAGACAGGGCACGACCGGGCTGACCCACGCCATGAAACGGAAGATCGACACGCCCGAGGGGCGCAGGATCTACTCGCGGCGGCTCGGCATCGTCGAGCCGGTGTTTGCCAACATCGCCGCCCAGAAGGGCCTGGACCGCTTCACGCTGCGGGGCCGGGCCAAGGTAAACACCCAGTGGAAGCTCTACTGCATCGTCCACAACCTCGAGAAAGTTGCCGGAAAGGGCCGAAGATGGAACTGACCGGCGACGCGTTGGCCGGCCCGCGGGAGTCCGGCCCGCAGAAATCCATCGATCCCATTCGATAGATACCCCTCGGCCGCCTCGAGCCAACAAATGCCCTGACTTCGAGATAGTTTTTCGACAGACTCGTTCGGGAAATTTGGAAGTTGCGAATCTCGCCGGTCGAAGCAAGATTTTGGCATGGATGTGACGCTGCCACTCGCGGAGATGAGCGTTGTGGAGAAGCTGCGCACGATGGAGGCATTGTGGGCGGACCTTTCGAGGAACGAGGGAGACATTCCGGTGGCCGATTGGCACAAGGAGCTTCTCGACGAGCGCAAGCGACAGATCGATGCGGGAGAGGCGCGGTTCACTGACTGGGAGACCGCGAAGAAGCGGATTCGAGACCAGTCATCATGAGGATTGAAATCCTCGACAAGGCGGAGGGGGACCTCGTCGACGGTTTTCGGTTCTACGAGAGTCACGAGGCTGGTCTCGGAGCCTATTTCCTCGACAGCCTGTATTCCGACATCGATTCCCTAGCGGTTTACGCCGGGATCCATCGAGTCGCCTACCGCCAGTACCACCGCTTACTTTCGCGGAGGTTTCCGCTCGCGGTCTTCTACACCCTGGATAGCGACCTTGTCCGCGTCCACGCCGTCGTCGACTGCCGACGCGACCCGACCTGGATTAGGAGACACCTAAGATGAACCCGAACCAGCCCATCCACCGAACCCTCGCCAAAGCTCGGTTCGGTGATGCGCGACGTTCGCGACATCATATGCCACGGGGATCCCAGCTCTGCGCCCTTGCCCTGACTTCCGCGGCCGTCGTGATCGCGCCCCACCTTAAAGCGCAGACACCCGCGGCCCCGAAGTCGGCTTTGTCAGACGTGCCGTATGGCAAGCACGAGCGCCAAGTCCTGGATTTTTATCAGGCAAAGGTAGAGCGGGCCGCGCCGCTGCTGTTTTTCATCCACGGCGGGGGATGGATGACGGGGGACAAGGCGAATCCCGACTTTCTGGCACAGTGCCTTGAAAACGGGATCTCAGTCGCGTCGATCAATTACCGGTTCATCGGGGATGCGGCCGCGGAAAAGGTCGCCCCGCCGGTGAAGGTGTGCCTCGACGATGCGGCCCGCGCTTTGCAATTTGTGCGCAGCAAGGCCGTCGAATGGCATATCGACAAAGGCCGAATCGGTGGCTGCGGCGGTTCAGCGGGCGGCTTCACCGCCCTGTGGCTGGCGTTTCACCCCGACATGGCCGATGCGGCATGCAACGATCCCATCGCCCGCGAATCCACCCGACTGCGCTGCGTGCTGGCCTTCGTTCCGCAGACCACGCTCGACCCGCAGCAGATGCTCGCGTGGATTCCCAACATTCAATACGGCAACCACGCTTTCGCCCTGGGCAGCATGCAGGAGTTCCTGGAAAAGCGGCAGGCGTTGCTGCCGTGGATTCAGGAGTTCTCGCCGTATGCTCTCGCGACCTCCGATGATCCGCCCGTGCTGCTCTTTTACGACAACCCGCCGCGCCTCGGCCAGCCCTACAAAGACCCGCCCCACTCCGCCAACTTCGGCGCGGGGCTCGAGGGGCGACTCAACACGGTCGGCATCGAGCACGAGATCAATTACAACAACGACTTCGCGAAGATGAGGTATCCTGACCTATTTAGCTTCTTGCTGGAGAAGCTCAAAAACATCCCGGCAAATGGCCGGGGCTCGCGCCCTTCACCCCCATCGACGGAGCCTTGATCGGACCTCCGCGGCTCCGTGAGAGAGAATGCGGGCCGCAGCGGACGACACTCAATCACCACCCGACGATCGCCGGATTCCATGCCTCGATAACCTCGAGGCACACCCCCTCCCCCCCAAGCGAAGCATCAAGGAGATAGCTCCGCCCAAACACCTCAAGCCATGATCTCCCTTCGGGGAAAACCTGGAGCCACGCTCCATGGTTCGGGAAAGCCATGGGCCGGATCTGGCGCTTGCGCAGCCGCCAACCCCCAGCGGCCAGCCACGGGCCCAGCGCCTCACGGAGCGTGGCCCATGCCGCGTGTCCCGTCCCCATCCTGACTTCCGCGCACTCCACCGCCCGACCCATGCCGTCCAGTAGCAGATGCCGCCTCGCCAGCCTGCCGCCGACCACGCCAACCTCTCGCTGGCTGCGAAGTCGACATCCGCACCGCGCCGCCAGCGCCGCGGTCGTCAGCCCTTCGGTCGTCAGCAACCAATGCAGAAACGGCGTGCGCCCCGCCATCCGCGCCAGCTCGCTCGGGCCGAGCGGCCTTCCGGTCCCGGACCGCGAGAAATCCAATGGCCGCGGCACTATGCCAGCCGCCACGGATCAGAACTCCAGCTTGAGATCCGAGAGCCGGCGCTCCACCTCGGCCACGACCCTGCGCTCCTCGGACTCGCCCGCCGCCTGGAAGGTCACGCTCCAGCGGATGTAGGCGCCGACATCATCCCATGGCACCGTCGAGATGCACTTCTCCCGGATAAGGAACTGGCTGAAATCCTCGGCCGCCTGAAATGCGACCCGCTCTCCGCCCCGCACGATCGCCTTTGGTGCACGGACATACAGGAAGAACGAACCCTTCGGCTTCTTCGCCGAAAAACCCAGGCGCTTCAGCGCCGGCACGAGCAGGTCCATCCGCCGCGAGTACTTCGCCGCAATCGCCCGCGTGATCTCGGGATGATCGAATGCGTACGCCACCGCGTGCTGGATCCCCAAGAATTGGCCGGAGTCGCTGTTGTCCTTCACGTCCCCGTAGGCCCGCACGACTTTCGGATTGCCCGCCACAAAACCACACCGCCAACCCGTCATGTTGAAGTTCTTGCTGGCAGAATGGAGTTCGATCCCCACGTCCTTCGCCCCCGGCACCGACAGGAAACTCAGTGGGCGTCCCTCGAATACGAGCGCCGCGTACGCAAAATCGTGGATCACCACGATCCGGTTCCGCACGGCAAACTCCACCACGCGCCGAAAGAACTCCGGCGTCGCGCTGGCGCCCGTCGGGTTGTTCGGATAGTTCAGCACGAGCGTCTTCGCGCGCCCCAGCACGTCCCGCGGTATCGCGTCGAGATCGGGCAGGTAGCCGCTCTCCTCGCGAAGCGGAAGGTTGTAGACTTCGCCCCCGTAGTACTTCGCGTGCGTTCCAAAAACCGGATATCCCGGGCTCGTCATCAGCGCCACGTCGCCCGGGTTGATGAAACACGCCGGCAGGATCGACAGCGCCGCCTTCGATCCAATCGAATGTATCACCTCCGTTGCGGGATCGATCTCGACCCCGCACACATCCCTCATGTAGCGGGCCGCCGATCGCTTGAGAATCTCGTCGCCGTTGTCCGCATAGCCGCGGTTCTCGGGCCGCCTGGCCTCTGCCGCCAGCGTGTCCACCACCTCGGGAAAAGCCATCTCATCGGGCTCCCCCACCCCCAGATCCAACAGCTCCGTATCCGGATGCGCCTTGCGCGCCTCCGCCTTGGCCCGCTTGATCTTCTCAAACTTGTATATCGCCGTGCCCTTGCCGTACCCGGCGCCGCCGATGCGCTCGGCAAACAGTTGCTGGATGTAGTTCTCTGGCATAAGAATGACCTGTTATGCGCGTGATTCGTTCGGCGGCAAGAATGCAATCGTTCGCCCGCGGTTGCAAGCGGCGGGGTCTCCGCATCGCATTCGTCCCGACCATGGGGGCCCTGCACGCCGGCCACCTGAGCCTGATCCGCCGCGCGCGCAGCGCTGCGGACGTCGTGGTGGTCTCGATCTACGTCAACCCAACCCAGTTCGGCCCACGCGAGGATCTCGCCGCCTACCCGCGCACGTTTCGCCGAGATGCCACCGCGTGCCGCCGCCTCGGCGCCGATGTCCTCTTCGCCCCGGCAGGATTGTACGCCGCCGATCACTCCACCTGGGTGGAGGAAACCCAACAATCCCGAGGTCGCTGCGGCACCTCGCGGCCCACTCACTTCCGTGGCGTGACGACCGTCGTCGCCAAACTCTTCAACATCGTCCTGCCCGACGTCGCCGTGTTCGGCCAAAAGGACGCCCAGCAATGCGATGTCATCGCCCGAATGATCCGCGATCTCCATTTCCCCGTTCGCCTGATCATCTCCCCCACCACCCGCGAGCCCGACGGCCTCGCCATGAGTTCGCGCAACCGATACATCACTCCCGCCGAGCGCGCCCGAGCGCCCCACTTCCACCGCGCGCTCGCCGCCGCCGCCAAGCTGGGCCCCAGTCGCGCGGCCACCGAAGCCCGCCGCCTGCTGAAACGTCAGGGATTCCGCGTCGATTATGCCGAGGTCGCCAACGGCAGGCTCTGCGCCGCCATCTTTCTGGGGAAGGCCCGGCTCATCGACAACGTCCCGGTCAAGGGCGCACGATCCAAGTCCGCAGACGACGGGTGACCGCCCGATCCGCACAACGGCAAGGCCCCTCATCGGTCCGGCTCTCTCTTGGCCGATTGCCGATTCGGGGCCCACTCCTAATGGCCGTTAGCTTCGGCTATAGGATCAATGGTGATGGCGATGGTGATGGCGCCCCCACGGCCGATCCCAGCTGTTATACCGATAGTAGTATCGGTCCCCATACCACGGTCGATAACAGTACGACGGGGCCCGATAGACGATCACCGGCGCGCGGGAGTAGCCGTAGTAGTGCGGCCGATAATACGAACGACCGCAGTCGCTATATCCAAACGACAGGCTGAAGCCGCCATGCGCCATCGCCGCCGTGCTCAACGCACAACACGCTAATACGATTGCAGCTAGCTTTTTCATCTCTGTTCTCACTCCATTTCTACCCGTTGAGACGAGGTCAGGGCGTTCCCGATTCGGCAAAAGAGCCCACGCGATTGTCTGGCAGCGTGGCGCCGCCGCGCCGATGAAACACAAACGTGGGAAATCCGCTCCGCGCACGAGAGCGGGCGCTGGACCGCCCGACCCTTGCGGTCACCTTCAAACGAAACGCAATCGCCTCGGGCAGTCGTGCCGACGCCGGCTATGCGTGCACGCGGGGCTCCCACTCGAGGCCCTCGACATCTCTGAGATCATCGACCCCTTCGTAGAGCATGCGGATCTTCGTGAGCCGACAGAAGCGCGCAACGTCGCGACCATGGTCGCCGTAGAAGATGACGCGGTGGAGACCGCACGACCAGTTCGCGAGGAACCGGTCGGGATTCTCGACCCGCATCGTGAGCTTGCTCCTGCAACCGCGATCCACAAAGGGGCTATCGATAGCGTCCCCCGTGCTGAAGAGCAGTTTGTCCGTCCCGATCAGCCGGGCCATCGTGATCTTGCCACCGACCGGCATCCTCACCTGGAGCGACACGCCGCGATTGTCCTCCAGATGGGTGCGGATGTGGTAGGGCGCGGGCTTGCTCGACGGGCCTTCCATCTGAGTGGCGGCGACGCAATGGGCGTGAATGATGCTGCTGGTGGAGAGGTCAAACACCGGGTCCGTCACGAAGCCGGTTCGGCCAACGAGATAGGTGAAGATCAGTTGTGTCATGGTGGATTTCAAGTCCGCCTCGCAGACTCCCGCCAACAGGCAGTTGTTGAAACGCACGAAGCCAAGGCACGGGTATCCCATGCCGCGATCGATCAGGCCCATCCCGAGGCAATTCATGGTTATCGCCTGCGCGTTGTGCTGCGCGAGGAGATTCCGCATCGCGACGTACATCACCGAGCCCTTCAGGATGTCGTCCTTCCCGGGCTCGACGATCTTCTCCGCCTCGGCGGCCCATCGCTCGGCGTCTGCCCGGGCCTCCGACTGATCCACCTCCTGATACGCCTTCTGCAGGTCGGCAAGTCCAAGCGATATGATCTCCGTGCCAAACTTCTCCCGGATGGAACCGCAATATTCGGCATTGGCTTCCCGCGTGCTGACGTGGAGGACGCGCGTCTCGCGCAATCGCTGCACGGCCCGAAACGGCCGGACCGCCACGGCGATGTCCTCGTACCGGCTGCTGGGAAGCACATCGACCAGCCGACCTTCGCGCTGCCAGCCGGCGACGACGTGCCACTCGTGCCCACTGTAGGGCATGGAGAATATCACCATCGGGATGTTCGACTCCATCAGGGCCTGCATCAGGGGCGCGGTCCCGATGCTGAGATGGACCACAAGAAGGCCGCTGGCATCTTTGCACTTCTCCCGAGCTCCCGCGATCTGCGCGGCATCGCTGACCAGCCCGCAATCAATAAACTCGATATCCCCGAGGCCGGGCAGCTTCGCCATCTCGGCCTCAAAACGCCGAATCTCGGCCTCGAGATCGAGCAACGGCGTGGGCCAGCCACCGCGGGGCCGACCGAGATAGATCTTGCCCACCCGAATCTTCGATCTGAGGCCAAGTTCGGGCGGTGCGGCCGACAGCCGCTGGGCCATCGCGAGCAACGCGCCCGACGACAGCAATCCCGTGGCCGTGGTTTGTAAGAAACATCTCCGGGAGACCTTCGTGTCCATGGTGAATCTCCTTCCTGCCACGCCCCGTGACAATGCGCTGGGCGCAAAAAAATGCTGACTCCCCGGTGTTGCCTAGGTCAAGGAGAAAGCCATCGCCCGACACTTGTCAAAGCTGCAGCGGGAAGCGTGAGCCAGCTGTGCCCGGTGGCCGCCGGACGACCGGGAAGAGAAATCGAGCGCAGGAGCGCGCTTGCGCGCGATTCGAATCGCCCGCGAGCAGGTTCCTTGGCCCTCGTGCCCGAACGTTTCGGGCTTGCCCGTGCCATGAACGATATCCGTGGTTTAAATCTATTGGTTAGCCCACGTTTCAGGACGAGCCTTGCAACTTGATGACGAGCCTTCAGAATCAACCCATGCGCCGAGATCTACCCCTCATGCCCATCGCAATCAGCGCCGCAGCGATACTTGCGACCTCCGCCTTCGCCCAGAAGCCCGCCGACGCCCCCGCGACACTAAAGGCCGGCTTCGCCGAGCGCGACATCACACCGGACATCGGCATGGAGGCCCCCGGCGGATACGGCAAGAGCTATCACCGCGCATTCCACGATCCGTGCAAGGTCCGTGCCGCCGTCTTCGCCGACGGCAAGCAGCGCGTCGCCCTGGTCGGGGTCGATATCCTCTTCGTGACCCGCAGCCTGGTGAAGGACGCGCGCGCAGAGATTCAGAAACGCTGCGGCATCACGCCAGAGTGCGTGCTCGTCGGTGCCTCGCACTCGCATTCCTCCGGGCCCATCGGCATGGGCGAACCAGGCGATTTCGACAACGCCTCGCCGCTGGTCAAGGATCTCGTCTACAACAAATCCATTGTCTCGGATCCCGGCTACACGCTGCGGCTGAAGCGCCAGATCGTCGAGGCCGTCGCGGCCGCCAACGACATGCGCGCCGAAGCGAAGCTCGCCGTCGGCTATGGACACGAGGACAAGGTCGCGTTCAACCGCCGCCTGCGCATGAAGAACGGCCTGAGCTTCTCGCATCCCGGCGTGGGCAATCCCGATATCGTCGGTTACGCGGGACCCACCGATCCGCAAGTCGGCGTCGTGGGCGCCTGGGATGCGAAGGGCAATCTGCTCGGGGTGGTGGTCAATTATGCGTGCCACGCGACGACCGCCCCCGGCGGCATCTCGGCAAACTGGGTCTGGGCCATGGAACAGACGCTGCGCGGCGCAACCGGCAACGCCGCCCTGCCGGTGGTCTTCATGCAAGGACCCTGCGGCGACGTGACGCAAGTGGATAACCTCGCCAAGTTCCAGAACCCCGCCCCCGAGGAATGGTGCCAGATCGTCGGTGGCCGCGTCGGAGCGGAGGCATTCAAAACCCTGTTGCTGATCCGCCGCGGCGCGTCCGGCGATGTGCCACTGGATGTGCGACAGAAGGTTTGGAACATCAAACGCCGCGCACCTTCGCCGGAGAAGGTGAAGAAGGCCCTCGAGCTGGTTCAAAAAGACCCGAAAGAGGTCGGAGCGACCGAATGGACCTTCGCCAAAGAGACCGTGCTGCTGGATTCCCTGATGAAGGTGCGTCCAGAAGTGGAGGTCGAGGTGCAGGCGGTGCAGGTTGGCCCCGCTGTGTTCGTGACAAACCCGGCGGAGTATTTCGTGCAGTACGGGCTCGACATCAAGAAGGGCAGCAAGTTCCCATTCACCTTCCCTGTCGAGCTGGCCAACGGCGTCGTCGGATACGTCCCCACCGAGCAGGCGTTCGGCCCCCACGGCGGCGGCTACGAAACGCGGCTCTCCTCCTACAGCAACCTGGAAATCACCGCCGGCCGCCAAATGGCCAACACCGGCATCGAATTGGCCAACCAGATGACACCCGGCCCGGTGCCCCAACCACCTCCCCCCCTACCCTTCAAGGCCCCATGGGGCTACGGCGCGGTGCCGCCAGAGCTGGAGTGATATCTCGAACCATCGATGCACAAAGGGACTCGCCCGCCAGAGGCCATCACTCCCCTTTGGGCAGATGCTGCAATCGCACTGACCGCGAGCGATCCAGATACTGATCGAGGGTCTCGATCTCAAACTCCTTGATCATGTCCTGAATCGACTTGTCCGGATGGAGCGACGAAATGAAATAGTAGGCCTCTGGGCTGGCGACCTCGACGCTCACCGCCGGGCCGTACTTTTCTTTCATGAGCCGAACGCGGTCTACGTTAAAGTCGATGTGGATCAACTGACTGTCGAGATTGATGCGGGCAAATATGATGCGCCCGTAGTGGCTCGATTCGGCGAGCGTCCGACCGAGCGGATCGACGATCACGCCATTCTCGTCCGGCACCGCGCTCGCGATGAAACACTGGTTTCGCATGGCGATGGCCGGGACGCGCACCCCCCCGCGATAGTTCGACAGAAAACACAGCAGCTCGGCGCCCTTCTTCTTGTACTCCGCCAATAGCTCATCGAAATTGAGGTCAAAACAGATCAGCGCACCGATGCGCCCGAAGTCGGTGTCAAAAACAACCGCGCCGCGCCCCGGAAGAACGCCCCCCTCCATTTCCCCGATGGTGGGGAATTTCTTGTCGTAGTAACCCACCACGTCTCCAGCGCGATCGATCAGCACGGCGCTGTTGAAGCGGCCAGGACCTTGTGTGTTCTTTCGCCAGTAGCTGCCGATGATGTAGCAATGGTGCTGCTTCGCCTTGCCAGAGAGCAATCGGGTGATCGGCCCGGGTTCCGGCAACGGCTCGGATTTCGCGTCCTTCTCCTCGCGGGTCGCGTTGCGGGGCGTGTTGTGCATGCAGCCCTCGGTCAACAGGATGATGTCCGGCTTGTTCAACGCGGCGGCATCGATCCACTTTTCCATGTCTTCGGCGCGCGCGCCAGGCGGCTGGCAGATCGCAGCCACGCCAACGAGACGCGCCCCAGTCTTCCCGGCCTTCTTGGCCTGTGCGACGGCATCCGGTTGACCGGAATGGGCCAAGCCCGCCATCGACAGGATGACGGCGACCGCAACCCGCGCAACGGCTGATGACCGCCCCGGTGCATTGATCCGATCCGGTCGGAGTCGGGGGACTAGGTACATGTGTTTCATGGTGGCATCTCCTGGTGACCGCTCTCTTTCAATTGCGCACAGCATCGCTCGGCCCTGAAGTCAGACCGACACCATTCAACGTCAACACCCGATACTCGTGGCTCCCGCCACCGGAGACGGCCTTGTCAACAAAGCGCATCTCTGGCAACGGCGCCTCGGGCGTGTCGTGGTACGACATGGTTTGGAACAGTGGCTTGCCAAACTTCGTCAATCCCTTCTCGGGAACTCGCCCGACTTCCTTCCCGTCTCGCTGGATCACGAAGGCCTGAATCCCGCTCTCGAGATCTGCCTCTGCGCCCCACGTCAATTCCACCGCCCCGTCTGGCTTCGGGGTGGCGCTCACACCTGATGGCGCGGGCGGAGGCGTGGTGTCGGCAACTTCGCCCGCGATGACATACTCCATCCACGCCTTTGCAACCCGCGCATCTGGCAGCCACACCGATGTCTTCGCGTCACCGCTGAACTGATCTGCCGGACCCGGCTCATCCCCCGGCATCCCAGCAAGCCACGATCGCCGGAAATCGACCGCCTTGAGCTGCTCGCCGGCCTTGTCCGGCAAGCGCATCGCCAGACACGCATCAAAGAACGGGATGGCCAGATACCTGCTGTCACCACACTCGTGGCTGGTGTTTGGATCGGGGGCGAAACCAATCGGTGCCCCCTCGGCGCGGTATGCGCGGAACATCGCCGTCAGCCCCTCCCACGCCCCCTTGAATCGCTCGTGATCCCGCTCCTTGGTGCCGGGGTTGCACATCATTGGAATACCGAGTGCCGCCGCCGGAATCTCGGGTCTCGGCACCTCGCCCCTCTCCCACGCGCTGTATGCCGTGCCCGACCGAAACCAGATCGCCACGATCTGCTGCGGGTGCATCACCTGCATCAGGCTCGCCCAGAATCCGCCGCCCGAATGGCCCCACAGGCACCAGGGCACCCGCTCCAGTTCCGGGTGCTTCGACTGAACCGCCAGATCGCGAAGCGATCTCAGAAATGCCTTGTCGGAACCATTCCGGGGATCGCACCACAGCCGGCAGTTCTGCTTTTCCTCCTGGTGATAGGAAGGGCCGAGCAAGCCGCATCTCCACTTCTTCGCGAGCGCCTGCCAGTGCAGGTCGTATGCCGCAGTCGCACCGCCCTTGCACGCGCCCACCCCGCATCCGTGCTGATGAACGATAAGCCCGCGCATCTCCCCAGTTCCGCCCGGAATCCAGAGCGTGTAGGTCACGCCAACCTGGAGCACGTTTGTCTCGGACGAAGGCGGGTAGGTGACGCTGAAGTAGTCGCCGCCCGCATTGGCATTTGCCGCAAAGGCGGCCACCGCTAATCCGGCCACCAGAAACAACCCCCGCGCGAATTCAAGAGCCCCGGCCAATCCGACCATGGCAGCAGCGTAGCGGAACGTGGTTCGCGCGTCGAGTCGGCATGCCCGCTCCAGCGCCACGCACCCAAGCGGCGCAACGGGCATCACCACTCGACGACAACGCCAGATCATCACCTCCACGATGGCGTCTCAGTATCAGTTGGGAGGGACGCCGTCCCCGGCGTCCGCGATTCACCAGCCGCGCAACACCCGGGCCAACTCGGCCAGCGAGGCGAGGCTGTCTCAAAACTCAAACGCCCAACACGGAACACCCAACAATCAATGCCCATCTGATGGTAGAGGGGACGTCCAATGGTGTGCGGCGCGCTACAATGCACGGCATCTCACAGAGATGCCCTACAAAATTTGTAGGCCGCCTGTGCCAGGCGGCTCCGCTCAGAGGTTTTGCGACACGCTCAGGCCGCGGGCCCGCCCGCTGGAGATTCGCGGCGGCGAACCAGCACGGGCTCCGATGACCCTTCTCAACGGGCCGCAGGGCCAAAGCGCTCCGCCAGTGCCAGATTAGTCGAAATGAAAGACCTCTTCCATGTCGGCCCACCACTCGCCCTTGGCCCTGTCCGCCAATGGCATCTGACACGGGCCGCACACGGCCCACCATCGCTGCGTCTCTGGGTCGGCAGCCATCTTCGCCATGTCGGCCGCGAAATCGCGGCCGCCGTATTCAAAGTAACTGAAGAGATAGTGATTCCCGTCCGGCAGGCGCCGCAGATAGATGGAGTAGTTCCGGATGTGGCATTCCGCGATCTTCGAGAGCACGCCCGGCCACACGGCCGCATGCAGGCGCTTGTACTCCTCCAGTCTCTCGGCCTTGACCCCTATGACCATCCCGTACCGCTTCATGTCATGCCCTCCGCTATGCCCGCCCGAATGCCGCCAGCGCCTCGTACATCGCCACGATGTTCGCCGGCGGGACCTCGGGCAGGATATTGTGGATCGTATTGAAAACGAATCCGCCACCCGGCGCGAATACCTCCAGGCGCTCCCTCACGTGAGCCCGCACCTCATCCGGCGTCCCACGATTCAGCACCGTCCGCGTGTCGCATCCCCCGCCCCAAAAGCAAATGTCTCGCCCGAACTCCCTCTTGAGCCGCCCCGGCTCCATGTCCCGGCAGTTGGTCTGAACCGGATTGATGACCTCGAATCCCGCGCCGATCAGATCCGGCAGGAGCGCGTGGATCGAACCGCAGCAGTGGAGGAATGTTCTCATCTTGCTGTGCCGATGGACGTAATCGCACAGTTTCGCGTGCCGCGGCTTGAAAAACCTCCGGTACTTCTCGGGCGGCATGAAGGGCCCGCTATCCATGCCGAGGTCGTCGCCAAAGCGAAGGATATCGCACACGTCCCCCACCGCCTCGCACACTTTTTCCAATCCCGCGAGATGCCGCTCCATCAGCGCATCCAAGAGCGCCTCGACGCACGCCGGTTCCTCATAGAGGTCCATCAGAAAGTAATCCAGGCGCCGCAGGAATGTCCCCCACTCGAAAAGATTGCATCCGCACACGACCATGAGGGCGCGATCGCTCGTGCGACGCAGTTCCAGTGCCCGCGCCCGCAGCGCCTGCCAAAAGTCGGGCTCGCCCGCGTGGTCCCACGGACTATGCGCGAACGCCGCCCACAGCACGCGCCCCCATGCATCCGGCAATGCCGCCCGGATGTCCGCCGGATAGCCATCGAGCCACGGATAACACGTCTGATCGAAGAAGGCCCCAGCCGCGGGCATCCGGGCAATCACGCTGCCATCGGGATGCCTCGCCGAATAGGAGCCATCCGCATTTCTCTCGGGCCGGAACGAGACTGGATATTGCGCCGCCTGTCCATCCGCCATTTCCGTGTCGTACCAATCGCCATCGCCCGTGTTGAACATCCGGCCCACGTCCACGACGTCGACGCCAAAATGATCCAGCACAGAGTCCTCCGGCTGCGCCAATTGCTGGACCACATCATAGATCCGCGTTCGCCCCCCCCGCATCCCGAGATGCCGCTTCAGGCGCCCGTATGCCATCGCCGATATCCCCGAACTCGGCGTCGCCCCAAGGTCCACCGGAACCCGATCCGGTTCCCGGTGGTCAATTGCCGCCAGCACCCTCTCGCGCGATGTCATCCTTCGCCCCCTACTTGAGGATTTCAATCTCTGAAATGGTCGGCCCCTCGCGCGCCTTCAATATCTCCAGCCTGACTTTTTGCGCCCTGACAGGATCGAGCCGAACCTCCCTCGCGCACGACTCACCCCGCGCGATCGCCTTCCATCCGGCACCCTCCGGCACCTTGATCTCAAATGCCTGTATCCTCCCCGGATCGCCGTCCCACTCGCGCACCCTCACCCGCGAAAACTCTCTCTCGGTTCCCAGATCGATCTCGATCCACGCCGACTTCGTCCCTGCATCGGTCGCCCAGCGTGTCCCCTCGTCCCCGTCCAAAGCCCTGCCAGGCGCGTAATGCCAGTCCTTTTGGAAGTACCCCGACGCCTTTGCCTTGGCCCCCTCAGACAGCGTGGGCTCCGTCGTCGCGATCGGCGCCAGGCCCATCGCGTCACCTTCGATCTCCATGGCGATGACCGTGTCGAACGGGTCGCGCTTATCTGGCATCACGGCCACGAGCAAGCCTCCGTTCACGGACCGGACATCCGCCGAACCGCCGCCCACGAGCGCCGCCGTCTTGACCTTGGCGGGCAACGCCGGCAGCACGAGATCGCCCGCATCCGGCCACTTCAAAACGTGCAGGAAGATCCGGTTCCCCTTCCGCGTCGATGCGCCCCACGGGCCCGGCTTGTATGGCCCGCCGCGCGTCGCGTAGATGCCCTCGCCACGCGGTTTCAGCCAGTCGCCCATCTCCTTGAGCCGCTCCACCTGCCGTGCCTCAATCCGCCCATCCGGCATGGGTCCCACGTTGAACAGAAAATTTCCGTCACCCCCGGCGGTTCGCACCAGAGCGTGTATGCACTCCTGGAGCGACTTCATCTTGTCGTCCGGCTTCCATGACCACTGGTGGCAGATGGTCATGCACGTTTCCCACGGCCGATCGATCTGGAACGCGCCGACACGCTGCTCTGGCGTATCAAAGTCGCCCACCGGCGGCCCTTTCCCCCTGCTGTAGGCCCGGTTGTTGATCACGATGTCCGGCTGCAGACCGCGGAGCATCCTCACGGTCTCGATGCCGTATTCCGGTCCGACCACCTGCGGCACGTCGAACCACATGAGCAGCAGCGGGCCATAGTTCTGCACCAGTTCCGTCACCTGTGCGCGCAGATACGTCACGTATCTCCCGAGATCCGGATTCGGCTTCTGTGTCTTGCCCCCCGGGCTGCCCAGCGGATAATCCGCGTGCCACCAGTCGCACACGGAATGGTATGTGCCAAACCGTATGCCCCCCTCCCGGCATGCCGCCGCAAGCTCTTTCACGACGTCCCGGCCAAACGGCGACCGCATGATATTGTATTCGCCCTGTTTCGTGTCCCACAGGCAGAACCCGTCGTGGTGCTTCGTCGTGAGCACCACGTATTTCATCCCCGCTGCCTTCGCGACCGACACCCAATCCGCCGCCACGTAATTCGTCGGATTGAATCGCTTGTACAACGCGTCGTACTCCTCGATCGGCGTCTCCTTGCCCCGCGACCAGCCAATCTCGTGGCCGGTAAGGCTCACCGGACCCCAGTGGATGAACATCCCGAAGCGAAGTTCCTGCCACCCCTTCACCGCCTCCGCCGGCGCCCCCGGCGCCCCCTCCTCGGCCACGGTATCGGCGATCGGCACCATCGGTAGGCCCAACATCAGGCACGTTGCTGCAAGAGATCGTCTCATATCAGCAGGATAGATGCCCCGCCCCCATTCCGTCTTGCACTTCCCTTCGGCGAAGAATATCTAACATTCGTGAAATCGCGCCCGGGGCCGATCTACCGCACCGGCCACGCCGCCTACGGCATCGACCGCTGCCTCCCCCAGCGCCGCGCCATCGAGCGCCACAAGATCCAGTTCCATGCCCTCACCCACGGTCACTATCCGGGCTCCGCCCTCGCCCGCGACGTCTTGCCCGGCCTCAGCAGCATCGGTTTCTGGGACGCCCGAGGACCGCAGGATTGGGGGCTCGAACCCCACCGCAACGAAGGCATCGAAATCGTATTCCTCGAAACCGGCGCCATGACCTTCACCGTGGACCGCCGCCGCCACCCCATCCGCGCGGGCCACTTCACCGTCACCCGCCCCTGGCAGCTCCACACGCTGGGCGACCCCAACATAGGGCCCGGCCGCCTGTACTGGCTCATTCTCGACGTCGGCGTCCGCCGCCCCAGCCAGGAATGGCGCTGGCCCCGGTGGGTGCTCTTGGCCAAACCCGATCTCGCCGAACTCACCCGTAAACTGCGCGGCTGCGAGCACCCGGTCTGGTCCGCCACGCCCGATATCGCCGCCGCGTTTCGCGGTATCGCCCCATGCATCACCGACATCAGATCCCCCGGCGCCATCTCCCGCACGCTCATCCTTCTCAATCAGCTCTTGCTCGGGATCCTCGACGCCCTCCGCGCCCAGCAGAGTTCGCACGACCCCGCCCTCACCTCCCGCCACCGTACCGTTGAGCTTTTCCTTCGCGATATCGAGGCTAACCCCTCATCCCTCGATGGGCCATGGACGCTCCAGCGCATGGCGCGCCACTGCGGCATGGGCGTGACCGCGTTCACCGAACACTGCCACGCCATCACCAACACCAGCCCCATGGAACACCTCAATCGCTGCCGCCTCGACCACGCCGCGCGCATCCTCCGCGCGGAACCCCAACGCCCCATCACCGATATCGCCATCGCCTGCGGGTTCGGCTCCAGCCAGTACTTCGCCACCCGCTTCCGGCGACGGTTCCGGTGTAGCCCGAGATCCTTCCGCAAGGCGCAGCGAGATGGATGAACGCGCGCCCTGCGCCTCAACCGAGGCGCGGGGCGTTATCTGCCCCTCTCGATGGGAACTTGCACGCGGTTGCCCCACTCCATCCACGACCCGTCGTAGTTGCGCACGGCGTCAAAACCGAGCAGGTAGGTGAGCACGAACCATGTGTGGCTCGAGCGCTCGCCGATGCGGCAATACACGATGACCTCGCGGATCGGCCTGAGACCCACCTGCTCCAGGTAGATCTTGCGCAGCTCGTAGACGGACTTGAAAGTGCCGTCGCTGTTGACGGCGACCTCCCAGGGGACATTGCGCGCGCCGGGAATGTGCCCGCCGCGCAAAGTGCCCTCCTGGGGATAGTTGGGCATGTGGGTCAGTTCGCCGCAGAACTCACCCGGGGTACGGACGTCGATCAGATGTCCTCCGGCACGGCTGAAAGCCATGGCATCCTCGAAGAAGGCGCGGATTTCGCCGTCGCACCGCCGGGCGGAAATGGGATAATGCGCCCGGGGATGGCGGGGCGTTTCGCGAGTGATGGGCCGGCGTTCCCGGACCCACTTGTCACGGCCGCCGTTCAGGACCTTGACCTTCTCGTGGCCGAGGAGCCTGAAGGCCCAGAGCGCATAGCAGGCCCACCAATTGGCCTTGTCACCGTAAAAAACACAGGTGGTGTCAGGCGTGATGCCGTGGAGCTCACACAGGGCGCAAAAGCTATCCGCGCTAGCGTAGTCACGGATGATGGGATCCTGAAGATCGTCGCGCCAGCCGACGTGGATCGCCCCCGGTATGTGGCCCATGCCATAGAGCAACGGATTCTCGTTGCTCTCGATAATGCGAATCTCCGGATCCTCCAAATGCTCGTGCAGCCAGTCGGTCTCGACAACGCTCTCCGGATGAGAAAATCTGTTCGCTCCCATAATCCCACCTTACGCATTGCCCAATGCTTTCAAGTCCCGTCGCAAAATTTACCACCCCGGCGGCCACAAACTAAACCGGGCGACCCGCATCGTTTGCGCTGGGCCAAACCCCACCCAGATGGCGCCCGCAGCCTCCCGCCGCCCCCAACCGTTCAAGAAATCCTCGCCCCCATACCCGGCCCGCCACAGCATGGGCGCGTGACACACTACTTGGTCGCCCAGCTCGACGAGATCCAGCCCCAGCCCTGCCCCTGCGGCACGACCCGCCGCGGCTTCGCCGTGCCCGGCAATACCACGGCCACGATCCACCGCGTCGATATCTCCGCCGACAGCCGCCCCCACTACCACAAGAGTCTCACCGAGATCTATCTCGTGCTCGAGGGAGAAGGCCACGTCGAACTCGACGGCGAGCGGATCCCCGTGCGCCCCATGACCGCGATCATGATCAAGCCGGGTTGTCGCCACCGCGCAATCGGAAATCTCCGCATCGCCAACGTCTGCATGCCGCCCTTTGACCCCGAGGACGAATGGTTCGATTGATGCCGCCCGCCATCGCCCCGATGCGCATCCGATAACCATGAGTAAAGAGGGATGCTCCATGCGACCGATACCATGTGCCATTTTTCTGCGTGTGGCGTGCCTCGGTACGATGATGTGCGGGTTGTGGTCCTCGCCCGCCGCGGAACCCGTGCGCATGGGCCAAGACCCGCTCGACCGCCTCGCCAAGGCGCTGCTGGATAACGACACGGATGCAGCACAAAAGCTCGCAAATGACCCACGGCCCGATGGGGCGCCGTTGGATTGGAAGGCCATCGCGGCCCAGGCGCTCCGCATCCTCAAATGGCCCACCGTGGTCGGCGACTCCTTCCGCGAAGACGTTGGCAAGACGGTCATGATCGTTTCGCCGCGGGGCACCTTCGCCGCCACGGTTGCAGGCGTCACCGGCAACGAGGTGCGCCTGCGAGTCTCCGCCGGCAAGGGCTTTGTCGAGGAAACCCTGAACGTGGCCACGCTCACCGAGGTCGAAAGGGCCCGTCGCCTGAAGGGCTATACCGAGACGGAGAAGGTGATCGTGGAAGCCCTGGATGCGCTGCGCGCGGGCCTGGTCGATGAGGCGACCGAAACCCTGCGCAACGTCGCCGACGCCCCGCTGGCCGCCCACCTCCTCGCCTCCCTCCAGAGCGCCCAGTCAGAATCGTTGGAACGTGACGCCGAGCGCGCCCTCCGCCAGCTGCTGGATAAAGCCGGCTTTGGCTCCGAACGTGCGCCAACCGATCAATTGCTCGATGCCGTTCAGGGCAAGGAGTTCGGGGCCAGCCTCGCGCCAGTCCTGCGAGAACAGGCAACGGTCTTCACCAACCGCTTCTCGCAAACCAAGGTTGCCAACACCTGGGCATTGATCGCCGCCGCCCTGGCCGAGGCCGGCATTCGCTCTCGCAGGACCGGCGATGCCGACGTGGCCACGGCGATCGACGCACTCAAGCGGAAAAACTCCATCGACGGGACCCTGAAGGCCGGCCACCTCATCCGCGATGGAAAGGTCGAACTCGACCTCTCCGGCAACGCCAGACTCAAGGATCTCTCGCCCCTGGAGAAACTCCCCATCTGCGACCTCGATCTCACCGGGACCGGCGTGCGCTCCCTGGTTCCCCTGAAAGCCATGCCGCTGGAGCGCCTCATCCTCGACGGAACGCCCGTGGAGTCATTGCGCGGGATCGAGGGTTGCCCCCTGCGAACCTTATCCCTCACCAACGCCGCGATTACAGACCTCCGCGCCATCAAGGGTGCCCCCCTCGAATCACTCAATCTCTACAGATCAAGAATCAAGACCCTCGCCGGCCTCGAGGGTGCCCCCCTCAAGGATCTCACCATCGCCGAGACCCTGATCGCCGATCTCAAACCCTTGACCGGCACGCCCCTGACAAATCTCAATGCCTCGGCATGCGCCGCGCTCATCGACATCCGTCCCCTCTCAAGAGCCCCACTCCAATCCCTCTACCTCTGGGGATCCAACGTCTCCGATTACCGCCCCCTCGCGGAGATGCCGCTGAAAATTCTGCACTGCATGTATCTCGCCGACCTCAGCCCGCTCGCGACCGCCCCCTTGGATTGGCTGATCATTTCCACTTCCACCCTAACCGATCTCCGCCCCCTCGCCAAAAAACAGATCACCGTTCTCGCTTTCAACTATTGCCCCGCCCTCTCCGACCTATCGCCCCTCGCCGGCATGCCCCTCATCAGCCTGGACTTGACCGGTTGCCCAAGAGTGAACGACCTGTCTTCGCTCCGCGGCATGCCGCTGACGACGCTTTTGCTCGATGGCACATCGGCCGGCAATGACGATATGGCCATGGTTCGGGACAGTTTGCCAAACCTCGTCACCCTCTTCCTGAACGGCTGCAGGAAGGTCAACGACCTCCAGTTCCTCCTCTCGCTCAAATCCCTCTCCGCAGTGTCCCTGCCCCCCGGCGTTAACGCGATCCCCGTGCTCGAAAAGCACGCCGCGATCGCCACGGTCTACGAGAATGGGCTCCCCATTCCCGTGAAAGAATACATCGCCTCGCACAGCGGCAAGAGGGGCGAGTCGCGCTAGCCAGAGTCGTCCACGCGCCGGATTATTCATGATGAAACTCCCGAGGGCGGTGCCGTTTTGGACTGCGGTGGCAGAGTCCGGCAACCGCCGGACGGCGCCACCGCAGTCCAAAACCCTCTCGGCCCGGATCCTGGGTCGGGGCATGAGTCGCGCCCGCGAACAGCGCCCGAAGCTCCTGGCTAGCGCACCCCACTCCCCGCCAGCGCGTCAATGCATCTCAACCGCGCAGGAACCCAATCCGCCACGATAGTAGTTAAACTGCACGTTCGGGTGGTCCGCCAGCAGCGACATCGGCACCGCCGAATCCGGGATCCGCTTTGAGATCATGAGCGCCGTGAGCCGCTGCCCGAGCGCGTTGTCGTGCGCCCCCGCCTGCCAGATCGAAACCTTCTCCGCCCTCCAAGTCTCGCGCGGCCCGACCGTGATCGCCTTGGCCGGCACCATGGTGATGTTGCCGCCCCCGGAAGTCCGGGCGTTCTGGGCCAGCGTCACGGGGTGCAGGTCCACGACCCGTGTCCCCAGCGCGCGGTATTCCTCGGGCTTCGGCGGGTTGTCTTTGTATTTGCCCTCCCGCTTCGGCGGATCGTTGAACGCCCAGTGCTTGATGTCGCCCTGCCCCCCCTGCATCACGACGCACCGCACGCCATCCCAGCTCTTCGTGTAGGTGCCCGTCTCGGCCTTCGGGAAATGCAGGTTCGCCTCGGGCATCGCCAGTTCCTTCCGGATGCGGCCAAAACACAGCTCGCGGTCCGCGCGCTCGAACGACAGCGGATGGCTCATCGGCACCTCGCGGTCGTCATGGTACCACTCGTCCATCCCCCAGAAGTGCGCGTGCCGCAGGCTGATCCCAAGCTCGTTGACCAGGCGCGCCACCAGGGGCAATTGCTCCGTCGGCCCGATAGGCCCACAGATGCCCGCCGGCTTGTCCGCCGTTGCCTGCCGCCACGCGCCGATGTATTCCAGCGCCTCCGCCAGATAGAAATCCTCCAGCGTCTCGTACATCACCACCTTGAACCCCGGCCGCGAAAGCTCCTCCAGATCCCGGTCAGTCAACCTCGCCGCGTCGTTGATGAGGTCGCCCTCCAGCGTCGTGTAGTCCCACCAGTCCGGTGCGATGTGGCTCAATTTGCGTGGCATGTGTCTTTATCTCCCTTGGATTTTACTGCGTGAGTTTTTCAAACTCCGGATCGATGAAGTACCGGGCGCCGAGGATCTTGGTCAATGGGTCTTCGTCGACTGCCGTGTAGCCCCGATGCAAATGGCGAGTCCAGCCCTCCGCGTGCCGGAATCGGCCAGACATCCGCCCCACCTCCTCCGACATCGCGTCCATCGTCGAAACATAGCAACCCAGGCCCTGCGAACTGTCCAGCCACGCGCGCTGGCTCTCGTGCGACTCCAACGCCCTGCGCTTGACGTCGTGCACCGATGTCGTGTCCGCGTAGGCCCCCGGCCTTATCCGCCGACGCACTCGGTCACACAACCCCGTCGGCATCGCGTGGTATAGCGCGCAATCCCCCGTCCAGTGCCCCCGCGGCGGCTCCGTCGCAAAATTCTGGCACGCCCTCCCGAAGACCGCGCTGGTCACCAGGCGCGCCGTCGTCATGTGATCCTCCATGTAGTCCTCGAGATAGTGCGTCAGCATGATCGCCGGCCTCACCTCGCGCACCACGGCGGCCAGCCGCCGCAGCAGGCCAATGTCGTAGGTCACCACCAGATCGCCGCACAGGCTCGGGTGAAACACCGCCCCCAACACCTCCGCCGACCGCCGGCCCTCGCCCTCGCGGATCCTCGCGGTCTCCTCCCGCGACGTGACCTCCGAGCCACAATCCCCATTCAGCAGGTTCATGTAATGGATCTCGAACCCCTCCCGCTTGAGCAACAGGAGCGTACCCGCCGCCACGAACTCGATGTCGTCTGGATGCGCGCAAATGGCCATCGCCCGCCGACCGCCGCCCGACTCCACGCCATACTCCGTTTCACCAGCCATAGCAAATTCCTACAATGGCAGTTAACACTATCGCCATTCCGGTGACAAGCCCCAAACCTCTCCCGAAAAGCCCCTTGACGCCCCGCGAAATCCCCCACTAGCTTTTCCCCCATGGGTAATCTCTCGCAAAAACTCGCCGTCTGCAGCTGGTCACTTCAGCCCGCCGACCCCAAAGAACTCATCGGGGCCCTCCGAACCATCGGCCTCAACCGCATCCAGATCGCCCTCGACCCCATCCGGGAAGAGCCGGCCGTCTGGGGCAAGGTCGGCGAAGCCCTCCGCGCCGCGGGCATCGAGCCGGTCTCCGGGATGTTCCGGACCATCGGCGAAGATTATTCTACCCTGGACTCCATCCGCGTGACCGGCGGTGTCGTGCCCGATGCCACGTGGGACCAGAACTGGAAGAACATCCGTGAGGATGCCGCCATCGCCGCGGACCTCGGCCTCAAGCTCGTCATGTTCCACGCCGGTTTCCTCCCCGATGAACCCTCCGATCCCGCATTCAACAAGCTCATCAACCGCCTGCGCCAAATCGCCGACTATTATGCCGAAGAAGGGATCGACCTGGCCTTTGAGACCGGCCAAGAGACCGCGCCCTGCCTCAAGGAATTCATCGGCCACCTCGGCCGCCCGAACGTCGGCGCCAACTTCGACCCCGCCAACATGATCCTCTACGCCAAGGGCAATCCCATCGATGCCCTCCGAACCCTCGGCCCCATCGTCAAGAACGTCCACATCAAGGACGCCAACCTCACGAAGGTCCCCGGCACCTGGGGCGATGAGGTCCCCGTCGGAACTGGCCAAGTCGACTGGAAGGCATTCTTCAAGACGCTCCAGGAGATCGGTTTCAAGGGCGATCTCTGCATCGAACGCGAGGCCGGTGACAACCGCATCGCCGACATCGGAACCGCAAAAGAATTCGTCGGGCGCATCGCCTAGCGGCCCGTTGGGCCCAGGGAAGCCCACCGGAACGCAAGCCAACCCAAGGAAAGGACACGATTATCATGACTCAAAAGAAGGAAGTTAACGTCGCCATCGTGGGGTGCGGGTTCATGGGCCTCACCCACATCAAGGCCTACATGAAGATCGCCGAGGCGCGCATCGCCGCCATCTGCGATGCCGTCCGCCTCCCCGAGAACGGAGATTTCTCGGGCATCCAGGGCAACGTCGGAGACGGCCAGACCGTGAAACTCGACATGTCCCGCACCAAGGCGATCAAGGACTACCACGACCTCCTGTCGAATCCCGCGATCGACCTGATCGATATCTGCGTGCCTACCCACTTGCACCCCGACATCGCGATCGCGGCGCTGCGCGCCGGCAAGCACGTCGTCTGCGAGAAGCCCATGGCCCGCACCAGCGCCCTCTGCCAGCAGATGATCGATGCCGCCAGGGGCGCCCGCGGTTTCCTCATGCCCGCCATGTGCATCCGCTTCTGGCCCGAGTGGGCATGGCTCAAGAAAACCATCGAAGAGAAAACCCACGGGCGCGTCCTTGCCGCACGCTTCCGCCGCGTGGCCGAACCCCCGGGCTGGGGCAACTTCATGGATGGCTCCAAGTCCGGCGGCGCCCTCCTCGACCTGCACATCCACGACACGGACTTTGTGCAGTTCTGCTTCGGCAAACCAAAGACTGTGTGCTCGCGCGGATACAGCAAGCTGAGCGGCGCCATCGATCACGTCGTCACCCAGTACGAGGTCGCCTCCGGCGCCGCCGTCCACGCGGAGGGGTCCTGGGCCATGACCAAGGGCTTCGGCTTCAACATGTCATACACCGTCAATTTCGAGCGAGCCACCGCCGACTATGATATCGCCCGAGGCGCCGATGCCCTCAAGCTCTTCGCCGAAGGGGAACCCCCGCGCACGATCACCTGCCCGGGCCCAGACGGCTATGAGACCGAACTCCGCCATGCGGTCTCGGCCGCCCTCGCCGGCCGCAAGCCCACCATCGTCACCGAAGCCGATGGGCTCGCCGCCGTCCAGATCTGCGAGGCGGAGGAAAAATCCGTCCGCACGGGCCAATCTGTCCCCGTCGCCTAGCGAGAAACTTCGGGCACTTTTCGCGGGTGCGGATCGTGCCCCGACCCAGAATCCGGGCCGGGAGGGTTTTGGACTGCGGTGGCAGAGCCCGGCAACCGCCGGACGGCGCCACCGTTTGGCCTGTGCCGGACTAACGGCCAAAGCGGCGCGTTCGCGCGCCGCACTCCAAAAAGTCCCGCCCCTCGCGTCTTGGAGAGCAGCGGCGTCGCCGCCGCTATCAGCGACCGGCGAAGCCGGCGTCCCGCCCGGTGCTGAAGCAGTGTCGTCGCTTCGCTCTGCCACCGCAATCCAAAAGCAATCGCGCCCGCAGAAGCCTCCCCACGAATCACCCGGCGGACCCGCGCGTTAAGACGCCCGCGCGGCCCGAGGCCCGACACAAACCTTGCCCAAGGAGTTGTATTTTCTAACAGACCATGCTATGCAGCATGGAACGATGAGCACGCTTCGGATTGCCCTTATCCTCGACGTCAACAAGGACTATGACCGGAAGGTCGCCGCCGGGATCGCACGTTACCTGGACGGCCGACGCCGGGACCGCTGGAGCATCTATCTCGAGGACGAGCCCGCGCAGCGCGTGCCAAAGTTTCGCTCGTGGCATGGCGATGGCGTCATTGCCAATCTGGACGATGCGCGGATCGCCGCCGCGCTGCGCCACGCCGCGGTCCCCGTCGTCGGCGTGGGAGGCGGCTATGGCGGTCGGCGCCTCTTGCCCCGCGCTCCCTACGTTTTCACCGACAACCCCGGCGTCGCCCGACTGGCGGCCACCCACCTTCTGGAGCGCGCCTGCCCGAGTTTCGCCTACTGCGGCTATCGCACCGACGCCATCAACGGCTGGTCGAAGGAGCGTGGCGAGGCGTTCGCCTCCGCACTCCAGGCGTCGCGCCTGACTTGCGACACATACGCCGGGTCGCGGGGCGAGGCGAGGGACTGGGACACGATGCTGGACGAGATCCGCAAGTGGCTCGTTTCCCTCACGCCCCCCATCGGTCTTTTTGCCGCCGATGACGTTCGAGCGCGCCATGTCCTCGAAGCCTGCAGGATTAGCGGTCTCCGTGTCCCGACCGACGTGGCGGTCGTGGGCGTCGATAACGACCCCCTGATGTGTTCTTTCGCGAACCCCCCGCTGTCCAGCGTGATTCAAGATGCCGAGGGCGTCGGCTGGGAGGCGGCCAGGACACTGGACATGCTGCTGCGCGGGCAGAAGGCGCCCCTCAGCCGCGTGATTCCGCCGGTTGGCCTGGAGGCCCGCGCGTCCACCTCGGTCTTCCATTCGCGCGATCCCCTCATCGCTGCCGCTGTCACATTCATCCACAGTCGCGTCATGGACCGAATCCAGGTCAACGATGTGGCGAAACACACGGGCGTCAGTGTCAGCACCCTCGAGGGGCGATTCCGAAAGATCCTCGGCAAGACCGTTCACAAGGAAATCCTCGGCTCGCAGCTCGATCGCGCCGAGCACCTGCTCCGGACGGGCGATCTCCCCGTGGCAGATGTCGCGCGCGAGAGCGGCTTCGCGTCCGTCCAGTACTTCTGCCGCTTATTCCACCAGCGCAAGGGCTGCCCGCCGGGCCGATACCGGCAGCGCTATGGCGCGGGAGTCGGTGTCTGACTCCTTCACCTTCAAACAAACAGGCGGTTTTGCCAGAGGCGCCTGTCGGCCTGAGTCCGGCAGATTCCTAGCAGGCTGACGGAGCCTGGCGGGCCGCCGGGCCGACGGGACCGGTGGATTCCCTCGGCACAAATTCGACGGGGATCTTTCGGCTCAATGTCACCCGACTGGCGTTTGCTTCCCCGGTCCGCCTGCGGGCAAAAAAGCAGTCTGCCGCCGCCGCCGCCAACTGCCTCAGGGGCGCCGACAGTGTCGTCAGGGCCACCGACTGATACGCCGCGATGCTGAGGTTATCATTGCCCACCACCGACACGTCGCGCGGCACGTGGAGACCGAGTTCTTGCGCGGCGCGCACCACCCCGATGGCCAACAGATCATTCACCGCGATAATGGCCGTCGGGCGCGAGCCCACCCCATCCCGCAGCAGATCACTCGCGGCGCTCGCCGCACCCGCGCACGAGGGCTCGCACTCGCGGAAAAGGGCGGGGTAGAAATGGAGACCCGCCGACCGAATGGCGGCCGCGTAAAGTCTCTTGCGCGACGCCATCTTCTCGCCCTCTGGCAAACCGCACACAAACCCAACCCTCCGATGCCCCAGATCCGCCAGATGACGGGCCACGTCGCGGAATCCCGAGACGTAATCCAGGTCCACGCAGTCCCCATGCCGGTGCGCCCTCCCCCCGACAAACACCAGAGGCAGCCCCACCCGCTCGATCCCGTCGAACAGCCTCTTGAATCGCCCGTCCGCGGTCGCCATCACGAATAGGCCATCGATATTCTGCCGCGCGAGATTCTCGAGCGCCATGCTTCCCGCCTTCAGCGATAGTTCCCCATCCTCGATCACCAGCGAGTAGCCCTGCGCGGTCAGCGCCCGCCGCAACTCCCGCGCGAAATTCATATAGTGCGGATTGGTCACGTCCTCCACGAGAAGCCCGGCGGTCTGAAACGTGCCCAGTCTCAGTCCCCGCGCCGCGGCATTGGGCCGATAATCCAGTTCCTCCACGGCCTGTCTCACCCGCTCGATTGTGGCCTCGGAGCACCACAGATCCGAACGATGGTTCAAAACCCCGGAGACTGTCTGGATAGACACCCCGGCGCGTTTTGCGACATGACGCAAAGTCGGCCGTCCTTTCATCCCCTTCATCAACCGTTTAACCTACCACAAAGCGCGGCCAGATGACCACATTATCCTGTAAACTGTCGGACCGCCCGCCCACCGGGCATCGACAACGCACCCCGGCACATCATAGGATTGGCACAGCAACGCATGACCCCCCTCGTTGACCGCGCCATCGTCGTGACATGCCTCGGGCACTCCGGCTCCACGCTCCTCGATCTCATTCTCGGCGGACACCCGAAGATCATCGGCCTCGGCGAGGTATTCTCCGCCACCGGCTGGCTCAGCAGGCGCAAGTCGAACCCGTCCGATGCGCGCTGCACGTGCGGCCAGAATGCCGCTGAGTGCCGATTCTGGGGCCCCGTCGCCCAATCCATCCGCTCCGCCCCGAATCCGCCCCCGGAGGTGCGATACCGCCCGGTCCTCGAAACCTTTGCCACCGTCTTCGGGCCCGACAGCATCCCGGTCGATATCTCCAAGAATTCCAAAGATCGACTCCGGACCATCAACACGATCCGCTCCATCTCGCCAGGCACGGACATTCGCGCCATCCACCTGATCAAAGACGTGCGCGCATTCGTCGTGTCCCGCAGCGACCGCGATCGCGCCAAGCATTTCCCGATCCGCCCAATGCTCGTACTCTTCTGGCAATGGTATCTCGAAAATCGGCACATCCGTCGCCAATTCGTGGGGGCCGGGGTTCCCCTCATGACCCTGGGTTACGATGAACTCTGCCTCGCGCCCATGGATTCCGTCCGCCGCATGACCGACTTCCTCGGCCTCGAACCCTATCCCTCCATGAGCGATATCTCGCGCACCGCAAGCCATGCCCTGCGCGGAAATCGAATGCGCCTCGACCCCAAAAAGAACCGTCAGATCCTGTACGATCCCCGCTGGCTCTACCGGAACGAGTGGGTTCTCGCCGCCGCCCTATCGCCGCACATCATGCGCTACAACGCACGCGAGGTGTACGGCAACCTCGGCAAATCCCGGTGGGAAAATCCAAAGGCCTGAGTCGCGGCCCAGCCCCCGGCGTTCGCCCCAGTGCTTTCCGGTGCCTCCGGCGAACCGCCAGTGCCTCCTACGCCACCATCACCCCACCCTGGCTCGCGTTGCTGACCATCTTCTGGTATCGGGCCAGCCAGCCGGAAAGTTCACGCCGTTCGGGATGCCAGGCTTGCCGCCGCTCCGCTAGCTCCGTCTCAGCGACCAGGATATCCATCCGCCGATTGGGGAAATCGATCCGAATTCTGTCCCCATTTCGCAACAAGGCGATCGGACCACCCTCGGCAGCCTCCGGCGACACGTGCCCGATGCAGGCGCCCGCCGTACCACCGCTGAATCGACCATCGGTCACCAGCGCCACCTTGTCCCCAAGCCCCATGCCCACGATGTAGCTCGTCGGCGAAAGCATCTCCTGCATCCCCGGTCCCCCGCGCGGCCCCTCGTTCCGGATGACGACCACGTCGCCCGCCCGCACCTTGCCCCCGAGAATGCCCTCGCACGCGTCGTCCTGACTCTCGAAGATCACGCACGGCCCTTCGAAAACGAAGCTGGCGCCGCAGTATGCCTTGAATCCCTCGCTGATGCCGGCCGTCTTCACCACG
>JAKQKQ010000161.1 GCA_029560585.1 Verrucomicrobiota bacterium | reverse complement strand
GGGGCTGCCTGACTTGCCCTGGCCTGCCTGACCGCCGGTCGCTGGCTGACCTTCGACGCCGGTGCGAGATCCTGCTTCGTGGCCGGTTTGATTTCCGGGGCCTGTAGAACGCGCTCGGTTTGCGCTGACAACCGCTGGATTTCGTCACCCAGTGCTGCCGCGCCATCGAGCCAATCGCCCATCTGTTTGCCGATCTCCTCGGTGACTTGGAAAATCCGGTCGGTGAACATCCCGGTTCGGTCCTTGGAGACTTGGGCGGTGTGGTCGTGGGCGATGTCGAAGACTGTGGTGAACTCGTATTCGCCCTCGTCCCGGAAGACGGGAGCGAGGCCGATCTTCTTGGGTGCCGCCTTGCCCTTGATGTCCTGCTCGACCACATACTCCACCTTCGACCGCAGGCACGCGATGAGGTGAATGTCCGATTGCAGGATGCCGGCCAACCCGGCGTCGTACTTCTTCCCGGCCTGATTCCAGTTCGTGAACGAGTTGCCACCCCGGCTGTCCAGCGCACCTTTGAACTCGAGGACGCCCTTCCAGAAGTGGCTGGCCGAATCGATGATCAGGCAGTCGTATCCGGCCGCGACGGCCGCACCGATAGCCTCGATGAACTTCTCGCTCTCGTAGGGGGGTGCGATGTCTAGCGTGTCGAATTTGAACCGATCGGCGTAGAGCGATGCCGATTTGTTCTCTGTGTCGACGACCGCGATCCGGCCGCCAGGGCCCACCAGCCCGGTGGCCAGCCGCAGGGCCGACATGGTTTTTCCTGAGCCCGGAGGGCCGGTTACGGCGAGCTTGAGCTTGGCGCGCCGCCGCTGCGCCTGAACGAATTGCATATCAGGAGTCTCCCCTTGGGCGTGAGTTTGAAGCGCCTCGCGCGCCCGCCCTTGCGCGCGAAACGGAAATCGATCCTCCCCCCATCCCTCAACGCCACCAGCAGCGCCCCGACGTATGCCATCGAGACCATGTCCGATGTCAGGTGGCAGACGCGCCAGCCGAGCGCCGCGGCCGCGTTGGCCTTCTCGCAGTCGTTGCGGAAGCCCGCGCCCCGCGTGTGGCGGCCCCCGCTCCACGTCGCCCCATCGAGTTCGATGGCGACCTTCCGCTCCACCCACGCCCGATCGAAGCGCCAGCGCCGCCCCGGATCGAACCGGTACTCGCGCTCCAGATCCGGGCCGCTGATGGCCTCCCAGACCCGATCGAACTGGCGCTCGAGCTTGGAGTCCATCAGTTGAGCCCGTCCCCGATCGGAAGCTGGCCCTGGTTTGGGTCGTCCAGGACGCCCTCCACCTCGGCCTCGAACTTCTGGCTCCAGCTGAGCTTGAC
>JAKQKQ010000130.1 GCA_029560585.1 Verrucomicrobiota bacterium | reverse complement strand
GGGCTGCCTTGCGAGCTACCTCCGCGGCGAGGGAATCGACACGCAGATCGTGGACGGCCACTTCGATCGCCTTGACGCGCGAGACATCGCCCGGCGCGTGAGCGAGTTGCGGCCCACGGTCGTCGGGTTCACCATCTTCTTTAGCAATCAGGCTGAGGCCCTCGCAACCGCCCGGCTGGTCCGCGGTTTGCCTTCGGTGCGGCACATCTGCCTGGGAGGGCATCACGCCAGCTTTCGTCCCGGCTCCCTGCTGGCGGACCCGGCGGTGGACGCCGTGGTGCGCGGGGAGGGAGAGTTGACACTCACCGAACTGGTGCGGCGAGTCCGGCACAAGCAGGAGTGGCGGGACACGCCAGGCCTGGCCTTTCGGGATGCCGCTGGGGGTGTCCGGCACACCGGGGCGCGCGCATTGATACCCGACCTCGATGCCCTGCCGTTTCCTGATCGGTCGGTGTACCGGAGGCGGCTGCGCGAAGAGGGTGTGGCGGACGTCGCATCGAGCCGGGGCTGCTATGCGTGTTGCAGTTTCTGCAGCGTGAGCGCCTTTTATCGCCTCGGGCAGGGAACCGGATGGCGCGCGCGCAGCCCGCGCCACATCGTGGACGAGATGGAACGGCTTGCTGAAGAGGGAGCGCGGCATATCCACTTTGTCGACGACAACTTCATGGGGCGCGGCGAGACCGGACGGGAGCGCGCCAGGGCATTCGGACGCGAGCTTTTGCGGCGCAAGCTCGAACTCACATTCGATTTGGATTGCCGCCCCACCGACGTGCACGAGGAGACTTTCGCTTTTCTGCAGACCGCTGGGCTCCGTGCCGTGGGAACGGGCATCGAGTCCATGATCCCCCGCCAGTTGAAGCTCTACCGGAAGGGCACGACGGTGGAGCAGAATCTGCGGGCGATCGCGACCCTCGAGCGCTTGGGCCTGGACTACCGCCTCTACTACATTCCGCTGGACCCCTACGCCTCTGTCGAGGAACTGATCGAAAGTCTGGACTGGATGGAGCGGATTGGACTGAGCCACTTCATCGAAGGACAGATTCCCGCCTGGCTGGTGGTGTTGGAGGGGACGACCCTGATCGAGCGTTTGCGGCGCGAGGGAGTGCTGTGGACGCGCCCGGACGGGGCGACGGAGGACTTTCCCTGGGGGCAGCCCTACGTGGTGCGCGACTCGCGCCTCGGGCCGCTGCTTCCGCGTCTCTACGAACTGCATCATCACTACGTGGGCCTTCGCGATGGGCCCCTCGAAGAACTGGCCACCGACAACCGCCTGGTCCAACGCTTCGTCCAGCAGACGGACGAAATCATCAAGCGTCACAAGTTCGACTCGGTGCGGCTGCTCTTGCGGGGCGCCAAGGACGACGAGGTCGAGAAGGCGTGGCAGGGCGTCCAGGAACGCTTGACCGAGCTTCGGCATGGCATCGACCGAATCCGCAAGGCGCAGCGCGCCGGAACGTTCCGCCGATTCGCCACATGCAGTTTCCGTTTGGGGACGGAGACTGTCTCGTTTCCGCCCCGGGAACTGGCGGTGCTGGTTGAGGCCCTTGCACTGACGCAGACCGCCACAAAGCCCCCGCGCAAGGCGGCGGGGCTCGGACGCCGCGGCCACGGACGCGTCGTGAAGCCCTCGACGCATAAGGCCGTTGTTCCTCCTTTGGTCGCCGGAGGCTGCTAGCCCGCATGTTTCGTGGACTTATGACCCCGGCGAAGCCGAAAACTCGAGAACGCGGATCGCAACGGGGCTCGACGGCGCATGCGCGGTTCTCGCGCGACGTGATCCTGGTCAACGCGCGCTGCGCGAAGTTTGGCAAGCCGGGCAAAATCGAGCACCTGGGTCTGGGCTACTTGTCTTCGACCCTGTGTGCGGCGGGCCGGCGTGCGGAGATCGTGGATGCCCACTTCCACGACCTTCCGAGCGAGGCGGTGGTCGAGCGGCTCGAGGCGCTGCCTTCCCGTGTGGCGGGATTCAGTCTCTTCGTGAACAACGTCGAGGAAACCAAGCGCATCGTGCGCGCCCTGAGAGCCGCCGGCGATCGGCGGCACATCACGCTAGGCGGCCACCATGCGACCTTTAACAGCCGCGAGATTCTCGAAGCCTGGCCGGAGGTCGACTCGATCGTGTTGGGCGAAGGCGAGGAGCCGCTCGTTTCATTGGCGCGGTGCCTGGCCTCCGGCGAGGACTGGACGCGCCTGCCCGGGCTTTGCGTGCGGGGACGCGACCGGATTTCGAGCAATCCGTGTCCGCCGCTGGTGTCCGACCTCGACGCCCTGCCGTTTCCGGACCGCCGTCCGTACCTCGAACACATGCGGCAGGAGGGCACGGCGACGATCCTGTCCAGTCGCGGCTGCTATGGGGCATGCAGTTTCTGCAGCATCCGAGCCTTTCACCGCCTCTCACCCGGTCCGGCCTGGCGGGCGCGCCGCGCCTCCGGTGTCGCTGACGAGATCGAGGAACTGGTACGGCGCCACGGCGTGCGGCACATCGAGTTCGCTGACGACAATCTGATTGGATACGGTCCCGCGGGGCGGGAACGGGCATGGGAATTGGGCCGGGAAATCCTGCGCCGAAAGCTGGCGATCACCTTCTTCTTCATCTGCCGCGCGAACGATCTGGATCCGAATCTGCTGAGGTTCCTGCAGGAGGCCGGGCTTCGAGGTGTGGACATTGGGGTGGAATCGTGGGTGCCCAGCCATCTGCGGCTTTATCGCAAGGGCCTGCATGTGGAACAAAACCGCCGGGGCGTTGCACTGCTCAAGGAACTGAAACTGGCCAACCGCTTCTACCTCATCCCGTCCAATCCCTACGCCACACCCGCCGAACTGCTGACCAACCTCGATGAACTCGAACGCGTCGGCCTCGGGCATTTTCCCGCGTCGGCCGCGTTCAATCGGCTCACGGTGTTCAAGGGCAGCCCGATCGAACGTCAGTTGCGCAAGGCCGGCCTCCTGACCACACCCCGGGGCCGGGCCTCCTTCGAAGGGCCACTGCCCTACCGATTCGTCCATCCGGCGATGGCGGAGGTGCATCGCCAAGGGGAACGGCTTTATCTGGCTCAGGCGCGTCTGGTCGAACGGCTCCGCGCCCGTCTGGCGGGCCCGAACCGCAACACCTGCGAGCGCCAGTTCGTCGATGCCGCCAGCCAGGCAGTGTACCGAGCCGCCTTCGACCTGTTCAAAGCGGTCGTCCAGCGCGCAGCGCACGCCGGGCGGGCGCCGACGGTTCTCGGCCTTGCCCCGCGCCTGGCCCGGCTCCGTCGACAACTTGCGCGCATCCACGCGCGCGAGCGGCGAGGCGATTTTGCCCGATTCGCCACCATGACGTTTCGCATCGGCAGGTCGGCCGTGCGGTATCCGCCAAACCCGGTGCGTCGCCTTGTCGCCGAAGCCAGTCAGGCTATGGGGATGCGGGCCTCGCCTGTCGGGGTGCGCGACGTTGCGGAGGTCTGACCATGGGCGAGGTGGTGCTGGCGGATTGCAGGGGGCGGCGCAACGAAGGGCGCAAGCGGATGGAGAACCTCGGGCTGGGCTTTCTGGCCGCGGCTCTCGAACGCGGGGGGCACACCGCCGAGGTTCTCGACGCCAGCT
>JAKQKQ010000114.1 GCA_029560585.1 Verrucomicrobiota bacterium | reverse complement strand
CTCCCCTGCCTCCCCTCTGCTGAATTCGGGGAGGGGAAGGAGACCTTCCCCTCAGACCCCATCCCAAGTATTTACTTTTCCTGTTCGATCCATAACTAACCAACCCGTCCCCCCTGTCTCACGTTCGGGGTCCACCTCAGGCTGAAAATCAGCCGAGGCCGAAAAAGGGGTCAGGTTTTACCGTTTACCTCGCGACTCCAGTCGCACGAGGCCGAAAAAGGGGTCAGGTTTTACCGTTTACCTCGCGACTCCAGTCGCACGCGAACCGCCCCCTGCTCGACCACGAACGCGCCGAAAGGAAGCAGCGAGGAGGCCGGACCGCCAAACATTCTTTGTGACCATTCAGTCGTCTCGCAGGCGCCTCGCGCCGCAGATTCTGCCGCACGGCAGAACGCTCCTGCGTGCGCTCGGTGTTTCAAGTTCTCCGCCGCCGGCCTCCGCCCTCCGCCCCCATCGAAGGCCCGTTGCAGGGACAGGCTGAAAATGGCGGTGTAAGTGATTGATTCGCAGGTCTCCGTTTTGGCTGCGCTTGGACAGGGACGTCGCGCGCGGGCGTCTTCTGCGGTGTTGGTGAACCGAGGTCGCGGCGTTTGGGGCGGGTGTGGGCGTGGGATGGCCCCGCGGTAGGGCTGCCGCGATGAAACTCGATCTGGGGGCCAGTCCGGGGGCAGGTTTTAATATTGGAAGCTCACCGATTGCGGGCCGGCTCCGCGAATGCGCTTCCTTAGTCCGAATGCGGAACATCGACGTTGTCTGAGGGCGGCCGTCAATTAGTCGTATTGCATGCCCTTGACCTCACCCCTGACTGAACCCGCCCTTCGCGAGGCTTGTCTCGCGGCCCGGAAGGTGGCGCGTAGCGCTTACGCGCCTTATTCGAAGTTTCGCGTCGGCGCGGCCGTCGTCGGAAAACGCGGGCTGTACTGCGGGGCCAACGTGGAGAACGCCAGCTATGGGCTGACGCTTTGCGCCGAGCGCGCGGCGCTCTCGGCGGCCGTGGCGGCGGGAGATCGCGACATCCGGGCGGTCGTGCTGGCATTTCTCGATGCGCCGCGCACGGGCGAGGGGCTGGAGCTGGTGCCTTGCGGCGCGTGTCGGCAATGGATCGCCGAGCTCGCGCCGTCGGCGGGGATCTACATTTGGAACACCCGGAAATGGTACACGCCGGAGGCGTTGCTCCCGGTCGCTTTCAGCCTGCCTACGGGTGAGCGGAAGCGCCGGCGCGCGGCTCGCTGAAAGTTGAGCCACTGCCCGCGATTGTCGGCCGGGCTAGAACTTGATCGGCACGTGGACGGTGGTGCCGATTTCCGAGCCGTTTTTGAGGGGCGGCAGGAAGAGCCAGAGGCGCAGGCTCGACACGACGGCCTGCCGGAGCGCGGGATCGGATAGTTCGCCGAGCAGCCG
>JAKQKQ010000014.1 GCA_029560585.1 Verrucomicrobiota bacterium | reverse complement strand
AGGATGCCGGTGGCGACGACTGCCAGAGACAGAAAGCTGTTTGTTCTCATGTCGCAGTCTAGTGCTGCGCCTGACGGACTGATGGGAGGCTGAGGAGGTAGGCTTGGCGTTTTTCAACGAAGGCCTTCAGGCTGCCGCCTGAACGCTCGCCTCGAGATTCTGTGTGAGCCGTCCCGGCGCCTTCGAGCCCGCTTTGGAAAGCCTCAGTCGAATCGAGCTTGCGGGTGTCAGCCGCCACCGCCTCGGCAATCATCGAGTGGCATTGCGTCGCCACCGGGCCGAGCGCGTCCCAATCGAGCCATTGTTCAGCTATGGCGCGGACGAATTCCAGATAGCGCTGGCGCAGTTCCGGAACAGCCAGCAACCGATATGCCAGTGTCTTGTTCGAGTTGTCGGCGATGACCAGCGGATCGAGTTCAACACCGCCCCCCTTCGGTCCGCCAGGTCCAAACCCTCCCCCAAAAGCGCCCCCAAATCCCATGCCGGGCCCAAATCCGCCACGATCGCCCGGCCGACGGATTCGGCCCATGCCGCCCGGGCCTTCCGGGCCGCCGGGCGCGGCGAAATCGAAGGGGCCACCGGATTGTCCGGGCCGGCGCGTGCCGCCCATGCCGCCCGGGCCTCCGGGGCCTCGGAAACCGCCGGGTCCGCCGGGTCCGCCGGGTCCGCCGCCCGTGCTGAATGTCTCGTTGACATCATAAGGGATGATGTGGAATTGGCCTTCGGGGTCCTGGTAGAGATTGTAGTCACTGCTGCGAACCCAATAGCCGTCGTTGTTGGCGAACACGATGTCGAGCGCGAGGAACTTGAGCGCCCCGTCGATATCGAGCAACGGCGCGAGGGCGGTGGCCAGCCGTCCGGCCGGCGATTGGTCCAGTGTCTGGCAGAGCAGGATGAGGCCCACCCATGACTTGGGGTCGTTCTTGGATTTGATCTCGTACATGCGTTGGTAGGGCGAAACGTCGTCACCGAGATACGAGAGGTTGGCGTTTCCCCCGGGGCTGCCCGGCACGTTCCAGCGCGCGCCTTTTGAGGTGTGGAACCACTCTTGAACGAAGTCCTGATTGAACTGCTGGTAATTGACGTAGACACCCCAGTCCTCGCCGTTGATGACGAGGCGGACGAGGTTAGCCTGGGCGCAGGGGATGTAATGCCGGGCGATGTGGCAGAACAGGACCGTCCGCAGGAAAGTCGGGTCCTCGTGCGAATTGAGCAGGTTCAGCGTGCGGTAGCCGTAGAGGCGTTGTTGCGGGTGGACATAATCCATGGCGAGGTTCAACGACCGTTTCTGCCCGGACCCGACCATCGAATAGGAAGACATTCCACGAAAACGGACGCCCACCTCGGAATAGACGCGTCCGTCGACTGTGAGCTTTGCCGGAACATCGATGCCGACGTCATGAAACTCCTCGAGTTCCTTTTCCCAATCGCTGGCCTCGAACTCGAGAAAGAGCGTCCGAAACACGTTCAAATCGTAAAGGTGCGCATCCGGAAACCACTGCACATCGGATGGAGCGAGCCGAAGGGCGGTCGGAGCGGACACCTGGTCTGTGTTGGAGCCACTGAAGTCGCCGCGACGCCCGCCACGACCTCCTGGACCGCCGAAGCGCCGGTTACCACGTTGTTGGGCGAGAGACTCTCGGGCAGCTTTTCGCTCATCGAGATTGAGCCATCCATCGGCATTCAGGTCGAATTCCTTGACCAGGCTGATTGCTCGGGATGCGGAGCGCCTGGGTCCGCCAGGAGGCCCACCGGGCATCGGTCCACCACCCATTGGTCCACCGCCCATGAATCCATCCTGAGGAAACCCACCCGGCCCCGGGCCACCCGGGCCGCCCGGGCCGCCGGGTCCGTCCCACCATGGCCCGCCTGGACCGGGCCCGCCAAAACCAGGTTCGCCCGGCCCGCCG
>JAKQKQ010000104.1 GCA_029560585.1 Verrucomicrobiota bacterium | reverse complement strand
AGTGTCGCGCGCTTTGCAGAATCGGACCTCGCGAAGGGGATCGGACTCGACCAGCTCGCCGCCATGGGGTCCGCCATCGAGGTCGAGGGCGCGCGCCAGATCGCCGGCTTTGCGGCGCAGTATGGCAAGCCCGTGCTCGCCGCGTCCGACACCGCCCTCGGCGCGCCCGCCGGGCGCCCCAACCCCGTCATCGCCGAACTGGAACGCCTGGGCGTGTGCGTCCTGTCCAGCCCCAACCACGCCGCGCGCGTCCTCGTCCGCCTCGCCGAACGCCGCGAGTTCCTCGACGGCACCCCGAGACGGTAGCGCAAGTCAGGGCACCGGGGGATTTCGGGAGTCTGAAGTCGGGAGGCTGGAGGAAGAGAAAAAGACGGGCCTCACACGGAGTCACAGGGACGCGGAGAACAGCGGGAACCTTTTCCCTGAAACGCCTGTAATCCGAAGCCCTCTTGGTTATGCTTCCAAAGTTCTGCAAAAAAGGGACATGATGTTTCTGGGTAATTGAACCGGGGCCGCAGGCCCCAGAAGGAAACATCATGTCCAAGCAGAAGGGTATCACATTGGGTCCGAATTGGCGGGAGCTTCTCCGGGAGGACGAGGAAATGATCCGGTCCTTGATACGCGGGGTTCTCCAGGAGGTTTTGGAGGCGGAGATGACAGAGGCGCTTGGGGCGGAGAAGAGCGAGCGGGTGAACGGCCGGATGGGGTACCGCAGCGGCCATTACCGGCGATCGCTGACGACGCGGGTGGGGAACATTGAGCTGCGTGTTCCCCAGGACCGTCAGGGGCTTTTCAGCACGGAGGTTTTCGAGCGTTACCAGCGCAGCGAGAAGGCGCTGATGGACAGTCTGGTGGAGATGTACATCCAGGGGGTGGCGACGCGCAAGGTGAAGGAGGTTACGGAAACGCTTTGCGGTCACGAGTTTTCGTCGTCCTCGGTGAGTCGGGTGACGGCGCGTCTTGACGAGGACCTGTCGAAGTTCTTCGAGCGGCGTCTGGAGGAGCCCTATCCGTACCTTGTCCTGGACGCGCGGTACGAGCGGGTGCGGGAGGAGGGGGTGGTGCGGAGCCGGGCGGTGCTGGTGGCGCTGGGGATCAACGAGGACGGGCGGCGGTGTGTTCTCGGGGTGGAGCTTGCGAACCGTGAGAGCGCGAACAGCTGGCGGGAGTTTCTCCTGCGGCTTCGGGAGCGCGGCCTCCACGGGGTGGAGTACGTGGTGAGCGACGATCACCCGGGGCTTCGCCGGTCGGTTCCGGAGGTGTTCCCGGAGTCGGTGTGGCAGCGCTGCTACGTGCATTTCCTGCGCAACGCGCTGGACCACCTTCCGCGCAAGGCGGACGGCGACTGCATGACGGAGCTGCGGTGGCTGTACGACCGCCGCTCGCTGGAGGAGGCGCGCCGGGACCTCGGCGGGTGGCTTTCCAAGTGGCAGGGGCGCTACCCCAAGCTGTGCGTGTGGGTGGAGGAAAACATCGAGGAGACGTTCACCTTCTACCGGCTTCCCCCGCCCCACCACAAGCACATGAAGTCCACGAACATGCTTGAGCGCCTCAACGAGGAGATCAAGCGCCGCACGCACATCGTGCGCATATTCCCGAACGAGGCGAGCTGTCTTCGCCTGGTCCGGGCGCTGGCAGTCGAAAAACACGAGGAATGGATCGAGGGCACGCGCTATCTGAACATGGACCTCTGGCACGAGCACCGGAAGACCATGCGGTTGGCGCATCCCGCAGCGTAGGGCCCTGCCCCCTCCGGGCTACGCCCTGCGGGGTCCGGTCCCTACGCTGCGGGATGGGGACTGGACCGAGGAAAACGTGTTCCCGCGAAGGAGTAAAGACCAGAACATCACGAACCTTTTTGCAGAACTTGTGTTACGCAACTTCCTTCCGACAAGAGGTTGCGTTCGCAATAACGGGTTGGGTGGTTTCCATCCTCTCATCCCCTCTCCGTGCCCTCCGTGACTCCGTGGTGAATCTTCCCGGGGCTCTAGCGGTGCTTGTGGGTGCCGTACCACTGGCGGCCGCCGTGGTCGAGGTGGAGGACGTCGAGGCCCTCGAGGCGGGTCTCTTTGCCGAAGCGGTTGATGACGTCGCGGCCGAAGATCCAGTCGGAGGCCTCGAAGTGGTCGAGCTCCTCGTAGGGGAGGGTTTCGAGGACCTCCCTGCGGACGCACTGGAAGAAGCCGCAGGGCACGCCGGCGCCCTCGCGGTAGCGGTAGTCGGGCGTGGCGGTGACGGCGGCGG
>JAKQKQ010000143.1 GCA_029560585.1 Verrucomicrobiota bacterium | reverse complement strand
GTCGGTGTCGCCCTCGGTGTGGCGCAGAAGCGAGGCGTCGCCCACGGTGAACGTGGACCAGTACGGTTGGAGCTTCGTGTGGCCGCCGCCGATGACCAGCCCGAGGGCGTCGTGATAGACATCGGCGAGATTCTGGCGGTCCTGTATCCAGCGGCTCGTGAAAGGCTCGCACACGTAGGCGGCCATGGCCCACTGCCACGGCGCTTCCCGCCGGATCAAGCCGCGGTCGCTGTCGAGGAGCCGCGTGAACCGGTCCGAAGACGACGGGGGCATCACCACCGCGCCGCAGCCGCCATAGAGGAGCATCGATGCGGCATAGTCGCCGGAAACGCGCCGGTTCTTCGGGCCGCTGTATCGCGCGAGCTGCTGCAGCAGGAACCCGCGTCCCTCCGGGGTCCACGAGAAACCCACATTTCCGATCGTGACCCCTTTGCGGTAGGCCTGCCGTTCATCGATGCACGCGACGGACGAGCCGTCCGGCCACAGCACGCTGGCGTGGAAGCGGGCGGACCGCTCGAGTGCGTCGAGCGCGACGGGATCGTTCGAGGCATGGTAGTACACCCCGAGGGCTTCGACGTAGACGGCGTTGTACCCCACGACGGGCCCGCAATGTTCCGACCAGTACCCGCCTTCGGTCTGCTCTTCGACGACCCGGGCCATGTACGCTTGTGCGGCCTCCCGCCACTCCGGATTGTCGAAACACTGGCCGGCAATGTAGAGGCCCATGGCGTGATGCGCGGGGATGTTGTGCACCCCGCCGTCCATGTATTTCCGGATGCCGGAGAACCCGAGCAGAAGGCCTCGTTCCCACGTCGCGCGGGCCGCGTCCGGCAAGGCGTCTTTCACCAGGGCATAGGCGCGGATCCAGCGGCTGTAGGTCCAGGGCATATGAATCTGCCCCCACGTGGAATTGTCTTTTTTGCGGAAGGTCCACATCCCCCGCTCATCCATGTCGTCGACGAGGGCCTCGCCGCCGCGCGCGATGACGCGCAGCAGGGCGGAATCGTGGTAGTGCGGGTTTTGGGGGTCTTCCAGGGCCCAGGCGGCGGCCAGCGCGAAGAGGCCGTTCTGGTCCTGGCAGATCCAGGGTTCATCGCCGAAACGCCCCGTCTCGGCATCATACTCCTTGAGGATGTCGGGAACGTCGCCCACCAGCGAGGCGATGAAGTAGTCCCGCGGCGGCCATTCGTCAAATGCGCCGGCCCCGAACGCCGCACATGGAATCGCAACGAAAACAAAAACGTTCAGTCCCGTGTTCATGAGAGGCGTCCTTTCGCCTGCCGCTGCGGGCCGTCCGGGAACGCGTGGCATCTTCCGGAATGAGATGATAAAGTACACAGACGATCACCGGCAAACAGGCGGCATGTCCGCTCTGGCAGGCGCAACGTGCGATGGGGAGAGACAACGATGAAGCAGAACATCGGGATTCCGGTCTGGGGGTTGGCGGCAGCAGTGCTCATGACGGCGTGTGTCGCGCATGCCGGGAGCGTCTCTCCCTTCTCGGTTGTGCTGTTGCCCGATACACAGAACTATTCGGAGAAATATCCCGAGACGTACCTGGCCCAGACACAGTGGATTCGCGACAACGCGGAGAGAGAGAACATCAAGTTCGTGATCCACCTGGGCGACATCGTGCAGAACGCGCACGCCGAGAACGAGTGGCAGGCCGCCGACGCCGCGCACAAACTGCTCGACGGTCACGTGCCGTACAGCGTGGCGCCCGGGAATCACGACCTGCGCGCCGAGGAAGAACTGGTGACCCGCGACACGCCGTTGTATGACCAGTACTTTCCTCCGGAACGTTTCCAGGGCCACGCCTGGTATGGCGGCCACCTCGGCAACAACAACGCCTGCAACTACTGCACCTTCGAAGCGGCCGGGATGAAGTTCATGGTGATCAGCCTGACGTTTGCCCCGGACGACGCCATGCTGGCCTGGGCCGGCGAAGTCATTCAGGCGCACCCGGAACACCGGGTCATCCTCGCGACGCATTACCACATGCGGCCCGAGGGCCGGGCCGCCGAAGAGAAGCCGTATGGCCTCGAGGGACACGCGGGGGAACGCCTCTGGGAGAATTTCATCCGCAAACAGCCCAACGTGTTCATGGTCGTGAGCGGGCACGTGCTGGGCGTTCACCATCAGACGGCCACGAACGACGCGGGCAACCCCGTGCACGAGCTCCTCTGCGACTACCAGGGCGAAGAGAACGGCGGGAACGGCTGGCTGCAGGTCCTGCGCTTTGTACCGGAGGAGAACACGATCCGCGTCGAGGCCTTCTCCCCCACGCTCAACCAGGTCCGCACGGACCTGCCCGACACCTATGCGCTTGAATACGCCATGACGGGGGAGCTGGTGGAGGCGGCACAGCCCTGAACCCGCACGCCCCGGGGGGGCTGTCGCCCCGGCGTTCTCAGCGGAGGTTCTGGGTGCGTTTTCTGAGCTCTTCCATCCCCGCGACGCCGATCTGGTCAAGGAACGGTTTCAGCACCCGTTCGTAGTCAAACCGGCTCCAGTCGGGCAGTTCGGCGCCGGGCGGCAGGGTTTCCCGCAGGCGCGCGTCGATCGTGTCGCGCCACGCGAGCAACTCGCTCATCTGGGCCGGGCTCCACGCCAGGCGTTTCGCGTCGAGCAGGCATTTGTAGACCAGGTGGCTTGCCTCGTAGTCATCGCCGATCCGGAACGCGCTTTCGACTTCTTTCAAGCGGATTTCACGGGCAGTGGTGGCGAACTCCGGGCCCATTTCGTCCACGGTTTCGATGTTGGTTCCGGCCAGCCGCGCGATGGCCACCGGACCGAGGCGGTCAACGAACGCGATGTGGTGCTGCCGTCCGGCCTTCAAGGTCGCCAGCTGCGCCTCGAACACGCGCCGTTCGGGGGAATCGCCCGGGGACAGACCGTTCAACTGGGTCTGGAGGGACGCGATCTCGGCATCGAGACGGTCCATCTCGCCCACCATCATGCGGGCCACGCGCGTTCCGGTGGCCATGGCGAGCTTGGCTTCCTCGCGGCGGTATTGGTGATTGGCCGTGGCGCCGAGGCTTCCAAACAGGGCCAGCGACACGAAGATGGTGAGCGCGGTGGCCAGCGCCGGGTGGCGTTCCGCCCACGCAAACAGCCGCTCCCAGAACTTGGGACGGTAGGCGGACGTGTCTTCGCCGCGACTGTAGCGTTCCAGGTCTTCGGAGAGTTCCTGGGCGGTTCCGTAGCGTTTTTCAGGGTCTTTCTGCAAGGCCTTCATGCAGACGGCGGAAAGCGCCGGGCTTGCGCTCCGGTGCTTTCTCCGGGGCGACGGAGGCTGGTGGTTGGCGATTTGCAGGAGCACCTCGGTGCGGGTCTTTCCCGGAAACGGCAGGTGCCCGGAGAGGATCTCGTACAGGATGATCCCCAGCGAGAACACATCCGTGCGAAAATCGATTTCGTGGGTGCGCCCTTCGGCCTGTTCGGGGCTCATGTAGGCGGGCGTGCCCTTGATGATGCCGGTCTGCGTGGCCGTGATGCCCTGGCTGATTTCGTGTTCGTCGATCTTCTTCGAGAGCCCCCAGTCGAGCACCAGCACAATGCCGTATTCGTCGACCATGACATTTTCGGGCTTGATGTCGCGGTGGACAATGCCGCGCGAATGGGCGTACGCCACCGTCTGGCAGACTTTCCCGAAAATGGTGAGCAGCCTGGCGACCTCCCGACGATCCAGGCGGTTCCCCTCGCGCGAGTCGAGTATCTGGCGGAAGGTCCGCCCCTTGATGCGCTTCATCGAGTAAAAGATGCCGGCCTCCTCGAGTTCGCCGATCTCGAAGATGGGCACCATGCCGGGGTGATCCATGTCGCCCAGAAGCATGGCTTCATATACGAACCGTTCCCGCACGGACCGGTCCTCCGCCATCTCCGGGCGCAGGGCCTTCTCCGCTACCGAACGGTCCAGATTCGTGTCGTAGGCTTCGTAAACAAAGGCCATCCCCCCCTGGCCGATGCGCTGACCGAGACGGTACCGGGTGCACACCGGGAACGTGGGCGGCGGCGCCTCGCCCGCAGTCCTGTGTGAGAGCATCGGTTGGGTGTCCTGCAGCGCGGGATCGACGGCTTCGCCGTCCGCTGCCGGCTCCGGATGCCTGGTTTCCTGCTCATCGTTTGCCATGGTGCCGGCCTCCACCGTTAGAGTCTGAAGCGCCCCGCCCCCCGCACGAGTCTATCATTGCGCTTTGTACAGGCGAAACGCCACATCGCGGACGAGCGGCGGAAGCGCCAGTTCGAGCCGTCCGTCGCCGCCGGCGCGGTGCAGGTTCGAACCGGTCACGCGGCCTTCCCGGGTGTCCCACTGCTCCACGCGCCACGTACCCTCCGCCAGGCCATTCAGGATGACCCGCGCACCCGCCACGGGGGACTCGACGAAATCGCCGTTGGCCACGTTGCTCCACGTGTGCGCGCGATGTTGTATCCATACCAGCGACTGGGTATCGCCCACCACGCCGAAAGCGCGCAGGATGGGCGCGGCCCGCAACCAGGGCACTTCGTAACCGACGTAGAACCAGTCGTTGCCCGGATTCTCCACGACGATCGTGTGGCGGCCCTCCGGCACGGGCACCCGGTACGTTAGATCATACTGGGTCAGAGTCGCCGTATCCTGATCCGTGTCGGCAAACTCCTCGGACAGCACGGTCTCGCCATCCACGTGAATCCGCAGCGCGGCGCCGCCGTGGCCCGACACGCCTTCGACGAGCACGCCAAACGGCGTGGCTTGAGGCGCATCGATCTCGAAGGTAACCGGGTTGTGCAGGTCGGGATGGTTGCGCACGCCGTGCAGAAGCCGCGAAACGGGCAGGTCGGACTGGAGATCTCCTTCCCGCGTGATGCGCACGGTGGCCGGGCGGTTCCATGGGGCCGGCTCCCACGACGTCGCATCGGGCCGAAAGAGCCCGTCGGCAGGTGTCCGCAGGTTCGAGGCGTCAATCCCCGCGAATGCCGCGTCCAGGGGACGGACGCGCTGCCGCACAAAATCGAACCCCGCGCTCCACCGGTAAAACGCCCCGTAAATCGGATACAGGTTCTGCGGATGCACGTACGAGTCCCACCACCACGTCATCGGGACGCCCGCCTGAAGCTGTCCCACGCTGCTGAAGGCGCCATTGTGAATGTGCACGCCGGCCGGATCCAGCTCGCGGGCCCGGCCGCCGTGATCAATGCCGTACTCGCCATGAAAGTGCGGCCGGTCTTGTGCGGCGGCCTTCTGGGCGATGTCCAGGCCCAGGTCCCGGGCCATGTCATTCGCCTGATAGTGATGCGTCTGCACGAAATCGAGTTCCGGCAGGCCGTCGACCCTCGGATCACCCTGGGGCCGCGCGTAACTGGTGGTGATCAGATGGTCCCAGGGATCGAGCGTGCGCAGGAACCGCGCCATATCCGCGTGCCACGCGGCCGCGACCTCGCTGTCGTAATGGTCGATGATATCCACCTCGTTCCAGAATTCCCACGCAAAGACGTTCGCGCTGTAACCGTAGCGGGCGACAAGATAGCGGAGCCGGTCGCGGTACGCGGCGAGCAGGGTCTCGTCGGTGAAATAGTCTTGCGATTGGGCGAGGGGGCCGCCGTTTGCCTGGGTGTAGGGGGAGTCTTCCCAGACGCCGTAGAGGGCTTCTTTGGAGCGGAGAATGTTGAAACTGTCGATACAGACCATCATGCGCAGCCCGAGCCGCTCGGCCAGCTCGAGCACGTAATCAAGGCGCCACGCGTTGCTGAGCGCGATGCCATCGTACCCGCTTTCGCGGGTATTCATCGCGAACGTCATCCACGAGGGGTTCAACCATACCCGGAAGAAGTTGGCGTGGACCTTGGCATAGTTCGGCAGCCAGTCGTCGTAATCGAACGTACCGCGCGCCCCCGCCCAGCAGACGTTCGCCCCGATCAGATAGAGCGTCTCGCCCCGGTCCGTGACAAAATAGCGGTGGTCCA
>JAKQKQ010000063.1 GCA_029560585.1 Verrucomicrobiota bacterium | reverse complement strand
TACCTAGCCCGGTGCCGGGCGGGCGAAATCAAGACCCACACGGCGGGCGATCCGGCGCTAGATGAAGCATATGCCCGTTACCAGTCTGAGCGCGAGGAGATACGGAGGTATGGCATGGCAAAGCGGCGCGGAGGCGAACCGCGGGAACCGGAGTGCGTAGCCCTGTGGCCGCGGCAGAGGGCACGGGAGATCATGCGCGGGCGTTGAGCGATAGAGTTTCGCGGCCCAGGCCTTGTTCCTTCCACCTGGGCGGCGATATGGTGGGGTGTCTCGCCCACCTCACCACCTGCTTCCTGGGGGGCTCACCCCCGACCCAGGGAGCACTTAAGATAGAGGCAGGCCGGGCGTTGACCCGGCCCTGTCTCTTCGTATTCCTCAGACATTCCTACAGCCCCAGGCAGCCCGCGGCGTTGTCGGCCCATAGCTGCCCGCGGTGGATATACCTACGGACCATGGCGACTGAGCGATGGCGCGTCTGGGCCATGATGTTCCTCTCGTTAGCGCCGGCCCTGGCGGCCGCGGTAGCCATGCCCGAACGCAGAGAGTGCCCGGCGTAGTCGGCGGGATCGAGGCCGGCGGCCGCGGCTGCCCGCTTAACGATGTTGGCGACGGCCCGAGTGCTGAGGCGATCCGCGGCGATGTTCCCGTGGCGATCGACGGCCCGGAAGATCGGCCCGGCGGCGATCCCTGCGGCGGCAAGCCATTCCTGGAGCGCCTGCACGGGGCAGGTGGCCGCGTGGCGGCCGCGTGGTATGGCGATAGTCTGGCCCTGTCCTTCCTGATCCGTTTTTGACCGGCGCAGGGTGATGACCATTCCCTCCTGCTCGACCTTCACGTTCTCCACGTCCAGGCCTACCAACTCGGACCTTCTCAGAGCGCCAGCGAATCCCACAAGGAGCAGGGCCCTGTCGCGCAGGCCCGAGGACCCTTCCGGCAGAACCTTCACCATGGCCCTTATATCCTCCGTCAAAAGCGCGTCCTTCGGA
>JAKQKQ010000058.1 GCA_029560585.1 Verrucomicrobiota bacterium | reverse complement strand
TTGCCCTGCCCGATGGCAGCCCCGGCGCCCGCGGAGGCGTCCCCGCCCGCGTAAATCGTCACATTCTCCAGCGATGCCCGGGCAGTTAGCCCGCCTGCGGCAGCCACCGCGTCCGCAAGCTTCGCCCCGCGGGGAAGCCTGTACGACCCGGGCCGGGCAACCTCCCCCAGCACCACTACCTGCCCGGAAAGCTCCGGCACATACACCGTGTCGCCGTCCGCCAGCTTAAGGCCAGCTGCCCCGCTCGCCAATATCGCGTCTACATCTATCTCGAAGGCAGGCGCGATACCCGCCTCGCCCGCGCCCTGGCCTTCATATACCTTCACCCGGCGGAGGTCCGCCCTATCGGTGGGTCCTCCCGCCGCAGCCAAGATGTCCATCAGAGTCGTGCCGCGCCCTGCGGGGTACACCCCCGGCCTGGCCACCTCGCCCATGATCGCAACCTGCTCCCGGGCCTCCGGCACGAACAGGGCATCCCCATCCGCAAGCAGCGCGTTGGCGTCGAGGCTGGGATCGCGCAGCAGCGCTTCAGCGTCCAAAGTGACCGAACCAGGCTCGGACCCCCTGCGACTGTACACCACCGCGCCTGCGTCGGCGCCGGAGGCCATGCCGCCTGCCGCAGCCAGGGCGTCCGCGATGCGCGCGCCTGAAAGCAGCTCGTATGCGCCCGGACGGGCCACTCGCCCGACCACGCTCACGTTAATGGCGCGCGAACCTACTACAACCATGTCGCCGGGCGAGAGCTCCGGGTTGTCATGCGCACTGCCGGCAAAGAGCGCTCGCCCCTCGCCGATTGCGCGCTTATCCGCCTGATCGGGCTTTCCTGCTGCGTAGACCGTCACACTATCCAAAGACGCCCCGGCAGTGGCGCCTCCTGCCGCCGCTATGGCGTCCAGGAGCTTCGTTCCGCGTTGGAGTTTGTATGCCCCAGGCCTGGCCACTTCGCCTAGCACCAGAACCTGCCCGGGCACAGCCTCCGGCACGAACAGCGCATCCCCGTCTTCCAGCATAGGCGGGGGAGCCATCGGCGCCTTGGCCGACGGTTTGCCCGACGCCTCTCCCTGCAACTCCCGGGCGTCAAGCACGGACGTCACGTCGATCTCCAAGGAGAAAGCGCCTTCGCCCGTCTTGCGTGCAAGGGCCGCGCGCGTTCCGTCGCCGCTAGACGTCACTCCGCCCGCCGCGGCTATCGCGTCAAGGGCCGTCGCCCCGCGCCGCAGCACTACCTGTCCCGGCCTTGCCACAAAGCCCGCAACATACACCCGGACTTCCGCTCCGGGCACCACTATCACTGAACTTGGCTCTACCACGGGGTTGGCCTTGATGTCGCCATCGTAGACCAGGCGGTCGTCGGCGACCTCGAGGTCCATCCCTTCCGCGGGCTCGCCCCCTCGATATACCTTCACCCGCCCAAGATCCGACGCGTCAAGCGGCCCTCCCGCGGCGGCTATGGCTTCCATAAGGCGAGTGCCCTCGTCTGCTGGGTAAACTCCCGGACGGGCCACCGCGCCGAGCACTGCGACCTGCCTCTTCAGCTTTTCGGGAGCCTCGGGGATATAGACCACGTCTCCATCTCCGAGTACGGCATTGCCTTGGCTCCCGGGATCATGGCCCAACGCATCGAGGTCGACACCGGCGGCAGTCTGCCCGCTGCCGGGCTCGGCGCCCGACGCGCGTCCCCCGGTTCCCCGGGTCAGCACAACATGCTTCGCATCGCCCAGGGCCGACACCCCGCCCGCCGCGGCCACCGCATCCAGCAGACGCGCACCGGCGGCAAGCTCGTACACCCCCGACCGCGACGCAGCGCCCACTACCGTCACGTTGATCATGCGGGACCCGACTACCACGACGTCGGTCGCGCCCAGCGTCGGATTGGCGGCCCCGTCCCCGGCGAACAGCGCCTTGCCCTGCCCGATGGCAGCCCCGGCGCCCACGGAGGCGTCCCCGCCCGCGTAAATCGTCACATTCTCCAGCGACGCCCGGGCAGTTAGCCCGCCTGCGGCAGCCACCGCGTCCGCAAGCTTCGCCCCGCGGGGAAGCCTGTACGCCCCGGGCCGGGCAACCTCCCCCAGCACCACTACCTGCCCGGAAAGCTCCGGCACGTACACCGTGTCGCCGTCCGTCAGCTCAAGGCCAGCTGCCCCGCCCGCCAATATCGCATCTACATCTATCTCGATGGCGCGCGCCTCATTCGAGCTGCCCTTCGCGCCTCCAACACTGCCCTCGCCATCGCTCTCACCGCCGCGCCTGGTCACTACCACCTTCGTGCCGTCCCCGGCGGTAGAAACCCCGCCCGCCGCGGTGATCGCCTCGACAATGCCCGCCCCTCGCTTCAGTTCGTAGCTTCCTGGGCGCTGCACCTGCCCGACCACCTGCACCCGTATGGCGCTAGAGGGCACTACGACTACCTGCCCAGGCATCACAGGCGGGTTGGACTTCATGTTGCCTTCATACACCAGTGACTCGTGTGCGACGGCGAGGCTCAAACCAGCAGGATCGCTCTCCCGGTCGCCTGCCGGCTCCGCGCTCTGCCCTTCATATACCTTCACCCGGCGGAGGTCCGCCCTATCGGTGGGTCCTCCCGCCGCAGCCAAGATGTCCATCAAAGTCGTGCCGCGCCCTGCGGGGTACACCCCCGGCCTGGCCACCTCGCCCATGATCGCAACCTGCTCCCGGGCCTCCGGTACAAACAAGGCATCCCCATCCGCAAGCAACGCGTTGGCACCAAGGTTCGGATCGCGCAGCAGAGCGTCCACGTCCAGAGTTGCCGAACCGGGCTCGAATCCCCTGCGGCTGTGCACCACCGAGCCTGCGTCGGCGCCGGAGGCCAGGCCTCCCGCCGCAGCTATGGCATCCACAACACGCGCCCCCGCAAGCAGCTCGTAGGCGCCCGGCCGGGCCACTCGCCCAACTACGCTCACGTACATTGCGCGCGAGCCCACAACCACCATGTCGCCGGGCGACAGCTCCGGGTTGTCCTGCGCGCTGCCGCCAAAGAGCACACGGCCCTCGCCGATCGCGCGTTTGCCTGCCTGGTCGGCCTGGCCCGCAGCGTAGACCGTCACATTATCCAAAGACGCCCTGGCAGTGGCGCCTCCTGCCGCCGCTATGGCGTCCAGAAGCTTCGCTCCGCGTTGGAGCTTGTATGCTCCAGGCCGCGCCACCTCGCCCAACACCACGACCTGCCCGGGCACTGCTTCCGGGACAAACAGCGCGTCGCCGTCTTCTAGCAGGGGCATCGGCGCCACCGGCGGCTTACCGGACGCCTCTCCCTGCAACTCCCAGGCGCCAAGCGCCGACGTCACGTCGAGTTCCAAGGAGAAAGCGCCCTCGCCGGTCTTGCGCGCCAGGGCCACGCGTGTTCCGTCGCCGCTTGACGTCACCCCGCCCGCCGCGGCTATGGCGTCAAGAGCCGTCGCCCCGCGCCGCAGCGTCACCTGGCCCGGCCTTGCCACAAAGCCCGCAACATACACACAAACTTCTGTGCCGGGCACTACTATCACCGAACTCGCCCCGACCACGGGATTGGCCTTGATGTCGCCGTCGTAGATAAGGCGGTCGTCGACGACCTCGAGGTCCACCCCACCCGCGGGCTCGCCCCCTCGGTATACCTTCACCCGCGAAAGGTCCGCCGCATCGAGCGGCCCGCCCGCAGCGGCTATCGCTTCCATGAGGCGCGTGCCCTCGTCTACCGGGTAGACTCCCGGACGGGCCACTGCTCCCAGCACCGCGGCCTGCCTCTTCAACTTCTCAGGGGCCTCGGGGATGTAGATCACATCGCCATCGGCCAGTACGGCGTTGCCTTGGCTCCCGGGGTCATGGCCCAACACATCCAAGTCAATACCGGCGCCAGTCTGCCCGCTGCCAAAGTCGGCGCCTGACGCGCGTTCCCCACTCCCCCGGGTCAGCACCACGTGCTTGGCATCCCCCAGGGTCGACACCCCGCCCGCCGCGGCCACCGCATCGAGCAGACGCGCTCCGGTCGCAAGTTCATATACCCCCGGATGCGACACAGCGCCCGCTAAAGTCACGTTGATCATGCGGCACCCGACTACCACGACGTCGCTTGCGCCCAGCGTCGGATTGGCGGCCCCATCCCCGGCGAACAGCGCCTTGCCCTGCCCGATGGCGGCCCCCGCGCCTGCGGAGGCATCCCCGCCCGCATAGATCGTCACATTCTCCAGCGACGCACGGGCAGTTAGCCCGCCTGCGGCAGCCACTGCGTCCGCAAGCTTCGCCCCGCGGGGAAGCTTGTACGCCCCGGGACGCGCAACCTCGCCCAGCACCACTACCTGCCCGGCGAGCTCCGGCACGTATACCGTATCGCCGTCCGCGAGCTCAAGGCCGGCCGCCCCGCCCGCCAATATCGCGTCTACATCTATCTCGAAGGCAAGGGTAGCGCCCGAACCACCTTGCGCGGCGCCTACCTCGCCCGCTTCGTCGCTCCAACCGTCGCGCCTGGTGACTACAACCTTTGTGCCGTCCCCGGCAGCGGAGACCCCGCCCGCCGCGGTGATTGCCTGGGCCACGTCCGCTCCCCGTTTCAGCTCGTAGCTTCCTGG
>JAKQKQ010000040.1 GCA_029560585.1 Verrucomicrobiota bacterium | reverse complement strand
TGCTCCAGGTGGTCGCTGAGGTCCTTCCCGTTGATGCTGAGATGCGCATCCTTCAGGATCATCTTGCCCACTAGATATCACCTCCGTTAAGCCTGTATGCCAATGATTACCACCACGGCGAGACTTGGATTCGTGCCGCCGACGGTGTACGAGACTCTCCACCACTGGTCCGTGATGGGTCCGGCCACTGGCACCGCCCACCACCCCCCTGGCGCAATCACCTGCGGCAGGGCCAGGCGCTCCGTGGGCGTCCCGAATGCCTCCGTGGTCGCGCTCTGCACGGCCATCACCAGCGTCGGATTGGTCCCGCTCGCCGAGAGGACGTGCATGGCCGCGTACAGTTGCTGGCCTTCCGCCACCGCGCCGAGCTGTCTAGCTGTGCCCTGACCGGTCGCGGTCACCGCGCCGTTGAGCATGACCGTGCCGCGTATCAGGTTTCCGCCCTCGGCGTGGACCGAGAAGCCGAACAGGTCGCCATGCTTGCCTCCCGGCTGGTACTGTCCAAGGGTCGAGACGAACGTAAATGCCGTTTCCCCGGTCGCCCCGGTGAGCGGAGCCACCGACATGACCCCCTCGGACACGCCGATTTCGTCATAAAGCGTCTTGTCCAGCCCGCCCGTCTCGGCAGTGTCCCACAGGCCCTGGTGGTCGGCCACCGTGTTCCAGAGGCCCGCCATCCGCCGGACAGAGCCCGATGGGCCGAACAAATTGAGTTCCGGGTTCTTCGGCGTGGACGTCAACGCCATCTGGCTCAGGTCGCCGCTCATATCGTAGCCGTTGAGCCAGCAACGGCAGTTCTTCAAGATGTGCTTACCCACTGTTGCCATTCACCCCCTCGGAGCCGTTAAAGCCGCACACGCCGCATATCCAGCTGCCCTCCGAGCCCATGGCGTCTATGCGCACGCGCTGGTCATGCGGATGCTCGCACAGGGCCGGGTCGGGCGACGCGGTCAGCTCCGGCAGTTTCTGCTCCCCGGACTCCTCGTCCATCAAGCTCAGAGCCGCCTCACAGGCGGCCCGGATGCTCAGTATTAGGTATTTCATCGCTTCGGACGAACCCAAAACGTTCACCCCCCGACTGGCTCGCGGTGCATCTGGAAATTCAGCGAGAACGCCGGTCGCTTGCTCTCGTCGTAGCCCAGTGGCGCGATCTCGCCCATCTGCTGAATAGCCAGATAGCGCATGCCGCCGACCGTCACGGGCCCGTAGGAGTGCAGCGCGCTGCGGACCCACTCGGCCATGGCATATGCGTCCTGGTAGGATTCGGGGTTGCCTCGGACGCGGATCTCGATCGTGGGGTTATAGAGCGGCATATTCACTGGGGGGCCCCATCCTCCCGTGTCGTAGACGGTCACAGTTGTGTGCGGCCGGGTCGGCTCCAGCGTAGCATAAAACTCCCACCCCCGGGCCGAGCTCCCCCGCCGTGCCCACGCGGCGACCAGTATGCTCTTGACATCGATTGCCGGCGAGTTCATCCCCTCACCTTCCCGCCTTCGCCTTGTCGTAGATCATCCGCACCCAGCGGTCGGTGTTGTTCTTGACCACGTCCTCCAGGTATTTGGCCTTGCCGCC
>JAKQKQ010000038.1 GCA_029560585.1 Verrucomicrobiota bacterium | reverse complement strand
CGGCCAGAGCCGTCCACGCGCCGGATTATTCAGGGTAAAACTGCTGGGAGCGGGGCCGTTATGGACTGCGGTGGCAGAGCGAAGCGGCGACACCGCTTTTGCCCCCGGCGGAGCCGAAGCCTATGGCCCCGGCTCGCGCTTCGCGCGCTGCCAAAGCGGTGGCGCCGTCCGGCGGTTGCCGGACTCTGCCACCGCAGTCCAAAGCCCTCCCGGCCCGGATCCTGGGTCGGGGCACGATCCGCGCCCGCGAACAGTGCCCGAAGTTTTTGGCTAGCGCCCCTCGATCGGGCCCGCCAGCCACTTGGCGGTGATGCCCGGCAAGGGGCAGGCCCCGCAATCGGTGGCGTCCGTCGCACAAAAACTGTGATAGATGTGGAGGAGGCCCTGCTGTTCCAGCGCGCACCTCGGCCGGAAAGCGCGCGCTGCCCCGCCGAACAATCGCTCGGCGGCGATCCGGAGCACCCGGTTCGATTGCGAGACAGCAATTCCTTCGGTCCATGTCATGGAATCCGCGCCCGAGGCCAAGATCCAGGGCGCCGCGACGTTAACGAGCAGATCCAGGATCCGCGATTCCCCGACCAGGGCCAGTCTCGCCGGGGCCGGCCGCGATCCCAATGCGGCGTGGCACTCGAAGTACCCGTGGCGCAAACCCGAAAGGACTGATGCGAACGCAGCGAGGTCCTTCTTCCGCAGCGCGGCGAGCAACCTGCTTAGCGCGCCGCCGGCGGCGGCGAGTGCGGCGACCCGTCGATGGGGGTGATTGGCGGGACGGCAGCGTCCCCTGCCCCACAAGCGCGCGGGCACCGGTCGCACATCCGGCGCACCGGCCACGGACCACCAATGCCGCCACAGCTCCACCGCGTGATCGCGCCCGTCGCCGCCCCATGTGGCCACCTCCACCTTCGGCAGAAACCCCGCCAGGCCGAACAACCTCGCCTCGCGATCCACCGGCGACAGACGCCCAACAAATCGGGCCGGCGCCTTGCGGGCCAGGAGCCTGAAAGGTATCTGGTTCTCGCTGTAGCCAAGCCCCTCGGCCAGCGATTCCCAGAGCGTCTGCATCAAACCGTCGCGACGCCACTGCCGCGCCACCCGGCCCGCCTTCAGCCATAACCGATGGCGGCCCGCCTCGATCAATAGGCCCCGTACCGCCGTTCCATCGGCCCCCGCGAGCGCCGACGCGCATGCACCGGCATGCGCCGACCGATCCATCCCCTCCCACGGTCGCGGGCCCAATTGCTCCAGCATAGCCTCGATAGATTCCGGCAGCTGGGGCCCGAGCTCCACGGTCGGGATCAGCCCACCGCCCTCGAGCCGCGCCGGCGCGCCCCCCATCAGCGCCACGTGCAGGACGGTCCCGTTGTACGCCGGATCCCGGTGGTGCCCATGTCGCTCCCAATCCGCCGCATCCAGATGAAGCTCGATGTCCCCGGACCGCAGCACCCGCCCACCGAATCGAACGGCCGCATCTTGAAAATCCGGTCCCCCCTCCCGGTTCCACCAACCCGTTTGAACGATCTCGGCCCGCTGCCCGTCAGAGGTAACCACATGCCTCGGCAGAGCATGTTCAAACCAAAGCCGTTGCAACGCCGCCTCGCCAAAGCCCGTTCCCTTCGCCACGGGCTCCCTCAAGGCACGGGTGAATTGTGTTTCCCGTTCCAAAACCCTAGGGCATCATGTAACTGCATTCGCCCCCAAGAGCAAGAACATGTCTGCAACACGATCGGCCCATGAGACCTCCCCCCGCCCGACGAAATGTCGGCCACCACGGGGATCGCACGCGAAACCTCCGCCAAGGCCGACCCGATCCGCCTTGACACGGGCGAAAACTGTTTGATCTGATCGGAGTTGCGATGATCGTGGCCGAAGATCTCGTCAAGCGTTTCGCGGGCGTCCACGCGCTCCGCGGCATCTCCTTTCATGTCCGGAAAGGGGAGATCGTCGGCTTTCTCGGCCCCAACGGCGCGGGCAAGACCACCACGATGCGCATCCTCGCCGGCTATATGCCCCCGACATCCGGCCGCGTCCGCATCGCCGGTTTCGACGTCTTCTCCCACTCCCTCGATGTCCGTCGCCGCATAGGCTACATGCCCGAGGTCGTCCCCCTTTACCCCGAGTTGCGCGTCCGCGAATTCCTCGCCTACAGGGCCCAGCTCAAGGGCGTGCGCGGCACCGCCGTGCGACAGCGCGTCTCGGAAGTCTGCGAGCTCTGCGGGCTCGAGGACGTCGCCGGCAAAATCATCGGCACCCTGTCCAAGGGCTTCCGCCAAAGGGTAGGCCTCGCCGACTCCATGGTCCATGACCCGGAATTGCTCATCCTCGACGAACCGACCATCGGCCTGGACCCCAACCAGATCCGCCAGGTCCGCGAGCTCATCCGATCCCTCGGCCGCCGCCACACGATCCTCCTGTCCACCCACATCCTCCCGGAAGTCGAGATGACCTGCAGCCGGGTCCTCATAATCAACAAGGGCCGGATCGAGGCATCGGATTCTCCCGAGAACCTCACCCGGAAACTCCACAACGGCGGCGCCGTCCGCGCCGTCGTCAGGGCCCCCGCCGAAGAGCTTTCCGCCGCGCTGAAAACCTTGGCCCAGATAGAAGAGGTCACGATCAGGGACGAGGCTGGCTGGAGCGTCGCGGAGATCTTCTCAAAACGTGGCGAAGATCTCCGCGAGGCCGTCCATGCGGCCATCGCCGCCAAGGGATGGCCGCTCCGCGAACTCACCCGGCACCGCGCCACCCTGGAAGACGTATTCGTGGAACTGACCCACGAGGACCGCACATGAGCATCCGCACCACGGCCATCCAATACCGGCGCGAGATCCTCTCGCTGTTCGTGTCGCCCATCGCCTATGTCGTCGGCTTCTGCTTCCTGGTGGTCGCCGGCTGGGCGTTCTACGTCTCGGTCCATATACTCAACCACGAGGCCAGCCAATGGACCGTCACCGAGTTTTTCTTCAACGGGTTCCCCATCTGGTTCGCGCAGGTCGTCGTGATGCCCGTGCTGACCATGCGGATCTTCGCCGAGGAATACGCCCAGGGGACCTTCGAGGGCCTCATGACGGCGCCCGTCCGCGATTGGGAGGTCGTGCTCGCCAAGTACTTTGCCGTGCTCACCCTCTACGCTGCCATCTGGTTGCCAACACTGCTGTTTCTGCCCACCTTCCGGCTCGTTTCCCTCTCGAACGTGCCGCTCGCCGCGGGGCCGACGTGGTGCAGCTACCTCATGGTCTTGCTCATGGGATTGCTCTTTGCCTCCTTCGGGCTGCTCGCATCCGCCCTCACCCGCAACCAGATCATCGCCGCCATCCTCTCCTTCTCGATGACGGTCCTTTTCTTTTTTGCGGGCCTTTTCATCTTCCTGGATATCCCGGGCCCGTTCCGCGAGGTCCTGTACCATATCTCTGTCTTCGACCACATGGAGAAATTCTCACGGGGCCTCGTCACCACAAAAGTCCCGGTCTTCTACCTTTCCCTAACCGCGCTGATGCTGTTCGCCACGAAATGCGTTTTGGAAAGTCGCCGCTGGAGGACCTGAGACCATGCCGCAAAAGAAAAAGGCGCTGGCGAGGGGCCCGTCGAGGACGGCGATTGGGAGCAACGTCACCGTCTCGATCATCCTGGGGTGTCTCCTGGCGGGCCTGGTGAACTACCTTTCGTACCGGCACTACAAGACGTTTGACCTGTCGGCAACCGGCACCTTCACCCTCTCGGACAAGACCAGGAACCTCCTGAACTCCCTCGAATCACCGGTGCGCATCTTCATGCTCTTCAGCGGCGACAGCGTTGGCTATACGGAGGTGAAGGGCCTGCTGGAGAGGTACCGGGACGAGGGTTCGGGGCGGGTCCGCCTCGAGGTCGTCGATCGCTTCATCGAGCGCGCGAGGGCCGAGGCGCTCGCCACCGAGTACCAGCTGGCGTCCCAGGACGATGTCGTCATTGTCCGGGCCGGTGGCAATCACCGGGTGATCCCGGCAACCGACCTGTTCGAGATCGACAAGGGGCCGCCCTTCGGCGATCGCATCGGCGCATTCAACACCGAGGACCGCGTCACTTCCGCCATCGCCTCCCTCATCTCGGGAAAGCGCAAGAAAGTCTACTTCACCCAGGGCCATGGCGAGGGCGATCCCGCCTCCAAGGAGGAACGGGGACTGTCGGACCTCCGCGACCGAATAGGCCGGGACAACGCCGACGTCGGCACCATCAACCTGCTGATGCAACCCCAGTTGCCGCAGGACGCCGACGCCGTGGTGGTCGCCGGCCCCGTCTCCCCTTTCCAACCCCAGGAACTCGAGCTCCTCAACGGGTACATCGGGAGGGGCGGCAATCTCCTCCTCATGCTCGATCCGGGCAAGCCCCATGGCCTCGGAAACCTCCTCGAGCGGATGGGCGTCATCGCCAGAGATGAAGTGGTGGTCTGGCCCGCCCGCGTGGCCGGTGTCCCCGTGCTGGTGCAAACCATCCCCGCGGAAACGTACGGCAATCACCCCATCGTCTCGCGGTTCAAGAAAATCAACCTTCTCTTCCATAACACCCTCTCGTTTGTCCGCGCGCCGACATCGGGCAAGGAGGGCACCCGCATCACCGAGCTGGTCTTCTCGCCCAGCTCCGCGTGGGGCGAGACCGAAGGGTTGTCGGAGACCGCCAGATTCGACGAGGGGCGCGATCACCGGGGTCCCCTCTGCATGGCCATCGCCGTGGACAGCGGCAGGGTGGGCAACGAGAACGTCGATCTCGCCGGGGCCCGACTGGTCGCCGTCGGATGCTCCGGCATCTTCACCAACGACGGCCTTCTCCGCTCGCCCCTCGCCGCCGATCTCGCCCGCAATGCGATAAATTGGATGGTCCGGCAGGATCAACTCATCGGCATCGCGCCCAAACAGCCCAGGCGAAACAGCTACTCCCTGTCAGTCGCGCAATTGGCCACCCTCGGGCTGTTGGTGGGCGTGGTCATCCCGGCGAGCATCCTGTTTGTCGGCGCCGCCGCCTGGTTCCAACGGCGCTCCTAAGGAATGCACCAGACAATGAGATGAATCGAGCGACACCCATTCTCCTCGCCCTCCTGTGCGCCCTGCTGGTCGCCTTCATCCTCGTGTTCGAAAGGGACTGGAGTTCCACGGACGAGGCGCACAAGCACGCCGCCAGCCTCTACAAGATCCCGGCCGGAGAGATCGCCTGGATCTCGATAAAGAACCCCCACGACCGCATCTTGCTCAAGAAAACCGACGGGCGCTGGCGCATCGCCGAACCCGTTGAACTCACCGCCGACGGCGAGGCCGTGGATGCGCTGGTCCGCGAACTCCGCAACCTCGAGTTCGCCCGCCAATTCGATGCCCCCGATACGGAGAAAGGGCTCGAGGCCTATGGCCTGACACCGCCCGCCGTCGTGCTGCGGGCCCGCTGGGACGGCGAAGAGATCGAACTCCGCCTCGGCGCCCGCGCCCCGATGGGCGCCAGCGTCTACGCGCAGACCCAAAAGAACGTCCGGCGCGTCTATGCGATCGGGGCCGGCATCCTCGACCTGCTGTCGCGCCCCGCATCCGATTGGCGCAGCCGCAGGCTCGTGGATTTCGAGCCCGAGCGCGTCGAGGAAATCCGCCTCGCAAACCCATCGTCCAAAGTCCGCCTGGAGCACCGCGGCGACCGCTGGCTCCTGAAGAGCCCGCTGAGCGCCCGCGCCTCCGCCCCACGCGTCCGGGCGATCCTGGCCGCCCTCGGCCGCGCGCGGATCGAGCGCTTCGTCTCCGACGATGACAGCCGCCTGCAGGATTTTGGTCTCAAGGAACCACCGGTCTCCGTCCACCTCGAGGTTCGAGATGGCGACGACGCGGAGGTGCAATTCGGCTCCGCCGACCCCGAGCGGCCGGGCGCCACGTTCGCGAGACGACCGGAGTCATCTTCGATCGTCTCGGTCTCGACGAACCTGCTCGGCGTGCTCTCTGCAACCGCCGAGGATCTGAGGGACAGGCGACTGATCCCGGTCGAAGCGGATGCGGTGGAACGGGTCGTCCTGACGCGCGGCGATGTCAGGATGGAGGCGGTCCGCGAGGGCGGCGCCTGGAAGATCGTGCCCCCCGGCGAACTGGAGATGTCCCCGGCCAACAACGAGGCGGTCGCTCGCTTTGTGGAGCGCTGCTGCGACCTGCAGGTCTTGCGCTTCACGGCGGATGCGGTCACCGATCCCACCGCCCTCGGCCTCGACAAGCCGATCGCCCGGCTCGAACTCTGGACGCGGGCGGGCTCCGAACCCGCAGAGGGCAGGCCGGTGGCGGGCGGCCGACGTCTCGATGCCACGCTCATCGTGGCACCCCCGAGAACGAATATTTGCGACTGCGTTGTTGAGCCCGAGCCGTTCGTGGTTGGCATTACCGAAAGCGATCTCGCCCCGCTCAAGGCGGAACCCTGGGAATGGCGCAACAAGTCCGTCTGGCGCCTCAATGGCCAGGTGAGATCTTTCGCCGTCAAGCGCGGGTCCAGCGAATACCGGCTATCGCTCACCCGGTCCAGATGGGACGCCGATCCGCCGGGGACCATCGATCAGGCATCGGCCAATTCCGTCGCCGATCTCCTCGGCAGACTCGAGGCCAAATCGTGGCTCGGTCCAACTCCAGCCGGAAAAATGGACGCCCCGGTGGCGACCTTTACGATCGAGGGCGGTGCCATCCTCCGAGTCTGGCACGAGGATGACCGCTGGATCGGATGGGCCGAGGGCGGCGGTGCCCCAGACCTCTTCTTCGAACTGGCCCGCCCAGAGGCCTCCCTCCTCACCCATCCCATCTCGGAGGCGGATCGATCACCCGAACCCCCTTCCAACAAGCCAGTCGCACCAGACCCCGCGGCACGAGGACCCGCCGAGGTCAAGAAACGTTGATCCAGAGCACCCCTTGCCAGCACGTCCGCGAGCGCCAGCTTTTTATCACCCTTGAACCATGATCGCTTACATGCCGTCGCCTCGGGCCTCGTGCGGACCCTGATCGGTGCCGTCGCGATCATCGCCGCAACCGGCGCGGCGCTGATCCTGGCGTTCCGCATCTGGGGAATCCCCCCCGCCTGGCAATCCCGCCTGCGAGACGAACTCGGCCGCAGGGGCATGCATTTTGATTATGCGAAGCTCTACGTCGATCCCGCCGGCCGCCTCATCATCCGCGACGCCGTCTGGCGGAGCGCCCTGTCCGATGCCGAGACCACCTGCCACGCCGATAGGATCCGGTGCGGTGTCGCCTGGTGGTCGTGGTGGCGAAGGCAGCCATTCCTCCACTCCATCGATTTCTACGGCACCAGCGTCGAGACTCGCCTCGATGCGTCGACCCGGGCCGTCATCCGGGACATCCGGGCCTCGGCTTCGCTGGGGCCCGATGAATTCATCCTCGAGTCCCTGAGCGCCCGACTCCTCAACGTCACCATTGAGGGTGCCGGCAGAATCCCCTGGGCCGCGTTCCGCCATCGCTCGAGCTCGGGGCCGTCGAAACCCCTCGACCTTTCCGGGTTGGCCCCCACATGGCGCCGCGCGGAAGAGCTCGCCTCCGAGATCCATTCGGCAAAACCCATAAAGTTGACCATCTCCTTCAGGGGTTCCCAGGCGATCGATCAGTTTCTTGCAGAGGTCCACCTCAGGGCCCCGACCATGCGTTGGCGCGACATCGCCATCCGAGACGCCCGGGGCGTTGCGACATTCCAGGCAAACGTCCTCAGGATACCGAAACTCGAGATCCGCGTGGCACCCGACACAAGCATCGCGCTGTCCTGCAGAGCCGACCTTGCCGATAAACGGGCCTCGGCCGTCGTCGAATGGTCCGGTGACCCGGGCTGGGCCTATCCCCTGCTTCCAGAACCCGCGAGGAGCGCCACCTCGTCCCTCAAGTTTGGCGCGCGCCCTTCGACGCGGGCCGAGCTGCAGGCCAACTGGGATGGGCCATTATCTGTGCGCACGCTGATCGACGCCGATTGGCGCGATCTCGAATTCGCAGGACGCCGCATCGACCACCTCCAGATCCCGGCCGCATTCGAGGCCGGAAAGGTCTTTATACCCGAGGCCACGATCGAGACCGGCGGCGAGACCGTTGTCGCCCGCGTCCTGCGGGACGCATCCTCAGTAGGCACCCGCGGCACGCTCAGCGGCAAATTCAACCCCGCCCTCGTGCAGCCGCTGCTGCCCACGAACGCACAGCCCTTCTTCAATTCCTGCGAGTTCTCCGAGGGCGTCACCCTGAATCTTGATGCCTCCATGCCTCCCGACGACCCCAAGAAACTGAAAATCGGGGGCAAGGTCGATGTGAGAAACGCCCGCTACAAAGGCATCCTCTTGCGCCAGGTCGCCGCCCTGATGGACCTGGACGGCCGAAAACTCACCCTTCGCAATGTCGTGCTCGCCAAGCCGGAGGGGGAGGGAAGCTGCCCCGAGATGAGCTTTGACCTCGACACGCAACTCCTCGAGATCCAGCAGGCCCAGGGCGCCCTCCACGTGCAAGAAACGGCCCACCTGTTCGGCGGCAATTTTGAAAAGTACTGCCGCCCATACCGGTTCGCCACCCCCCCCCATTTCGATCTGGATGGCCTGATCGATCTCGGGGGAGGCGCGCTCTCCCGGTTCGATCTGCGCGTCCGGGGAAACGGCCTCGATTACCCTTTCCTTGGAGTCGATGTCCCCGCCGGCTCCGTCCGGGCGGCGCTCCGCTTCGAGGGCATGCGCATGAAAATGGAGTCGCTCGACGCCAGCGTTTATGAGGGTGGTCTGGGCATGAGCGGCGACTTCGATTTCACAAGGCGCGACGCCCGGTTCGATCTGGACTTCGACGTGCGCGCCATCGCCTTTGACCGGCTGATGCGCGCGTTCTTCAAAGTCGAGGATGTCTCGGGCTCCCTATCGGGAAAGCTATCCGTGCGCGGCGTAATCGATCAACTTGGGACGCTCAACGGTACGGGCAGGGCGGACATCCGCCAGGGCAACATCCTAAAGATCCCGATCTTCGGCGGCCTATCCGCCCTCATGAGCGTGTTCATACCCAACCTGGGCTATGCCCGCGCCGAGAATGCCGGCTGCGACTTCGTCGTGGAGAATGGCGTTCTGCGGTGGAAGGATCTCGCCCTGAAGAGCACGACCTTCGCCATGATATGCAGCGGCGACTACAGCATGGTGCGCGACCATCTTGACGCCGACGCCCGAGTCAACATGCGCGGCCCCGTCGGCGTGGTGCTGTTCCCGGTGAGCAAGCTCTTTGAGTACCACGGCACAGGGCCCATCAAGAACGTCACATGGGGGGCGAAGATATTGGGCAAATGACGCGTCGCCCCGCGCATAGCCCCCCATTCGCCCCATGACCGATGCCGCGATTTGCATTCACGAGCCGGAACCCATCCGGCGGCTGCCGGACCACCGGGCATGAAAATGTGGGCCGCCTTTGTCAGGCGGCCATGCGGGCACGCGTGGCCGCCTCGCAGAGACGGCTGGCATCTCTTCCTATCGAGCTACGGCGCAAGCAGGAACGACAACTCTGGGGCGTCCGAAAGATACGCATTCCATGCCTCCCGACCGCCGAGCAACCAGAGCCACGCCCCGAGCATGAGGGGCGGACCAAAGGGGATCGCCATGAAGCTTCCCCATTTCCTTCCGGAAGCCCAGAGGAAGACGATTCCGACGACGGCCCCAATCACCGAACCCGCCATGGCGCTGAAAATCCCGCCCTGCCATCCAAGGAACGCGCCGAAACACAACATGAGTTTCACGTCACCGAGCCCCATCGCGTCCTTCTTCAACATCCGCGTGCCCAACCATGCCACCATATATAGCGCCACGCCGCAGATGATCGCCCCGATGACCGCCTCCTTGATCCCTGCGACGGCACCCACCGCCCCGTGCATCCCGGGCAGGGCCGCAGAGAACCCCACTCCGGTCGCAAAACCACCCAGCGTCACGCGGTCCGGAATGATCTGCCATTCGATGTCCGTGCGCATGCCGACCAAGAGCATCCCGGTTAACACCCAGTAGGCCGCCGCGATCGGCAGCCCGTGCCGCACGTACAATAGGGCAAACAGCACACCCCCCATCAATTCAATCACCGGGTACAGGGCGCTGATCCTCCCCCCACAACTCGCGCATCGCCCCCGCAGCCAGAACCAGCTGAAAATCGGGATGTTGTGAAACCACTGGATCCGCGCCCCGCACAAAGGGCAAAAAGACCTCTCATCTGAAAGCCCTATCTCCCGGGGTATCCGGTACGCGCACGCATTGGCAAATGAACCGATGCAGGCGCCGAGCACGAACACGTATGCCGTCATCACTGGATGGCGCGATGCCAGCAGATCCCAGAAATCGTGCATCAACCCGCCGCCCTCCTGAGCGCCCGGCGCATGACCTCCACGGGCGCCGATCGACCAAGCCAGAGTTCCAGCGAAAGAGCCCCCTGATGCAACAACATGGACAGGCCGTTGACCCCGCGCGCGCCCATTTCCGTCGCAGCTTCAAGGAGGGGCGTCCGCGGGGGACTGTAGATCGTGTCGTAGACCAGATGGTGGGGCCGAATGAGGTGCGGCGCCAGCGGCGACGGGTCGCCAGGCCGCATGCCCACCGATGTCGCGTTGACGACCAGATCCACGCCATCCACCTCCCGGGCCAGAACATCCGTATCCAACCGGACCGCCCTCAGGCGCGCCGCCTGTCCCTCCAGTTTATCGCCCAAAAATATGGGTGCGATGTCCCGCGCCAGCGCCTCGGCTCGTGCCTCTGTACGGTTCGCGATCACGATCCGCTCCGCCCGGTCACGCGCCGCCTGCAGCGCAATGGCGCGCCCCGCGCCGCCGGCCCCAAGAATCAACACTTTCAATTCCGACAGCGGTATCCGAAAATCTTCTCGGATGGCCCTGCCGAAGCCGCGCGCGTCGGTGTTGTGCCCCGTGCGACGGCCACCTTCGCCAAAGACAAGGGTATTGGCGACACCGACCTGCCTCGCCTCATCCGACAACTCATCCACCAATCCCACCGCCAATGCCTTGTGCGGCACGGTGAGATTGAGCCCCAGCACACCCGCCTTCTGCAGGATGTCCAGCGCCCCTCGCAAATCCTCCGGCCTGACCTCGAACGCCAGATAGTCGGCATCAATCCCAAGGGCGGACATCGCCGCGGCGTGCATCGGCGGAGATAAGGTGTGCGCCACCGGCCAACCCACGACGCCGTACGTCGGTCGCACGGGCCGCCAGCCCTCCAGTTTCTCAAAACGAATCACATCCATGCTCCTGTCCTCAGCCACGGCAACGCATCTTTTAGCCCGCCTTTCCCTCAAACTCCAAGTGAGAACCGATCTGCCATCCGCCGCGCAAAACGCATCCCGCCACAGGGACTCGCCCCATTGACTCAATCGCGCCGCCTCATGCTCGCGGGCAAGATCCCCAGATCGGTCCGATACTTGGCGATCGTCCGCCGGGCGATCGGCAACCCCCGCCCTTCAAATATCTTGACGATCTGTTCGTCGGAGAACGGGTGCGCCCTGTCCTCGCCATCTATGATCTGCTGGAGGGCCTCCTTGACGCTCTTGTTCGAGAGGCTCTCCCCACCCGAGATCCTGTAGCCCGGCGCGAAAAAGAACTTCAGCTCAAACACTCCCCAGGGTGTCTGCGCGTACTTGTTCGCGATCGCCCGGCTCACGGTGGTCTCATGGACGCCGACGGCCTCCGCCACTTGGGCCAGCGTCATCGGTTTGAGGCGCGACACGCCCTCGTTCAGGAAATCCGTCTGCCGCCTGACGATCTCCTCCGCGATCCGCCGGATGGTGTCCTGCCTCTGCCGGATCGCGTGAATGAACGATTTCCCAGAGCGGATCCGATCGCGAAGATAGCGCCTGAGGTCGTCCCGCCCCCCGCTGGATGCCAGCATCTCCTTATACTCGTTGCTGATGCGCAAGCGGGGCAGGCAATCCTCGTTCACCGCCACCCGCCACTCCCCGTCCTCGCCTCTCGTTACAAAAACCTCGGGCACCACGATGTCCGAGCGATTCTCGGGCAGAAAGGCCCTGCCCGGTTTCGGGACCAAGGTTGCGATGAACTCGGCCGCGGCAACGACCCGGCGCACGCCCTCGCCACACGCGCGAGCGATCTGGTCAAACCGCCTGCGCCCGAGGTCTTCGAGGTGATCCCGCACGATGGACGACTCCAGCGCCTCCCCCTTGCCTAATCGCTCCAACTGGATCAGCAGGCACTCGCGAAGGTCCCGCGCCCCCACGCCAACGGGATCGAACGACCTCACCAGCGCAAGCGCCCGTGCCACCGTCTCCGGCGGTTGCGCGCAGCCCGCCGCTATCTCTTCGTCCGTGGCTCGCAGGAATCCGTCCTCGTCGATATCCCCGATGATCTCCAACCCCGCCCGCAACACGCCGAGATCCGTCGTCGCGAACCTCAGTTGCTCCTCCAGATGATCCGCAAGGGATCGCGCCTCGACAACGGAGTCAAAGAAGAACTGGCGTTTCTCCTCGTCCTCCGCGGTCGCCCGGGGTCCAGATCTCTCCCTGAAAAAATATGCCCGCGTGTCCTCGTCCATCTCCCGGAGCTGGGCGATCTTGGCATCGAGAAACGCATCGTCCCCATCGCCCGCGGGTTCTGGGGCCGTCTCCGGCGGCTCCTCCAAGACCGGATTCTCGCTCAACTCTTTCTGCACGAGCGACCGGAGCTCCATCGCGGGCGCCTGCAGCATAGCAAGCGCCTGCTGCATCTGCGCCGTGAAAACCTGCGCCTGCTGTAGGGACTGAGACTGTGTGAACCTCAAGGGCACCCTGTACCATGTTGCCACGCTCCAATCCGCAAGCAAGAGCCATGCCAAGATGCCCCCTTGCCCCCTTCCGCCATCGCCCCTACAAATCGGCCCATGCTGCGGTTCACTATCCTGGGCAGCGGGAGTTCGGGAAACTGCGCCCTCGTCGAATCGGGCGAGACCCGACTCTTGATCGATGCCGGTTTCAGCGCCCGCCAAATCGCGCGGCGGCTGCAGCCCATGGGGCTTGGTCTTAAGGACCTCCACGGCATTCTCCTGACCCACGAGCACTCCGACCACACCGCGGGACTGCGCGTCCTGTGCGGCTCGCACCAACTCCCCCTCTACTGCAATCGCCCCACCGCCGACTGCCTCCGCCATGCCCTCCCGAAATTCGACCAATGGCGACTGTTTGTCACGGGCGACCGCCTTTCCGTCGGCGACCTCGTGGTCGAGACATTCCCCATCCCACACGACGCCAGTGACCCGGTCGGCTTCGTCGTCGAACACGGCACCGCCCGCCTCGGGCTCCTGACGGACCTCGGCCATGCGACCGAACTCGTCATCGAGCGCGTCCGGAACTGCCAGACGCTTCTCTTGGAGGCCAACCACGATCTGGCCCTCCTCCAGAGCAATTCTCGGCGCCCGTGGTCCGTGAAACAGCGCATCCTCTCGCGCCATGGCCACCTCTCCAATGAGGGAGCCGCCGGCCTCGTCCGACGAGTGATCCACGAGAATCTCTCTCACCTTTTTCTTGGCCATCTCAGCGCCGACTGCAACACACCGGCTCTCGCCCTTGGCGCGATCGGTGCCGTCATCGACGAACTTGGCTTCCGCGACCGGATCCACCTGTCCGCCGCCAGCCAAGATCGGCCGACAGAACGCGTCGTCGTTGGGTCTGCTGCGACCTGAAGCGACAGGGTGCGATCGATTCGGCTCTTGAAGAATAATCGAGTCGCATCATCTTTCCGCGATGACCAGACAGGCATTCAAATTCATCTCGGCCATCGCGGCCGCGGGCATCACTTGCCTCGCTGCCCACACCCATGCGGAGGGAAATAAAATGATCCGGCCCCCCAAGACGGAAAAGGCGACCCTCGGCGGCGGTTGCTTCTGGTGCGTGGAGGCGGTGCTCGAACGAATCCCGGGCGTGATCTCCGTCGTCTCGGGTTACGCCGGCGGGAGCACCCAAAACCCCACCTACCAACAGGTCTGCGCCGGTGACACCGGCCACGCCGAGGTCGTCCAGATCGAGTTCGACCCATCCCGGATCACCTACGAACAACTGCTCAAGGCCTTCTGGAAAGCGCACGACCCCACCACGCCAAACCGTCAAGGCGCCGATGCCGGCACACAGTATCGCTCCATCATCCTCTACCACGATGAGGCCCAGCGCATCGCAGCCGAAAAGTCCAAGGCCGCCGCCGCGGCTGACTTCGCGGACCCGATCGTCACCGAAATCAAGCCGCTGGAGAAATTCTATCCCGCCGAAGACTACCATCAGGACTATTTTTCGAAAAACCCCAACGCCCCCTACTGCGTCCACGTCATTAAGCCCAAGCTCGAGAAGGCCAAACCGTAGGGTGCCCCTGACCCAGACCACGCGGGGGATGCGGCCGGCATCCCCGAGTTGAAATTTAATCCAGGGCGGTCGACCCTGCCCGCCCGTTGTTCCCCAGAGCGGGGCAGGGTCCGGCGCGCCCAGATCATCCATTCCACTAGCCAGAAACGTCCACGCGCCGGACTATCCAGGGTGAAACTTCTGGGGGCGGGGCCGTTATGGACTGCGGTGGCAGAGCGAAGCGGCGGCACCGCTTTTGCCCCCGGCGGAGCCGAAGCCGACGGTCCCGGCTCGCGCTTCGCGCGCCGCCAAAGCGGTGGCGCCGTCCGGCAACCGCCGGACTCTGCCACCGCAGTCCAAAGCCCTCCCGGCCCGGATCCTGGGTCGGGGCATGAGCCGCGCCCGCGAACCGCGCCCGAAGTTTCTGGCTAGGCGCACGTCCCGCTGCCACTCTGCCCAGGCTTCTCCGCCTTGATGGCGCCAAGAAACTCCCCAAAGAACGGTAGCCCACCCAGCGCCGGCAGAAGATATCGTGCGGTGCACAGCAACCCCAGCGCCGCGGCGACCGGCGCCGCAAAATATGGCCGATAGAACCAGATGAGCGCCGCGTCCCGCGTGCCAACGCCGGCAAAGGTCAGGGGCAACAGTCCCGCCAAAATCGCCAGCGGCGAGAGCGCCAGATTCGCGAGAAATGGCGTCCACGCCCGCAGCGCCAAAATAAAGAACCAGATCTGGAGCAAATGCAGAAACCAGATGAGCACCGACATCCCCGACACGGCCATCAACCGCCACATGTCGCCCCAGAAATAGCTGTGCATCTCATCCCAGGACTCGTGCATCCGCACCACCTTCGCGCCCATCTTGCCGGGGGCGACAACCCGGGCGATCCGGAAGAACAAACCCGCAAACCCTTTCGACCCCAGCAGCAGCAGCCCGACAATTAGGCCCCCTCCCACCGCGGCCGTCATCGACCAGAAAAGCCAGTCTTTCTCCGGGTAAAGCGCCAGCCCAAATACACACCAGAGCAGCAGCGATAGCATGTCGCATGACTTCTCGAACACCACCAGCGCCAACGATAGGGTCCCGCTCAAGTGCCCCCGCCGCTGCATGAAATATGCCTTCGCGATGTCCCCCATCTTCGAGGGCAGCACCATGTTGAGCGTGCTCGCCGCAAGGATCAGTTTGTTCGCCTCCCCGAGCCCCAGCCGACGCCCGGCCGGCATCAGCCACTCCAGCCGCCATGAGGTCAGGAGCGTCAGCGGCACCACCATCCCCAGGCTCACCGACATCCACACCGCATCACAGCCCGCGAATACCCCCCATAGCCGCCGGGCGTCGATCTTCCAATAGATCAACGCCAGGATCCCCAGGCTCACCAGGATCGAAATCAGCCGTTTCACCCCGCCTAGTTGCCCGCACCCGACCCCGAACGCAAGCGCGTAGCGATGGCCAAGAAACCCGTGTTCGCCGCCCCACGCCCGAGGGGAGAAACGTCCGCTAACCAATTCGGCTTATCCGCAATTCGGGCCAGTATTCTCCCGTGTTTCCGCTCCGTGACGACAACCCGACGCTGCACGCCTCCATCGCGACGGTCGCACTCGTGGCCATCAACGCTTTCGTCTGGATATTCGTTCAGGGCCTGGGATCCGACCCGCAGCTGACGGCCTCGGTCTGGCGCTTCGGACTGATACCCGGAGAATTGCTGGGGCTGATTCCCGGCGGCACGAGCGTGCCCATCGGCAAGCACGCGATGGCCATTCTCGATGGCGTCCCGAACTGGTGGAGCGTGATCACATCCATGTTCATGCACGGTGGCTGGATGCACATCATCGGCAAAATGTGGTTCCTGCTCGTGTTCGGCGACAACGTCGAGGACGCCATGGGACCTGTGCGGTTTACGATCTTCTATCTGCTCTGCGGTGTCGCGGCCGCAGCTGCCCAGACGATCTCGGGGCCCGGCAGTGTCATGCCGATGGTGGGTGCTTCAGGCGCGATTGGTGGCGTCATGGGCGCGTACCTTCGGCTCTATCCCACGGCGCCAGTCCACATGCTGGTCTTCCTCGGTTTCTACGTCACCCGCGTCGCGGTCCCCGCCTTCTTCATGCTCGGATACTGGTTCCTCCTCCAGATCGTCTCTGGCGCCGTCGATCGGGGCACCGGCGGCGTGGCCTTCTGGGCGCACGTCGGGGGCTTCCTCGCCGGTCTCCTGCTCGTCGGCCCCCTCTGCAATTCCGCGCGCCTCGCGGCCCATCGCGCCCATCTCGGCCGAATCGGGGGCCGGGTCCAATGGGACTGAGGTGGGTCCGCCCTCCCTTCCGCATGCGGGCGCAATGCCGAGTCGCGCATGGTCACAGATCCCAAAAATCGCCCCCACTGCCGGGTTGCAGACACCAAGCCCAGCGGCCACACTGAAAGGGCATTATGGAACTCGGCGCTAATCGCTTTCTCTCTTTCTTCGGGGAATCCACCCGCCGCTTGCTCGAGTCGCGGGCGCAGATCCGCGATCTGCCGGATGGCACGCTCCTGTTTGAAGAGGGCGCACCATCGGACTGCGTGTACCTCGTCTTGGAGGGCGAGATCGCGCTATTCAAACGCCCGAGCGCCGAGCGCGAACAACTCCTCGCCAAGGTCGGGCCCGGCGACTATTTCGGCGAGGTCGGCATCCTGGACGATGCGGGACGGAGCACCGGAGCGCGCGCGGCGGGCACCACCCGCGTCGCGGTCGTCCCCCGCGACGCTGTCCAGGAGGCCCTGCACGCCGAACCACCGCAGGTCACGATCCACCTGTTTCGCCGCATCCTGGAATACCTCCGCACCACCAACGACCGATTTATCGGGGCGGTCGTCCGCAAGGAGAAGATGCAATTCATCGGAGAGATGGCCGGCGCCATCATCCATGACTTCAAGAGCCCGATGACGGGCATCCTCATGGCCTCGCAATTCATCGCCAAACAGGTCGATGACCCCCAGGTCCGCCGCTGGTGCGAGCTGATCGAACAGCAGATCAACCGGATGATCGCAATGGCCCAAGAGTTGCTCGACTATTCGCGCGGTTCGCCCTCGCTCGACCGGAAACCCACCCGCGTCTCCGACCTGATCGCCAGCTTCGAATCGCTCAACGGCGATTTCATCAGCAAGTCTGGGGCCATGCTCCGCACGATCCCCATCGAGGCGGAAATCAAGATCGACAGCGGCCGCATGCTCCGCGTTCTCCAGAACCTCGTCGGAAATGCCGTCGACGCATTCGCGGACAAGACGGGTGGCATCGTCGAAATCATCTGCCAGTCTGCCGAGGGCGGGGTCTGGATCATGGTCCGCGATAATGGGCCCGGCATCCCCGAAAAGATCCGGGAGCATCTCTTTGAACCCTTCATCACCCACGGCAAAGCCCACGGCACAGGCCTGGGCACCGCCATCGCCAAAAGCATCGTCGAGGCACACGGCGGCCAGCTCTCCTTCCAGACGGAAACCGGGAAAGGGACCATTTTCTATATCTGGCTGCCCGGGGCAGCCTGATGATCACATCCAAGAATCTCGGGCCCTCATGGTCCGCCCCCCAAAAAAAGAACATCCACTCCCATGCTGCTCGAAATCCCCGACGGCAATTTCGCCGGCTACATTTTCGATTGCGATGGCACGCTCGCCGATTCGATGCCCCTTCACTTCCGGGCTTGGTGCAACGCCCTCGCCTCGGCCGGGGCCACGTTTCGCCTCGAAGAGGATTTCTTCTACAGTCTCGGGGGCACGCCGACCCGAAAGATCGTCGGCCACATCAACGAACGCTACCGCGCATCCCTGGAACCTGAGGCGACTGCGCTGCGGAAAGAGCGCCTCTATCTCGACTACCTCCCCGAGGTCGAACCCATTCGGGAAGTCGTCGACTTCGCCCGCCGCGTCGCGGCCACACGGCCGGTCTGCGTGGCGTCAGGCGGTTCCCATCATGTCGTGCGAAAGACGCTGGAATGCATCGGCGTCAACGACCTGTTCTCCACCCTCATCACCCCGGAGATGGTCGCCCGCGGCAAGCCATACCCCGACATGTTCCTGCTTGCCGCAGACATGATGCGCGTTGAACCCGCCCGTTGTCTCGTGCTCGACGATGGCCCCGTCGGCATGCTTGCCGCCGAGGCCGCCGGCATGAAGTTCGTGCGCGTCCCGCAGCCGACGCGGAAATAGCAACCGTCAGATTATTTGGACCGTTCCGCCTTGCTCTTGCGGCGCATGTCGGCGCTGTGCGCGCGCTTGTAAGTCTGGATATCCTTGAATCGGCCCTTGGCGTCGCGCACGGCGTAGAGCTTCTTGCCGGAACTGCTGCGGTGTGTCGTCCTTCTTGCGGGCATGGTGCCTCCAGGTTCTCTTTCCGCCGGCGGCGCGATGTCCAAACGTGGAATGCTGCCTCAACGATCTCACCACGCCCGGCGTCTGATAGAAGAAAGCACGCCGTGGTCCCACCGTCAACATGCCCGTCGCCCCAATGTGCCCCCGCGCCATGAACTGGGGCGAACTCGAAGGCTTGACAACGGCACGCCCCTAAATCGAACCTCGCCGCATCGCACAGATGCACGCACGAGAAACCATGGCAGGCCAGGCGCCCGGCCAATCCCGATCCGCGCCCACGAGCTCACTCCTGCGCCTGACCTTCCTGGCGGCGTCCGTCCTCCTGACCGAGACGGTCTTCTTTCACTTGCTCCAATATGTGCGCGACTACTTCGCCGCGACGCTGGTCATCAGCATCGCCGTCCTGGGCATTGGCCTCTCGGCGATCGCCGCCCGCCGACTACCACTGCCGACGGAACGTATATTCGCGTTCTCCTGCCTGCTGGGTTCGATTGCCCTGTTGGGCTCGTTCGCGTCCCTCGCCTGGCACCCCTCCCTGTGGGTGCTCGGTCCGGTCCTTGGAATCGCCTTCTTCGCTCCCGTCGTCTACATCGCCCGGGCCTTCGCCGAGACCCCCGGCAGGCAGGCCTATTTCTTCGACATGCTCGGCGCCGGGTCGGGGGTGTTTCTCGCGGAATTTCTCTACCGTCATCTGGCGTCCGAGGCGATCGTGTTGCTCCTGGCCACGGTCTTGTCCCTGGCTGGCTTCATCGCCCTGGCGCGCCAGCTCCCTGCAGCGGGCCGTCTTGCGCCCGGACTGGCGCTGGCGCTGCTTTGGACCTCCTCCCTCGGCCTGTACCTCCAGCTCGGACACGATCGGTTCAACCTCTTCCGGATCATCCGGCCCAACCCCAGACTCCACGATCCACAGAAATGCTTCGTCCTCTATCGCAAGGAATCCCTCGCGGCAACCTATGACTCTCTGGTGGGTCGTATCGATGTCGTCCGGCGCGATGGGGACTATGGCGTAAGCTACAACGGCGATCCGAACGATCACTTCGCGGATGACCCCTCGCTCACCTACGACTACTATCGCGCGCAGGGCATCACCGAACCCACCGATGATGTCCGCGTCCCCTATGGAGTCGTTGACAAGCCAATGGTATTCGTTCTCGGTTCTTCCGCGCAGGGCATCATCAAGACCGTCAAGGAGATCACGCCCCTTGACCACATCTTCGCGGTGGAGATCAACCCGGGCATCCTCCGCTGCATGGGTCGGGACTTCTTCGAACAGAGCGGCCGGGCGTACGAGGGCCTGAATCCCCGCGAGGCCAATGGCCTGTCGGTGCTGCGCTCGGCGTCCAATAGGTTCGACATGATCACCCTCATTAACACCCACTCGACACGGAGCATTTCCCACCAGGGTGCCCCCGATTACCTCCACACCATCGAGAGTTACGGGACCTACTTCGACCGCCTCACGGATCGTGGATACATCGTCATCGAAGAGCGGCTAATGAATCGCGATGGCATCCTGGGATTCTACCGGATGATCAATACGCTATGGCGCGCGCTGCAACAGAGGGGGTCGCCGGACCCCTCGGCCCACTTCGTCATCTGGGAGTGGATGGGGGCGGGCATGGAGAACTTCGAACCCCATCACATGCGCGCCTACGTGAGCATGCTGGTCACCCGTGAGCCGATCCGCGGCGAATTCGCCTCGGCCCTCCGTCCCGCCGTGGACAGGGTCATCGGACGGACCCGCGGCCCCACGCGCCTCTCCTTCCAGAAGGGCCGCGGCGCAACCGAACAGTACGCACAACTTTTCCAGATGATCGAATCCGGCGATTTCTCCCCCTTGGCCGCGGAGGCTTTCGACGACTCCCTCCTGACCAATGAACGGCCCTTCCCCTCCGTGAGCCGCCGCCGCACACCCCGGCTCGATCACATGATCACGGTCGCCGGCGCCCTCACCCTCTCCGTGGGGATGCTACTCGGAATGGCCACCCTCCGCGGGCCCGGCACCACGCACCGTGACGGGCTCGTCGCGTTCAACGTGCTCATTGGACTCGGGTATTTCCTGATCGAGATACTCATATTGCTCACGTACCAGAACGTGTTCATCTCACCGTCAGCCTCCCTCGTGTACGTCCTCGGGCTGCTGCTGGTCAGTTCTGCGATTGGCGGATTGCTTGCCACCCAATGGGACATTCGCGCCGTCACCGCTGGGCTTTGCGCGATGTGCCTGGTCGCCCTCGCCGCCCCAGCACCGCTGATCTCCTCCGGCGCACCCCCATGGCTAGTGAAGGCCGCCGCGATTGGATGCATCTTTATGACCGGCGCTTTGATGGGTGTCTATTTCCCACGAGGACTGGCGCTGGCCCGATCGGTCGGCGCAGGAGACTGGATCCCGCACCTCTTCGCGCTCAATGGCATCGCGGGTTCGTTCGCCGTGGTCCTGGCCCTCTATCTGGGCGTCAAGGTCGGTTATCGTTGGACCTCGGCGCTCGCCCTCGCCTGCTACGTCGCCGCGGCCATCGTCGTCCTGGCCATCGAACACGCAATGAGCAGGGGCACGCCTTCGGAAATCGACGGCCCGACGGCTGTGAAATAGCGGATTGGCGCCCGTGTCGGCCAAGGTCGCGCCAAAGAATCATCCCGATGATGCCTGGGGATCCCGATGAAAGTCGGTGGTGTCAGGGACCCTGCCCACCGGAGCCCGCCAGACCCCTGGCCTCAGGCCCCGAGGCCGAATTTCTCGTGCACCGCACGGACCCCCAGCTCCGCATTCGCCTCGTCCACGATCACCGAGATCTTGATCTCCGAAGTCGAGATCATCTGGATGTTCAGGCCCGCCGCCGCCAGCGCGTCAAACATCCCGGCGGCCACGCCCCCGTGCGATCGCATCCCGATGCCCACGACGGAGATCTTCGCGATGCCCTCCCGCGCGGAGAAACCCGATGCCCCCACGTCACACACGAGGGGCTCAACCGCCGCGCGCGCCTTCGCCAATTCGTCGCGGTTCACCGTGAACGATATGTCCGTGACGCCGGAGGCGCTCACGTTCTGGACGATCATGTCCACGTTCACGTTCGCGCTTGCCAGCGCGCCAAAGAGTTTCGCCGCCACGCCTGGGCGATCCGGCACCCCCGCCACCGTGACTTTAGCCTGGTTGCGGTCAAGGCTCACGCCCCGCACCACGACCTGCTCCATGCTGTCGTCCTCTCCCCTGACAATCGTCCCAGGATTCTCGTTCATGCTCGACCTCACCTCAAATCTCACACCGTACTTGTTCGCGAACTCCACGCTGCGGGCCTGCATCACCTTGGACCCCGCGCTCGCCATCTCCAGCATCTCCTCGTAGCTCAGTTCCGGGATCTTGACCGCCGACGGAACGATCCGCGGATCGGTCGTGTACACCCCGTCCACGTCCGTGTAGATCTGGCAACCGTCGGCGCGCAGCGCATGCGCGATCGCGATCGCGCTCAGGTCAGAGCCGCCGCGTCCCAGCGTCGTCACGCGCCCGTCCTCCGTCTGTCCCTGAAAACCCGCCACGATGACCACGTCGCCCCGCCCCAGGCAGCGCTGCATCTCCGCGACGCGCTCGGGCCGGAACTGCCGGATGCGCGCCTTGGTATGCGCGTCGTCCGTGATGATGCCGGCCTGCGCGCCCGTGAATGAAACCGCCGAAACCCCGATGTCGTGCAGCGCCATGGCCAGCAGCGCGATCGTCTCCTGCTCACCAATCGCCAGCAGGACGTCCAGTTCCCTCTCGGAAGGCTGTTCCTTGACCGCCTTGGCCCGGGCGATCAACTCGTTGGTCACGCCAGATCGCGCCGACACCACCACGGCCAACCGGTTGCCCTGGGCCCGCCACCGCGCCACGCGGGCCGCCACGTTCTTGATGCGCGCAACATCCCCGACCGAAGTGCCCCCGTATTTTTGGACGATCAGCGCCATCCGAATTCCCCGACTCCTCAGGCGCGGGCGGTCCCGATCAGGCACTCGGCGATCTGCACCGCGTTCCATGCGGCACCTTTCAGCAACTGATCGCCCGAGATGAACATCGCCAGCCCCCTCGGATTGCCGGGCTCCTGCCGGATCCTGCCAACCAGCACATCCAACTCGCCGCTCGCCTCCACAGGCATCGGAAAACGGTTCGCCGACGCGTCGTCCACCAGCCTCACGCCGGGGGCCGATTCCAGAATCTCGCGCGCCTCCTCGGGCCGCATCGGCCGCTCCAACTCCAGCAGGACAGACTCGGAATGCGCCCGGAACACGGGCACCCGGATGCACGTGGGCACGACGACCATCTCTGGCGCGTGAAACATCTTCCGCGTCTCCTCGACCATCTTGTTCTCTTCTTCGTTGTACCCGTTTTCCGCGATCCTCGTGTTGTGGCTGAAGAGGTTGAATGCGATCTGGTGGGGGAAGGCCTCGGGCTTCGCCTGCCGCCCCTCGAGCACGTCACGGCTCTGCGACTCCAGCTCGGCCATGGCCCGGGCCCCGGCACCGCTCGCCGACTGGTACGTGGAAACCACGACGCGCCTGATGCCCGCCGCCCGATGAATCGGCCAAATCCCGACGCACAGGATCGCCGCGGAACAATTGGGGTTCGCAATCAGACCCTTGTGCTCCGCCAGGTCTCCAGCGTTCACCTCCGGCACCACCAGCGGCACCGATGTGTCCATCCGAAAGGCCGACGAATTGTCGATGACCACGGCGCCCGCGCGAACGGCCGCTGGCGCATACTGCCGCGACCGGGTCGCGCCCGCGCTGAAAAACGCGAAGTCAACCCCCGCGAACGCGTCGTCCCGCAAAAGCCCGACGGGGACCTTCTCCCCACGGAACTCCACGGTCCGCCCCACGGACCGCTCGGACGCCAACGCCGTGAGTTTCCCCGCCGGAAACCGTCGTCGCTCCATGACGCGCAGCAGCTCCTGGCCCACGGCACCCGTGGCCCCTGCTATCGCAATGTGGTATGACCTGCTCATCGCAAAGAAAAATGAGTGTAGCCACGTTCGCCGAAGGTGCAATTCGATTCGGCCAACTCTCATCCCGGCCATGGCGCCAATCAACCGAGACGCTATATTCACCCCATGCAGGACATCCGCCTTCGCGTGAGCATCCCAGACCAGACGCTTGAGTTCTGGGAGGGCGATACCCTGGTCAAGGCATATCCCATCTCGACGTCAAAATTCGGCGTTGGCACCCAGCCCGGCAGCCTGTGCACCCCCCCGGGCCGCCTGCGCGTCGCCCGCAAAATCGGATCCGACCTCCCCAAGGGCGCCGTCCTTAAAGAACGGCAGTGGACCGGATCCGTCTGGTCCCTGGAGGACCCCTATCAGGAAGAGGCCGACCTGATACTCACCCGCATCCTATGGCTCGAGGGGCTGGACCCCGAAAACACCAATACGCTTGACCGCTACATCTACATCCATGGCACCAACCAAGAACACCTTATCGGCCAACCCGCGTCCCACGGCTGCGTCCGCATGAGCAATAGCGACATCGCCGAACTCTTCGACCGCGTGCCAGAAGGCACCGAGGTCACCATCGCCACGGCCTAGCTCGAGAATCTCCGTAGCCGAGAGGCAGGCGATCCTGCCCGCCGCCGGAAGGCGGGCGTCCGGGGCATGGGATCTGCCCTGGAACTTCGGCAGCGCCCCCTCACCCCGCATAGCCCGCGACGCGATTGAGCCACCCTTTCAGCCAGCGTGCCTCATTCCGCTCTGGTGGAGAATTGCGCACCCGGCGCTCCAGCATCGCGCGGGCCGAAGCCACAAAAGCGCGCCGCGCATCGCCTTGATCGGACATGTTCTCGAGCACCTGGAGCAACCCCCAACCCTGCCCCTTGTACCTCTCCTTCGGGTTGGTGCCCTCGCCCTTGAAATTCACGTAGTCCACAAGCGCGTATGCCCCGCCCGGCGCGTTCGCCACACGGTAGAAACCAGACCGCACCCGCGCGCGGGACCCCCCATCGCATTCCTCCAGCATCTTCGGCAGCGCACGCTCCAGCCGCAGCACTAGATACCGCGCCTGCTCCGCCACGGTCGCGGCAAGAAACTCTCGCATCTCGCGCATCCGCTGCCCCCCGAAATCCTTAAGGAACGCCCCCCTGTCAGACCACGGGCAATCAATGTCTGGCGCCCCGGCAAAAACCCGTGGCAGCGCCACCCCCCTCCCCTTCAAAAATGCCAATAGCGCCGGAAAACTCTCTTCAAATGGCCCCTCTTCTCCGGACGGATACCAGATGAAGTGCCCAATGCCCATGGAAGCGAATTGCTCCCCGGAATTCCAACTCGTAAGGCCGTCTATCGTCCCGGCGCACTCATTCTGCCACACGCGCCGGCCAATCCGCATCGCCTCCTCATCCGCAAGTCGGATTGTCGGATTGTCCTGCCCGGCACCGCACGCGATGCCGTATCCCAAACAGATGGTCACCTGAAAAGCCTTCCTCAACATGCCCCCAAAAATAACCCGATTCCGCGCCACGTCACGCCCCATAGAGTGCGGATCACCCCCCGTCACAACGGCTTGCCCCTATCCGCCTGTGGGCATATGCTGCGGATTCAGAAGATGAGCTCCGGCGAACAGAAACGCCCCACCCATGCCCTGCTGGCTCCCGGCAGCAGGCTCAGCCATTACAGCATCATGGAGCATATCGCCACCGGAGGAATGGGCTCCGTCTATAAGGCCTTCGAACCCGCCCTGCAGCGCCACGTCGCCATCAAGGTGCTTCGGCCCGATTTCGCGCTGAACGAGGAATACAGCCAGATGTTCGAGGATGAGGCCCGTGCCATCGCCGCCCTCCGCCATCCCCACATCGTGCCCATCTACTACATCGGCCGCGAGAATGGCATCATCTTTTTCGCCATGCCCCTGATCGAGGGCTCCGACTGCCAAGAACTCCTCAACGCGCATGGCCGGTTCCCACACGATTACGTCCTGCAGATCACCCTCCAGGCCGTCGATGCCCTCTCCGATGCCTGGAAGCGCCACATCGTCCATCGCGATATCAAGCCCTCCAACTTCATGATCGAGCGCGAGTCCGGCCGCCTCCTGCTCACCGACTTCGGCCTGGCCAAGTGCCTCGATTTTGCCAGCGGAGACGACAAGGCGGCCGGATGGGGTTCGCCCGGCTATGTCTCACCCGAACAGATCAGGCGACAGCCCACCGACTTCCGCAGCGACATGTACTCCCTCGGCGCCACCGTCTTCCACCTCATGGTCGGCGCCACCCCTTACGAGAGCACCAAGACATCCGACGAACTCCGCGGCCACCTCGACCGGCCCTTCCCCTACGAGCTCGCCGTCGAACGCCACCTCCCGCCCGGCTGGATCGCCGTGCTCGAACGGATGCTGAAGAAGAAACCCGAGGAGCGCTACGCCAGCTACGACGAATTGCGCGACGCCCTAAACAACATGGGCGAAATCACGGAATACCGCCCGTCCGAGCAAATCAGCGTCCTGCCGGCCGCCCAGCGCCCCGAATGGGTTCCCGAGAGGCTCAACGGCCTGGTCGTCACGGAAACCCGCGAATTGCTCCGATTCTCCAAGGATTTTACGACCCAGGTCACGCCCCAGCACATCCAAAAGGCCCTCTCCCTGCCCACCCTCGACCCATGGACCGAACAGTTGCGCGAGATATCCGAACGCCAGCGGGGCTCCCTGCGGGACCTGGCCGAGTTCGCCTCAGAGGTCCCCGAATTCGGCGATTTCATGGTGCGGCTTGGCTCCAGTGGTTGGTTTGGATCGGACACGGAGATCAACGGGATCGAGGACGCCGTCGATTGCATAGGCCTCGACCTGTCCGCAACCCTGGCCCTGATCACCCTCTATGTCCGCGAATCCACCGGGATCGGCAAACACTTCGACTGGCGCATGCTCTGGCAGCACTCCGTCACCGTCGGATTGCTCGCCGACAGGCTCACGGAGTATTTCGGCCTTCAGCAGACCGGATTTGAGCTCCAGGCGGGATTCCTACACGACATCGGCAAAGTCGTGCTCGGCGACATAGTCCCCATGTCGGTTATCGCCACCATGCGCAAGTCATTCGACGACCGCCGCGACCTTCGCGAATGCGAGAAGGAATCCATGCACATGGATCACTCGGCGGCCGGGATCGTCTGGGGGGCCAAGGCGCGATTCTCATCGGCGGTCATCGAGACCATCGCCACGCACCACGAGCCTGAAGAGGCCCACAGGTTCCCTTCCCTCGTGGCCGCAGTCAGCCTCGCCAACCACCTCGCGAAACGCTTCGGCATGGGCTACAGCGGCAATGGGGTGCTCGACACGCCACACCTCGAACACCAGCCCGGTCTCCAAATCCTCGTCAACTTGAGCCGCGCCGACCTAGATGTGGCCAGCTTCCGGGAAAACCTCGTCTCCCAGGTCCCCCATTTCCCAATAATGTGAGCCTCCTGATCCGGACGTGCCGGATCGCCCGCCTCAATCTTTCTCGGCGGGTTTATCGCACTGACAAGCGCACGCGCGGCGCCTCACCGCATACCACGTGAGCCCGATCGCGGCAATCATGCCAAGGGCCTTGAACCAGATATTCAGCGACGTCATGGACAAAACCCAGATGGCCAAGATAGACGCTGTGATGACGATCGTATTACGAGTTTTCATAGAAGGAGATACAACAATTTAATCACCCGGCGGCCTTTGGCAACCTTATCGCGCATTAAATATTCTTGGGCCCACCCCCCTCGTCGATCAGCCGCCAAAATGCGGCGTTGCCCTGTAGCGCCTCATCCTCGCCCACAGGCAGATTCGCCCGGAAGAGAAAGTCTTGAAGCGTGTTCCGGTGCAGCACCCGTCGCACGACCACCCCCACATTGGTCTTCTGGAAATAGATCCTATAGTCGCGCGTCCTGAACCGGTGGAACGTCTCGCTCCCGCGCCGCAAGACCCCAAATTTCTCCCCCGAGGATCCCGCATTCAAGTCCTCGGGCATCACCTGAAACTCGCTCATGATCTCGAGCTGCAGTGCCTTGGGCAGACGTGCCATCTCCGCGGCGCTCAAATCGCTGAAAATTATCTGGAACACGGTTTCTCCAATTTCATCCATCCTACCCTGATCGTTCGCGGGACACAAGAGACTCCGTCGCCAGAGAATCCCGCTGTCCTGCCACTTGACAGGCCGCCACCGCCCGCATCAACCTCCACGCTCGACATGACCACCCGTTCCGTCGGACAGCTGCTGACGATGGGCCTCCCGGGGCCCGAGCCCGATCCTGGGCTGCGCTCGTTCATCCGTGCCACCCAACCCGGGGGCTTCATTCTCTTTGGCCGCAACATCGAGACACCCGCCCAGCTTCGCCACCTGACAGATGAACTTCGCTCCCTCTGCGATATCCCCCCGATCATCACCATCGACCAGGAGGGGGGCCGGGTATCCCGGCTGAACAACATCGCAGAATGTCCCCCAAGCGCCGACGAATTGCGCCGGACCGGCGATCCCGCCCTCATCGCCGCCCATGGCGCGCTCACCGCCCGCCTCCTGCGTCTCTTCGGATTCAACCTGGACCTCGCCCCCGTCGTCGACATCTTGCTCGACCCCGCCGCCGACAACTCGTTGCCGGAACGCTGCTACGGGACCACGCCATCGGAGGTCGCCCGCAATGCCGGAATGTTCCTCCGCGCCTTGCAGGCGGGGGGCGTCGCCGCAACCATAAAACACTTCCCGGGATACTCCCTGTGCCGCGCCGATCCCCATCGCGAATTCCCCGTCGTCGCGAGGACCCCCGCGGAATTGGAGTCTGCGGAACTCGCCCCCTTCCGCGCCCTGGCCGCCGAGGCCGCCGCCGTGATGGTGGGTCACGCCCACTATCCGGCCCTCGACCCCGAACCCCGCCCCTCATCGTTCTCGCCCACGATCATCTCGGGACTCCTGCGACAAACACTCGGTTTCCCCGGCCTCGTCATCACGGACGATCTGGAGATGGGGGCGATCGCCAAGCGACATGGGCCGGCCGACACCGTCCGGATGGCCATCGCCGCGGGCAATGACCTGCTCCTGTTCTGCCACCAGACGGAGTGCGTGGACATCGCCTCCCGCACCCTCGCAAAGATGCCCCCCGCCGCGCTCGAGGCTTCGCTCTCCCGAATCTCAAACTTCAAGCGCGCCCTGCCGCCCGCCCCGCCTTGGAACGACGCGGAATTCCGGGAGATCAACGAGGGGATTCGGGAACTCCGGGAAACAGTCAACCGGCGGTGACCCAAGAAGAAATCGCGGCAAATCCGCCGCACGGCGTGCACGGCAGAGACCCCCAGACCGCTGCCCAGCCCCCCTACTGACCCGGCGAAGGCCGGAGCGCCGCCCGGATCCGCGACACCAGGTGGGAGGGCGAGTGCGTCTGCAGCCAGACAACCCCAGGACCCTTCAGCAAAGCCAACCGCGGGCCTTCTCCCGAATGCTGGATGTCGATCTCCAGGCACGCCTCGCACGCCAGCAGGCACGCCGAATCGACACGAAGCGACTCGCCCGCCACCAACCGTCGGCGCATGACCCGCCCGCCCGCCTGAAGAAAACAGAGTCCGGAACCCTCCACGCGATGCAGCACGACCCCCTCACCGTGGGCCGATCCCGGGATCGTCTTGAGGCCGCCGGTGGCCGAAAGCCCGGTCTCACAACACAGCAGCGCGTCAAGCCGACACCAGAGGGCGCCCGCGCTGGCCCGCGCGTCGACGACTGCGATCGCGCCCGTCACCAGGCCCCCGAAAACCAATTTGACTCTGCCCGATGGGCGCCGGTTGCAAAACGAGGGCAGGAAAGAGGCGTCGATGTTCTCTATGCTCGCATCGCCATCGCAGCATACCATCATCGACGGCTCGCCCAAAACGGATGCCCCGGGCTCAAGTTCAACCTCAAGGCACTGGGACTCGCCGCCGATGATGTGATACTCCAGAAAGGCAGCTGGCGCCTTCGCCCCACCCTGCGGCGCAGGCGTGGATGTCACTGGGGCGGATGACACCTGGGCCGAGACCACGGGGGCGGTGACAACCGGGGCCGGCGCCAGAGACACGACGGGCGCCAGCGGCGCCACGGCAGATGGCAGGGGCGCCGGGGGCGGAACCGGCTTCGGGATGTCGGGCACCCTCGCGGTCGCGCTGACGGCCGTCGCAAATTCGCCAATCTGGCCCAGCGCCATCCACTGCGGCGTCGAACCATGCCGGAAGGCAACCGTGTTCTTGTTCGCCTTCCCGGATTGGAGTTGTTCGACAACCTGGGCCTTGGTGAACGGCCCCAGCGTCTTGCCCCCCTCCGCTAAATACCAGCTCGGTGAATCGTCCATGGCAACCTCCGTCACCAGCACTCAAGCCAACCCGCGGCCCCCGGTCAAGGCCCATCGGACGACCGGTGCATTCACAATTGTCTCCGGCCAGACACAAGTTAAAAGTCTCCCCCTGACATGATCGTCGAACTCCTCAACACCGGCTCCGAATTGCTCCTCGGCCAAACCCTCAACACGCATGCCAGATACCTCGGCCGCCGACTGGTGGAATGTGGCCTCCGCATCTCGCGCCAAACCACCGTCCCGGACGGACCCGAGATCCAGATCGCCCTCGCCGAAGCGCTCGCCCGCGCCCATGTCATCATCGTCACCGGCGGCCTCGGCCCCACATCCGACGACGTCACGCGCGACATCGCGGCAGGCCTCCTCGAGCGCAAACTCCACTACGACCCCGCCATCTTCGAGCGGATCCAGGAACGTTTCGCGCGCCGCGGCCTCACGCCACCAGAATCCGTCAGGGCCCAGGCCATGGTCCCCGCCGGGGCGGAAGTCCTGACAAACGACCACGGCACCGCGCCCGGTCTGTACCTCCAAGACTCCCGCGGCACGGGCCCATCGCGCCACGTATTCCTGCTCCCTGGCCCACCCCGCGAACTCATCCCCATGTTCGAGGCCCTCGTTCTCCCGCGCCTGAAGGCGATGGGCGGCCCGCCCATCGCCGTCCGCATCCTCCGAACCATCGGCATCCCCGAATCCCACCTCCAAGAACGCGTCGAGGCACCGCTGCGCGCCCGCTTTCCCGAAGTCGAGATCGGCTATTGCGCCCGCCCCGGCGAGGTGGACCTCCGCCTCATCGGCGCCAGTGCCGATACCATCCAACGGGCCGCCGCTTTCGCCGCCGCGGACCTCGGCGATGCCGTATACGCCACCGGAGACGAGAACCTCGAAGACATCGTGGTCCGCCTCGCCACCGCGGCCGGGGCACACCTCGCCACCGCCGAATCCTGCACCGGAGGCCACGTCGCCGACAAGATAACCAGCGTCCCCGGTGCCTCCGCCATATTTCTCGGCGCCACCATCGTCTATTCCAACCAAGAGAAGACCCGCCAGCTCGGGGTGCCGGCCGAACTCATCGCGCGACATGGCGCCGTCAGCAAGGAGGTCGCCGCCGCCATGGCCGCCGGATGTTTCGAGCGCACCGGCGCCGATCACGCGATCGCCCTGACCGGCGTCGCCGGCCCAGACCCAGGCACCCCCGAAAAACCCGCCGGGCTCTGCTTCATCGCCCATCGCTCCATGCGCGACGCCAGCGTCAAACGCCACATGTTCCCGCCCGATCGCCCCGCTTTCAAAGACGCCGCGGCCCAGGCCGCGCTCGACATCCTCCGCCGCCGCCTCATCCTCCCTCCCGGGATCAAGGAAAAGTCCTGTTGATTATATGGATGTATAGTGTATAGCAATTTCCGCGGGACGTTCCCGCTGACCATCCAAAAAGGAGACGACCATGGCTAAGGCGGCAAAGGGTAAAGAAAAAACGGAAAACCGGGTGCTGGCGGCAAAGGACAAGAACCTCGAGCTCGCCATCCAGACCATCGCCAGAGAATTCGGCGAGGGCGCCATCATGGTCCTCGGCGACGAGGACGCCAGGCTCAAAGTCGATGTCATCCCAACAGGCTGCCTCGCCATCGACCATGCCTTGGGCTGCGGCGGATTCCCCCGCGGCCGCATCGTCGAGATCTTTGGCCCGGAATCCTCCGGCAAAACCACCCTGACGCTGACCGCCATCGCCCAGGCCCAGAAGGCCGGCGGCATCGCCGCCTTCATCGATGCCGAACATGCGCTCGACGTCAACTACGCCCGCCGCCTCGGCGTCAAGGTCGAGGAACTCCTCATCTCCCAGCCCTCCTCTGGCGAAGAGGCCCTCACCATCGCCGAGACACTGCTCAAATCCAACGCCCTCGACGTCATCGTCATCGACTCCGTCGCCGCCCTCGTGCCCCGCGCCGAACTCGAGGGGAACATGGGCGATCCTCAGATGGGCCTCCAGGCGCGCCTCATGAGCCAGGCCATGCGCAAGCTCACCTCCGTCATCGCCAAGGCCAAGACCGTCTGCATCTTCACCAACCAGATCCGCGAGAAGATCGGGGTCATGTTCGGCAACCCGGAGACCACCACCGGAGGCAAGGCCCTCAAGTTCTACTCCTCCATGCGGGTGGATATCCGCCGCATCGCCGGCATCAAGGGGGGCGACGGCCACTTCGTCGGCAACCGCACCAAGGTCAAGGTCGTCAAGAACAAGGTGGCACCCCCATTCGCGGAGGCCGAGTTCGACATCCTCTACAACGAGGGCATCTCCCGCGAGGGCTCCGTCATCGACATGGGCATCGACCATGGCGTCATCGAGAAGCGCGGCGCGTGGCTTTTCTTCGACGGGAACCAGCTCGCCCAGGGCCGCGATGCCGCCCGCGAGGAACTCAGGCACAACCCCGAGCTGCGGGAGAAAATCGAAGGGCTCATCCGGGAAAAACTCTCGGGTGCCGCCGCCGTCGCCGAGCCACCGGCGGGCGCCGAGAGCGACAGCTGATGGCCCATTGAAAAATCCCCTGATGGCGTGTGTGGCCCGATTCCGCCGGGAGGGGCACCACCGGGACGGAAAATCGTAGCGAAGCCGATCGCCAGAGGCGATTTTACCAACATTCCGGCTTCGGCGTTCGCTCAGCCAGCGCCACGGGTGGGACGCCCGTGCCACGGAACCGTGGCATGGGCATCTTGCCCATGTCCCTCGCCGAAGGGCGCAAGCCCTTCGCTACTCGGTCGTTACGCCCTATTTTCGAGCTATCCCCCTCTTGGCTATTGCCCGCCGCCATCGCTGCGGCTAACCTTCGCGGCTTTATGACCGGTCCCGAGACGCGCCAGGGTTTCCTCGATTTTTTCCGGGGCAAGGGGCACACGATCGTGCCCTCTTCCAGCCTCATGCCGGATGCTCCCAACCTGCTCTTCACCAACGCGGGGATGAACCAGTTCGTCCCCATTTTCCTCGGAGAACACAGGCCCGACGTGGATCGCTGGCCCGGCGTTATCCCCGGCCTCCCCACGCGCGCCGCCGACACGCAAAAATGCATCCGCGCGGGCGGCAAACACAACGACCTTGAGGACGTCGGCCTCGACACCTACCACCAGACGTTCTTCGAGATGCTCGGCAACTGGTCCTTCGGTGACTATTTCAAGCAGGAGGCCATCGCCTGGGCCTGGGAGTTGCTCGTCGATCGCTGGAGCTTCCCTCCCGACCGCCTGTACGCCACCGTCTACGCGCCCGGCCCCGGCGATCCAGCCGCCTTCGATCAAGATGCCCACGATGGCTGGGCGCCCCTCTTCTCCCGCGCCGGACTGGACCCCAAGATCCACGTCGTCCGGGGCAACAAGAAAGACAACTTCTGGATGATGGGCGACACCGGCCCCTGCGGCCCCTGCTCCGAGGTGCACGTGGATCTCACGCCCGATGGCGCCACGCACGGCAAGCTGGTCAACGCCGGCGACCCCCGCTGCATCGAGATCTGGAACCTCGTTTTCATCCAGTTCAACGCCGCACCCGACGGGACCTTCGCCCCCCTGCCCGCAAGACATGTCGATACCGGGATGGGCTTCGAGCGCGTCTGCTCCATCGTCCAAGGCACCCGGCGGTTCGCCGATTTCACCAGCGCCCGCATCTCCAACTACGAGACCGATGTCTTTCGCCCCCTGATCGCGCGCGTCGAAAACCTCTGCGGCAAGCGATACACCTCGACCCTGCCGAAACCCGGCTCCCCGGGCGATCAGCCCCAGGAGCGCATCGACGTGGCCATGCGCGTCATCGCCGATCACATCCGGACCCTGTCCTTCGGCATAGCCGACGGTATCCTGCCCTCCAACGAGGGACGGGGCTATGTCCTGCGCCGTATCCTGCGCCGCGCCGTGCGCTACGGCCGCCGCCTCGACATGCACGAGCCTTTCCTCCATCGGCTCGTCGCCGATGTCGCGTCACAATTCGGCGACGTCTTCCCCGAGATCCGCGCGCGCGCCTCCGCCATCGGACGGACCATCGCCGCCGAGGAGGAGAATTTCGGCACCACCCTCGATCGCGGGATCGAACTGTTTCGGTCCGAATCCGCACGGCTCCGCGAGGGGCGAGCCGACGCCGCGGCGCCCCCCCAGATCTCCGGCGAATTCGCCTTCAGGCTCTACGATACCTACGGCTTCCCCCGCGACCTCACCGAACTCATGGCACGTGAGCAGGGCCTCGCCGTCGATGTCGCCGGCTTCGATCGTCTCATGGCCGACCAGCGCGAGCGGGCGCGCGCCGCGCAAAAAAAGGAGATCATCGAACTCGCCGACACCGAAAAACTCGATGCCCCACCGACCCGATTTGAGGGCTACGACCACCTGGAGTTCAACACCCGCGTGCTCGTCGCGCGCGACCGATTGCTCGTCACGGAGGCCAGCCCCTGCTACGCGGAAATGGGCGGCCAGGTCGGCGACTCCGGCCTTGCGGAAATCGCCGGCCGCAAGATTGCGATCAAGGACACCCAGCGCTCGCCCTCCGGCGTCTTCCAGCACCAGCTTTCCGAACCCATCACCGCGCCCCATGGGGCGCCACTCCGCATCGCCGTGGACCGCTCCCGCCGCGCCCGGATCGAGGCCCACCACTCCGGCACGCACCTCCTCCACTGGGCACTCCGCAAAGTCCTCGGCGACACCGTCGGCCAAAAGGGTTCGTACGTCGGCCCAGACCGTTTGCGCTTCGATTTCTCCCACCCGGAGGCCGTCGGAAAAGACGAGCTCGCCGAAATCGGGCGCCTCGTCGCCGAAAAAATTGGCGCCACCGATACGATCCAGTGGTACGAGCGCGCCTATGACGATGTCCGCGGCGACCGCTCCATCCTGCAGTTCTTTGGCGAAAAATACGGCGACCGCGTCCGAGTCGTCGACATCGGCGGCTATTCCAAAGAACTCTGCGGCGGCACCCACGCGCGTTCCACCGCCGACATCGGGTTCTTCAAGATCATCTCCGAGGGCGCCATCGCGGCCGGTGTCCGACGTGTCGAGGCCGTCGCGGGCACCGCCATCATCGACCACGTGGACGCCGAGCGGGCGCGCCAGGAGGAACGCCACGCGCAGTTGCGAAAGAAACGCGCCGACGTCGCGGCCCTGCTCGCTCTCCCCGCGGGGGCGCCTCCCGCCGATGCCTGGGCTGCTTTCGCCGCCCGCGAGGACCAGCTCGAGCGCCTCGAGAACGAGGTCCGCGAATGGGAAAAGGCACGCCAGAAGTCCGCCGCCGCTGAACTCCATCGTCACGCCGCCGAAACCGCCGCCCGCCTTATTTCGGAACACGGCGCCACCGGCAGCATCATCGCCGAGATCCCCGGCGCCGATGGCAAGACCCTGCAGGCTCTCGCCGACGCCATTCGCCCCCGCTTCGAGGGCGCGATCGTGCTCGGCGGGGTCTCCGCCGACCGCGTCGCCCTCGTGGCCTCCGTCCCCAAGGCCAAGGCCGCCTCGCTCCAGGCCGGAAAGATCATCTCGGAGATCGCCCCCATCGTCGGGGGCCGCGGCGGCGGCCGACCCGATTTCGCGCAGGGTGGCGGCACCCTGCCCGACAAACTCCCCGACGCGTTGCGCCGCGCCCGAGAACTGATAGGCTGACACTGTGAAGACCGAGGCCACCGGTCGCCTGACCAAGGACATCGAACTCGTCGTGCGCGACATCCGCGCCGGACGGATGGTCATCGTCGTCGACGACGAAGACCGCGAGAACGAGGGCGACCTCGTGATGGCCGCCGACAAAGCCAGCCCGCGGAGCATAAACTTCATGGCCACCCACGCCCGCGGCCTCATCTGCGTCCCGATCACGGGCGAGACCGCCACCCGCCTCGATCTCAAACCCATGGTCCCCGGTCGACGGGATGCCTTTGGCACGAACTTCACCGCGCCCGTCGATGCCGCCCGTGGCATCACCACCGGAATCAGCGCCTCCGATCGAGCGAAGGCCGTCAGGATTCTCGCCAACCCAAAGTCCAAGGCGCCAGACCTTGTCCAGCCCGGCCATATCTTCCCGCTCGAGGCCAAGCCCGGGGGCGTGCTACAGCGGGCCGGCCACACGGAGGCCGCCGTCGATCTCGCCCGCCTCGCCGGCCTCCACCCCGCCGGCGTCATCTGCGAGATCATGAACCGCGACGGCACCATGGCGCGGTTGCCCGCCCTCAAGACGTTCGCCAGGCGGCACCGCCTGCGCATCTGCACCATAAGCGACCTCATCCACTACCGCCGCAAAAACGAGCGCCTCATCCAGCGCGAGGAGGTGGTCACGCTCCCCACCGATTTTGGCGAGTTCGACCTGTACCTCTATCGCTCGCTCGTCGATGGCCAGCATCACCTCGCGCTGGTCAAGGGCGCCGTGGACGGGCCGGGCGCCGTCATCGTCCGCGTCCACAGCGAATGCCTCACCGGCGATGTCTTCGGTTCCAGGCGCTGCGATTGCGGCAATCAGCTCCATGACGCCCTCCGCATCATCGAGTCCGCGGGCAGCGGCGTCCTGGTCTACATGCGGCAGGAGGGCCGCGGCATCGGCCTGCCCGCCAAGGTCCGGGCCTACAGGCTGCAGGAGCAGGGCCTCGACACGGTCGAGGCCAACGTCAAACTCGGGTTTCCCCCCGACCTCCGCGAGTACGGCATCGGCGCCCAGATCCTACACGACCTCGGCGTCCGCAAGATCCGCCTCCTCACCAATAATCCCAAGAAGGTGGTCGGCCTCGAGGGCTATGGCCTGGAGATCGTCCAGCAGATCCCCATCCGCGTCCCCTCCAATCTCCACAATCGCCGATACCTGGAGACAAAGAAAAAGAAACTGGGGCACCTGCTCTAGCCCGGACATTTCAGAGTCTTGCGGGCTGTGAAATGTCCGGGCTCTGGCAAAACCGCGCCATAGTAATAGGCTACGATGGAGACGCGCGTTTCCGCACGCCGTTTTCCGCAAGAACAAGGTGTCGGCCGCAGCTCGAGTGCAGAAAAACGCTCCAGGAGTCGTGTTTCAGAGCGCGGTTTTCCTTTGAGCCTGCATATTTCACGCGCTTTTGTCTGAAATATGCAGGCTAGACTCCATGCCCCGCGTGACAGGGCACCACCGGGGGTGAAAATGCCTGGTCCTCTTGCGGTGCAAAGCGATGCGAGGACGCACCGCACTCCAGGGCGCTGCGCGCGAAACGGGGCATTGTCATGGGATGTCGACATCGTTCCAGGATGTCGCCAGATTTCGGCCGAAGGTTTTTGGAGTGCGGACCGTCCACGGGCCGCTTTTTGCGAGCAAACGGAATTTTCGAGTCAGCCCGCTGCAAAACCCACACAACAGCCGCGTGGGGTATGGGAGGGACGCCGGCCCCGGCGTCCGCGCCCCACCGGGTAGCGAAAGGCACCTCTCATTCGCGACCCGCGAGGCGGGAGTGTCTCAAAACCTCTGAACAGCGCCGCCTGACACAGGCGGCCTACAAATTTTGTAGGGCGTTCGCGTTTTGAGCCTGCATCAGGCCCCGCTACTTCTTCCCCCCCACCGGCACAACGATCTTGACCGCGCCGATGCTCAGGAGCCTCTCCCGGCGCGACTCCCGCTCCACCTGGGTCATGGCCGAACAGATGTAGTAGTTGCGATAGGTCAGGCCACGCTCGGACCCCCGCGTCTCGCCCGAATCCACCTCAACGTGCATGCCGAGCGCCTTCAGGTGCTCCTTGTCGCCGGGGTTCGCGAATACGAGTGCCAAGAAAACCACGATGCCGATGATCCAGTTGCGCATGAAATTCTCCTTACTAGAAGGGCGGGGAAACTACCACCCGAAGGCGGCATTCACAACCCAAGGTTCGAGACCAGTCTCGGGCCAAAGACCAGCGACCCGACGACGACCGCGGCCACCGCCGCCAATAGCACGCCGCCCGCCGCGATGTCTTTCGCCCGCCCGATGCGGGCATCTGGCGCCGTCGAAATCGCGTCCGCCAGCGCCTCGACGGCCGTGTTGATCCCTTCCGCGGCCCACACCAACCCCATCGCCAGCACCAGAAGGCACCACTCCCCACGCGACACCCGAAGGACCGACCCCGCGACCACGACCCCGACGGTCGCCGCCGCGTGGATCCAGGCATTGCGCTGCGTCCGCACCAGCGCCCACACCCCCCGCCCGGCACATGCGAAACTCCTCATCCGTCCCCCAAAGAAAGCTCCTTCTTTCATCTCACCCCTTGGACGTTCGTTGTCGAATGTTGGTTATTGGGCGTTTTCCTCGTCGCTCGTCGTTCGGCGTTCCGCGCTCATCGTTCGCCGTTCGGCGCCCATCGCTCATTCCCCCACCGCCACTCTGCTGACCCGGCCACCGATATCGGTGAACACCTCGTAGCTGATCGTCTTGAGCCCCCGGGCCAACTCTTCCACCGGCAAGCCCGGCCCCATGAGCACCACCGGATCGCCCGGTCGCACGTCCCCGGCCCTGGTCACATCCAAAAGCGTCTGATCCATCGTCACGCGACCCACCACGGGACACCGGCGTCCATTCACCAGCATCGTGCCCCGGTTGGACCACGCGCGCGCATACCCGTCCCCATAGCCCACCGCCACGACCGCCACGCGCATCCGCCGCGGCGCAGTGAACGTCGCCCCATAGCTCAGCGTTCTCCCCGGCTCAACCTCCCGCACCAACGTCACCCGCACCTTCCACGTCATCACCGGCCGCAGGCTTCCCGAAAACCGCCGCGATGGAGATGCGCCGTACAGTGCGATCCCCGGCCGCGCCATGTCCGACCGCATCTCCGGGAATCCCAGCAATGCCGCGCTGTTCGCTGCGTGGAATCTCACCGCCGGCCAACGCCGCCCCACCATCGCCCGAACTTTCTCAAATCGGCCCCACTGCCGTCGCGTGAACGCCGCATCCGAATCCGCGCACGCGAAATGCGTGCACACCGCCGCCATCCGCAACGCCTTCGCCTCGGCCACCTTCTCCAGCAACCCCATCGCTTCCTCGTGCCACACGCCCAGCCTCCCCATCCCAGTGTCCACCTTCACATGTACCCGCGCCCGACACCCCGCCCGCCGGGCCGCCGCATCGAACCAGCCAACCTCCTCGACGCTCGAAATCATCGGCTCGAAGCCACCCCGAATCACCTCCCCAACCTCATCTTTCAGGCACGCACCGAGAATAAGAATCGGCGTCCGCACCCCAAGACGCCCCACCTCAAGGGCCTCCGAAACGTTCGCCACCCCCAGCATCGATACCCCCCCCTCCCTCGCCAGAACCGGCCCCACGATGCCCACCCCATGCCCGTACGCATTGGCCTTGATCGCCGGTATCAACCCCATGCCCCGCCCCGCAATCCGCCTCAATGCCCGCAGGTTGTGCCTCAGGGCCCCGACATCCACCTCGGCCCAGCATCGCATCCCGGTCGCCCCTCTTTCACCAACCACTCGTTTCACGGCACCCTCACTTTCCCATACCCTCCCACGGACACTCCACAAAAAATCCCCGTGTCCCGGCCGTTTCAAAATGGAATGGTGTCCTGCGGTCCCAATGACCACAACCTGTTGTGCCTCATCAGGCTAAGCGTGCGAGCACCCAGAGAATTCGCTTGAAATATGCAAATCGAATTCGTAACTTTTACGACCATTCTGCGAAAGGCGAATTCATGCCCCAGAAAACCAACCAGCAAGGGTTAGATCTCGACAGCGCCCTCGACACCTACAGCGCCCAAGCCAAGTCCTTGAAGCGCCCAGGCCTCGCCCACGCCGCCGCCTACACGGCCGCAGCTGGCGCCGCACTCGCGCTGGCACCTTCCGCCGACGCTGCGATGCAGTACACGTACGTCGGGCAGTACTTTCCCATAGGCACCGGCACCGGCACCGGTGCCGCCAACACCTATGCGATCGACTTCGACGGCAATTTAATTCCGGACTTCACCATTGTCGTCCAACGTAGCACATCGACGACCCAAGGTGTCTTTGCGTTCGGAAAGCCAATGATCCAATTGGGCGGCTACCCGGCGCAACTCGCCAGTAGTCAATCGGTGGGCCCAGCCCAGCTCTTCGGATCGGCCTCGACGCTGAAGCTGGCCTGGAGCATGGATGGCACAAATACCATTTTCTATGGAAACTGGTTGAACAGCCAGCAAGGCTTCTTGGGGATCGCCATCCCAAACACCGGCAGTACGAACTATGCGTGGGTGCGACTGAGCATCAGTAATGATCCCAACGGTATTCCCATCGGTTTCGCGGTCCAGGACTGGTTCTATGCCGACACGGCCATCACGACGGGTGTCATCCCCGAGCCCTCGCCCGCCGTCGGCCTCGCGCTCTTGGCCGTCGGCGCAGTCGGCGTGAGTGCCTGGCGCCGACGCAAGCAGCCCAAGGCCTGACTCCAAAATTCAGCTGCCAAATCGTAGGAGCCTGCTTGCAGGCGATCCCGTACGCGAATCGCGCGCAAGCGCGCTCCTACGTCTCATTCTCACCCCCGGGTGATGTCCAACCGCGCGGGGCCTCAGATCTGACCCGAGAATCTCCATAGCCGTGGCCCACGGCATTTTCCACGCCACGGTATCCATCCCGGCCGACATCCGGTTTGCTTCCTGCAGGAGAATGTCCGGCAAGCGCCGGTCATGTTTCCCAATGAGAGGGACTCTCCGGGCGACCACCCCACGCCTATCCGATTCGGAAACGTCTCGTTTCCAGCGACTTAACGAAATCTTAACTTGTATTAATATGTCTAATGCTGTTACCCTGCTATCCATAATCCAACCTAGGAACCTCGCATGCCACCCAGATCACCGGAAATTGGATCGCCCCTGGACAAAGCCCTGGCCTCCTATTGCGCCCAGGCGAGCGCGCTCGCGTTTTCCGTCAGACATCCCGGTCAATCCATCGCGCACACCGCTGCCGTGGGGGCCGCCCTTGCGCTCGCTCCCGCCGCCGATGCCGCGATCCAGTACAGTGGCGCAAAGAACATCCTGCTCCCCTCCACCCACGTGGGCGACAATTCCATCAATCTCAACTCCGCCGGTCCCGCCTCGCTGGTGGACAGCTCCGTTGACTTCATCTTCGACATCAACGTTTCGAGCGTCGCCTTCGTGAAGCCCGATCCTTTCAACGGTCTAGGATATCTGGGAATTGTGCGAGAGAACGCGCAGCCCGCGCGACTGAGCGACGGTGCCACGATATCGGCCGCCAGCACCGTGGGCAGCACCACACTCATCGGCGGACTGGGTGGAAATTGGAACGGCGGGACCATGTCCGCGGGTGCCGCAGGATTCCTCGGGGTCGGATTCAACATCGCAAACGGTTCGGTGACCAATCTCCATTACGGGTGGATTCGAGTCGGGATCGAGACGAACGGCTCCGGCCAACCCGTCGCCATGACCATCTACGACTGGGCATGGGAGACGGCGCCGGACACCCAGATCGTGGCGGGCGTCATCCCCGAACCCTCGACCGCGGCAGGCCTGGCGCTTCTCGCCACTGGCGCCGCCGGCCTCGCCGCTTGGCGCCGGCGCAAGCCGCCCAAAACGTGAACCTCCATTTCGCGCCAGGCGCCTTCGCCGCCGCATCCGTATCCGCATCGCTTCGCCATCGTCCCGCTCAGATAGCCGCTGTCCCATCCTCGATTTTTCGATTTCGCACATCTAGGAATCTGTCGGACTTAGGCCGACAGATTCCTCCGGCAAAACCGCGTGTTTGTTTGAAGTTGAACCAGTTAGACAAGATGAGAGGTTCCGAGGTCAGGGTGGTGAACGGGCGATCCCTCTTGTTCCGCATGTATTGCAACCAATTAAGTGCCACGCGGTTTTGCTTTCTAGCAGCCTGGTGGACTTCCCAAAGTCCGACAGGCTGCTAGGCTGAGCCCATGTCCGTGGTTGAAGGGAACTCCCGCCGCGTCCTGCTGATCGGATGGGATGCCGCCGATTGGCGGGTGATTCACCCCCTCATGGACGCCGGCAAGATGCCCGCCCTGCGATCCCTGGTGGATGGGGGCGTGTCGGCCAATCTGGCGACCCTCCAGCCGATGTATTCGCCGATGCTTTGGACGTCGATCGCCACCGGCAAGCGCGCCTTCAAACACGGTGTGCATGGTTTCACGGAACCCACCCCCGATGGCACCGCAGTCCGGCCGGTCAGTAACCTCTCGCGCAAATGCAAGGCCATCTGGAATATTCTGAACCAGGAGGGCATGCGCTCCATCGTCGTCGGCTGGTGGCCAAGCCATCCCGCCGAACCCATCAACGGCGCGATGGTCTCAAATCACTTCCAGACCGCCATTGGCCCCCCCGATCAACCCTGGCCCTTGCCGCCAGGGTCGGTCCACCCCCCACGGGTCGCCGATGCACTCGCCGACCTCCGGATCAACCCCAATGAACTCGGCACCGAAGAGATCCTGCCATTCATCCCAAGAGCCGCGGAGATCAACCAAGACAAGGACCGCCGACTGGCCTCGTGCGCCAAGATCTTGGCCGAGTGCAGCACCATCCATGCGGCCGCCACCTTGCTTCTCGAACGCGAGCCCTGGGATTTCGCCGCCATCTATTACGATGCCATCGACCACTTCTCTCACGGCTTCATGCGGTATCACCCCCCGCGCAGGGAATCGGTCCCCGAAAAAGACTTCGACCTCTACTCTGGCGTCATCGAGGCCGCCTACCGATATCACGATCTCATGCTCCGTGCACTGCTGCGCCTCGCGGGCCCGGATACCACCGTGATCCTGATGTCTGACCACGGGTTCCATCCCGACCACCTCCGCCCCAAGGGCATCCCCCTGGAACCCGCCGGCCCTGCGATCGAACACCGCGAACTGGGCATTCTCGCCATCCGGGGCCCCGGCATCCGACGCGACGAGCTCATCCACGGCGCCAACCTCCTCGACATCGCGCCCACCATCCTCACGCTCTTCGGCCTTCCGATCGGATCGGACATGGATGGCAAGCCGTTGACCGTCGCGTTCGAATCCCCCCCCACGGTCCAAGGCATCCCCTCCTGGGAGAAGATCCCCGGGGAAGATGGGCGCCACCCGGACGGACTCCAGCTCGATCCAGAGGCCGCGCGCGAGGCCCTCGAACAGCTCATTGCCCTCGGCTACATCGAGCGCCCTGCGGCAAATGCCCGGCAGGCCGTGGAACGTACGATGCGCGAGCAGCGCTACAACCTCGCCCGCGCCTACATGGACGCCAACCGCCACTTCGACGCCACGCCATTGCTCGAGGGACTTTGGAAATCGGATCCCGCCGAATTTCGCTTCGGGGCCCAGCTCGCCCTCTGCTACCGCGCGATTGGTCGCACCGCCGACATGCGTCGCGTCATCGAGGAAACCCGTGACCGCCGTCGCGAGGACGCCAGCCAAGCACGAGAAAAACTCCGGACCCGATTGGAGGAACTCCAGAAATCCGGTTCTCCGACCACCACGCCTGAGGCCGGCGACTCCGCCGCCGACCGCCGCGCGAGCCTCAGGAGCGCCATCGACGGACTCCCTGAATCCGAGCGCCGCGAACTCTCTCACCTGCGCGCAAGAGCCCAGTTCCACCGACTGCCCATCGACTACCTGGAGGGACTCGTCAACCTCGACGAGGGCCACCTCGATGAGGCGGCCGCATGCTTCGGGCGCGCCGAGAAAACTGACGCCTCGCTCCCCGGCGTCCACGTCCAGCTGGGCGAGGCGCGCCTCCGCCTGCGGAAGCCCGATGATGCCGAGCGCAGCTTCAACCGGGCGCTTGAACTCGATCCCGAAAACGCCCACGCGTTCGCCGGCCTAGCCCGCGCCCATCTCCAGCGCCGCCGGCCCTACGACGCGGCCTCGGCGGCACTCCAGTCCATCGGGCTGCTCTATCAGAACCCCATGGCCCATTATATCTTGGGCGTCGCCCTGTGGCGTCTCCGCCGATTCCAACACGCCGTTACCTCGCTCGAGGTCGCCATCGCCCTCAATCCCAACTTCGCGCAGGCACACCGCCGCCTCGCCTTCCTCTTTCAACGGCACCTCCGCCAACCCGCCCGCGCAGCCGAACACCGCCGCCTCGCCCAAGAGGCTCGCACTCCGCCCGCCGCCCACAACCCGCCGCCCGATACCCACGGCCCAGAGCCCAGTGCCCAGCAGCCCGCACCCAGCACCCCCGCCCGCGGCGCCGCCCGGCGCCCCGCCAAGGCCCTCGTCGTCGGCGGCGATGCCGCCGCGGGACCCATCGCCGATGACGCGGGCCTATTCATCACGGTTGTCTCCGGCCTGCCCCGGTCCGGCACATCATTGATCATGCAAATGCTCGCCGCCGGCGGACACCCCATCCTCGCCGATGACACGCGATCCGCCGACGAAGACAATCCCCTCGGCTATCTCGAGTTCGAACCCGTCACCCGCCTCCGCCGCGATCACTCTTGGCTCCCAAACGCAACCGGCAAGGCCGTCAAAATCGTCGCCCCGCTCTTGCCCCTCCTCCCGGCAACGCAGCACTACCGCGTGATCTTCATGGAACGCGACATCAATGAGGTCATCCGGTCCCAGCGCACCATGCTCGAGCGCCAGGGCAAAGAGGGCGCGAGGATCTCCGACGAGCGCCTCGCGCAGGCCCTCAGCCGCCAGGTCCTCCAGATCAAAGAATTGCTCCGCATGCGCCCGCAATTCCGCACGCTCTACGTCGGCCACCGCGAGGCGATTTCGAACCCTGCCGCCACCGCCGCACGCATCGCGTCCTTCCTCGGAAAGGACCTCGATGCCGCGGCAATGGCCGCGATCGTGAGACCAGAACTCCATCGCCAGCGGCGCAAACCAGAAGATGCCCTATGAAAAACGAGGACAAGGAACACTTCTACGAGCACATCTATGGCATATCGCGATTGTCGCCAGCCTACTGGTGGCGGCGCCGGTCGAAATACCGAACGCAGTTCGCCCTGCTCTTCCTCCTCGTCGTGGCCACGCCGATTGCCCTCGCGATCTGGGGCCCGTCCCTCAAGACCCGGCTCGCCCAACCCTATCATGCCTTCCGCGCAAAACGGTACTCCGCGGATGCCCAGACATCCCTGAAATCTGGCGATGACGCCTCGGCGCGGCTCCACTTGCAAAACGCGCTTCGGCACGACCCATCGAACGCCGATACCCTCCTTTTGTATGCGCGCACGCTCCGCAAGCTCGACAAGGGCGGATACGCGCTCTGGGCATTCCAGGCCCAGATGTTGAGACCTGACGATCCCAACATCGCGACCCTCGCCATAGGCTACGCCCTCGAGGAAAACCAGACCGAGGTCGCCGAATTCCTCCTGCGCGATTCGCTCCGCCGCTTCCCGAAAAACGCGGGCCTCCACATCCTCGCATGCCACCACCTCATGCGCCGCGGCAACTTCGTCGCGGCCCTCCGGAGCGCCCGCGAGGCAAAGGACCTCGCGCCTGACAACCCCGAAGCCACATTCCTCGTCGCCTCGCTGTCCTCCAGAAGCAACGACCCAAAGACCCGGGAAGCCGCCCTCGCCGAACTCAGGGTCTTTCGCGAGAAGCCCGAATTCCGCGTGCGCGCCTCGTGGGCGCTTGTGAACGCCCTGGCCCCCTCGGCCCCCGACGCCGCCATCGCGATCCTCGATGAACTCGCCCAGGACGACAAGACCGCGTGGCAGGCGCGCCTGCGGCGCATCACCATCACCCACCGCATCGATCCGTCCAAGACGCCCGATTCGTTCTCCGCGCTCTGGGCGGCGGCCAACACCCCCCAGAAACACCGCGATGTCATCGAGGCCGCTGAGATCTTGGCGCCGGCTCTGGCGCAGACATTCCTGGCCTCGCTCGATAACTCCGAAAGCCGATCCCTTCCCGTGCTCCTATCTCAATTCCGCCTGTGGGCGCACGCCAAAGACTGGCGTCGCCTTGCCGACCGGGCCAACGCGGTCTCAAAAACCGCGGGCGACACCGACCGCGTTATTCTTGCCCTCTGGTTGGCCAAAGCCAACCGGGAACTCGACCAGGGGGACGCCGAGCGCACCTGCCTGCGCGCCGCCATGACCCGATGTGAAGGGGACACCGCCCTCGCCCTTCGATCCGCCCTGCAACTCAATCGCCTCGGAATGCGTGACGCGGCAATCCAGTTCTACGAAGAAGTTGCAGCCCATGCTCCCGGCCAAGTTGGCGCATTCGCCCGTTCGCAGATCACCGCCGCGAACCGCGCCGCCGGGCGCACGACCGAAATGCTGCAGACGTGGGAGAAGGCGCTCTCGAGGAACGCGGGCGATCCCCAGGCGATGAACAACGTCGCCTCCTGCCTGCTCCTGTTGGGCCGCGACACGACCAGGGCCCTCCAACTCGCCTCCAACGCACACGCCAAAAGACCAAAATCAGCATTTTTCGCCGACACTTACGCCCTCGCCCTCGCCACCGCCGGCCGTGTCCCCGAAGCGCTCGCCATTTGCGAAAAACTCCCAAAAGCGCGCCTGAGCCAACCTGACTTCGCGCTGAATTACGCCTCGGTGCTCGATCGTGCGGGGCGCAAGTCCGAGGCTATCGCCCTCGTTTCGAACATCAATCAGCGCGCCCTCCTCCCCGAACAAAACACGACGCTGCAACGTATCCTCGGCATTGGGACCGCCCCCACGGAGTCCTTGCTGCTCGATCCGACAAGACGGGCCGACGAACCCTCAATCCCAAACATGCCCCCCAAACCTCTCGGGCCCACACCCACTGTCCCCGAACTCTCCGCGCCACCGCCCATGGAATTTATGCCGCTCCCCCATCTGGACAACCTCGGCGAAAAGAAATGACGCTGGTGTTCTTCCAGATTCGGCCCGCCACGCTGCTGCAATGAACCCCTTGACCACAATACGGCCTAGCCCCACTTTTGACACGCAAACTCAAACCAAGGACACCAAATGAACAAGACCCTCCTCGCGCTCCTGCTCGCCCCCTTCGCTCTCCTCGCAGACCCAACACCCGAGGTCGTCGCCGCCCGCAAAAACCTCATCGATACCTTCCCAAAAGGCAACATGAGCACCACCGGCGCCGATGCCCTCCTCCTCAAAATCCTGATCGAGTCCTCTGGCGCGAAACGGGCCATCGAGGTCGGGTCATTCATCGGCCACGGGGCGGTGTTCATGGGGACCGGACTCGAGCGCACCGGAGGCCACCTGACGACCATCGAGATCGACCCCGAAACGGCCAAGCTCTGTCGCGAGAACCTAAAGAGGGCCAGCCTCGAAAAAACCGTCACCCTCATCGAGGGCGACGCGCTGGTCGAGATCCCAAAGCTCAACGGCCCTTTCGATTTCGTATTCCTCGACGCCAAGAAAAGTGACTATCTGAAATACCTTAAGCTCATCGAGCCAAAGTTGAAAAAGGGCGCAGTGATCGTCTCGGATAACGTCATAAAACACGCGGCCGCCATGGGCGATTTTCTCGAGTATATCCAGTCCAGCCCGGCCTACGAAACGGTCATCATCCGTGCCTCCGAGGAAAAGGGCGACGGAATGGGCATCAGCTATAGGCGCGAATAGGCCCGGGTCGCGCCAAGAAACGCCCGACACCGATCTTGGCTCAGCGCCCCGCGGATCAGGCCCCCAATTGCCAGGGCCCGCGCAACGGGCGAGTCAGCATCTTGTCGGCCTCGGCGTCGCCGACAAATAGTTCCCTCGCGGGATCCCATTTCAGCTCCTTTTTGCCAAGCCGCAGCAGGATGTTGCCGATATGGGCGATCGCGATGCTCCGGTGCCCCACCTCGACTGGGCAGATCGTCGGCTTGCCCGTGTAGATGCAATCGACGAAGTTCCCCTCGTGGTCGTTGCTCTCGTAGAGGCGCACGTCGCCATCCTTTGGCGGAATCCGCCGGATGGTCTCCGGGTTCGATTCCAGGATCCCGCGACTGCAATAGATCCACTTGTCGCCCTCCCCCTCGAAACGAACGCCGCCAACGCCCATCTTAGGGTCGGCGACCGAAACGATCACGTGCGCCCCGTTGGCGTATTCCATCTCGAACGAAAAACTCGTCGCGGTGTTGTACAGGGCGCCCGGGGGCAGGAATTCGGCCTTGCCGTTGAAGAAGCGCACGGGGCCGGTGTCGTCGGTTCCCAGACCCCACTGCATGATATCGAAATGGTGGGCGCCGAAATCCGTCACCATGCCTCCCGAGTAGTCATAGTTGTGCCGCCAGTTGAGAGGGTGCAGTGCCGGCCGATACTCGCGCGCGGGCGCCGGGCCCAGCCACATCTCCCAGTTGAACCCCTCGGGCACCGGCTCCGGGTTCTGCCGCTCCCCGAGCCCGCTCCAGTTCTTGTGCCCCGCGGGCAAGAAGACCCTCACCGTGTGCACCTTCCCAATCGCCCCATTCCGCACCAGCTCGCAGGCCTTCCGAAAATGCACGCTGGAGCGCTGCTGGGAGCCCACCTGGAAGGTAACGCCGGCGCCATTCACGGCATCCACCATCGCGCGGCCGTGCGCAACCGTCAGGGACATAGGTTTCTGGCAGTAGATGTGCTTGCCCGCCTTCGCCGCGGCGATCGCTATCACCGCGTGCCAGTGGTCCGGCGTTGAAATGTTCACCGCATCGATATCGTCGCGCGCCAGGACCTCCCGGAAATCCTCGCACGTGTCGCAATAATTGGCCGTCGCCGGATCCTTGCCCGCCTTCTTCGCATAATACTCGTTGACGATCCGCTTGCCATATTCCCGCCCCCCCTCCAGTTCACCCTGGTAGCCATAGTGCCCGGAAAGGCGATTCACGTCGCAGACCGCCACCACCTGCACGCGGTCATTGTTTAGGAATTGCCTGCCCGTGCTGTGCGCTATCGTCCCAAACCCTATGCACGCCAAGCGGATCTTGTCCGACGGCGCAGGGCGACGGACAGCCTTCCGCGACGCAGCCGGCGCACAGCCCGCCGGGATGATCGCGGGCATCCCGACTATCGCGCTCGCGGCCTTGATAAAACTCCTTCGGGAAAGATGGGGCGTGTTCATAGGGACCAGCATGTTGCGAGAGCGCATCCCGCAGGTCAATCCCATGACCCACATCCAGGTTGTGCCGCATGATGGCATGACCGCAAAGCCATTGCGCTGCCTTTGCCTAACAACCGGCCAAGAAATGTCTTCGAGCGCCAATGCCGGAACGCACCGCCTGTCTCCAGCGGGAGGGCCCGCGGCCTGAGGCTGTCTCAAAACTCAAACGCCCAACACGGAACACCCAACAATCAATGCCCATCTGATGATAGAGAGGACTTCCAATGGTGTGCGGCGCGCGACAATGCACGGCATCTCGCAGAGATGCCCTACAAAATTTGTAGGCCGCCTGTGCCAGGCGGCACGGTTCAGAGGTTTTGAGACACGCTCGCCTCACGGGCCGCGTTGGCCACGGAACGCGGATGAATCGCGGACGCCCAGGCCGGCGTCCCCCCCGTGCGCAAGGCGACCGCTATTTGGCCACCCGTTCCGCGACCATGTCCCCTACCTCGGTGGTGCCATACCCCATCTTGCCAGCCGCGAGGCTCTTGAGCTTCTTGCCCGTCACCTCCATCACGGCAGCCTCGATGGCGGCGCCCGCCTTGGCTTCGCCGAGCGTCTCCAGCATCATCTGGCCCGCGCATATCGCCGCGAGGGGATTGATGACATTCTTGCCAGTGTATTTTGGCGCGGAACCGCCGATCGGCTCAAACATGCTCACGCCGTTCGGATTGATGTTGCCGCCCGCCGCGATGCCCATGCCGCCCTGCGTGATGGCGCCAAGGTCGGTGATGATGTCCCCGAACATGTTGCCGGTCACGATGACGTCAAACCACTCGGGGTTCTTGACCATCCACATGCAGGTCGCGTCGACGTGATAGTAGTCGCGCTTGATATCGGAGAATTCTTTCTCGCCCATCTCGTGGAATGCCCGCTCCCACAGGTCGAAAACGTAGGTGAGCACATTGGTCTTTCCGCAAAGTGCGAGCGTCTTGCGCCTGTTGCGCTTCCGGGTGTACTCGAAGGCGTAGCGCAGGCACCGATCCACCTGGAACCGGTTGTAGATCATATTCTGGATCGCGACTTCGTGGGGCGTGCCCTTCATGGCGATGCCGCCGGTGCCCGTGTAGACGTCACCGCTGTTTTCGCGGACCACGACGTAATCGATATGCTCCGGACCCTTGTCCTTCAACGGCGTCTCCACGCCCGGGAACAGCTTCACCGGCCGCAGATTGATATACTGGTCCAGCTCAAAACGCAGGCGCAGCAAAATACCCTTCTCCAGGATGCCGGGCTTGACCTCCGGGTGCCCGATAGCCCCCAGGAGGATTGAGTCGTGCTTGCGCATCTCCCCGATGGCGCTGTCCGGCAGCACCTCGCCGGTTTTCATATAGCGCTCACCGCCAAAGTCATAGTCGCTGAATTCCAGCTTGAAGCCGAACTTCGTCGCGGCGGCCTTGAGCACCTTCACTGCCTCCCGCGTGACCTCGGGTCCAGTGCCATCGCCCGGGATCACCGCAATCTTGTATTGACGTGCGCTCATAGAACCTTCTCGCATAGGGAAACCCCGCCAAGAGTAGAAGGAAAATCCGTTTGCCCGAAAAAGTGGGCGGCAGCGCACCGGGCCCTATCTGCACACTGGCCACAGGCAGTGGCGGCGATCGTGAGCAAGCCTTCCCTCCTTTCGCTCACGCTCGCCGCCACCTGCCATTTTCGCCGCCCGCGGCGGCATGGGGCCTAGCCTGCAAATTTCACGCTTCCGCGTGAAATATGCAGGCTCAAAGGAAAACCGCGCTCCGAAAGACGCGATTTTGAAGGGTCCGGGACCACCGGTCCGCGAAACACACGCTGCAACCGCGAAAAATCTCAGTCTTTGCCTGACCTTTCCCAATAAATGGCTTTCATGGCGCGGTTTTCCCAGAGCCCGGAATTTCACAGCCGGCAGGCTGTGAAATATCCGGGCTAAGCCCCGATGCTGTTCACATGAGTGGCATGGCCGTCCCGGCCATGTGGACCCTGATGGCTCATCGGCGGGACGCCGATGCCACTTTCCCTGCAAGGTGAACGGTATTGGGCCTACCCCACCTTCGTCCAGCCTCCCTCGCGCGCGGCCCGGTACATGGCCTCCATGGCGGCGACCCGGTCCGCGGCCTCTCGCGGGGTGACCAGTGCCCGATCCTTTGCACCCGCAACGGCATCGATGAATTGGTGAAGTGGAAGCGGCTGCTTTTCTGGCAGCTGCGCCCAGGGCGTCTTGCCTTCGGCCCCCTTGACCTTGTCGCACTTGAACAAGAGCTGGCCGTTGACCAATGCCGCGTGCGCCTCGGTGCCAGCAATCATCAGAGTCACGGGATTCGCGACATCCACCCAACCGGCCGTCAGGGAACCCGTCGCGCCCGACTTGAATCGGATCAGCGCCTGACCGGTCTCGTCGCATTCGGGATATTTCTTCACGACTGCGCGAATGTCTGCCACCACCGAATCGATGCCGCCAAGCAGCCACATCAGGATGTCCAACGAATGGGTCCCGAGATCGCCGAAGCCGCCGACACCGGCCACCTTCGGATCGGCCATCCAACGCCATTCCGTGTCGAACCACCCCTTGAGCGCACCCGCGTGACAATTCCAGGCCTCCGCGCGCGTGATGGTCCCGAACACGCCCGCCGCTATCTGCTCTTTGAGGAATAGATGTTCAGGAACGGTCCGCATGAAGTACCCGGTCGTGAACAGCACGCCGGCCCTCTCGATGGCCGTCACCATCTCGCGGCTCTCGGTGGCGGTAATGCCGAGAGGTTTTTCGGCAAACATGTGCTTGCCCGCCTTCGCCGCCGCAAGCACCAGGTCACGGTGCCGGTCGGTTTCGGAACAGATCACCACGGCCCGCACTTCCCCGTCGGACCACACCTGATCAACGACCTTCGCGACCTGGGCACCGAGTTCGCCGGCGCGCTTCTCCGCGCGCGCCGCATCGTGGTCCCAGACCCATTTGACCGCCACGTCTTCCCTCCCCTTCAGCAATTTCACGAATCCCGGGGTGTGGATGTGCGCGCAGCCCACGAGGGCCACCGTGACCTTCCCCCCCGCCGCCTGTGCCGAGGCCCGCCCCTCGCGCAACGCGGCCACCACCGCCCCGAGACCTGACGCCAGACTCATGAAACTTCTCCGACTAAACTGCTCGCCCATGGGATACCTTCTCCTTCGTGGGACTCTGTTTAGGTGGAATCCCTCGGGGAGGCAATCCCGCTCCCGCGGTCCCGCGGGCCGCCACCCCGGGAGATCAATCACTCGCTTCCGGCCCCCCAGCCCGCGGCATCCGGCGCGATCTGGCGAAGAATCTCCTCGATGGCCCACGCAAAAAAATGAATCTCCACCAGCGCCGTCTGCCGCTCTGGACCAAGCCGCTCCATGGGCCCAGGATCCCTAATATCCATCTCCTCCTGACCGATCTCGTGTTCCGCCGCGGCCCGCAATCGATGATCATTCAAGACGCGCACGAAGGCCTCGGCCTGATCCACCGTCAATACCAACTCGATCCGCCGCCCCGGCTTCTTCGCCAACTGACCCAGCCATGCCTCGATTAACGCCAGGTTCTCGCTCTTGAATGCATGGATCTGGCGCACCCACTCGCCAGCGTCCTCCTCGGACATCTTCGCGGTCTGGCAACCCCGTCTCGAATACCAGACGGCAGCGATCCGCGGATCGATCTGGCCCGGCGGCACCCGGTAGGCCGCCACAAGCGAGACAAGCGCCCAGCGCAATATCAATGCCTCCCCGCCGCCTAGCGCAAGGACGATCCGGTCGCCGTCCCTACTCGCTTTCATGGTCAACCGGTTGGATTGTCACGGTCAGGCCGTGCGCCTGAATCTGCTGATGGTACAACTCGGCCTTCTCCCGGGTCTCGATCGCCACGCAACTCTTGCCGCGATTGTGCACCTCGAGCATGTGCTTGGTCGCCTGCTCCTTCGTGAACCCCAATATCTTCATGAAAACGAATACCACGTAGCTCATCAGGTTGACGGGATCGTTCCACACGATGACCGCCCAGCCCTTGGCGAAGGCCTCGCGGACCTTCATGTCGGGCGTACCTACGGGCGTCTCGACCACCCCTGGCGTCGGTCGCTTTGCCATCCTGCTTCAACTCACCCTAGCCGACAGCCCGACCGAAAACAACCCGGTCGGACGGCAGATTGGTCAGTTGACTTGTTGTCTTACCCGTCCACTTTTCCCACAAATCCACACGGAGGTTCCATGCTCAATCGACGCGCGTTCCTAGCTACGCTCGGCGCGGCCACGGCCGGTGCCGCCCTCGCCCAGACCCCGACCCACTCGGCCACGCCGACATCCGACCGCCTTGGCACCCTGCTCCCGCAGCGCGCGCTCGGCAAAACCGGCACAAGCGTCACGGCCTTCTGCCTCGGGGGCCATCACGTGGAGAAAGACCGCACCGAGGCGGAATCACAGGCCATCATCGAGAAGGCTCTCGAGATGGGCTGCCGATTCTTCGATAACGCCTACAACTATGGCAAGGGTGAGGCCGAGCGACGCTATGGGCTGTTCCTTTCGCCAAAATACCGTGACGTCGCGTTCATCATGACCAAGTGCGCTTTGAAGACAGGCCCCGAGGCGTCCAGACAATTGGACGAGGCCCTTTCGCGCATGAAATGCGATTACCTCGACCTCTGGCAGATCCACATGATCGAGTCACCGAAAGACGTCGATGACCGCATCCGCGACGGCGTCCTCGACGTCTTTCTCAAGGCCAAGGAATCCGGCAAAGTGAAATACATTGGCTTCACGGGCCACGTCGACTATCGCGCGCATCTCAGGATGCTCGAGGCGCTGGCCTCCCGCGGCATCGACCTCGATACCTGCCAGATGCCCATCAACCTGTGCGATCCCCACCACGAGTCCTTCACCATCAATGTCCTGCCCAGGCTCGTGGAGCGGAAATACGGCATTCTCGCCATGAAAACCATGGCGTACGGTCAGATGACCGGCCGTGGCGGATTCGGAAAGGAGCCCCGCCCCGCCCCGCTCACTACATCCGGTGTCACGCCCCGCCAGATGCACGAATACGTTTACTCTCTGCCCATAGCGGCGCTCGTCAGCGGCTGCACGAGCACCGAGGAGGTCGCGGAAAACACCTCCGTCCTCCGGGGATTCACGGGCATGGCCGCCGCCGAGCGCGACCGCCTCATCGAGCTGGCCGAAAAACACTCCGGCCCCGCTATGGAGCGCTACAAGGGCAAAAAACAGGGCTGATCCCACGCCCCCGTTTCGACCGGGCCCTGCAACAGGATCTGTGGGGCGTCTCTGCGAGACGCCGACCTTCCCCTCGGCTAATCTTGTGGGGCGTCCGTGTCAGACGCCACCCGATGACTCGCCACCGCCTCACAGAGGCGGCCTGCAATTCTCTGTGCCAAATCCGAAGGAGTACGGCCACTCGCTCCAGTGTGAAACCAATCCCGCTCGCACGGGATTCTCCCGGATGTACCGCCATTTCTCCTCGGCGCTTTCAAACCCGCGCAAGAGCCGGTCGAATCCGCCCTCCTGCCACTCCCATTCGTGGGGATTGGACTCGCGGAACCATCGCTTGGACCATTTCATCCACTGACCGAGCGGCTCATCCCTGTTCCAGACGGGTGCCACCAGAAAGTGGCCATGGTCGGGCATGAAGGTGCATGCGAGAGTCTGCCACCGGTCCAGTAGATCCAGCGTATGGCGGCATGCGTCCCATGCCCCCGCGTTGTGGAGCACGCGCCGACGCCCGGCAACGCCAAGCGTCACGAAGTAAATGACGGGCTGATCCCACGGCAGCCACACCGGCACACGCGGTGGTCTGGCCATGCGGTTGAGGATTTCAGGCGCGACCGGTCGAAGGCAAGACAAATCCCACGCAACCGATCCGCCGCCTGACACAGGCGGCCTGCTATGGGGGTTGTCAAGTGAGCGCGTGTGTTTTCATTTCATAGGATTAGAAGGGGCTTGGGTGTTGGGCTGGTAGCCAAGGAACGTCTCCTCTCGCAGGCACCGGGGTTGCCGGGCTCAACCTGCTATCCGCACATCCGCGGCCGCATCGGGCATTTCGGAGTGCAACATGATCTATGCGATCATCGGCGAGAGGAACAAGGCGCGCCCAATCTACAAATCGGGTCGTGTCCGACCCAAGGCCGCTGGCGGGCGCGCCCCATTCCAAGGGGTTGGCGAGCGGCGGGGTTGTTCTGGCGGCGGCGCCGGCCCCGGCGAGCCACGGCCCCGGGAGGCCGGGGCGGCTATAGCCGGTGCCGGTGTGGGTCCCGCTGCAGCGGGACCCAAGCCGCCGGAAACAACCCCGCCGCGATGTCATCGTTGTCTCCAAAGTTTCAGCAGAGGGCCAATCCCAGTGCCGGGGCGGTGGCCCGTCCGGTGCGGATGCGCCACAGATCCACGGCCAGCTGCCGGGCGATGGCCACCGCCGCCTTCTTGCGCGCCGGCGGGGTGCCGGCGGCCATCAGCGGGGCCCATTTTTTCACCGGCCCATAGTCGGGCTGAAAGCCCACCAGGCGCCAGGCCGCCTCGATCAGCGCGTGGCGCAACCGCGGCCGCCCGCATTTGGAGATCGGGCCCTGCCGGCGGCTGTTGCCGGTGCTCCACTCCGAGGGGCAGAGCCCGGTGACGCTGCCCACCGCCCGGCGGTTCTTGAAGGCGTTCCGGTCGATGATCTCCCGCCCGATGATCACCTCCGTGAGCCTGCCCAGGCCCTTGATGCGCCCGGTGGCCGGGGCCTGGCTTTCGAGCCCCTGGCCGAGGGCCTCGACTTGCCGGTGGAGCACCAGGATCAGCTCCCGGATGGATCCGACCATGCCCGCGAGCGATTCCGGCAGGGCCTTGGCGATGGGCTCCCAGCGCCCCGGCTGCCACCAGCGGCCCCGGAAGCGGTGGCCGAACTCCAGCATCAGCGTGCGCCCCTGGGCCTCCGGGCGCTGGCGGTGCCGGCGGATCTGCTCCCGCTGCCGGCTCCGGGCCCGGGCCATCTCCTGCCCGAGTTCCGGCACCTGCACCACCGCGAGGGCCTCGGTGTTGCCCGCCAGGTAGCGGTCCAGCCGCCCCAGCATCGCCCCGGTATCCCTCTTGTCGGTCTTGACCCTGCGGTTGCGCTCGTCCCAGTTCTGCGGATGCACCACCAGCACTTCGAGGCCGAGGGCCGTGAGCCTCCGGTATAATCCGAAGCCGAACGGCCCGCCTCGTAGCAGCACACCACCCGTCCGGCCAATCGCTTCTGCTTGGCCGCGAAGCGTTCCAACTGCCCCGGGCTCATCCTTTGCGGCGGCTGGGCGACCGCCTCGTCAATCTGGCGCCGCACGATGATGAAATCCGCATGCGTATCCAGCGCCAGCTTGATCAGCCTTGTCTTGGCGCCGGTGGCGCCGTTAGTTTCACTCCGGGTGTTGTTGTTATTCATAGGTGGGTGAGTCTATCCGGCTCACCCACCAACACCCATGCCATCTACAATTCGTGTGGGGGCCAAGCCCATTGTTGTAGGGCGTCTCTGCGAGACGCCGGCCTGCCGCCTGGCACAGGCGGCCCACAATACTTGTAGGGCGTCTCTGTGAGACGCCAACGCGCCGGGGGGTGAGGGGCGGCTCCTGACACACGCGCCCCACACAGCATTCCCCACCCGGCGGGGCATGGGATCCAGCCCGGATCGATCACGAGCTCTGTGCCCCGACACTTTGCGTCGGCGCCTAGAGAAACAGCTCCACCACGGGGATTGCCACGCGCGGTTTTTCGACCGGCAGCTCGAGCGTCACCGTGCTGGCGTAGCCTTCCCCCTCGTCCAGCCATGCGCCCTTCTTTTTCCTGACGAGGACCTCGGAGGCATCGTGCAACAACTGCGCGTACTTCACTTTGCCCTCGTAGCCGTCGAGGTTCAGCCTCCCCATCGGCCACTGGAGCACGTGCACGTACAGCCGTTTCGTTGTCGGGTTGTAGGTCAAAAGGCAGTTGTCAGGTCGTTTGAACTCCGGTGGCGCCTCCGTGCATCCGTAGATCGCGCGGCCGTTGACCCGCATCCAATCGCCCATCCCTTTCAGGCGCGCCAGCGCCCGATCGTCAAAAGTGCCCCGGGCCGTGGGTCCGACGTTCAATAGGAGGTTGCCACCCTTGCTGACGGTCTCCGCAAGCATCGCAATCAACTGATCGACGCTCTTCCAGGTGTTCTCATCGCGGTGGTAGCCCCACGAACCCGAGAACGTCTGGCACGTCTCCCACGGGACACGCTGCCCCTCGTGCTTCACCCACTCCCTCGGCATGAATTGCTCGGGGGTCCGGAAGTCCCATCCGTCCCGCCTGTCCAACAGGTCGAGCCGGTCGTTGATGATCACCCCCGGCTGCAACTCCCGGATCAGCGCCAATAGTTTCTCCGATTCCCAGTCGGCGCGACCCTTCCCGTCCTCGCCGGGGTACGAAAAATCAAGAAACAGCGCGTCCACCTTGCCGTACCCAGTGAGCAATTCGCGCAACTGCTCGCGCATGTAGGCCGCGTACTTCTTCATATCGCGTCCCTTGGCCTTCTCCCGAAAGGCCTTGTTGTCCCGCATGGGATGGATCCGGTCCACGGTGAATTCCGGATGATGCCAGTCGATCAGCGAATAGTAGAATCCAACGCCGAGCCCCTCGGCCCGATAGGCATCGACAAACTCCCTGATCAGATCCCGCTTGGCCGGCGTGTTCGGGGCCTTGTAGTCCGTCTGTTTCGTGTCCCACAGGCAGAAGCCCTCGTGGTGCTTGGTGGTGATCACCGCATATTTCATCCCCGCGCCTTTCGCGGCCCGGGCCCACTCGCGCGGCTGGTACAGATCCGGATCGAACCGATCAAAATATTTCTGGTAATCCTCGACCGAGATCTTCTCCCGATTGCGCACCCACTCGTGGCGCGCCGGCATCGCGTATAGCCCCCAATGGATGAACATCCCGAACCGCGCGTCGGTCCACCACGCCATGCGCTTCTCGCGCTGGGCATCGGTCTCGGCACGCAGGCCGCCGACAAAAGCCACCAGCACCAACAACAGATTCAGCATCCGTATCCTCATGCGCGCATCCTATAGCGGCACGCAAGGCCCGCTAGGAAGAAATGACTCCCAGGATTGTGGAGTGGCTCACCTGGCCACAGCCCACAAAATCGGAACGTCGCGACGCCGGGTCGACATGGCCACCGCGATCCGACAAGGCGCCGCAAAAAGTCCACATCGGCCCGGTCCTGTTCGCTGCAAGCGAATCTTGACTGGATACTCCCTGGGACGTCATCGGTCCCGTGCGATGGCCCATGCGTGCAAAGTCAGCCGGATCATCGGGATTCTGGATGCCGATGGGCAGACCGGATTCTTATCTGTCTTGCGGACGGCGGATGCACCGTCCGAGCAGCGCCGCGGCGCCAAGGAGCAGAACTGCCATCGAAGCGGGCTCGGGGATTAGCTGCGGGATCATCTCCTGCGCGAAGTTAACGCTGCCCAGGAACGAGACAACGTAGCCAAAATACCCTGCATCGCTGATCCCCACGGCCGTCCCACTGAAGTAATCCAATGTGCCGGTCCACTGCGAGCCGCTTTGCGTCGGTTGGGTGATCGCCCATGTCCAGTCGGGTGGCGAAACCACGCCCACGATCGAGAAAGACTTGTTCATGGTAATGTTGAGTTGATAGCCGATCCAGCTCGCGCCGGTGTCGTTCTCGATCGAATTGATGACCCAGAGTGTGGGATCCAGTTCAGTGTCGGTGGTGACCGTTCCAAGCATGTGGCCGGGAGACCAGTATTGCTTGCACGTGGCGGTTAGCGTGCTCGTCCCGGCGTCCCATGTTGTCGTGCAGGTGACGGCGCCATCGCCATCGTCGTCGAGCGTGGCACCGATAATGTTTGCCTGGGCCGAATCCACCACAAGACCAACTGCGATACCCACAATCCAGAAGAACTTGCGCATAACCTCGTCCCTTCAGAGCATAAGCAATGCTCCGAGGAAGAGCATACGGTTATCTTATTCGGATTATCAATGCTTTTCTCTGCTAGGTAAAGATCGGCGATCGTTTCGATGCGCTCCATGAAGCCCGAGGGCGCATCGAGCCGGAATGAACGTGGCTTCACGCGGAAGCGTGAAACATGCAGGCTAGCCCCACGGGTTGTCGCAGGTCGCGTGCATCACGACTCGCGTGGGTGGACCGTGGGACTGCTTGTGGTTATGGGCCTCGTTGCCACCCGTGTAAAAGAGGTGCCAGAGGCCCCCGTGCGCGACCAGCGCATGGGGCGCGTGGACCATATAGCTGTCGGGTTCGCCCGGCTGCCCACGGGGAATCCACGCCCCGCGCATCTCCCGGCGCCAGAGGATACCATCTTCGGACACGCACCCCTCGATATCCATGGTCTGCGCCCCGACGCGGTAGTGCCCCAGCATGCCGATCCGCCCCCGGGGCGTGTGTGTAACCGAAAGATAATAGAACTGCTGATCGGCCGGATCGTTCGCATCCGGCACCAAGAGGCGCTGACGCCCGGTCCAGTCCAACCCGTCCGCGCTGGTGTAACGATCGATCACCCGGATCCATCCGGCGCAATTGTCGTGCGCAATATACCCTGGGTGATCCTTGCCGACCTCGACCAGGCCCACCGAGTACATTTCGAATGTCCCGTCCGCCAACCGGTAGACATTCGTCGCATCGTTCGAGACTTGCCGCGCCAGCGCCCGAGGTTCGCCCTCGGGCCGAGCCGACTCTTTCTTGGACATGCGGCTCAGTCCGGCCTCCGCGGCCGTCGCGCCATCCACGGCGCGGTCACTGGGATGGTACAAGCAGGGCCTCAAGGGATCCAAAACCCGGTACCTTCTCCCGTCATCGCTCTCCGCCGCAAGATAGCGCACCACCTTCGGCGCATGGGCCCAGAAGTACAACCGGTGCCTCCCGCCAGGCAGCGGCACGTGCACTCCCTGAACGGGCCGCCACCCGGCGGGCAGATTGCCTATCGCCAGGGGAGCGTCTGGCGGATCGCCATCGCTCAGCACGGCGACATGCCGCTCCATCGCGCCCCCTGGCACTCCCTCGGCGATCCCAACGTTGAATGCCACTCCTTTCCCTGAAATCGAAAACCACAAACGCCAGCGCTCCCCGCCCAGCGGTTCCGCCGCGCTCGTGAAATTCTGGACCAGCCCCTTGTCATCCGAGGCCAACACAATCCCGCGCTTGCGCCAAGGTTTTCGGCCCAGCGCCGATTGCGCCCCGGACGTTCCTCCACGCCCGACCGTGCCCGGCAGACCGCACGCCGCCCCCCCCGCTCCGGCCAAGGCCCCCAGAAAAGAACGTCGTCCCATCGGGCTCATCAAGCCTCGTTCAAGATGCCGCCTCACTCACGTTTCTCCTTCCATGCGCCAAAACCTCCGGGGTTCACGTCCGGTGAGATCCATTCACTCTCTACCATGCCAGCGGGCACCAGGCACCTACTCCTCGTATCGATATTTGAACCTGCCGTTCGGCGCGGCATCGCCCCGGTCGATGAAATCCATGATGTCGCGGGGCGCGACACCATCGATCCACTTGAAATCGATCCGGGCCGGACGGCCCGAGAGGCCCAGCGTCTCCCGTGGCACGGCCAGGTGCATTTCCGCCCCGCTCGCAAAAAACGGCGCCTGTCCGGCCAGCACCCAGCGCGAACCGGACCGTCGCTCGATCGTTGCGCTCCCACCCTCGCGCCGTGCCCGGTTCACCATCAGATCGTAACCCTCCCATCCGGTCTTCGGGTTCGCGTCAGAATCGACCAGCAGCACCATCCAATCCGCGTCCGTCGCCGGCGATAGGACGTCGCGACACCGGGCATAAAAGTAGAGGTTTCCGGCATCCCGCGCGACCTTCATCACATCCAAGTCGTTGCGGCCGGTGGCGTTCACGTAAGGCGGCGTGTCACCGAATCCGGGGTGATCCCTGTGGGCGGTGTCGCCAAGATCATCGAAGAACGCCGACCCCACGCCACCCCACTGCGAAAAATCGCCATCGATACGGATGGTCTTGGGCGACGATGCCCTCGGGCGCGGCCGCACACCCTTGAAACGCCTGATGTGCCCGACCATCTGGTAGTAGTAGTTGTCGCCGTGGCCGCCCCGCATGGGTTCGATGTCCCGGCTGTACTCCTCGTTAAATTGATCCACGAAAAAGGTGTCCCCGGGCTTGAGCGGCTTTCCCAGCATCTGTCCCGGCCCGCCCTTTTCCCCTTTGACAAATCGCTGGGCCACCCACTCGTTCCAGCCCGTGATGAAAACAAAAGGTGGATCCACCTCGTGCGCGCGCGCCCACTGTTCCTCAAAGCACGGCCCTTTCGCCGTCCGCCGCTGCGATTCCGGCGGCTGTTTTCCTCCGCTGAAGCTCCGGCCGATATTCGACGTGGGGTGCTGCGCGACGCAGACGCTGATCTGCTCCGGTTTCTGCGGGCTCTCGTGCCAGCCGGCGCCCTGCGGGTGGTCATCCACCCATGGCCATTTGTCCTTTCCATCGCCAAACCACCCTCCCCGGCGCGTCCACGCCCACGACTGCCGCAGGGTGAAAAAATCCAAGACCTCGGGGCCGATGCCCTCTACCGGCGCCAGCAGCAACGGCTTGCCCAGCCACGGGCACCACGACTCCCGGAAGCGCCCCGCTTTGTAAACAGTGTCGTAAAGATGCTGCACCGTTTTGGCGCTCGCGGAATTCGTCAGGAACGCGATCCGCGGGACGACGCGCCCCGTCGCCCGGATCTCCGCCAGCACCCCGCAAAGTTCCGCCACCACCGCGTCATAGGTGAACGCGTTCGTCACATCGCAAAACAGGACATCCACGCCCGCGTCCGAGAGCATCTGGATGTGCTTCCGGATCACGAACCGGTCGCGGCTCCGGTAATACCCCAAATGGGGCTCACCCCAGTGGTGAAAATGGTGCACTGGACCCCACTGTGGATCCTTCGCATTCGCGGCCAGGATCTTCGTGATGTCGTGCACCTTGCCCTGTGCCGCGCCGTGTTCGCCAAGCCACAGGAAGTAGAAAATGCCCACCTGCTTGCCCTCGCGCGGTCCACCGCACGCGGCGTGATCAGGCAAGGTTCTCCCGAGCGCATCCGTCGCCACCCACGTGTCGGCCATCGGGTCTCGCGCACCGGCGGCCGGGGCACCCACAGCCTGCACCATGAACCCGAGGAAAACTGCGCCAGGGACAAGTGGCAAGGCGACCCTCATGGCCACGCATCATGCCAGATGAGCCTCGAGCGCCCAACCCATTTTCATCTCCCCAACTCAGTCCTCGACCTCGACCTCAAGGAGTTTCCCGCAACAACCCACCTCCACCTCGAGCCTCACGCCGTCCAACCTCGCGACCTTGGCCTCGTAGACGCACCTGCCGCACTTCTTGCGCTCTTTCTCGATCTCCAAAATCCGCCCCTTGCCGGCTTGCTTCCGGATCGTCCTCAGGACGGCGTCGGGGCAGTCCTTGATCTGCACTTTCTGCTCTCTCGCCCCGCGGGCAAACGCTGGCGTGGCCACCACCAGCCCCAATGCCAGTGCCATCAGTACCGCCGTGATGCCTTTCGCTTTGCTCATCGCTGCTCCTCGCTGCCTGTGTATTGCCCTATTTCTCTTTCGAAGTCGGCCGCTTCGCGGCGGGGCGCTTCCACTCGAGCACCTGACCGTCGGCCAGCAACCTCTCTCGAAGCGGCCCGTAGGGCACGTCCTGGACCGCCACCCTCGCGTCGATGGCCATCGCGGCCGCGGTGGCCGAGGACTGCGCCAAAATCATGAATACCGGCTCCATCCGGATCGACCCATAGGCGATGTGGCTGGCCGAAAGACACACGGGCACGAAGAGGTTCTCGCACTGTTCCCGCTTGGGCACGATCGCGCGGTAGCTGATCGGATATGGCGGCACACCCACCTGGATGTCGCCCTCGTTGCGGGCGAATCCCTCCGCGGAAATGTACCGTTGCACGTTGTGCGAATCCATGTTGTAGGCCCCCATGCCCACGGGATCTTCCGACCTCTCGGCACCCCGGCAGTGATGCTCCGTCATCACCACCCCCGCAACCATCCGCCGTGCCTCGCGAATGTACAACTGCGGTGCCCAGTGACCGGTTTCCCCGAATTCATCCTTGGGGAGACCCCAGCGCCGATACCAGTTCCGCAGGTCCTCCGGGACCCGCGGATGATTCTGGAGCGTCCACAGGTACCCCTTCTGATAGACCTCGTGCCGCCGGATGATGCGCTCGCGCGTGGCATAATCGCCATCCGGGTACTCGTAGTTCATGCCTATGTAATCCGTCGAAACCGCCCCGTGGTTATTCGTGTCGGTCTTCCTGTTCGGCAGGGGATCGTACTTGCTCTCGGGCTTGTGGTACTTCCCGCTCTCGATGTAGCGCAGCAACAACTCGTACTCCCTTTCGTCGTAACCATCGGGTTTGGCGATCGGCACCATGTTGTCGGGGGCATCCGTCAGGCACATGCGAAAACAGTAGGCCTGCACCCGATGATCGCCGGAACCCTCCTCGCCCGGCCCCTTGGGATCGATGCCCGGCAACACCCCGCCGGAGGGATCCCCGCGCCTCACGTACGGGTCCACGTTGGCACCCTCCGGGAACTGGTGGCTCTTGGCGCTTCGCGCCTGCACGCCATCAAGGGTCTCGCCGTATACCGAGTTGGCCTCGCGCCCCACGGTGTATTTCACCCCAGCCGCCGCCATCAGATCGCCCTCGTACGTCGCGTCGATGAACATCGCGCCCTCGAATCGCCGACCGTCCTCCATGACGATCGCGGCAATCCGCCCCCCATCCTTGACAAACCCTTTCCCGCCACGCCGGTCCAGCCGCGCGCCCGTGACCAGCTCGATCCCGTACGCCGAAATGATGTCCTTGTAGACTTCCGACGCCACCTTGGGCTCGAACGTCCACATCGCGTCCTCCCCCATCGCGTTTGGGGATTTTCGCCGAGTGAAATAATCCTCCTTGGACTCTTGAACCCACCTCCCCGGCTCTTCGTATTTCTTTTTGATCCGCCGGTAGAAATCGCGCGCCAGCCCGCCGATCGCCGCCTTGTTGCCGATATCCGTCCAGCCCAGGCCGCCCGTGGTCAGCCCTCCAATGTGCCGCCCGGGTTCGACCACGATGGACGTCTTGCCCATCGCATGGGCCTGCGCCGCCGCCATCAATCCGGCCGACGTGCCACCGTAGATCACAATGTCGTGCCCCGCCCGCACCGCACCGCATCCCAGGACCGAAACCACGATCAGTATAATTCGGACAATCCTATTCATAACTTTCCAATGTTTGATCATGGGCCGCCCATCCAATGACCAAGTCGCGCTGTCCAACTTGGCGTTAATGGCCAGGCAGGAGTTTTCGTGCATTCTTGTTGGCCGCGGCACCGTTATCCAGCGAATTCCGTGCCGCATCCATCCCTTGTTTCCGCGCGGCGGTCTGCTATGGAATCAGTATGAGGTTTTGGCCATCAGCACTTTGCCTGTTGGCCATCGCAACGGCGGTTTGCGCCCAGACGGGAACCAATCCGGCGATGGGCGCCCCCCGTGCCGAAGCGGGCCCACAGACCGTCATCATCCCCATCAAGGGAGATATCGACGGCGCCCTCACCTTCGTCGTCCGGCGCGGCGTCAAGATCGCCCTGGACCGCGGCGCCCAGCACCTGGTCCTCCACATGGATACGGACGGCGGTCCGGTCACCGACACCACCGAGATCATGGCGATCATCCAGCGTTTCAAGCCGGAGGCGAACACCTACACGCTGGTGGACAAGAAGGCCTATTCCGCGGGTTCATTCATCGCCGCCAGCACCCGCCATATCTACATGGTGCCGGGATCCGTCATCGGGGCCGCCACGCCAATTCTCATCACGGGCCAAGAGCTCGGCGAGGCCGTCCAGGCCAAGATGAACTCCGCGCTCCGCGCCATGGTCCGCGCCGCCGCAGAGCGCCACGGCCACCGCGCCGAGGTCTTTGAGGCCATGATCGAAAAGGACCGCGGCCTCAAGATCGGCGACAAGGTGATCGTCCCCGAGGGCGAGATCCTCACCCTCACCGCCGAGGAGGCCGCTAAGACCTACGGCGATCCCCCGCAGCCCCTTCTCTCGTCGGGCACCGTCAACTCAATGGACGAGATGCTCGCCAAAGCCGGCCTCTCCGGGGCCGAGATCATCCAGGTCGAACAGACCGGATTCGAGACGGCCGCCCGCTGGATCGTGAGCATCGCCCCCATACTGCTGCTTGCCGGCATCGTGGGCATATACGTCGAATTCAAGGTTCCCGGTTTTGGCCTCCCGGGCATCGCGGGCGCCACGTGCCTGCTGCTCTTCTTTTTCGGCCATCAGATCGCCGGCCTCTCCGGCCACGAGGCCCTCGTCCTCTTCGGGATCGGGATCATCCTCGTCGCGCTTGAGATCTTCGTGTTTCCGGGAACCCTCCTCCCCGGTGCCATCGGCGCCGCCCTCATCGTGACGTCGCTCCTGATGGCCATGGTCGATTACTACCCGCGCGATCCCGTCATCCCCGAAATGTCCCAGCTCCAGCGCCCCCTGCTCAACCTCACGATCTCGCTCGTGGGCGCCGGCATCGTCATCGCGTTCCTGGCCATGACACTTCCCTCCACGTCGCTGTTCGCCACCCTCACCGTCAAATCGACGAGCGGCAGGGCCGTCGAACTGCCCGCCCAGGTCGGCGATGCCGGTGTCGCGGCCAGCGATCTCCGACCGGCCGGCAAGGCCACGTTTGGAGATAGGCTCGAGGACGTGGTCACCGAGGGCGATTTTATCGCGAGGGGTGACGCCGTGCGCGTCGTCGCGGTCGAGGGCTTGCGCATTGTCGTGGTGAGGGCTTGAACATGGAATGGATCATCGTGCTCGTCCTCTGCGGCCTCCTGCTCGTCATCGCCGAAATCTTCCTCCCCGGCGGCATCCTCGGACTGGTCGGCGCCGGATGCCTCGTCGCGGCGGCGGTGATGTCGTTCCAAGAGTTCGGCCCCGCCGGTGGCGCCATGTTCACGATGGCGGAAATCGCCGTGGGCGCGCTGGTCATCCTCCAGGCGGTGCGCTGGATACCGAACACCCGGCTCGGCAAGGGCCTGGTCCTGGGCGCGGCCGTCGAAGGCAGCGCGCCATCCAAGGACAACGAGGATCTCCTCGGCCGCGAGGGCGTGGCCATCACGCAGCTCCGGCCAGCCGGCGCCGCCAGCATCGACGGTCGGCGCCATGACGTGGTCACCGAGGGAAGCTTGATCGAGGCGGGCACTCCGCTAAAGGTAATCGCTGTCGAGGGCATGCGGGTCGTCGTCCGGCCCAGACAGGGCAACAACGCTGAGAAGAAAGGATAGGACTCATGAATGCGGCAATAGGCATAGGAACGATTCTCGTACTGGTCGCGCTGCTCATCCTGTTGGTGATCATCGCGAAGTTCTTCATGACATGGTTGCGCGCCCTGCTGGCCCGAGCGCCGGTGCAGATGCGGAGCCTTGTCGGGATGTGGCTGCGCCGCGTGCCCACGGGGCTCATCGTCGATAGCCGCATCGCCGCAGTGAAAGCGGGCATCGAGCTCAACACCGACCCGCTCGAGGCACATTACCTTGCCGGCGGCAATGTCTACCAGACGGTCACCTCTCTGATCTGCGCCCAGAAGGCCGGCATCCACCTCACCTGGGATCGCGCCTGCGCGATCGACCTCTCGGTCCGGGGTACCGACAAAAGCGTCATCGAGGCCGTCCAGACCAGCGTCAACCCCAAGGTCATCGATTGCCCTAATCCGAAATCCGGGAAGGTCACCATCGATGGCGTCGCGAAGGATGGCATCGCCGTCAAGGCGCGCGCCCGCGTCACCGTGCGCACCAATCTCGACCGCTTCGTCGGAGGCGCCATGGAGGAGACGGTCATCGCCCGCGTCGGCGAGGGCATCGTCAGCGCCATCGGCTCCTGCGATAGCTACAAGCGGGTGCTCGAAAACCCCGACGTCATCTCCAAGACCGTCCTCCAGAAGGGCCTCGATGCCCAGACCGCATTCGAGATCGTCTCGATCGATATCGCCGACGTGGACGTGGGCGAAAACATCGGTGCCAAGCTCCAGGCCGAGCAGGCCGAGGCCGACAAGCGAGTCGCCCAAGCCCGCGCCGAGGTCCGGCGCGCCGCGGCCGTTGCCACCGAGCAGGAGATGAAAGCCAAGACCCAGGAGATGCGCGCCAAGGTCGTCGAGGCGGAGGCGGAGGTACCCCTGGCGGTCGCCGAGGCGTTCCGCAATGGCCGACTCGGCATCATGGACTACCAGCGCTTTCTGAACATTCAGGCCGACACCCAGATGCGCTCCTCAATCGCCCAGGGCGGCGATGCGGGCCCGGCCCAGGGCCGCAAGGAGGAATAGCCGCCAGAAAGGGCTCTGCTCGATGGAACACTTCCCGTTCGAACAGATCATCGGGCTGATCGTATTTGTCATCATCGCCCTGGCGCAGTTTTGGACAAAACTGCGCACGGGCAAGCCCATGCCTCAGCCGGAGGAACCCGAGCCGGAGTTCGACTTCCCCGATTTTGGCGACCCGAAACCTCTGGCGCCCCCGCAGCCCGCGCCCGCCAGAGCCACACCGTCCCGAGCACCAACTCCGAGACTTGACGAGGCCCTGCGCGAGGCGCTGGGCCTTCCAACCGCCACGCGTCCTTCATCCGCCGCACCTCCCCTCCAGCAAAAGACGCCCGCATCACCCCCCGTGCTCACCCAGGCAGCGGCGATCCCCCAGCCCGCGCAGCAGCAGCGGAGCCCCAAAATCCCGGCTGCACCCACCCCGCCCCTCCCGGCACCTTCGCCGGGATATGAGGCTCGCAAACCCGCGGATGTGCTCACCAGCATCGAACGCCTCGAACAGGAAACCGATTTCGTCCGCGCCCGACTCCAGGAGATCGGACGCATGGACGTCTCCGCCGGCAGGGACGCCGAGGCCCGGATGCGCCGACGACTCGGCGAACTCGTGCAAGAGCTGGGTTTGGCCCGAACGGCGACCGCGCCCCCCGCCGCGCGGAAGGAACCGCTCATTCGCCGATGGCTCTCCGACCGCAATGCCCTGCGCCGCGCCATCGTCCTCAACGAGGTCCTCGGCCCACCGCGTTCCCTCAACCCGCATAGCTAACCCAGAGCACGCACGGAAGCCATGCCATTCATTAGAATCACCTCCAACCAGATCCCCGACGAACCCAACGCCCTGCTCGCCTACGCATCGAAGGTCGTCGCGAGAGAGACTGGCAAGCCCGAGGCCTACGTCATGGTCTGCCTCGATCCGCCCACCGCCATGACATTCGCGGGTTCCACCGCGCCCGTCGCATTCTTCGAGGTGCGCGGCATCGGCCTTTCGACGGACATCACTCCCCGCCTCTCCGCGCAGCTCTGCGCCGTCGCCAAGTCCCACCTCGCCGTGCCCCCCGACCGCGTCTTTATCAACTTCATCGATGTCCCGGCCAACCGCTGGGGTTTCAACGGCGAAACCTTCGGTTAATGCCTCGCCAACCCAAAACAAAACACCATGGCACTCACACCCTCCACGATGCTCCCCCTCGGCACCCCGGCGCCTCAATTCGCACTGCCCGATACCAGCGGCAAGACGGTCTCGCTCGCCGACTTCAAAGCCGCCCCCGCGCTGGTCGTCATGTTCATCTGCAATCATTGCCCCTACGTCAAACATCTCCAGGCCGCCCTGGCGAAATTCGGCAAGGAATACGCCGCGAAAGGCGCCGCCATCATCGCCATCAACTCCAATGATGCCGAAAACTACCCGGATGACTCCCCGTCCCGCATGAAGGAGGACGCGAAACGCTTTGGCTACACCTTCCCCTACCTCTACGACGCGACGCAGGCCGTCGCAAAAGTCTACCGCGCCGCCTGCACCCCTGATTTTTACGTCTTCGGCAAAGACCGGAAGCTGGTGTACCGGGGCCAATTCGACGCCAGCCGCCCCGGCAACGGTATCCCCATCACGGGTGCCGACCTCCGCGCTGCCACCGATGCCGCCCTGGCCGCTAAACCCGCGCCCGCCGATCAAAAACCCAGCATGGGCTGCAATATCAAATGGAAAGCTGGGAACGCCCCAGATTACTGACATCGAAAGCAGCCCGTTGATGGTTCGGGTGATCCCATCTCGTTCTGGCTCGAAAACTCAGTTGCCGGACAGTAGGAACCTGCTTGCAGGCGACTCCATGCGCGAATCGCGCGCAAGCGCGCTCCCACATCTCATTTTCCACCCTCGGTGACGCCCCGAATGCCCGCCGCAGGCTCATCCCTCCCCACCCTCCCTCATCCCCCTCCCCGCATCCTCCCAATCGTCGCAGTCGTGGACCGCCCCGGAACCAACGGCAGAATCCGGATTTCGGCCCCGCAGGCCTCCAGCGCCGCCCGTTCGCCGGAATCCAGACTCTCCGGCGTGTAATCCCCCCCTTTTACGTACACATCGGGCCCCGCCAACCGCAACAGGTCATCACACCGGGGTGTGTCAAAAATGGCCACGGCATCGACCGCCGCCAGCGCCGCCAGCACCTCCGCCCGATCCTCGGCGGGATTGATCGGTCGCCCCTCTCCCTTCAGTTTCCGGACCGATGCGTCGCCATTCAAGAGAACCAGTAGGACATCCCCCAGTGCCCTCGCCTGCCCCAGATAGCGCACGTGCCCAACGTGCAGCACGTCGAAACACCCATTGGTCACGACGAGCCGTCGGCCGGAATCTCGCAACTTCCTCCGCCAAAGCGGGATGTCCGCATGCTCCAACAGCTTTGGGTTCAATATGGACTTTCTTTTAGGGCCCGTTAGCATCTCGATCAAATCGATTCTCGCTGAAACCCAGTCCAAATGAGGGATTCCATCTACGGCATGATCTGGATGGCCTGCTACGTCCTCTTAGCAGGCGGGCTCTCCATCTACTGCTTCCATCGGCTGTTCATCCTCTTCCTGTATTTTCGTCACAAGGCGGACAGGCCAGAGCCGCAATCCCGGTTTGCCCAGCTGCCCTTCATCACCGTCCAAATCCCCCTTTATAATGAAATGTACGTCGCCGGCCGCCTGCTGGATGCGGTAGCCGCCATCGACTATCCCCGCGACCGGCTGGAAATCCAGGTCCTCGACGACTCCACCGACGATACCGTGGACTTGGTCGCCACCAAGGTCGCCGACCTCCAAGCCCGCGGATTCGCCGCAGAACACGTCCGCCGCGGCACCCGGCAGGGCTTCAAGGCCGGCGCCCTCGCCCATGGATTGAACACCGCCCGGGGTGAATTCCTCGCCATCTTCGACGCCGATTTCATTCCCAATCCCAACATCTTCCGCAGGTGCATCGACCACTTCACGGATACGCGCCTGGGCATGATACAGACGCGCTGGGATCACCTGAACCGCGACTACTCCCTGCTCACTCGCCTCCAGGCCATCTTCCTCGATGGCCACCTCCTCCTCGAGCAAACCGCACGGGCCCGCTCCGGCCGCTTCTTCAACTTCAATGGGACGGCCGGCATATGGCGCAAAGACTGCATCGTGGACGCCGACGGCTGGCACGCCGATACGCTCACGGAGGATCTGGACCTCAGCTACCGCGCGCAGCTCGCCCAATGGCGGTTCCTCTTCCTCCCCGACCTTGTCACCCCCGCTGAATTGCCCGTCGAGATGAACGCCTTCAAGACCCAGCAGCACCGCTGGGCCAAGGGCAGCATCCAGACGTGCAAGAAACTGCTGCCCGCCGTCTGGCGCGCCCCACTTTCCCTACCCATCAAGATCGAAGCCACGTTCCACCTCACGAGCAACTTCGCCTACCTGCTTTTCCTCCTCCTGTGTGTGATCGTGAATCCCGCCATCTCACCTCAACGGACCGAAATCCTCCTGCCGTGGCTCCCGGACCTGCCCATCTTCTCCTGTGCCGTGTGGGCCGTCGTCCTGTTCTATATCGTCGTGCTCCGGGAACTCCGGCCCCGCTGGTGGCTCGAACTCTGGTGCATCCCCGCCGTGCTCGCTCTCGGAGTCGGCATGTCGATCAGCAACGCGAAGGCCGTCCTGGAGGCGATGTTCAATCAGGGGGGCGCATTTGTCAGGACCCCGAAATACGGCCTCCTATCCCGGGGTGAACCGTGGCGGGGCAAACGCTACTTCGCCATGCCATCCGCCCTCGTCCTGTTCGAATTGGCCGCCGCCGCCTACTTCGCTGAGATCATCTGGATCGCCGCCCGCGACGCCAACTGGGGCAGCGTTCCCTTCCTCTTCTTCTTCTTCGGCGGATTCGCCTACGTGGCCGCCACCTCCCTCATGCCCCCCAAGGCCGCGGCGGCCTCCCCCAACGTTTGACTGACTCGAAAATACAGATGCCGGGCAGTAGGAGCCTGCTTGCAGGCGATTCTATGCGCGAATCGCGCGCAAGCGCGCTCCTGCATCCCATTTTCACCCCCGGTCGTACCCGCTGCGGCGGGCATGATGTCTGACCCTCAACTTCAGAGCGCGGACATTTCCATTTGCTTCCAACGGCGCCCGCCCTTAACTAGGCGCCAATGAAAATCGTCCTCGCCTACTCTGGAGGCCTCGATACCTCCGTGATCCTCACCTGGCTCAAGGAGACCTATGCCGCCGATATCATCGCGTTCTGCGCCAACATCGGCCAAGAGGAGGAACTCGATGGCCTCGAGGCCAAGGCCCTCAAGACGGGTGCCTCCCGCTGCATCATCGACGACCTTCAGGATGAATTCGCACGCGATTTCATCTTCCCCATGATCCAGGCCCAGGCGAAGTACGAGGGACAGTACCTGCTGGGCACCAGCATCGCCCGCCCGCTGATCGCCAAGCGCATGGTCGAAATTGCCCGCGCCAAGGGCGCCGACGCCATCTGCCACGGCGCCACCGGCAAAGGCAATGACCAGGTCCGCTTCGAACTCACGGCCGCCGCCCTCGCGCCCGAGATCGCCGTCATCGCCCCCTGGCGCATCAAGGCCTTCCGGGACGCCTTCCCGGGGCGCCAGGAGATGATCGCCTTCGCCCGCGACCGCGCCATCCCCGTCCAGGCCAGCGCGTCGAAACCCTATTCGATGGACCGCAACCTGCTCCATATCTCCTATGAGGCCGGCGTGCTCGAGGACCCATGGCTCGATGCCTCCGCCCCCGAGCACAAGGAAATGTATCGCCTGTCCGCCTCGCCCGAGGATGCCCCCGACGCATCCGATCTCATCGAGCTGGATTTCGAAAAGGGCCTCTGCGTGCGCGTGCGCGGCGCCGGCGAGAATCCAGGTCCCGCCCAGTCCCCCCTCCAGGTGATGCGACGGCTCAACGCCCTCGGAGGCAAGCACGGCATCGGCCGCGTCGACATGGTCGAGGACCGTTTCGTCGGAATGAAGTCCCGCGGCGTCTACGAAACCCCGGGCGGCACTATCCTCCTCCACGGGCACCGACAGATCGAATCGCTCACCATGGACCGCGAGGTCATGCAACTCCGGGACACGCTCATCCCGCGCTATGCCGCCCTCGTCTACAACGGATTCTGGTTCTCGCCTGAACGCGAGTTCATCCAGGCCGCCGTGACCGAATCCCAGAAAACTGTCTCCGGCACTGTCCGGCTCCGCCTCTACAAGGGCAACGTCATCACCGCCGGGCGCAAATCGCCCCTCTCCCTCTATCGGCCGGACATTGCGACCATGGAGGCTGACCCGTCCAAGGCCTATGACCAGGACGATGCCACCGGCTTCATTCGCCTCAATGCGCTGCGGCTCAAGATGCAGGCCATCCGCAGCCGCTCTCACGGCTGAGACATGCAGGAACTCGCGCCAGAAACAAAGCGGGTCCTGATGGAGGCCGCGGGATACCGCGAGCTGGGAATGCCGCTTGATTCGGTGGCCGCGCTGGCGCTCATCCCAGCCCGCGACGCCCGCCACCCCGCCGTCCTCCTCGCCTGGTGCGAGACCGAAGCCGCGCGCCAAGACTGGACCGCCGCCCGAGACAGGGCCCGACAGCTCACCGCCGCGGCGCCCTCGTTCGCCGCGGGCTGGTTCTGGCTCGGGTACGCGCTCCGACGATCAGAGTCGCCCGCCGCCGCCTGGCGTGCCCTCCGCCCGGTGGTCGGGGGATTCGCCGACGAACCCGTCGTCGATTACAATTTCGCCTGCTATGCCTGCCTCGACGGCCACATCGAAGGGGCCAAGGCCTCCCTCGACAAGCTCTTCGCCTCCAACCCCGAATGGCGCGAGTGCGCGCTGCGCGACGAGGATCTGCTCGCGATCCGCGACTGGCTCAAATCCAAGTGACCCTTGACCTGTTCTCCATGACCGACCTTAAGAAACGCCTGGGCCGCCGCTTCTGGCGGCACGGGACGCTCCTCCAAGAAGCCCTCACGCACCCATCGGTGCCGCCGGGAGAGTCCGGTGAGCGCCCCGCCGACAACCAGCGCCTCGAATACCTCGGGGATGCCGTGCTCCAACTCCTCTGCACCGAATACCTCTACGAATCCCAGCCCAGCGCAAACGAGGGCGAACTTACGAAGGGCCGCGCAAGCCTCGTCAATCGCCAGGTGATGTGCGCGCTCGCGCTCCAGCTGGACCTCGGACGGCATCTCGTCCTGAGCAGGAGCGAGGAGGCAAACGGGGGGCGAGTCCGGCCCTCGAACCTCGCCGATGCCATGGAGGCCGTCATCGGCGCCATCTACCTCGATGGCGGCTGGGGAGCCGCCCAGAGATTCGCGGCCCGCGTCCTTAAGCCTTTCTGGCAATCGCTCGAAACCGACCTCCACGCGCTAAACCCCAAAGGCCGCCTCCAGGAAATCCTCCAGGCCATCACCCCGGAGGCACCCACATATACCACGATTGAAGAGCGGGGTCCCGGACACGCGCGATCCTTCACGGTCGTCGTGGAATGGCGGGGCAGGCGCCTCGCATCGGGCACGGGAAAAAGCAAGAAAGAGGCGGAATCTAACGCCGCAGCGACCGCATTAAACCTTCAAAACTGGCTCGCGCACGCCCCCGGAGCCTCCCCACCTCCGCCATCATAGCATCGGCCGAATCGTATCCGGCGCGCCGCGCCAGCCCTTCCCTTGCCTCCGGCGATGCGGGCAGGCACGACGCCGACTGAAATTCGAAGCGCCGGTGTACCGACTCCAGATGCCTGAGCACACCGTACGCTTCTCCCATCGTCGCCGCCTCACCAGGAAACTCTTCCGCCATCATCCCCAGCGCAACCCGCAATCGCGGCTCGGGTCGCCCCCTCCGCAGTTGCCAGCACTGGACGGCCATCTCGATGTCCATCACGCCACCGGGACCCGTCTTGATGCGCGTTTCTGGGGCACTCGCGCGATCGCGCTCGGCCTCGATCCGGCCCTTCATCTCCAGCATCCGATCGACGAGCGCCGGGTCCCGGCCGTGCTCCAACCACAACGGCATCACGACATCAAAAAAACGCCCCGCCAACGCCGGATCCCCGGCCGCATGCCGAAACTTGACCAGCGCGACAAACTCCCATGTCGCCGCCCGATCCCGATAGTACGCGCCGATCTGGCCCATGTCCGGCGTCAGGATTCCACTTTCGCCCTCCGGCCGAAGTCGGGCGTCGGCTTTGTACAGGATGCCATTCGAAGAACTCTCGGAAAGCGTGCGGAGCAGACTGCGCGCAGCGTCGGGGATTCCACCGACGAACACCAGATCGAGGTCGCTGCCATAGCACAGCTCCCAGCCTCCGAACTTGCCCGCCGCCACGATCGCCATCTCGGGACAACCCAACCGCCCACAAAGCCACCGGACACACGCCTGCGCGATCCCCGAATGCTCGTACTCCCGCTGCGCGCCATCGACAAGGCCCAGCGCATCCTGAATCGCGATCCGCAGGCCCTGCTCCCACCGCCACGATCGAAGCGCCTCCACGTCTTCCTGCATCGCGGCCTCCGCCTCGTAATCCTCCGGCCCGAGCACGTCATCGATCCGCCCACCCCGGCAGATCGATTCCAGCCAGTCCGGGTGGGTCACCAGCAGTTCGCGGAAACGCTGACTGGCGTCAAACAGCTTCACCAACAACTCGAGCACCCGGGGATTCGACGCCCACGTCTCGTACAGTTGTCCCCTCGCCCCGTACCGCTCGACAAAATTCTCGAGCCCCGCCAAGACCCGTTCCGGATCGACCAGCCTCCGAAGATGCGACTCGAGTATCGGTTCGAGGGTCTCAAAAAGCTGCCGCGTCCTCGGCGAAATGTTCGAGAACGTCGGCCCCTGCCGCATCCCCTCGAGAATGCGGCGCCCGCTCTCCCCCAGCCAATCCCAAGACGGCGCCGACGACCCGGCCCCCTGCCTGGTCCGCACCAGTTGATCGAAGAGCCGCCTCACAATCTGCCGGTGCCTATCGCATGCCGCGTCAAAGGCCTCTGGCGAGGTGTGACCCAGGCTGCGCGCAATCCGACACCGGGCTTCCGCCCCGGTCGGTATCACGTGTGTCTGCCTTTCCTCGGCCATCTGTATGCGGTGCTCGAGCCGCCTCCAGAATAGATACGCATCCCTCAGGTCCCTCACCGCCTCCGGCGGCATCAGCTCAAGCCGATCAATGGCCGCCAGCGCCGATAGCGTCCCCTGCGTCTGGAGATACGCCTGCCTCCCACCATGCAGCATCTGAAACACCTGGACCAGGAATTCGATCTCGCGGATGCCCCCCACCCCCCGCTTCACATCAGAATACCGCGTCACCTCATCCAAAAGCTCATTCTCTATCCGATCCTTGATGTGGCTCACCTCGTCCAAAACTTGCTCTGACAGCAGCCGCGGGTAGCAGAAGGGCTGAATCATCACGCCAAATTCGTATCCCAGTTCCTGGTCGCCGGCGCATGCCCTCGCCTTCATAAGCGCCAACCGCTCCCACGTTTCCCCAAACTCGGAATAATAATTCTCGCACCCCTCCAACGAGCGGGCCAAAGGTCCGCTGTCGCCATCGGGTCGCAGGCGCATGTCGATCCGAAACAATCCCCCCGACGCGGTCCGCTCCGCGAACTTTGCCACGAATAGCTTTCCCCACTGGTTGTACCATTCGTGGCGGGTCAGTCCCCCTTCGGTTTCTCCCTCCTCGCCATAGACCAGCATCAGGTCCACATCCGAAGAGTAGTTCAACTCCCTCCCCCCGAGTTTCCCCAGTCCCAGCACGATCCAGTCGCATTCCGGTCCTCCCCGCCTCTCCGCGACTCGCGCCCAGCACAGGTGCGCCACCCGGCCAATGCATTCGTCGGCCAGCGCCGAAAGCGCCATCACGGTCTCCTCCACGGTCGCGATATCCGCCCAATCGCGCGCCCCAATCCGCAGCATCTCGCGACGCTTGAATGCCCGCAGCCGATCCAGCGCGGCATCGAAACCCGCCGCGTCCCGCAGCCAATCATCCAGGTCCGCCCGCATCCTGCCGGCCAATCGCGGCGTGCCATCCCGCACGGCCGCCTCCAGCCAATCCCTCCACTCCGGATGCACCCCCAGCGTCACCCGCGAAACTGTCGAGTACGCCAAGAAACCTTCCACCGGATCAGCAGCCATTGGCATTCAAACTGCCAGACATCCCCTCCCGTCGCCAATCCCGGAAACGTGCTATCCCGCACCCGGATCCGCATTCCCCTCAGCCCTTGCCATCGGAAACCCGCGAGAGGCCACACGCCTCTGCCGCCGCCCCAACGACCGTTCCCAGGCGCCCGCGCAACCGGCTGGACCGAAAGTGCAGAAATGCGGCAAGAACGATGGCGAGGCACAGCACGGCCCACGCGGGCGCCCCGAGCCGAAGCACCGGAATCATCCCCCCCACCAGCGCGACCCGAACCAGCCACTGGAATGCCGTCGGCCGCATGTCATAAGCAACGCGCACCAGCACCTTCGGCCCCCCATGATGCTCGTCCGCCGTCCGAAGCCTGCAGCACCACCAGCGGCTCCCGAACACCTCCACGTCCCATGGCATCCAGCCCGGGTCCAGCGAGAACCGCCACCCCTCCGCCTGGAGCCGGCCCGATAGCTCTTTCAGCAACGAAAGTCGGCCCACCCCACGCTCGTTCCAGAAACTCTCCGGCGGCTTGGCCCGTTCGCGCGCCTCCACATCCGAATCGATCACCGCAGATGGCGTCCTGTTGTTCCGGATCCATGTCGTGTAGCGGGCCCAGCCCCTGACCAGCGGCTGTGCCACGGCGAGAAACCACAGCATCAGGCGCGCTCGCCCGGTATCGTGCGCCCCTTCGATCCGCGCCCGCCAAGCCCAAACCGCCCCCGCCGCAAGCGTCGACCAGATCATGAGCACGCCAATCACGCGCGCCTCCGACCACCACACCCCAAGAAGTAACGCATAGAGACCGGCGAGACACCATTCGACGCTCGAGACCATCGCGGCCCACGCCCCCCCGCGCCTCCCATAGGCACACTGAAACATCCCAAGCCCAAAGGCGCCGTGATAGATCACCGGTCGCCACGGCAACAGCGACAAATCCGGTTGCCCATAGACCGTCCCCCGCCACCGCGCGCCGCCCAATGGACCGAAAAATACCGCATGGTTAAACCGGAGAAGCGATTCCGCCTCACCATACCCGCGCTGTTGACCCAGATACGCCGCCACCGTGCCCCGCCGCCTGTGCCACACCACCGCCGCCGGACTGAACCCGATGCGGTAACCCTGCGCCATCAGCCGCCAGCAGATGTCCACATCATCCCCCGCCACGCGGTAATCCTCGTCAAAGCCGCCAATCCCTTGCAACGGCCCCTTCCAAAAGGCCATGTTGCAGCCAGGCACGTGCTCCGCCTCCACGTCGGACAACAGCACATGGTTCGGGGCGCCTGGCGCGACCGCCACGCACGCCTCCACCCACCCCTCTGCGGGCGGGGCGAGATTTGGGCCACCGACCGCCGCGAACTTGCCCGAAGAGAGCGTCCAGCACAGATGCCGCAGCCAGTCCGCGTCCGCCACACAATCGGCATCCGTGAATGCCACCACATCACCGCGCGCCGCGGCGATGCCCGCGTTCCGCGCCGCGCTCAAGCCCCTGTTCTCTTGTACGATATTCTTGAACTCAGGGCGCGCGACAGATCCCACGCTCCTCTCCATCAAGAAATCTTCGACCAGCGACTGCGTCCCATCGCACGATCCATCGTCGACCAGGATCACCTCGTACTCGGGGTAGTTCAGTCGATCCAACGAACGGAGCGCCCCCGGCAACGTCGATGCCGCATTGAATGCGCAGACCACCACGGATGCCGTCGGCGCCCGATATCCTGCCGGCGCACCGCCGCCGTCCCGCCAGAGCGAACGCACCGCATCGTACGCGAGCTTGGGTCGCCGGTCGCGCGTCACGAGCCCGAAGGCCCAGTCACCCACATCCATCCCGCCCGTGTACCACTCGTCGGTCCAGGAAAAGAGCACGGTGCCAGCCGCGCCCCCCTGCTCGCATGCCCCGATGTGCCACGCCAGTAGCTCCGCCTGCGCCCTCTCCCCATGGCGCACCGTGTCCATGCCAAACTCCGCGAGCAGCAGCGGCCGATCCCCCGCGACACTGTGCAGGCGAGAAAGATAATTCCTGAACTCAACCTCCCGGTGCAGGTAGACGTTGAACGTCACGAAATCTGCCGCGTTCGGCACGAGGTACTCGGTCGGCGGATACGATGCGTAGGAGATCAGCCTATCCGGATCTTCTTGCTTCGCCGCATCGATGAGGTCATCCAGGAAATCACTCACCCGGTCCGGCCCCATCCACCGAACCAGATCCGAGGGCACTTCGTTTCCCACCAGTAACCCCGCGACGCAAGCCCGTCCCCGCACCGCCCGAGCACACGCCCTCACGCGACCCAGCACCTCCTCGCGCGACGACCTTTCGCCGAGGAATGCCACGTGCTGCGTCCACGGAACGGTAATCATCGAGCGGATCCCGGCCGCCTCCGCCTCATCCAGAAACCACGCCGGCGGCACGTGGTAAAGGCGCACCGCATTGGCCCCCAATGCCGCGATTTGACCCAGATCAGCAACCACCTGCGAGCGCCCGGGCAAGTGAATCTCGGGATTGTCCCCCCCAGGCCGGAACGGCCCATACGCGACCCCGCGAACGACGAACTTCTCGTCGCCCGCAAACAGAAACTTCGCCTTACGGACCAGCGACTCCATTTCCAGGTTCCCACGCTTCGGTCCACCCAGGCGGGCAGGCCACAGAAACCTATCATCTTGAGACGACGGCGGCCCGCGACGGCTTCAGAAGCACCGAAACCGCACTAGAACGGCGCATCTTCCTCAAGTTCGGGCTCCTCGGCTTCCGCCGGCGCCTGCCGACGTCCCCCGCCGGCGGTCGAACCGCCACCGCCTTCAGCACCCTCGATCTTCCATGCCTGGAGATCCGTGAAATATCGCCCATTGCTCTCGCTGCCACGCAGGTCAAAGGTCACCTTGACCTTCTGCCCGACCTGGAAACGGTCGATCAGCCCGACCTTGTCCTTGATCAACGATAGCTTGATGTGCTGCGGGTAGCGGTCTTCCGCCCCCCGGCTCGTCGTCACCACGAATTCGCGCTTGGTAAAACCCTTCCCAAACGTCTTGGTCTCGAACACCTCTTTGAGGTTACCTTCCAGCTCATATGCCATATGCCTCTATCCCCTTTCTTAAAAGAACCAACGTGCCCCCCGTGGCGCATGCCACCAGGGAAAAACGGATGATGGAACGTCGGGAGAATTCACGGATGCAAGCGCGTCTGATCTCCTCGGCGAACTCATCACCGGCCCGACTGTCCTCAAATCAGCGCTTCGCCACGACGATGCCGATTTCGGCGCGCCGATTCTTGGTCCATGCGGCCTCCCCCGAACCCTGCGCGGCCGGCCTCTCCTCGCCGTACGAATAGGTGTACACGCGATCGCGCACGACCCCGAGGCCCAGCATGTAGTCGCGCACCGCGATCGAACGGCGCTCGCCCAGCGCGCGGTTGTAGCCCAGGGAACCCCGCTCGTCCGTGTGGCCCGCCACAAGTATCTGCTTGTCCGGGTGCTTCGCCAACCAGCCCGCCACCTTCTCGAGCTTGGACCGCTCCGATGCCCCGATGGTGCTGGCGTCGGTCGCGAAATAGATGATGCCACAATTCATGTCCGGCGCGCGCAGCGTCCCATAGTCAACGTCGGTCTCGGGATTGAAATTCCCTCGCTCCGGCAACGACTGCATGGCGGTATAGTCCACCTCGCCGCCCGGAGCACCTCCCACACCAGAATACGGCTGTGCGCTCTTGCAGCCCGCCAACACCAGCAAGCCCGCCGCACAACCCACGCCCACAATCCACTGTTCCATCCGCATAATGTTCATTCTCATTGAGTGCAACTCGGTTCTGAACTATCCGCAAAACCGTTTTCCAGAACGTAACTTTCACCCGTCACGGAGTCAAGAAGCGCCAGCTTCCCGGAACGGGCGAAAACAAGGTGCCGCGAGTCGCGGCACCACGAGGGATCCTCACAATCCCCGCCACCCGAAGTCAGCTGGCGCGCCTTGCCAGAAGCCATGTCGTAGACGTAGATCTGAAAAACGCCACTCACCCGCGCATTGAAAGCGATCTGCCTGCCGTCGGGCGACCACGCCGGTTCGGTGGCGTACAGGACGCCCGTATTCAATCGCTCCGCACCGCCCCCTCGCAACGGCTGGATGTACAGCTGGGGTGCACCGCGATCATCGCTCGAGTAGACCAGCCGCTGCCCGTCCGGAGAAAAACACGCCGATGCCTCGGTCCCGCGCGTGCGAGTCAGCCTCGTCGGCGCCCCGCCGCCGCTCGGCATGTAGTAGATTTCGGGATTCCCATCCTTGCTCAGCGTCAGCGCCAGCATGCGCCCATCCGGCGAGAACGCCGGATCGGAATTCAGCCCCGGAAATGCCGCGAGCCGCGTCCGCTTCCCGGAGGCCACGTCTATGAGATACACGTCCGGATAGCCGCTCTTATACGAGGTGTACGCCAGGCTCGCCCCATCGCGGGAAATGCTCGGCCCCACGCTGATCGTCGCATCCTTGGTGAACTGCTGCACGTCCCCCCCATCCAGATCCATCAGGTACAGCTCCTTGTGCCCCGTGCGCTTGGAGACGAACACCACGCGCGTGGTCGCGATGCCCACCTGGCCCGTCAGTGTCTTGACCAACTCGTCGGCGAATTCGTGCAGCGCCTTCCGCCACGCCTTGGCATAGGTCTTGTTCAGAACCTCCTTCCGATCCGTGGCGCCCGAGACGACTGCCGAAACCGCCCCCACCACCGCCGTTCCGCCGGCCACGTACTCGGCCCCCTCCGCCGCCGAAACCACCTCGATTACGCCCGACCGGCCAAGGTCGCCCTTCAGCACCGCTGCCGCCTCTGCGCCATTCGGGCCTTTGAACGTCTCAACCGCGACGCGGACCCTGCCCTTCTTGACGACCACCTGCGCCTGCGCCAACGGCACGCCGATCAACCCGAACACCAGGCCCAGTACAGTGACGCGTCTCATCCGATCTCCCTTCCGACAAATGGCCAGACCATCGTGCGGTCCTGTGCCTCCTAAAACTCGAAAGTTATCGTCACTTCCGCAAATTGCGAGCCCAGACCTTGCGGCAGCGGCTGACCGATTTCACGGACGGCGGCGGTGGCGACCCGCACGGTGTCATCCATCGCGCCATTGCCGGACCCGCGCTCGATATCGGCACCGAGGACGCTCCCGTCTTTCGCGATCCGCACGCGGACCACCGCACTGAGCTTCTCGCGCCCGGGGATGCCCGGCTGCCTCCACGCGTTGTAATAGACATCGCGTATCCGCGCGTAGTACGCCGCGATCTCGCCCGACGCCGTGCCCCCCGGCACGCCGCTCGGGCCATCGGACGTCGCCCCGCTGACCCCCATCTTCCCCAAACGTTTCTGCAACCGGTCGCGCACCTCGGTGGCATCCGTCGCGGGCCCGGTCGCCGCCTCCACCGCGGGAGGCGCCTTCGTGGCTTGGCCCGGCGACGGGCGAGACACCTCCTTGAGGCTCACCTTTATGGGTTCCTTCTTCTTGGGCTGCGGCTTGGGCTCCGGTGGCTTCGGCGGGACTCTCGTTTCCGGCTTGGGAATGGGCGCGGGCTCGGGGGGCGGCGCGGGTTCTGGCGCAGGCGTCGGCTTGGGTTCCGGTGCGACCGCCGACGGCGGCGGTGCCATCTCGGGTTGCGGCGCGGGCGAAGTCCGCGGTGGCGGCGACGCTTCGTCCTTCGCGGTTGCCGCGGGCGTTCCTCCGCCGAGCAGCGTGCCCTCGGGCATCAGTTCGACCCAATCGATCGGCGGCGCGGCATTGCGGCGGATGCCCGTCACCAGCAGGCCGATGATCACGGCGTGGGCGACCAGCGCCGCCGCCAGGGCCCAGCCAAAACCCTGGCGCCCAACGGCCTCGACCCGGTCAACCGGGCCCTCCGATCCCGGACCCCGCACGGGGTGTCGAACGCGTCTCATCGGCGCCGCCTCAGTCCGGGGCGCGCGTGACCAGTCCGAACCGCGTCACCCCCGCTCGCCTCAGCACGTCGATCACATCCACCACCGCCTGATAAGACAGGCTGCGGTCCGCGCGGATTCCGACGGAAAGCTCCTTGTCCCTCGCCACGCGCCCGGCTAAGCCGGTTTCCAATGCCGCCAGATCCACCCCTTTGCCATCCAGATAAACACGTCCCGCCGCATCGATCGAAACGATCGCTATCTTGTCCGGCGTCGGTGCCTTCGATGCCACCGAACTCTCGGGCGTCGTCACCTGGATGCTCTGCTCGATCGCCGGCGTCGCTATGGCGAATACGATCAGGAGCGTAAAGGCCAGGTCGATCATCGGCGTCACGTTCAGCTCGGCCAGCGACCGCACCGCAGTGCGCTGGGAATACCGCCTCATCGCCGCGTGTCCACGAACCGGTGATCAAATGCCGCCGCAAGCTCAGCCGCGAAATTGTCCATCTCTATGGTCATCGCACGGATGCTCGTCACGAGGTAATTGTACCCGAACATGGCCGGTATCGCCACCACCAGGCCCGTCACCGTCGTCAGCAGCGCGGCGCTGACCCCCGGCGCGATCGCCGCCATCGTCGCCGAGCCCGTTCGCGCCAATCCCGCAAACATCTCCATCACACCCCACACGGTGCCCAGAAGGCCCAGGAACGGCGAGCCGCTCACCGCCGTGGCCAACAAGATCAGGTGCCGCTCCAGCCTCAGCCCGGCCTCGCCGACCGCGCTCTCCATCGCCGAGCGCACCGAATTCATGGACATCGATGAGATCTTCGGCGACTCGCGGACGCGCATCTCAAACGTGTCATCCACGTCCGTCGATCCCGTCTTCTGGAATGCCAGCTCGATGCAGCCGGCCGTGTAGATCGCCGCCAGCGGCGATGCCCCAAGCTGCCGCCGCCGCGAAAAACTCGCCAGCGGGTCCCCGGAGCGCCGGAATTCCCTCAGAAAGATGGCGCCGTCACGCTTCGCGCGCCGGAGCGACATAAACTTGTATATCATCACCGCCCAGCTGAACACCGACGCCATCAGCAGCAGACCCACGATGGACTGCCCAACCAGATCGGAGGTCCGAAATGCATAGACCAGAACCCCGGAATCCGCTGATTGTGGCATCGCTCCTCCCCTAGGCGCCCTGCACCGCCCGCTGCCACGGGCCCACGGTCACCCCAGCGCGGCCAACTTCGCCAAGATGTCTTTCTTGGAGGCGACGCCGACCATCTGATCGCGGACCTGTCCCCCCTTAAAGAGGATGAGCATGGGAATGGCCTGAACGCTGAAGCGCTGGCCCAGGTCGGGGGATTGATCCACGTTCACTTTGCCCACGACACAGCGTCCGGCCAATTCGTCGGCCAGGCTGTCGATCAGGGGGGCGAGCATCTTGCAGGGACCGCACCATTCCGCCCAGAAATCCAACAGGACTGGAGTCGTGGCACGACCCACCACCGCCTCAAAATTTGCGGAGGTCACTTCGACAACGTTCGCCGATGCCATGTCAGAATATCCGGCGGCAGGGCGCCGATCACTTCACCCCGAACAAGATTACAGACGAGGCGATCGAGCCGATCGCGGCGATCAGCCCAAGCACCACCGCCAAGCCATCGCCACCGCCCCCGGCAGCGGCGACGGGCATCGCTGCGGACGCGACGGCCTTCGCTGGCGCCGCCGGTCTCACGGTGGTGGCACCCACGGCCGGCCGGGCAGCAGGCACGCCGGATACCCCAGGCTTCGTGACCACGGAACTGGCTGCGGGGACTCGAGATGTCTCCTTCTTGACGGGACCGGCAGGTATCATGGGCCGCGGACCCGCCGTGCTGGCCGCCGGAACTGGCGCGCCGCCCGGTCCGGGACGCGGGGGCAAACTGATGCGCACCGTCTCCTTCTTCGGAGCATTGGCCGGCGCCGCCACGGGCTTGATGGCACCTGGCGGCGGAGCAAGCGGAGCGGGGCCGGGAAGCTTCGGTCCCGAGGGCGGTCTCACTACCGCTCCGGGCTGCGGGATTGAGCTCGGCGGAACCGCCGAGCCGCTCGATGAAATCGGTTGCGTCGGGGGCGTACTTGAAGTCTCGGCCATGCGGTTTACCGTAGGCACATCGATCAGCCTGTCAACATCTTAAAATCCCATGCTGCGGCCCGTGACAACACCCCCTCCCATGGTAGTGTCACCCCCCAATGAAAGGACACGCTCGCGATAGCCAGCCCTCGGTAGGGATGATCTCCCTTGGCTGCGCGAAGAATCTCTCGGATGCGGAAATCATGCTCGGGGCGTTGACTCGCGCGGGTTACCCGATCACGTCCGATCCGGAGGCCGCCGACATCCTCGTCATCAACACCTGTGGCTTCATCGAGAAGGCGCGCGAGGAGAGCGTGGGGGCCATTTTCGAGGCTCACCGCCAACTGGGTCGGCGCCGCGGCAAGAAACACCGCAAGCTCATCGTCGCCGGCTGCCTCGCCCAACGCTACCCCACAGAATTGCCCGCCTCGATCCCCGAGGCCGATGCCTTCATCGGCCTCGACCAGGTCCGCGAAATCGACCGCATCGTCGCCGAAGTCTGGGAGGGCGCGGTCGGCCGATCTTATGTCACGCCCAAACCTAAGTATATCGCAGACTGGGACACGCCGCGCGTCCGGCTGACGCCGCGGCACTACGCCTACGTGAAGATCGCCGAGGGCTGCAACCACCCGTGCACCTTCTGCGCGATCCCGCGCATGCGCGGCCGCCACAGGAGCCGCCCCATCGACTCGATCATTCACGAGGCACGCGGCCTTGTCGCGGACGGCACGCGCGAACTCCTCCTCATATCGCAGGACACAACCTACTACGGCATGGACCTCTGGGCCGAGAAAGCCGGCCCCCGCCAGGGCGCGGACCCCTCCCGCGGCCCGGGCATCATCCAGCTTCTCCAAGGGCTCGAGGGCATAGATGGCGACTTCTGGATCCGCGTCCTCTACACCCACCCCGCGCACTGGAGCGATGAACTCATCGCCGCGATCGCCCGCTGCCGCAAGGTCGCCCGCTATATCGACATCCCGCTCCAGCACATTCACGGCGACATGCTCCGCGCCATGAGGCGCGAGACGTCCGGGGCTCATATCGTCAACCTCATCCACCGCATCCGCCAGGGCATCCCGGGCGTAGCACTGCGCACGACGTTCATCGTGGGCTTTCCCGGCGAAACGGAAGACCACTTCTCGCACATGCTGGACTTCATCGAGGCGACCCGTTTCGAGCGGCTCGGGGTATTCACCTACTCGAAAGAGGAGGGCACCCGCGCGGACTCGATGGCGGCCCAGGTGCCCGCGCGGACGCGCCAGCGCCGATTCGAGCGCGCCATGGAACTGCAGCAGCGACTCGCCCGGGAAATTCAAGCCGCCCGCATTGGCTCACGCCTCAAGGTCCTGGTCGATGCCCCCACCTCCGCCCGCTCCGAGGCGGATGCCCCGGGCATCGATGGCTCGGTCCTGTTGGAATCCCCCATGCCCATCGGCCAATTCGCCGAAGTCGAAATCGTCGGCTCCACCGACTACGACCTCATCGGCAAGCCCATGGCAAGCCGCCCGGCGTAATCCGGGGAGGGACGCCAGCCCCGCGCGCGCGCCCGGCGGCGGGCATTCGGGGCACCACCGGATACGAAAATGCCTCCTCCAACCGGCAAGAACCTCCCCGCGTCTCTGCGTCTCTGCGGGAGGATCTTATTTTCGGATCAGCCTCTCCTCCGAAAAACACCGCTGGCGAGAGTGACCATGGACCGGTCCTCCCGCTCGTACCACTGGTCGTAGTGCAGGAGTTCGAAGGTCGCGCGCCCACCAAAGAGGTGAAGCATGATGTATAAAACACCCACCCCATCAAACCCCTGGGCGTTGTAGGTATCCAGAAAGATGGAAAAGAACGCACCGGGGTCCCCCTTGCTCGCGGCCTCGAATGCGGCGCGATCCAGATCCTCGATGCGCCGTCTCACGTCACCATCCACGTTGAAAGGATGCTGAAACCGCGGCCCGACGTGCGAGCCATCGATGCTGCCGATGACGCAGACGCGCTTGCCACACGCGCCGATGGTTGCGCGCAGCGCTCCCGCGAACTCGCCAAATGCCGACCCATCCGCCGATCCCCGCATGATCTCCTCATGCATCGCCCCGCACAGCACCGGCACGATCGAGAAGCCTCCGTACTCCGGGTACATCGCCGCGATCGCCTGCAGATAGATCACCGCAAACTCAATCGAGTGCTCGTCATGGTGGCTCAGGGGTGCGACCTCAATCGGGAATGAGACCCGCCCCGCCAGATCGGCCACAAAGGCCGGATCGCAGGGCACCTCCCCAAGGACGGTCTCATACCCCTTGCGCAAAACGCTCAATTCCGCCGGGCAACGGTGCCCCACCCCGAGGATCACGTACACATCCGCGGGCTCGGACGACAGCAGTTCGCGATATCCATAGGAATAGACCGGGCCACCCACGCGAAAATCGAGGTGGGGTACGACAATTCCCGGCAATGGGCCGCGGTCCCGGTCGCGCACCAGCGTCTCCGGCAGTGCGCCCACGCCCTTCTCGAAGTGCGCCCGCACCATCCCCAGCACGCCGTCGCGATCCGCCGGATAACATTTGCCCGCGTGTTGCCCCCGCACGTGCGGCGCGTCCAGAAACACCCGCAGATATCGCTCGTATGCCTGCCGATCCTCTTTTGAAAGTCGCGCCATGGCCACAATCCTAAGACCGCAGGATATTGGCCCAGTTTCGTCACAAACCGAGGAGAAAACTCGCCGGGGGGCGCCGCGCACGGGAGGGACGCCGTCCCCGGCGTCCGCGATTCACCAGCCACGCAACGCCCGGGCCAACCCGGCCCGCGAGGCGAGCGTGTCTCAAAACCTCTGAACCGTGCCGCCTGGCACAGGCGGCCTACAAATTTTGTAGGGCATCTCTGCGAGATGCCGTGCATTGTCGCGCGCCGCACACCATTGGAAGTCCCCTCTATCATCAGATGGGCATTGATTGTTGGGTGTTCCGTGTTGGGCGTTTGA
>JAKQKQ010000037.1 GCA_029560585.1 Verrucomicrobiota bacterium | reverse complement strand
TCAAACGCCCAACACGGAACACCCAACAATCAATGCCCATCTGATGATAGAGGGGACTTCCAATGGTGTGCGGCGCGCGACAATGCACGGCATCTCGCAGAGATGCCCTACAAAATTTGTAGGCCGCCTGTGCCAGGCGGCTCGGCTCAGAGGTTTTGAGACACGCTCGCCGCGCGGGCCGGGCTTTGCGCGGCTGGTGAATCGCGGACGCCGGAGAGAGCCCGTCTCAAAACTTGGTCGGGATGCGGCGGACGGATGTGCTCGGTTCGTTTCCTGCCTTCCTGAGTTCCTGATTGAAGCGCCAAACCGACGCAGGAATCTGGTGCTTCGCGTTTTTGATCAGGAACTCAGGAAACCGGGAAGGGTGCGGCGGATGGCATCTCGCAGAGACGCCCCACAAATCTTTTGGGCCGCCTCCGTCAGGTGGCGCGTATCCAAGGGTTTTGAGACAGCCTCAGGCCGCGGGCCCTCCCGAAGCGTGCGTCTCCCGCCTTGGACTCGGGCCGCTATTGATCCTTCAGCCGGTCGAAGATCACGCCAAAGGTCTCCCCGCTCGCCGCCTGATGATAGGAGCCTTGGAGCGTGTCGCTGCCCTTGTCGTACTGGAGCCTGTAATTGCTGCCCGGGTAGCCCTGATCCGCCAGCAGCACGAAGATCCGCGGTGTGCCATCGCGCGCATCGGCCTCCGCCTTTCCAACGTGGATCGGCCGCGGATTGAAATAGCCCACGTCCATTTTCCCGTCGGCGCCGATCGACTTGATCTCGATCATATAGTCGCCGTCTTGGCGCACCCAGCGCCCCTTGAGTGGGCCGAAGTCCGCCGCCTGCGCAACTGGCGCCGCCCCCGGCGCCTTTGGCGCGCCCGCCCGCGGGGCGCCCTCCGGCGCCGCCCTGCCACAGCCCCACAGGACCACCGCCACGGTCAGCGCACCGCCGATTATCGCCGCATACCACGAACAAAGACGACCCCTGCTCAGCATGCGAAACTATGTTGTTCCTCCAACGCATCGCGCAAGAGAAAAGGCCGGGGACCTCAAGACCCCCGCCGCAACCAGAGATCCTCCCTCCGGGCGATTCCTGTCCCAGATCGCTCGCCACGTTCGCATTCTCGCCCCCGGCGGTGCCCCGCATGCGCGGCATGAAGCCCGGGCCGCCAAATCTATTCTATTATTCTAATGGGCATAGAATTGCTCCTTATTCGACACCCCTCCGGTTCACGGGTAATTTGATGTAAGGCGGTCTTCCAATGGAGGCGCACGTCGATCAGACGGCGGAGGTCCGCGTTAGGGAATCGACGCCGGGGTTGGGCGATGACCGGCCGACGGTCGGTCAGAGGTGCGATGTAGGGATACGGCGGCTGCGGTCCCCCCCTAAACCCCTCCCTCAGGAGGCGATCACATGAAAATGTCTGCTGCGACGTTCCTCATTTATTTCGGCGCGATCGCCACGGCGACCGCGGCGCCCTCGTTCCTCATCCTGGCGCCGCCGGTGACCGCGTCCGGCAACACCAACACCGGCCCTCCGGGCATCGATCCGACATCGCGATACGGCCAGCACATATTCTCGTTCGCCAATCAGGCGGACGAGGCCCTCAGCTTCGAGTTCTACGACAACATTCAGACCAACGGCGGCGGCACCGCCAACGCCTCCGCCATCTGCGGCCAAGTGGTCAACCTGAGCACCAACGCCAATGGGGATATCGTCGCATTCGACGTCCAGGCCACGATCACCAACGACACATCCCCACTCGCCACCAGCAACTGGCAGTTCGCCGCCAACAGCCACGGGGAGTCGTTGAGCAACCCAGCGCCCAAATCGACCTGGGACGCCTATGCCGGCGAGATGAAAGACACGTGGCTGACCGCGGAATTCGCGATCCAGGCCGGTCTGCCGCCGCCAAATGCGAACCCGCCATTCGATGACCTCGGCGGCCTGCTCCCCAAGATCGTCGCGCTGAATCACGATGGCCTCGCCTGGTGCTGCTTCAATGACGCGCAGGGCGCCTACTATGTCCCCTCGTGGCATTTCGGCGACATCCCGCTTCCGGGCTCGGTCGCGCGCGTGCTGCGGTTCGCCGTCCAGCCGCCCATGTCCAACACCGACCCCCGATACTCGGCCCTGATCCAGGCCGCGAGCGGGGGAAACGACATCTTCGCGAATCGCACCATGTCGCTCAAAGTCAGCCAGTGGCTTGACATGCTAGGGCCCGATGATGGCTCGGCCTATCCGGTCCCGCCAAATCTCTCAAGCGACGTGTCTGTTTTCCACGACCCGTCGGAAGGCCAGAAATGGGGCGACTATGACGGCGACGGCCAGAAAGATCCTGAAGAGCCGGGCCTCCCGGGCGTGGGGGTCTACCTCGATCTCGATGGCAGCCGTTCGTGGGAAGAGGGCGAGCCCAAGACCGTCACCGACGAGGAAGGTTACTTCCGATTCGCTCAGCTCGTGGGCGTGACCTCCACGAACTATTGGCTGCGAGAAATCCCACTTCCCGGCTGGGCGCAGACATACCCCGGCCCACCGAATCAAGGCCATCTGGTCACCGTCCTAGAAAGCGGCGATGTCACATGGCCGCCCGAGGAAACGCCGGATTTCGGCAACGAGCCCATCGGGGATGAGACACTCGATTTCGGTGATGCCCAGGACCCGACCTTCCCCACGCTGGCCGCCAATAATGGCGCAGCGCACGTGATCGTGCCCGGTGTCCGCCTCGGCGCGAGCATCGATGGCGAACCCGACGGCCAACCCGACCTGAATGCCCTCGGCGACGACAACGATCTCGTCTATCCGCCTCCGAACGACGACGAGGACGGCGTCATCTTCCCCGCGCTGCCGCTGGCCCAGGGGACCAGCGCCCCCGTCCAGGTCACCGCCTCGGTCAACGGTTACCTCAGCGCCTGGATCGATTTCAATGCCGACGGCGATTGGAATGACGCCGGCGAGCAGATCTTCTTCGACCGATGGCTCTTCCCAGGCACGAATAACATCAGCTTCAACGTTCCGGTCGGCCTGCCCGCCGGCGCGTCGGTGTTCGCGCGTTTCCGCTTCAGCACGCAGCGCATCGGCGCGAGCTACACCGGCCTGTGGCCCGACGGAGAGGTGGAGGACTACCTCGTCACGATCGGTGACACTCCCTCCGGCACACTGGACTGGGGCGATGCGGACGACCCCAGGTTCCCCACATGGAGCAGCAACAGCGGCCCCTCCCACGTGATCGTGTCCAACATCTTCCTCGGCCAGTGGGTCGAGCCGGATCCCGACGGCCAACCCACCGCGCTCGCCGATGGCGACGATAACGGCGATGGCACGGACGACGAGGACGGCGTCGTCTTCCCGTTCGGCGCCCTCCGGCCCGGCCAACTCAGCCAGGTCGACATCACCGCCTCGACCAACGGCCTGCTCAGCGCGTGGATCGATTTCAATGCCGACGGCGACTGGTATGATCCCGGCGAGCAGGTCTTCAACGACCGCGCGCTCGGCCCAGGCCTCAACAGCCTCTTGATCAATGTGCCCGCCACGACGCCCCAGCTCAAGCGGGTGATGGCGCGTTTTCGCTTCAGCACCCAGAGCATCGGCACGAGCGACACCGGCCAGAAGCCGGACGGCGAGGTCGAGGATTATTGGCTGTCCACCGCGTCCAATGAACCCGAACAAGACATCGATTGGGGCGACGCCCTGGACCCGACATTCCCCACGCTGGCCCGAAACAATGGCGCCGCGCACGTCATCGTCTCGAATCTCTTCCTCGGCGCCAGCATCGACGGCGAACCCGACGGGCAACCCGATCCCGCCGCACTCGGCGACGACAACGATCTCGTCTACCCTCCGCCCAACGACGACGAGGACGGCGTGACCTTCCCGCCCGGCGGCCTCACCACTGGGACAACCAATGGTGTCTTGGTCGTCGCCTCGGCCCCCGGCTGGCTCAGCGCGTGGGTGGATTTCACCGGGGACGGCGACTGGAACGACGCCGGCGAACAGATCTTCCGGGATCGGCCTCTCGCCACGGGAGCCAACGTGCTGGCGTTCCCCGTGCCAGCGACCGCGAACCCCGGCACCCAGGCGTTCGCGCGGTTCCGCTTCTCCACCGCGCCCATCGGTGCCGCGTACGTCGGCCTCTGGCCCAACGGCGAGGTCGAGGACTATCTCGTGACCATCGTCGCGCCGCAGCCCTACGACTACGGCGATGCGCCCGAATCGGGCACCGCATTCCCAACCACGAGCACCAATAACGGTGCGGCCCATCTGGTTGCCGCCGGCGTGTCCCTGGGCCTGCTGGTGGAGGGAGACCCCGACGGTCAACCGACGCCCCTCGCCGACGGCGACGACGTTTCCGACGGCACCCCGGACGAGGATGGTGTCCTCCTGGCCAGCGGCCTGCTCTTGCCCGGCGTCACCAACACGGTGCCCATCGCCGCGAGCACCAACGGATTCCTGAGCGTCTGGATCGATTTCTACGGCGATCTGGACTGGAATGACCCGGGCGAGAACGTCGCCCTGGACGTGCCCATCGGCGCGGGCACCAACAACCTCCCCCTGTTCGTCCCCCCCACCGGCCTGCCATCCGGAACACCGATCTATGGACGGCTCCGCTTCAGCGTCCAGCCGCTCACGGGCCAAGTCTCACCCCCCGAATACGCGGGCCTCGCCGCCGCCGTGCCCGGCGAGGTCGAGGATTACGTCGTCCCCATCGGCGAGGAGGGCGAATCGTACTTCGATTGGGGCGATGCCCCCGAATCCGGCACGCTGTTTCCCACCACGGGAACTAATAACGGCGCCGTCCATCTCGTGATGCCTGGCGTATTCTTGGGCCAACAGGTCGACCTCGAGGCCGACGGCCAGCCCACCCTGGCCGCGGACGGCGATGACAAGAATCCCGCGATCGGCCCAGACGATGAGGATGGCGTGACGCTCGTCGCCGGCCGCATCTACGCCGTGGCGAACCCCGGCTGGAACTCCGTCAACGTCGTCGCCTCCGCCACCGGCTTCATCTGCGCCTGGATCGATTTCAATAACGACCTCGACTGGAACGACACCGGCGAACTGATCCTCGCCAACGCCGCAGTCGTCCCCGGCACGAACAACCTCACATTCAACGTGCCCCTCGGCGGCATGGCGCTCGGCACCAACGTCGTCGCGAGATTCCGCTACACCACCGCCCCCATGCTCCCGCCGACCTATGCGGGCTATGCCCCATCCGGCGAGGTCGAGGATCACCTCTTCGCCATAGACTCCCAACCCGCTGGCGCCAACGCCACCATCCAGGGCATCAAGTTCCACGATCTCGGCGGAGACGGGGCGTTCAACGGCACCGACACCACGCTCTCGGGATGGGACATCTATCTCGACCTCAACGGCAACGCCACCCTCGACGCGGGCGAGCCCCGGACGATGACCGACGCCGCCGGCGCATACGCCTTCAGTGTCCCCGCCCCCTTCACCTACACCGTCCGCGAAATCCTGTGGCCCGCATGGACCCAGACCTACCCGACAAACATAATCGGGCCGGATTATCATGTGGTCGCCGTCACCCCCGCATCCACCAACACCGCCGACTTCGGCAACTGGGTCACGGAATGGGGCACGGTCACCGGCGTCAAGTTCTACGACCAGGACCAAGACCGGGCCAAGGATACAGGCGAGACCGGTCTCCGCGACTGGCTCATCTTCGCCGACCTGAACACGAACTCTGTCCGCGACGTGGGCGAACCGGCCGACTACACCGACACGTGGGGCCGCTACGCCTTGCCTCTCTACTGGATGGGTGGCAGCCCCTACCAGATCCGCGAGGTCATCCAACCGCCCTGGACACAGACCCTGCCGGGCTCCCCCACCTACGCGCACTCCGTCAGCATAAGCCCCGCCGGCACCACCGTCTCCAACATGAACTTCGGCAACTGGATCTCGCCCAGCGCCGACACGGATGGCGATAGCCAGACCGACCTGCACGAGTATTTCTTCGGCACACTCTACAACGACTGCGATTCGCTGTACCGCACCACCGGCCCCATCATCGATAAGGTGGGCAGCACCGCCACCTGCCAGTTCTACGGCAAGGCCGGCCGCACCTACCAGATGCAGCAATCCTCGGATCTCGGCAAAAACGACCCCTGGACCGATATCGCCGGCGCCTGCACCACCTGCACCGTAAATGACGTCCTCCTCTCCATCTCGACATCCTGGTCCGGTGTCACCAACCGGATGTTCTATCGGATCATCGTGAAATACTAATTCACCGCCTCAGATAAATCTGAGCACCGAGGTTCCCTTCGTCCGATCTTGGGAGGAAGGCCTGCGACACATGCAACTCTGGCGCCACGCACCCATTCGCACAGGGCTTTTGGTTCGCTCGGCCGAAGCCGTTGGAGTCCAGGCTTTAGCCTGTTTCGTGCCCGATTCAGCCTAACAGCCCGTTGAAGAACGGGCGAGTTTGGGTTGGGTGAGTGTGGCGGTGAGAACTCCGGCGAAGCGCAACCCTTCGGCGACCGGAAGGCGGAGAAAGTCGCCGAATGCGCCACAAGCGGGGCGGATGCAGGTATAG
>JAKQKQ010000030.1 GCA_029560585.1 Verrucomicrobiota bacterium | reverse complement strand
GACTGGCCCGCGCCGATATAGGCGTGGAGTTCGATCAGGGCGCTGGAGAGCAGGTCGTTGGCGCGGATGATGAAATAGGGCTCGTCGTCGGCGAGCTTTGTATATGGGTCATATTTGGACGGGTTGGCCTTGGAGCCGACGGGGGCAGTCATGGGAGCCTCGTGTGTGAATCGGGCGCAGTGTGCCGGATTCTGGGGCTGGGCGCGAGGCTGTGGATAAGGCGCGCGGGCGCGGCCTCGCTGGTGGCGAGTTGGGGTGGGATTGGGTGCGCTGGTTGGAGCGCTAGGTGTGGAGGGAAAGAGCCCCCTCCGTCTCGCCACGAAGACGCGGCGATCCTGCCCTTCGCTTACGCTTCGGGCGTTCGTCGCTCGAATTGGTCCACTGGACCAATTCGTCCGCTTCGCGGCCGCGCCTCACCCCGCCAGTCCTGCGGACTGATGGAGGCAATTCCTCTTCGTTGCTCTGATCTTGCCTCCACCTGCGAAGCAGGGGGAGGTGGATTGCTGACGTCGTCAGCGAGACGGAGGGGGATGGTGCGGTGTGGCTCACGGTGGTGAGCACGCCCTCGTCCTTCGACGGGCGCACGCTTTGCGTGCTGCTCAGGATGAGGGCTATCGGGCTGCGGTGTTGCGCAGCGGGTTTTGTTTCCTGTTGTTGGGTGTCGCTCGTCACTCTGGGCAGGGCGTCCGGCGTCGTCCGTGTGCCAATCACGGGGAGACGGCGGGCGCGCATCTGGAGTGTTGAGGCGACGTAGTGCACCAGCATCGCAAACGCGCGCAGCGTCGCATCGATCCAGCGATCGAGAGGCGACGGGGTTCCTAGTCCAGTTTGCGCGTGTTTGTGCCGTGTCATGGGTTGGATAATAACCCCGGCTCCGGCCCCGGTTGAATCTGGAGGGCGCTATCCCCCATCTTTGTTGGCTAGCGGGCTGAAGTTGCGTGGGAAGATTTTCGGCCGTCCTACAAATTGGATGCCGCTCCATCCCTCATTCTTGAGATCACCACGCTTGTCATCCCGGCCGTAGCGAAGCGGAGAGCCGGGAGCCACTCAGACGCCGTCGTGCCCCCACGATGGTTCCCGGATAGCGCTTCGCGCTTCCGGGATGACAAGCGGTGGCCTTGGCCCGTGGGTTCCGGCTCACGCGTTTTGCGTGTGGCCGGAATGACGACTGTGGGTGAGGTGACAGGGAGGGTGGACGTTCCGGCGGGATTGGCTTAGGCGCGGCGGCATGGAAACGCGTAAGCATCTGTTCGACGGGCTGCATAACTTCAGGGACTTTGGCGGGTATGACGCCGGGGGCCGGAAGATGGTGACGGGGAGGTTTTTCCGGTCGGCCAACCATGCGCTGGCATCCGAGGCGGATCTGGCGCGCCTGAGGGAGATGGGGATCGGCGCGGTGATCGACCTGCGTCGGCCTTCAGAGCGCGAACGGCAGCCT
>JAKQKQ010000028.1 GCA_029560585.1 Verrucomicrobiota bacterium | reverse complement strand
GGGCGGGCGCATTGAGGAACCACGGATGAACACGGATGAACTCGGATGGGGAACGGGTGCTCGGCGAAGGCATCGGTGTCCATCGGCGTCCATCCGTGGTGGAACCCCGTCCCACCAGGGCGGGCGCTGTGAGCAACCACGGATGAACACGGATGAACTCGGATGGGGAACGGGTGCTCCGCGAAGGCATCGGTGTCCATCGGCGTCCATCTGTGGTGGAACCCCGTCCCACCAGGGCGGGCGCTGTGAGCAACCACGGATGAACACGGATGAACACGGATGAACTCGGATGGGGAGGGGTGCTCGGCGAAGGCATCGGTGTCCATCGGCGTCCATCCGTGGTGGAACCCCGTCCCACCAGGGCGGGCGCATTGAGGAACCACGGATGAACACGGATGCCTTACGGTTTTCTCGCGAGGGAGTTGATTGAGTCCTTCGTGGTTGAAGCCGCGTTTAGGCGATCCCTCGCCGATCTAAGTTCCACGCACCATGAATCCTGACACCGTCATCTCCGTCGAGAACCTCGGCAAGTCTTACCTCATCAGCCACCAGAGGGGCGGGCCCAGCTACCGCCGCCTCAGCGAGGAGATTGTCGAGGCGGTGGCGCGCCCCTTGCGCGCGCTGCGCCGGGGGGCAGAGCCGGCGCCCGCATTGCCCTCCTCCAAAGAGCGTTTTTGGGCGCTCAGGGGCGTCGGCTTCGAGGTCAAGCGCGGCGAGGTCCTCGGCATCATCGGTCGCAACGGCGCGGGCAAGTCCACGTTATTGAAAATTTTATCCCGCATCACGGAGCCCACCGAGGGCCGGGTCCGCATCCGTGGCCGGGTCGCCTCGCTGCTCGAGGTGGGCACCGGCTTCCACCCCGAACTCACCGGCCGCGAAAATGTCTACCTCAACGGCACGATCCTCGGCATGAGCCGCCGGGAGATCGAAAGAAAATTCGACGAGATTGTGGCCTTCGCCGAGATCGAGAAGTTCCTCGATACGCCGGTGAAACGGTACTCCTCCGGCATGTACGTGCGCCTCGCCTTCGCCGTCGCCGCCCACCTCGAGCCCGAGATCCTCATCGTCGACGAGGTCCTCGCCGTGGGGGATATCCAGTTTCAGAAAAAATGCCTCGGGAAGATGCAGGACGTCTCTCGCGCCGAGGGGCGCACGGTCCTTTTCGTGAGCCACAACATGGGGGCGATCTGCAACCTCTGCCCCTCGACCCTCCTCCTCGAACGTGGCAACATCCGCTTCCTCGGGAAAACCCCCCAGGCCGTGACTGCCTACCTTGACACCCGGAAAGAGGCCGCCCGCGTGGATCTCGACGCGCTTCGCCTCCCAGGCATGCCCTGTGATGCCCGTTTTCTGGATGCACGCCTCGCCGACACCAACGACAAGGGCTGCGTCAATTTCGGAGAACCAATCGCCTTCGACCTCCGCATCTCCGCGCGCAGAACGCTCCATAACCTAAGCATCGGCTCCAGCATCTTCCGCATGGACTCCACCTGTGTCGGCACCCTCTTTACCGCCGACACCTTCGACCTGGCCACAGGAGAAACCAAAACCCTCCGCCTCGCCATCAATGACGCCAAACTGGCCCCGGGCACCTATTACATAGGCTTTAGCGTTGGCCAGGGCGGCCATCGCGGCTCCCGGCAGGACTTTGATGTTGTCATCGGCGTCCCAGTCTTCGAGGTCTCCCCCATCAGCGGCGATCACTCTTGGGCAGCCAACTGGCACCCCGCATGGGGAAGCGTGATGTTTGAAAATGTGATGCTTAAAGAATTGGAGATTCAAACAACATGAAAGTCGTGATACTTTGCGGCGGCAAGGGGACGCGTCTTCGCGAGGAGACGGAGTATCGACCGAAGCCGATGGTGCCGATAGGAAATCGCCCGATCCTCTGGCACATCATGAAGATGTATGCCCATTACGGGCATCGGGATTTCATCCTGTGCCTAGGATACAAAGGGGACATAATTCGAGATTACTTTCGAAACTACCTTTGGCACACCTGTGACGTGACACTGGCGCTGGGCGACAATCTCTCCGTTGAATTTCACAACTCCCATGAGGAGCACGACTGGCGGGTGACCCTGGCGGACACCGGCGAGGAGACGATGACGGGAGGCCGCATCAAGCGGATTGAGCGGTACTTAGGTTCGGACGAGGATTTCTTGATGACCTACGGTGACGGCGTGGGCGATGTCGATATTTCCTCAGCCATCCGTTTTCACCGGACCCACGGGAAGATATTGACGGTGACAGCGGTCCATCCTCCGGGAAGGTTCGGTGAAATGGGTCTGGAGAGTAATGGTCGAGTCACGGAGTTCAACGAGAAGCCGCAGGCGGAAGGCGGCTGGATCAACGGCGGGTTTTTCGTAGCGAGCCGACGCGTGTTTTCCTATCTCGAAAACTGCGACGAGATCATGTTCGAGCAGGATCCGCTCCGGCGTCTTGCTGTGGACGGCGAGTTGGTGGCGTACCGCCACAAAGGATTCTGGCAACCCATGGACACGTTCGCTGAATTCAATTTCCTCAACGGCCTCTGGGCCAAGGGGGCGGCACCTTGGCAGGTGTGGTCTAAACCGTCCAATCGGGAGTCCTGACAGTGAGTGTTTATTCTTCAATGGCCGATGCCTTTCACGGCCGCCGCGTGCTGGTGACGGGCCACACCGGCTTCAAGGGCTCCTGGCTCTGCGAATGGCTGCTGGCATTGAACGCTCGGGTAACGGGTCTGGCCCTCGAGCCGCCGACCCGGCCGTCGCTCTTTGAGCAATTGGACCTCTCGGGACGGATGGAGGACCGCCGGGGAGACATTCGTGATGCGGCGGCGGTGGGCGCGGCCTTTGAGGCGTCGAGGCCGGATTACGTCTTTCACCTAGCGGCCCAGCCGATCGTGCGGCGCTCTTACGCGGAGCCAGCCCTGACCTGGGAGACGAACGTCATGGGCACCGTGCAGATCTTAGAGGCTATTCGCCGCGTGGATCGGCCCTGTGTCGCGGTCATCGTCACGACGGACAAGTGCTACGAGAACCGTGAGTGGGTCCACGCCTACCGGGAGGAGGACGCGCTGGGCGGGTACGACCCCTATAGCTCCAGCAAGGCTGCGACTGAGCTGGCCGTTCAGTCGTGGCGCCGCTCGTTTTTCCCGGGGGCGCATCCCGTTCGGCTCGCGAGCGCCCGCGCTGGCAACGTGATCGGTGGCGGCGACTGGGCCGAGGACCGCATCGTGCCGGACGCGGTTCGGGCGCTGGCGGCGAATGCCTCGATCCCCGTGCGCAATCCGGCTGCGACGCGGCCTTGGCAGCACGTGCTGGAGCCCCTGGGTGGGTATCTTCTCCTCGCGGCGCGGCTCGCGGGCGAATCGTCGACCGCGGCATTGCGCGGGGCTTTCAATTTTGGGCCCAGGCCCGAATCCAACCGGACCGTGCGGACGGTCGTCGAAGAGATCCTAAGGCATTGGCCGGGCACGTGGGAGGATCGCTCCGATCCGACTGGGCCGCACGAGGCGGGCCTCCTGAATCTTGCCCATGAGAAGGCGTTCCATCTGCTGGGTTGGAGTCCCATCTGGGATTTTTCGGAGACGATCCGCAGGACCGTCGAATGGTACCGCGGGGTGAATGCGGGCGCTGACCCCGCCGAATTGACGTGCCGGCAGATCTGGGAGTACTGTATCTCGTGAGCATCACCGTCATAAAGAAAGGAAGCGGCCTCGAGATCTTGGATGCCTCGGCACAGATTCCAGAGGGCGTCCGGCTTGTTCTTTATACCAAGGACGAAATGATGGCTGGAAATCCCCCCCCGAATGTCTGGGAGGCAGCTCAGCTCGATAGCGTCTTCCGAGAGGACGACGAGGATTGGGGAGACAGTCTGGATCGACTCCTGATCGATCGCGACTGACCGCCGTCCCGGTTGGTCTTCCTGCCCCTTCTCACACAATGTCGATTGTCGGAACATTTTGCCGAATCCATTGGCCGCACACGGCATTGGATCGTGCCAAAATACGCCCTGCCCTGATCCTTTCAGAGGCTGATGCGCTTGGGGATATCGATGTGGCCATGGTCACATCGTCAAGAGTCCATCCGGCTTCTCTTCCAATCGGGGCTTCGGACTACGAGGAAGGCGCGCTGCCAAAGGAATCCTATGTCCGCACGGACCGTGTTCTCAAAGTGCGGCTGTCCATTGCCCGGCGTCTGGCGGTCCGCGTGAAGCCCGCGTTCGTCCTGGCAGTGAGGAAAGCCATCATTCGGCTTGATGCGAGAAAGTTCTCTCGGGAGGCCCATATTGCCAACCGGCCCGGCGACGACGCCCTCCGCCTCAAAGCGGACATGTCGGCGCTCGACCCTCGGCCCTCGACCCTCTCTGTGCCCTACGCGGGGCGCGTGTTTACCGAGGACGAGGTCGAGGCCGCGGTTTCCGCCACGCTGGACTTCTGGCTGACGCTCGGTCCCGAGGGCGACGCCTTCGAGCATGAGCTGGCGTCATTCCTCGGCGTGCGGCGGTCGATCCTGGTGAACTCGGGTTCCTCGGCGAACCTGCTGGCCGTCTCGGCACTGACGAGCCACAAGATCCCGCGCGACAGGCGGCTCCGTCCTGGCGACGAGGTGATCACGTGCGCGGCGGGATTTCCCACCACGGTGGCGCCGATCGTGCAGGTGGGCGCAGTGCCGGTGTTCGTCGATGCCGATCCGATCACGCTCAATGCGCGTGCCGATCAGCTCGAGGGGGCGTTCGTCGAAGGAAAAACGAAGGCCGTGATCCTGGCCCACACGCTGGGCAACCCGTTCGACCTGGCGGCGGTCACCGACTTCTGTCGGCGCCACGACCTGTGGCTGATCGAGGACAACTGCGATTCGCTTGGCTCCACGTACGACGGCCAACTCACCGGCACATTTGGCGATCTCTCGGCGCAATCGTTCTATCCCCCGCACCACATCACGATGGGCGAGGGGGGCGCGGTGAATGTCGTGCGCGACATGAAATTCAAAGTGCTCGTGGAGAGTTTCCGCGACTGGGGGCGGGACTGCTGGTGCGCCAGTGGCAAGGACAACACCTGCAAGAAGCGCTTCGGGTGGCAGCTGGGCGAACTCCCGGAGGGTTACGACCACAAGTACATCTACAGTCACCTCGGCTACAACCTCAAACCCCTCGACATTCAGGCCGCCATCGGCCGCGAGCAGCTCAAGCGCCTCCCCGCCTTCGTCGAGGCCCGTCGCACCAATTGGGAATACCTGCGCCGCGGCATGGCCGACCTCGACGAGTTCTTCGAATTCCACTTGCCGACCCACGCCACCAGATGGACGCCTGCCGGTTTCAGCTGGGACAACTCCGGGCACCGCAGCGATCCCTCGTGGTTCGGGTTCCTGCTGCTCGTCCGGCCAACGGCGCCCTTCACGCCGTTCGATCTCGCGCGCCACCTCGATGCGCGGAAGATCGGCAATCGCGCGCTCTTCGGTGGGAACCTCGCCCGACAACCGGCGTTCGTCGAACTCCGGCGTCAGCGGGCTGGGGCCTTTCGCGTCCGCCATCTTTCAAATTCCCACACGGCCAAACTCAAGAGTGTTGAGATCGCTTCGCTTCTCCCTGGGGCCGACCGCATAATGAACGGCGCCATCTTCGTTGGGACGTTTCCTGGTTTGACATCGGATCAGCTCGATCAAGTTGTCGGCTGTGCCCGCACCTTCGTTAAGCGATCCTGAGAACCTCCCACGGCATGCGCATTTTCGTCACCGGCGGCACCGGCTTCATCGGCAGCCACTTCCTTCGCGTGGCCCTGGAAGCGGGACACGATGTCGTCGCTCTTCGGCGCCCCGGTTCTCATCCACGAGTCCAGATCGCCGAGGAACCGAGGTGGGTTGACGGCGAACTGGAATCCTTCGACGCAAGCGCCCTACAAGGGTCGGATGCTCTGATCGTGCTTTCGGCGGTCGGAGTGAGCCCTCAGGAAGTGACATGGGCAGATGCGATTCGCACGAATTCGACCGCTTGCCTCAACCTGTTGGAGAGGGCGCGCCTTCATGGGGTGGCTCGGATCGTTGTGGCCGGGAGTTGCCAGGAATATGGCGCTGCCGGCGAAACCATGTGCCAGATTCCATCCAGCGGCCGTTGTGAGCCCCGGGGCCCTTATGCCATCTCGAAACACCTCTTCACGAGCGGCGCCCTCGGGTTCGCTCGGACGTTTTCTATGGAACTCGTCTGCCTGCGGATCTTCCACGCCTTCGGCGAAGGACAGCACCCGTCAAACTTCTGGCCATCGCTTCGCGCCGCCGCACATGCCGACAAGAACTTTCCCATGACGGAAGGTGGACAGGTCCGTGATTTCGTTCCGGTGGAATCGGTGGCGCGAACATTTCTTGATGCATGTTCGTGGCGGGATATCAAACCAGGCCAGCCATTGGTCGAGAATGTGGGAACCGGGCGCGCGGCAACACTGCGAGATTTTGCGGAATCCTGGTGGAGGCACTGGGGTGCTAAGGGGCGGTTGCTTATCGGGGCATTGCCCTATCGGCCGGGCGAAGTGATGCGCTATGTCCCCGAAGTGTCGGCCCGCATTCGTGCCATCTGCGAGGCCGGCGAACCGCCGTTCCGTTCGCCGAGCATCGACGCCGGGATTGGGACGCAGCCATGACCGTTATCCTAGGGGCTGGATTGGCTGGCCTGTCGGTTTCGTATCATCTGGGCCACGAACGGTGCCTGTTGTTGGAACGGGCTTCCCATGCTTTTGGTCATGTTCACACTCGGACACGGGAAGGCTTCACGTGGGATGAGGGGCCACACGTCTCCTTCACCAAAAATGATTATGTCCGAGGGGTGTTTGCGGAAGCCGTCGGCGAGGAGTTACTCGAGTATCCGGTCGGCATCGGGAACTGGTTCCGGGGCAGATGGATTGATCATCCCGCGCAATCCAACATGTACCAGGTTCCAGAACCTCTTCGGACCCGTTGCATCGAGTCGTTTCTCGAGACACGGCGGAGGCGGGCAATGCGGGTGCCGGCGAACTACGCGGAATGGCTCGACGCGGCCCTGGGGCCGGTGTTCGCCCGCACTTTTCCTGCCGCGTACACACGGAAGTATTGGACTGTTGATCCCGACCGGCTCGGGCTGGACTGGATTGGGAAGCGCTTCTTCTTTCCGACGGAGGAAGAGGTTCTGGCAGGAGCCCGCGCGCCGCTCGACCGCCAGACGCACTACATCACGCACGTCCGATATCCGCGGCGCGGCGGGTATCAGGCGTTCGCATCCCGTTTGGCCGAAGGCGCCCGCATCCAGATGGAAACGGAAGTGGTCGGCATCGATCTCCGGGAAAAGCGCGTCTGCACCTCGGACGGTCGAATTCTTGCATACGAGCGCCTCGTCAACACTCTCCCCGTTCCCAATTTCATCGACATGTGCGGTAACCTGCCCGATGCAGCCCGTGAGGCAGCAAGGGCGCTGGACTGCTCGTCGGTGTGGCTTGTCGAGGCCACCGCGCCTCATCCCACCCAGAGGCCAGAGCATTGGATCTACGTTTATGACGAGGACCTGCTCTCCACGCGGATCAACTGCACCGAGCGCCTTTCCCCATGCAATGCTCTGGAAGGCCACACCGGCGTTCAGGTCGAAGTTTATTTCAGCCGCCACCGACCCCTGCCCTGCCGCGAAGGGACATTGTGCGACAAGGTGGTTGACGAATTAACAGTCATGGGCCTCCTCTGTCCCGACCTCTGCCCGAATGGAAGCCGCGACATTCGTGCCTCCGTCCATAGGGTCCCCTGGGCGAACGTCATTTTCACTCGCGAAACAGCCGCTGCATTGGAGACGATCTGGTCGGCGCTTGAACCTTTCGGGCTCCGGCGTGAACCAAGCGACACCCATCCTCTAACGGATTGGTCCGCCGCCAAACCCGTTCCGCAGGACTCCGTGCTCGTCATGGCTGGTCGTTTTGGACAGTGGAAGTACTTTTGGACCGATGATTGTGTCCTCCGCGGTCGGGCCGTCGGCATGCGCGCTTGATATGCCAGAAACAGAATTGAACGTCACCCTAGTGGTGCCGACACTGAATCGCCCGCAGTATCTCCGGACGACCCTCGAGAGTGTCACGGCGCAGAACGAGGAATCGCTTGAGATCCTTGTCTCCGATAATGGATCGAGCGCCGATACCGCCAAAGTCGTTGCCGAGTTTCAAAGGCGCGATCACCGCATTGTCGCGCGAACAAATCCAGAGACCGTCGATATCATCACGCACTGGAACCAGTGCCTGAACTTGGCGCGCGGGCGATATTTTATGCTCCTGTCTGACGACGATTGCCTTTCGCGCGATTACGTACGCAGGCTTTCGAACCTCATGAATCAGGATCCCAAGATCGCGGTCGCTTTCGGGAAGAATCTGGTCATTGACAGGATCGGAACCGTCCAGAGGCAAGCCGGCGGTTGGAACTCGGGAGTGTACCCCGGCATCGACGTGGTTCTCGATTGGCTGTGGTTGCGCCGCCTCCCATCGGAAACCCTATTGTCGATGATGGTTCGTACGAAGGCTTTTCGGGAGGCAGGAGGATTCCCAAGTTTATATTCTGGGAACAACTCGGACAACGCGGCATTTCTGGCGCTGGCTTTGGAAGGTTTCGTCGCTTTCGACAATACCGTGACATTTTCCTACCGGGTGTATCTGGAAAGCGTGGGACTGGCGTGCCCGTGGCACTATGTCGCGCGTTCGGCCAGGGACATGAAGCGATGGTTTCAAGATCAATGCACGCAGAGACGCGGTTTTAAATCCCTGTCATCTGTGCGGCAGCACGAACTCAAGGCAGCACTGAATCACATGTTGGAACAACAGGTGCTCGACCGATTGTTCACGGTCTATCGAGGGCGCCTTGGATTTTTCGATTGGATCCGTGTGCCATGCTCGTGTGGATGGGAGTGGCGGACCGTCCGCACGATGCTGGGTGGGATGGGACGATTGGCCAAGGCGCACGTCCGCGAAATGCTGGGCACCGGTCCGCAGAGGCCGACGTGATGGGCCGACGGGGGATGATTTCGGGATCAACTGGGGCGACTCGATGAATCCTTTTTCCTGGCCTCGGGCGTTGATGGAGCACGTGCGGTTGTTGCGGCAGGTGGCGGCGGGGGGGCGTGTTCGGCAGCGGCAAACGGAGCTGTTGCGGTGCGCCCTGGGCAACCTCTCAGTCGCAACTCGGGTGACAGCCGGGGTAAATACACTAGAGGGGTGGGAGTTCCAAGTGTTTTCGCAGGGTGGTGACGACGGGATCATCCAGTGGTTGATCCGCGAGGTACCGGTGGGGGAGCGCACGTTCGTCGAGTTTGGGGTCGAAGACTACACGGAGGCGAACACGCGGTTTCTTTTGCTGAACGACTACTGGTCGGGTCTTGTGATGGACGGGAGCGAGGGGCACGTGGCGTCGATCCGTGCGGACGCAATCTCGGTGACGCGGCGGCTGCGCGCGGCGCAAGCGTTCGTGACGGCGGAGAACATCAACGATTTGCTGAGGGCAAACGGGATGAGCGGGCCCATCGGCCTGTTGTCGATCGACATTGACGGGAACGACTACTGGGTGTGGAAGGCGGTCGAGGAAGTGCGACCCGCGATCGTCGCGATCGAATATAATGCGCGTTTCGGTCCGGACCGTGCGGTGGTGGTGCCGTACCGGCCGGATTTCGAACGGGCGAAGGCGCATCGCTCGATGATCTACTACGGGGCCTCGCTGGCAGCGCTGTGCGGGCTTGGGCACGCGAAGGGGTTCGACTTGGTGGGGTGCAATTCGTACGGGAACAATGCGTTTTTTGTGCGCGGCGACCTCCGCCCCGCGTCGGTGCCCAAGCGCACCTGCCACGAGGCCTTCCGGCCGCTGCAGTTTCAGGAGTCGAGGCATCCTGACGGGAGCTTCGCCTTCCTCTCAAGCAGGGAGGAGCAGGACATCCTAGACCCATTGCCCGTCGTCGAAGTCGCGGACCCCCTGAAGGCCGCGTGCGGCGATGGCACACCCGGCAGGAGCGGGATTCTATGAGCAACATCGTGGTCATTGGCGGCGCCGGATTTGTAGGCAGCCACCTGGTGGAACGGCTGGCGGAGCGTGGCGCGACCGTGCACGTGCTCGACGACCTTGCAACGGGTCGTCGGGAATATGTGTCTGCTTGTTCGGGCGTCACGTTCGGGCGATGCGACATCGTGGACCGAACGGATCTGGCCGAAGCGGTCGTGCGGTGGCGACCGGTTGCGGTTGTGCACCTGGCGGCGATCCACCATATCCCCACGTGCGAAAACGAGCCGCACCTCGCGCTGCGGACGAACATCGAGGGCACGCAGAACGTGGCCGATGCCTGCCGCGCCGCGGGCGTGCGGCGGTTGGTGTTCGCGTCCTCCGGCGCGGTATACGACATACTTGAGGGCCCGCTGGCGGAAACGATGTCGGTGCGGCCGCGCGACATCTACGGGATCTGCAAGGCAGCGGGGGAGCAGCTGATGACGTATGCCCATCGGGCGGGCCTTCCCGAGGTGGCAGTGGTGCGGCTGTTCAACACTGTGGGCACGAGGGAAACCAACCGCCATCTGATCCCAGACGTGGTCGCGCAGCTCGTTGCGGGCAAGCGACGGATTGCCATGGGCAATACGTCACCCCGCAGGGATTTCGTTCATGTCGAGGATGTCGCGGATGCCTTTGCCACGCTAGCCGAGGCTCCGCTCCCCTCGTCGTTCGGAGTGTACAACGTGGGATCCGGCACGGAATACTCGGCGGCGGATGTCGTGCGATTGTTGGGCGAGACCATTGGCGAGGCCGTCGAGATCGATGAGCGGCCGGAACTGAAGCGGCGCGTTGATCGGCATTGCCAGCTTGCGGACATTGCTAAGATCCAGGCGCTCGTGCCGGGCTATCCCAGGCGTTCGCTCGCGCAGGCTCTGCGCGAGATCTGGGCCGAGGCCACCGGCGGAGGTGCCTCGTGAATGGTGACGGGTCCGATTCCCGCATGCGCATCGGCTTCGAATGGATGCAGGGCGAAGGCTGGACGGGAGGATTGACCTATCTGGTGAACCTCCTTTCCGCGCTCCGCGACTTCGAGCCGGAATCCGCGACGACACTCGTCCTGCGGCCCGCGAGCCTGCCGGAGCCCGCGTGGGAACAGTTCCGTGGGTTGTCCGGGGGCGCGAGGATCGCCGCACCGCCCCGCCGATGGAGCCCGGTTTGGGCGCTGGAACACTTGCGCAGGCTGGGCCGTGTGCCCGACCGCATGTGGCCCGGACCCATCGAGCGCGTCTGCCTGGACCTGAACCTGGATGTCTTTTTCAGCCGTTTTGTGGACACCCCTACGCGTGTGCCGCGAATCGGGTGGATACCGGATTTTCAACACGTCCACCTTCCGGCCTTCTTTTCGGATCAGGACAGGGCGTTCCGCGATCGTTGGTTTCAAAACACTGCCCGGAACGCCCGCATCGTGCTTCTGAGCAGCGAGGATGCCTTACGCGACTTCCGGGCGTTCGATCCGCAACTGGCGGCCAAGGCGCGCGTCCTCCGTTTTGTGGCACACGTCCCCGACGAGGCCATGAAGAACGATCCGTCGCCGGTTTGCCGTCAGTATCATCTGCCGGAGCGTTTTCTGTACCTGCCCAACCAGTTTTGGGTGCACAAGAATCACCGTGCTGTGTTTGAAGCGCTGAAACGATTGCACCAACGCCGGATCCGACCTTTCGTGGTTTGCACCGGCCTTCTCAACGACTACAGGGCCCCCATGCACTTTGCTGACCTGATCCAACTCGTGTCCCGCCTCGGCGTCAGAGATCAGGTCGCTTTCCTTGGGCTGGTCCCGCACCATCATGTCTATCTGCTGATGCGGCAGAGTGTCGCTGTGCTGAATCCTTCGCGATTCGAAGGCTGGAACACCGCGATCGAGGAGTGCAAGTCGCTGGGAAAACGCGCGGTGCTGTCGGATCTTGCCGTGCACCGGGAGCAAAACCCTCCCGGCGCCGTCTATTTCGATCCAAACGATTCCGAATGCCTAGCGGATTGCCTGGCGCGCGTCTGGGAAACATGGCAGGCAGGACCGGATGAGGCGCTCGAAACCGCTGCACGTGAGGCCCTGCCGGGCCGGCGCCGCGGATTTGCCAAGGCCTTCCTAAATGCGGCCCGCGAGGCCGTCGGCCGATCACAGCAGTAATCGAGGGGGTTGCAAAGGCTGACGTAGAACTCGCGACCGTGAACCTTCTCTTTTCAGAAATGGCGGTCTCGGACGGCCACGGCGGCGGTCTGACCTTGCAGCGGGTGTTGGGTTCCGATCTGGATGCATTCGATCTGTTCGTGCATCCGGGTGGATTCGCGCGGCAGGCGCCCCCGGCCCGGCGTTTCGCTCCGAGGTCAGTGCAGATCGATTTCTGGCCGGACACGGTCTGGTGCCGTCGATTGCTGGGGTGCACGATGGCGGATCGTTTGGCGAGGCGTCCGGGTCTGAGGCGGGCGTTTTGTCGTCGCGCGGCAGTGCGGATGCGGGCGCTGCTGCGGGGGAGGGATCGGGTCCGATGCTTGGCGTGCCCCCAGGGGGATTTCGTTCCTCGGATCTTGGGGGATATCCGCCGCGGAAACCCGTTTCCCTATGTGACGTGGATGATGGACGACCACTGCCTGCGGCGAGAGGGTGATTCGTGGCGCTATGATCCAGAGATGGAGGACTTGATGCGGGCGCACCTGCAGGGCGCGGCACACGTGTTCGTCATCAGCCCGGCGCTCGGGAGATTCTACCGGGAGAGGTTTGGCGTGGAAGCGACGGTCCTGTTCGGTCCAGCGGACCCCGTTGGGGAACCGCGGTGGGATATCTCGTCGGGGGGTGGCCCGATCCGGTGCGGGTATTTCGGGCACGTGGGGCCGTGGCAGGTCGATGCTCTGGAGGCCTTCGTGAATGCGGCCGTGAGCCCGCGTCGCGCAACCCTCGATGTGTGGTCACGACAGGATCTCCCAGAGGAGATCAAAGTGGCGGGCGTGAGCGCGCGCGGCGCCGCGGCCCCCGAGGACGTGGTGGCCAAGATGCGCGAGTATGACGCCGTCCTGCTGCCCATCAGTTTCAAAGAGGCGCTGGCAAACATGTCGCATTTCAATATCGCGACCAAGATGTCCGAGTGCCTCGCCAGCGGGACGATGACGCTGGCGATCGGGCCGTCCGACAGCGCGATGGTGGATTACCTCGCGCCGGAGGATGCCGCGGTGGTTGTCACGTCGCCCGCGACCGAGGCGATGCGACGCGGGGTGGAGGCCGTGCGGGACCCCGGACTGCGGCGACGCGTGCTGGCGAATGCGCGGCGCCTGGTGGCGACGCGATTGTCGGTCGAGGCGGCTCGGGCCACATGGCGCGCGGGTTGGGAGAAGGTGGGGATACCAGGTGGAACTCTCTGCGCCCCTGCGTCTCCGCGGGAGAAAGCGAACCACGAATAGACACGAATGCACACGAATGGCTCCGTTATCTCTGTTGCCTCCTGTTCAAGGCGCTGGATGGGGATTCGTGTTGATTGGTGTCCATTCGTGGTTGGAGTCGGCGCGTGAAGCATGAGTCCCACCGGATGCGCGGTTCCTGGGCCGACCCGGCCCGCGAGGCGAGGCTGTCTCAAAACTCAAACTCCCAACACGGAACACCCAACAATCAATGCCCATCTGATAATAGAGGGGACTTCCAATGGTGTGCGGCGCGCGACAATGCACGGCATCTCACAGAGATGCCCTACTAAATTTGTAGGCCGCCTGTGCCAGGCGGCACGGTTCAGAGGTTTTGAGACACGCTCAGGCCGCGGGCCCTCCCGGCGGACGTGACGGCACTGCGTCCCTGCGTCTCTGCGGGAGAAAGCGGACCACGGATAGACACGAATGCACACGGATGGTGATCCGAAAGGGATTCGTGTTGATTGATGAGCGCCGATAAACACGAATGCCCGCCTCGGCGGCTGATGTACATCGGCGACGTGGCCCCATCGAACTCGTACGGCGGCTGCCTCTTGTTGTATCGGCTATTCGAGACGCACCCGAGCGAAAGGCTGTGCGTGGTTTCCGTGGAGCCGGACGGCCCGCCGGTTTCCGCGGCCGAATGGATCGTGGTGAGGCGGGCCTGGGCGCGGCTGATGCGGACGCGACTGGCGGGGGCGATCGGGCTTTTTGAAACGGTCCGCGCGTGGCTGCCATCGTCCGCCGTCGATCGCGCTATCCGGCGATTTCGGCCGGAGGTGATCGTGACCGTATGGCACGGCTCGGGCTGGGCGCGGGCGTGGGGCGCGGCGCGCCGTCATCGGCTGCCGCTGGCACTCATCGTCCACGACGAGGCCGTGACAGATTTACACCAGTTGAGGCCTCTGTTCGGGCAGTGGCGTGGGCGGGTGCTGAAGAGATTCTATCGGGATACTGCCGTGCGATTCTGTGTAAGCCCCGAGATGGCATCCGAGTACGAGGAGCGTTGCGGGGTCCCCGCGCGGGTCCTCTATCCCGGCTTGGCGATGGGCGCGCAGATCGGGATGACGGCGCCCGCCGACGCGCGGGGCCAACGCCCGATGAATTTTCTATACGCGGGTTCCATCCACTCGGATGGCATTGTCGATCGACTCGCGGAACTCGGCCGCTGCTTGGGTGAGCGGGGTGCGCACCTCATCATCTATACGGCCGCCGCGACCCGGCTCCGGGAGGACGCGCGGTTCGGCCACAAGGGGATCGAGGTCCGTGATCCAGTGCCCGCGGGCGAGATCTCGGCGCACATCCGCCGGTCAGCCGATGTCCTGGTGGCGATCGTGGATCACCTGATCGGGCTCAACGGGAAACTGTTGTTCCCCACGAAACTCGCCGAATACACGGCCTTCGGTCTGCCGATTCTACTGTTTGCCCCGCGGGGGAGCGCCGCCGCCAACTGGGCCGCGGGTCCTCCCCGGCGCGCCATGTGGGTCGATCAGCCCAGTTCGGAGGATGCGCTGGCGGGGGCGGTGTCCGCCCTTCGCGAGGACGGCGCCTTGAGGCAGTCCTTGATCGATGCCGCCCTCAATGCGGCGCGCTCGACCTTTGCGCACGACGTTCTGTTCCGAGCCTTTCAATCGGGGATCGAGGATGCGATCGCGGCGGGCGGGGCGCGCGCGAACGGCTAGCGGCCCCACCTGGGGTGAAAATGGGACGTAGGAGCGCGCTTGCGCGCGATGCGGGCATGGTGTCCCTCGTAGGAGCGCCCTTGCGCGCGATGCGCGTCGCCTGCAAGCAGGCTCCTACGATTCGATGTCTGAGTTTTCGGGTCAGATTCCATCCGGCGGCTGCCGGACCACCGGGAATGAAAATGCCTGGTCCTCATGCGGTGCAAAGTGGAGCGACGTTACCGCTTTGGCAGGGGGCGGAACGCCGGCTCTGCCGGCCGTGGAAAGCGGCGGCGGCGCCGCCGCACTCCAAGACGCGAGGGGCAGGAGTTTTTGGAGTGCGGCGCGCAAACGCGCCGCTTTGGCCAATGATCCGGCGCGCGCATGGCAATGCTGGCTGAATTTGGGGACTCAGGCGAGGACGTGAGGTGCCGATGGCGGAGAACATCCTAAGAATCTTGGCGCAAAAGGCGGGGAATGCGCGATCGCGCATGATCGCGTTTTCGCCACTGGGGGTCTCATTGCCGTCGCGCATGCGATGGGCCGCCATCGGCGCGCTTCACAATCGGCTCATGGCGCCCACGTGGAGTGCGCTCCTGAAATCGTGGCACGAATTTGCGGTGCCGGGCAAAGCGGGAAAGCGGCTGAGCGTGCGGTTTCGGCACTTCGATGATTTCATCACCTTCGAGGCGGTGTTTTTGTGGCGCCACTATCCTCTGGACATCGTGGATTTCGAGCCCGACGTCGTCGTGGATTGCGGGGCCCATGTCGGTTTCTTCACCTGTCTGGCGGGCGTCACGTTTCCGTCAGCGCGAATCGTGAGCCTTGAGCCGAATCCGGACAACTACGACCGCCTCGCGTCACACGTGAGCGAGAATGGCATCGCCGCAGAACTCGTTCCCGCGGCCGCGGCACTTGAGGAGGGATGGGCGTACTTTTCCGGGAACAGCTTTCGCGGCGCACTTGTCGAAAACGGAGTGCGTGACTCGATCCGCGTGCGCACGGTCGATCTCAACGATCTCGTCGGTCGACAGCGGGCCGGGCGGTTGATTGTCAAGATGGACGTGGAGGGCGCCGAGCATCAGCTCTTGCCGAGACTGATGCCCATCCTGCCCGAGAGATCGGCCATCTTCCTCGAGTGGCACGGCAACCGGGAATCATGGCGGGGCGCACTCGACATGCTCTCGCGCGAGGGATTCACGACCTCCGTGATGCTCGATGAAACGACGGCTACCTCGGGAGAGGGCATCGTCGCGGCCGTGCGTCGGCCCAAGGGCGCCGGGAAGGCGGATCCGCGCTGAGCATCTCCAGAGTCTTGCCGTTCTGCAGCATGGACATTCCCGTTTCCGTCGTGATCGCGACCGGGGATCGGCCCGAAAAGCTGGCCAATCTGCTCGCGAGCCTGTGGGCACAGAAGGGGCGCGCCGCAGAGCTGGTGGTGGTGGACGCGTCGTCCGATGGTCGGACGCGTGCGCTCTGCGAGAACTCGGAGGATTCCGCGGCCCGGGTGACCTATGCGCGGGCCGTGGAGCGTGGCGCGGGCGCGCAGCGGAATCAGGGGGTGTCGCTTTCGTCTAAACCATTTGTACTTTTTGCGGATGACGATGTCGTCATGGAGCCGGGGTGCCTGGGGGCGCTGTATGAGGCCCTGGCGTCGGATGGGGGACTGGGCGGTGCGAGCGCGCTCATCACCAACCAGCAATATCACCCCCTCGGGCGGATCAGTCGGCGGTTCTTCGCGTGGCTGAACGGCGGCGACATGGATGATTTCTCGGGCCGGTGCATCGGCCCGGCCGTGGGTTTCTTGTCATGGGATGCGCCGGGGCGTGCGGAGATTGCGCCCATCGACTGGGCGCCGACGACCTGCGTCATGTATCGGCGCGAGGCATTGCCGGATCCGGTATTCGATCCATTTTTCAAGGCCTATTCCCTTGTCGAGGACATGGCGCTGTCGCTGGTCGTCGCGAGACGCTGGCGGTTGGCCAATATGCGGGGTGCGCGGGTCTATCACGATCGGGTCAAGGGTGAGATCAAGTGTGGGGCGAGGCAGTTCGCCGCGATCGAGATGGTCGGGCGGCACTATATCATGGCGCGCGTGCTTGGCAAAGACGGCGCGGGCGATCATCTTCGGTTCGCCGCCTATCAGGCGTTCATGCTGCTGTCGCTGCTGAGGACGCCCCTGGGACGGCGGATTCTTGTGCCGTCGCTCGTTGGGAAGCTGCAGGCGCTCCCGCGCGTGATCGAGACCGCATGGCGCATGGGATGCTATTGATTGAACAGCCACAAGGAGGCACAGGAGGCACGAAGAAATCAGGATAGGGTATGGGGTGGGAAAACATTAATCAGCTGTGTGATGTGATCCGTACGACGAGTTTTGAACTGCACCGGTATCTACGCTCCGGACACATGGAGAAAGTTTATGAGAACGGACTGGCGCACAGACTACGCAAGCAGGGACTGGATGTTCTTCAGCAATGGCCGCTAACCGTCAGGGATGCGGATGGAATGATTTTGGGCGAGTTCTTTGCGGATCTCTTTGTCGAAGGGCTGCTCATTGTCGAACTCAAGGCGTGTCGACTTGTGACAGACGATCACGTTACACAATTGCTTGGATACCTCAGGTGTTCGCGAATCGAACATGGTCTCTTGGTCAACTTCGGAGCACCAAAACTCCATATTAAAAAGTACATTCTCGATGCGATCTAGGACGTAGCGGTGCGATAGTGACATTTTTGCTTCTTCGTGGCGCATGATCGCGAGTGACGGGAGGACGGATGACCACGAGGAGGCACAGGAGTCGTAGAGGGGGTTCGTATCTTCGTGTTTCTTGGGCCTCTTTGTGGCGGATGATCGAGTCTGACCGGAGGACGGAGGGTCCGGCGGGGCAGAATCCATGGTAACTCTCTCCGACTTGTGCGAAATTCGGGTTCCGACGCACCGTCGGCCGGAATGGTTGCGCCGGGCGCTGCAAAGCCTGATCGCGCAGACGCACGGCGAATGGGTGGCGCTGGTGCTGGATGATTCGTCTGAGCGCGAGGGCGAGGCGGTGGTCCAAGCGCTGGGGGACGGGCGGATCCGATACGCGGTGAACCGCGATCCACTCGGGGCCGCGGGCAATATCGATCAGGCGTTCACCGAGGGGCCGATGGCGGGAGGGGCGTTTGCCTGCGTCTTGGAGGATGACAATTGGCTCCTGCCCACATGCCTTGAGGCCAACCTGCGTGCCTTGGCCGACTCGGGTTGCTCCCTGCTCATGCGCAATCAGTGCATCTGGCGGGACGGCGCCATCGGCGGAGAGACCACACTGGGCGCGCTGTACGCCGAAGGTCGCCAGGAACCGCGCGCGCTCCACGCGCGGCTCTTTTTTGGGTTGGGCGTCGCCAACGGGGCACTGTTCTGGCGGACGGACGCGCAGAGCCGCCTGCGGGTGGGACCGTCCGTGAAGGACACGGTTTTACAGGAGCACTGTCGGACGTTGCAGATCGAGGAACCGGTGTATTTCGCGGCGGAGCCGCTCGCGGTGTGGTCCGCGCCGCAGGGCGAGGGATTGGCCATCGAGCCCGGCCCGCGGCGCGCGCTTTCCCGCGGGCGCCAGAGGCTGCACCGGCAGATTTGGCGCCGGTATGGCCCGGGACTTCTGCCCGATCTCTTAGAGGTCGCGCGGATTTCTGGCAGGGCCGCGCGGCTGGAGGAGAGCTTGGGGTATATCGGTGTCCGCATGCCATCGGTGCCACTGTCGCGATTCCTGTGGTGGCGGGCAAAGTCGATGCTGCGGGCCATGGCCGTGCCCGATCCGCTGGCGGCGTATTTCAAGAACCACGAATGAACACGAACAAGCACGAATTCTCTCAAGGTCTCTTGGCGCCCCTGCGTCCTGGCACGAAAGAATGAAAATACCTGTAACGGCGGTCATCGCGACGAAGGATCGGCCGGAGAAGCTGGCCAACCTGTTCGCCTCCCTCCGGGCGCAGGAGCTGGCCCTCGCGGAGATGGTGGTGGTGGACGCATCGCGCGATGCGAGGACGCGGGAACTCTGCGCCGCCGCGGGGGGCGCCGCCGGCCGATGCGTGCATCGGTGCGCCGAGAAGGTTGGCGCGGCGAGCCAGCGCAACGAGGGGGTGGCCGCCTCGACGCAGCCCTTCATCCTGTTTGCGGATGATGACGTGGTCTTGGAGCCGGGGTGCCTCCGGGCGCTCTGGGATGCGATCTCGGGCGATCCCGGGCTCGGCGGCGTGAATGCGGTTATCACCAATCAGGAGTATCATGCCCCGGGCCGGGTGAGCGGTGCGTTCTATGCCTGGCTGAATGGCGCACGGCTGCCCAGCTATGCGGGACGTTGCATTGGGCCGGGACTCAATTTCCTGCCCGACAGTCGCGATGATCTGCCCGAGGTGTCGCCCGTGGATTGGCTCAATCTGGGTGTCACCCTCTATCGTCGCGAGGCCCTGCCAGATCCGCCGTTTCATCCGCACTTCATCGGGTATTCGCTTGGCGAGGATCTCGCGCTGTCATTGACCGTCGCGCGGAAATGGCGATTGGCGAGCGCACGCAAGGCCCGCATATTTCATGACACCGGTGCGGGACGGGGCAGATTGGGAGTCGCGCGCGGTGCCGCCATGGAGTTAGTCAATCGCCATTTCATCATGACAAGAATCCGGGGAATGAAGCGGTTTGGTGACTATTCGAGGCTCGTCGCGTGGGAATTGTTTTCAATCGCGTCGGGTCTTCGCTCGGCAAGCGGTTGGGCGAGATTGCCCGCGGTTGTTTGGGGAAAACTGAGGGGGATCTTCCGGATTCTGGGCGCGGGGAACGGGGCGCGCGGCCAGGGCTAGAGGCTGGTGGATTTTTTAACCACGAAGAACACGAAGTGAGCGTAACCAGAGGCGGAAGCCCCTTCCGTTCGTGCCCTTCGTGGTTAGGCTGGGCGCATTCTAAAACTCCCTATGAGATCGATCCTTCAGTGGTGTGTGCGCATCGGCGGTGGCCTGGCCTCGCGTCGGCGCAATCTCTGGTATCGCGCCCTCGGCGTGCGGATCGAGGGCTATTGCTGGTTGCGCGACATCCGCATCCCCCGGCAGTGGGAGGACATCCGGCTGGAGAAAGGCGCTGGCTTGGATCACGGCGTCGTGCTCTTGTGCAGCGGGGAACGGAGGCCCGACAAGCTGGTGCTCGGGCGGGAGTGCTATGTCAACCGCTACACCATCTTCGATGCCCACGAGCATATCGAGGTGGGGCCGCGGGCGATGTTTGGGCCATACTGCTACATCACGGACGCCGACCACTCCTTCGAGCCGGGGAGGGCTGTCATGGACCAGCCGATGCGACCGGCGCCTGTGGTGATCGGTGAGGAGGCTTGGGTCGGGGGACACGCCGTGATCCTGCCCGGCGTGCGGATCGGCCGGGGCGCGGTGATCGGCGCCGGCAGCATCGTGAACAAGGATATCCCGGATAACGCCATTGCAGTCGGCACCCCGGCGCGCGTCGTGCGACGACGCGAGTGACCGGTGGGATGGATATTGGACAGCGCGGGCACCGGTGGGACGGATTTTCACCACAGAGTACACGAAGCCGGACCACCGCGGGGAACCCATAGGCTTCTTGCGCCCTCCGTGCGCTTCGTGCCCTTCGTGGTTCCTCTCACGAGGGAATGGGGGAATCGCTGTTCGCTCCTGTTGGGAAGTGCGCGGGCCTCGGTGCGTGTGATGCGGGATTTGAACAGGAGGGAACAGAGGTAACGGAGGGGATTTGGTTCTCTGTTTGAGGTTAAAATGACGGTCTTTGTGTCGGCTTTCCTTCTGAATCGCTTTGATCGCACGGTGTGCAGATGAAGGCGCCCCTTGTCTCCATCGTGTGCGTCAGCCATGGGCGGCGGGAGCTGCTGCTCCGGTGCCTGGAGTCGTGTTCCCGCCAGGATCATCACCGGAAGGAGATCGTGGTGGTGCTGAATCCCGGCGAGCCGGCGGTGGAATCGGAAATCGCGGCCCGATTCCCGGCGGTCCGCATGGTCCGGACCCACCGCAACATCGGGTTTTTCCCCGCTCTCAATATCGCGATCGCCAACGCCACCGGCGATTACATCATGACGGTGGACGACGATGCGCGATTCCTGGCGGACGACGCTCTGTCCAGGCTGCTGGATTGCTTTGTGGACGAGCCGGCGCTCGGGGCGGTCACCTGCAATCTGGAGGGGCCGCGCGAGGTGCCGGTCGAGGGGCCGGATCGCTACTTCAGGGAATTCACGACGGGATTCACGATGATGCCCCGGCAGGTGTTCACGGACTGGGTGGGGTTTTATCCGGATCTGTTCTTTCGTTCCGGGGGGGAGACCTATGTCTGTTCGGCGCTGTGGGACCAAGGGCGGCCCGTGAAGAAAGTCAGTGGCGTCCGAATGTATCACGAGTGGGCCGGGACGGGGCGGTCGCGGCGGGACCAGTACTTTTTCGGGTTGCGCAGCCAATTGCTGTGCGCGCTGATGAGAGACCCCCTGCCGATGATCCCGCTGGTGCTGTTGTCAAAACTGGTTCGAAGCGCGCTTTTCTTTATGCGGAAGGGCATGGCGGTCGTGTGGTTGCCGGCGGTGCTCAGCGCGATATGTCACGCGCCATCGGCCCTGTCGTACCGGCGGCCCATGCGGATGGCGACGTGGCGGCTTATGCGCCTCGTGGATCGGCAGATCGTGACGGATCTGGGTGAATTGGAGCGGCGCTTCGGGTTTCGGTTGGCGGGGCCGATCTGATCGCGAACGCGCCGGATTGTTCAGGGTGAAACTTTCTAGGACGGGGCCGTTTTGGACTGCGGTGGCAAAGCGAAGCGACGTCACCGCTTTTGCCTCCGGCGGAGCCGAAGCCGATGGTCCCGGCTCGCGCTTCGCGCGCTGCCAAAGCGGTGGCGCCGTCCGGCGGTTGCCGGACTCTGCCACCGCAGTCCAAAACCCTCTCGGCCCGGATCCTGGGTCGGGGCACGAGCCGCGCCCGCGAACGCCGCCTGAAATTTCGAGCTAGAACCATGTGCGGTTTTTTCGGTTGGATTTCGCCTGAGGTAGACGCCTCGCCGAGATCGCGGGCGCGGCTCGGGGCCGCGCTCGATGCATTGCGGCCACGGGGTCCGGATGATCTGCGCCTCGAGCTGGGCGAGGGTTGGGCGCTGGGCCACACGCGGCTCGCCGTGCTGGACCTGAGCGAGCGCGCGGCGCAGCCGATGGGCGACGGGCGCGGCGGTTGGCTGGTCTATAATGGGGAGATATATAATTTTCGGGAATTGGGCCGTGAACTCGAGGGCCGCGGCATCGTGTTCCACTCGACGGGCGACAGCGAGGTCCTGTTGCACGCGCTGCGCGTCTGGGGGTCCGAATGTCTCCCGCGGCTGCGGGGCATGTTTGCGTTCGCGTGGTTTGACGCGACGGAGCGCAGGCTGCTGCTGGCGCGCGATCGGTACGGTGTGAAACCGCTCACGTATCGGACGTCGGGTGAGGACGTCCGTTTCGCCTCGGATCTTTTCGCGCTCCGCGCGATGCCGGGAGGGGGTGACGCCGCTATCGATGCGGATGCGGCACGGCTCTATTTTGCCCTCGGCTATGTGCCGGCGCCACACTCGATCCTCAAGGGCTATCGCAAGGTGTGCCCGGGTCATTGGATCGAGATCCGATGTGGTTTGGGTGAGTCGCCCGTCCTGCAGGAACGTTCCTATTGGACGCTCGCCGAGGTGCCGACGGCCGGCGAAGGCGGGGGCGAAGATCCCGGCGCCCTTTGCGACGAGTACGAGCGGCGGGCCGAGGAGAGCCTCCGCTACCGGCTCATCAGCGACGTGCCGGTCGGAAGCCTGCTTTCCGGTGGCATCGACTCGAGCCTCGCCACCGCCCTCTCCCGGCAGGTCGGCGGGACAGACGTCACGGCATTCACGATGGGATTCGAGGAGGCCGAGGCCGACGAATCGGGATTCGCCCGCGCCATCGCGGCCCACGTCGGCGGCAAGCACGAGGTGTTTCAGATCCGGGCCTCGGATGTCATGGGCGTCTGGGACCGGCTTTGGCGGGTGTACGATGAACCGTTCGCAGATTCCTCGGCGCTGCCGATGGTGGCCCTTTGTTCTGGCGTCCGGCGGCACGTGAAGGTCGCGCTCTCCGGGGATGGGGGGGACGAGACGGCCTGCGGGTATCCGTGGCACTGGGCACTGCATCGTCTGGAGCGCGCGGGTCGCTGGCCGAGCTCAGTCCGCAACGCCGCCGCCATGGTCGTGCAATACCTTGGTCCTGAGGGCCGGTATCGGGGGTGGGCGCTGGCGGCACGGGACCGCGTGGAGCGCTGGATGGTTCTTCGTACGGGCCTGCGACCGCAGGATCAGCCGGCACTCCCGGTGCGAGGCGGGTCGATGGGAGCCGTCATCGCCCACTTTCAGACCGCCGCCGCGGCGCTGGGCGATGTGCCGGATCCGCTCGACTGGGCATGCCGCATGGACCTGGCGACCTATCTGCCCGACGATCTCATGGTAAAGGCCGACCGGGCGAGCATGAGTGTGGGACTCGAACTCCGGGAACCCTTTCTGGATCACGAATTGACCTCGTGGCTGCTGTCATTGCCAGTGGCCTCGCGAGCAGACCAGGGCAAGCGGAAATCCAAGACCCTGATGCGACGCGCCCTCGCGCGGCGCGTGCCGCCAGAACTGTTCGAGCGGCCCAAGAGGGGTTTCACCCCGCCGCTCAGGGCGTGGTTGAATGGGCCGCTCGCCGATGTCGCACGAACGGCGCGCGAGCGATTCGAGCGCGGGGAACTCGATCCGATCGCGTTGCCCCGCGGCTGTCGCTCTTGGGAGGAATGCGCGGCGCGACTGGAGGATCGCCACCTGCAGTTCCTCTGGAGGCTGATCTGTTTCTCGGAGTGGAAAGCTGCGATGATCCGATGCTCCGCGGAGGGGGCATCCCGGGCATGAGGATCCCGGTGTAGGAGCGCGCTTGCGCGCGATTCGCGCATGGCGTCGCCTGCAAGCAGGCTCCTGCGAGTGTCGGCCTGAGAGTTTTAGCCATTTCAGGTGGGTCAATGTCTCCGTCCGTCTGCATTGGCATTGTAACGCGCGACCGTGCCGCGATCCTGCCGCGCGCGATCGGGTCGGCGCTGGATCAGGATTACGCCGCGAAGGTTGTCCGCGTGCTGGATGACGCCTCGGCGGATGCGACGCCCGATTTGGCCGCAGATTTTCCGACGGTCCGTTGGGAGCGCTCCGAGCGCCGCCTCGGGATACCGGTCGCCCGAAACAGGCTGATGATGGCGTGCGATGCCGATCTGTTCGTGGGCCTGGACGACGACGCGTGGTTCCTCGATCGCGGGGCGATATCCGTCGGGGTGGCGGCCATGGCCGCCGATCCGCGGATTGGCGCGCTGGCTTTTGACGTGATCTCGCCGGGGCGCGAGGTCAAGCGCGAGCGTGGCGCGCCGCGTCCGTGGCACACCTTTCAGGGCTGCGCGCACATGCTGAGGATGAGCGCAGTGCGCGAGGCCGGAATGTATGCCCCGGGTCCGGGCTGGTACGGATCGGAGGAGAAGGACCTTTGCCTGAGACTGCTGGATGCCGGGCACGAAGTCGTCCTATTGCCGGGCGCGCATGTCTGGCACGACAAGAGCGACATGGCGCGTGACGCGGAGGGCCAGCACGCCTCGGGCGTATGCAATGATCTGGTGTTCGTGTGCCGAAGGGCGCCGGCGGTGGCGCTGCCATGGCTATTGCCCGCGAAGGTGATGGGGCATCTGGTCTTTTCGCTGAGGCGCCGATTGCTGCGGCCCTGCCTAAGTGGCCTGTGGCGGATCGCATTGGAATTTCCGGGCTTGGTGGTGTCACGGGCGCCTGTTCGGTGGGAGACGTGGCGTCGCTATGGTCGGCGGGCAAGGTCCGGGCCGAGGCCCTTGAGCCCGGGCGGCGTGCGGGAAACTGGCAGGTCCGCATCGTGATCGGTTTGGGCGCGGCCGTTTTGGACTGCGGTGGCGGAGCGAAGCGACGACACCGCTTTTGCCTCGGCCGAGGCCGAGGTCGATGGCCACGGCTCGCGCTTCGCGCGCTGCCAAAGCGGTGGCGCTGCCCCGATCCGGGGCTCTGCCACCGCAGTCCAAAGCCCTCCCGGCCCGAATCCTGGGTTGTTGGGGCATGAGCCGCGCCCGCGAACAGCACCTGAAGGTTATGGTTAGTCGGGAAAGGACATGAGGGTCATCGTCACCCATCCCGGGACGCAGCACGCGTTCAGGCTTGCGGCAGAACTGTCACGCCTGGGCCTCTTGGAGATGTTTTGGACCGGATTCGCCTATCCGGCGGATTCTCGCCTTGGGAGATTCTTGCGGACGTCTATTCCCTCAGCCGGGATTCGGAGGAAGCTGTCGAGCCGTGCGCTGGCGGGTGTGCCATCCGCGAAGCTTCGGTGTTTGGCATCGGTTGAGCTGTGGGCCCTCCTGTGGAAGTCTTGGTTGGGCGGGGGCGAGGAACTTTATTGGCGGCGCAATGCCGCATTTCAGCGGGGGATACCGGATGCCGTCCTGGCCGGGGCGGATGCCGTCGTCGGATTCGACACCGCCTCTTGGATCCTTGCGAAACGGTGCGGCGCGCTCGGCATTCCTTTCATACTGGACCAGAGCATCGCGCACCCATTGGCGAGGGAGCGGTTGCACCAAACATTGGCCGAGAGCTATCCCGATTGGTCGGACACCTATCAGGTGCGCCGAGCGGATGTGCTGGCGGGAGAGCGAGAGGAGCATGCGCAGGCCAAACGGATCGTTGTCGCGAGCACGTTCACGAGGAGGACCCTGATCGAGCATGGGGTGGGTGGCGCCAAGATCCGTGTGAATCCCTATGGCGTGGACCTCGAGCGCTTCCGCATGGGCGATCGCGACGCGGCGAATCGGCCACTGCGATTCATTTTCGTCGGTGCGCTTCAGGCGCGCAAGGGCCTGCCCTTGCTGCTCGAGGCATGGCGGCGGCTCAAATCCTCGGATGCCGAGCTGCGGCTCGTGGGACCGGCGGCGCCCGACGTCCGAAAGCTGATCCCCGGCCTGCCCGGGCTTTCGGTCCGGGGATCTGTCCCAAACTCGGAACTCCCGCGGCTGTTTGCCGACTGCGACGTGTTCGTGTTCCCGAGTCTCTTCGAAGGTTTTGGTCTGGTGATCCTGGAGGCGATGGCAAGCGGGTTACCGGCGATTACGACCGAGGCCACGGGCGGGCCTGATTTCATCAGCGAAGGACGCGACGGGTTTCTGGTTCCGGCCGGCGACGTGGACGCGCTGGAGGCGAAGATGCGCTGGTGCATCGAGAACCGTGGCAGTTTGGCAGAGATGGGTGCGGCCGCGCGTACGACCGCGGAGCGGTTCACATGGGGGGCGTATGGAGAGAGGTGGGCGGAGATTCTCGAGGGAGCAATCGACCTCACCAGCGCGCCACAAAAATACGATTCCGCTTAGGAAAGAAGGTGTAGAGATGAGCAGGGAAGAGACACTGGGGAAGAGTCGAGTTATTGGGGAAGCCAAAGCAGTGGCTAGAGTCCGCGAGGATGATCAGCCAGTTTGCCTGAACTTGGGCTCTGGGCCATTTGTTCTTCCGGGCTGGCTTTCCATCGACTTTTCGATTTCAGCGCGTCTGTCACGTTTTTCGCTCTTGCGGGCGATTTCCGTAAGGGTTGGCAAGTGGCCCGAAGGGATCTTATGCTACGATCTAGCAAAACCGCTGCCATTTCCGCCTTGCGGCGTAGATGCCATATTCTCTTCGCACACATTGGAACATCTTCAGTTGCGGAAAGCGGCTGAGCTGGTCAAGGATTGTTATCGGATTTTAGCGCGAGGCGGAATACTGCGAATCATTGTCCCGGACGGAACAAACTCGGTCTTGCGTGGCCAATGTTCCCCGATTTCTCTCGAAAGCCTGTTCGATGGTTCCGTTTTCGATTCGCGACCCGATCTGGCAGCAATCAATAATTATGGCGATGGAGTGAAACCTTGGGAGCTGAGGTTTCCTTTCCTCTCGTGGCTGAGCGTGCATTACCACAGGTGGGCATACGACGAGGCATCTCTCCGAGCTGTATTCGAATGGGCGGGATTCCGCGATGTTCTCAGGAAGGGGTGTCATGATAGTCGAATCCCTGACATCGAGGTTCTGGAGGATCCGTCAAGAAATAATGAGTTTGCACTGTGTCTTGAGGCGGTGAAGTGAAAGGAGGTTTTTGGTGGGCGGGTGTGGTCTCTGGTTTCTGCTGAAGACGTCGATAGTCGTGAGGCGAGGATGCGCTGGTGCATCGAGAGCCGGGGCAGGTTGGCGGAGATGGGTGCGGCCGCGCGCACGACCGCGGAGCGGTTCACGTGGGGGGCGTATGGGGACCGCTGGAAAGTCATCTTAAATGAGGCGATCGCCGAATTCGGAATTCGGAAAGCGGAAAATGGGAATAGAACATAAAAGGGATAGGAAATGGGAAAGAACGAACTCGAAGAAAGGACACTGCGGTTTGCTTGCGACGTCGTTGGATTGGTTTCAGGGATCCGGAACGGAATTCTGCGGGATGTGATTGGGAAGCAGCTTCTCAAGAGTAGCACATCGGTCGGGGCGAACTACAGGGAGGCGAATCGGGCGGAATCCCGCGACGACTTCAAACACAAGATTGCCCTCTGCGAGAAGGAAGCGTCCGAGACGGTATATTGGATGGAAATCTGCTCCAGGAAGATGGTCGCATCCGAAGGCATGATTGAGGAAATGAAAGCGGAAGCCTCGGAGCTGCTCGCGATCTTCTGCGCCATCGGCCGAAAGCTGCGCCGACGCTGAGTTTCTTCCCCTTCCGAAATCCGAAATTCGAAGCCCAGAATCCGAAATTCGAAATCCGAAATTCGACCTGTGTTAGCCATCCTGACCACCCACCCCATCCAATACCAGGTTCCCCTCTGGAGGGTGCTGGCCGCCGATGGCCGAGTGCCTTTCGAGGTGTGGTTCCTGACGCGGCATGGGGCGGACGTGACACCCGACAAGGAGTTCGGAAGGGATTTTGCCTGGGATGTGGATCCGCTAAAGGGCTACCCGCATCGGTTTCTGAAGGTGAATGAGAACTGGGACGTCAATCGATTCTGGGGCGTGCGGTTGGCGGAATCGCTGGGGCCAATGATTCGCGAAAAGGGCGTGCGCGCGGTCTGGCTGCAGGGCTGGCAGGTGGCGGCTTACTGGCAGGCGGTGCGGCAGGTGACGGCGGCCGGGGCATCGGTGTGGCTGCGCGGGGAGAGCAACGACATGGCGCCGCGACCCGCGTGGAAGCGCCGGCTGCGCCGCGCGGTTTTGGGACAACTCTTCCGCCGCGTGGATCACTTCCTCTGCATCGGGTCGGCCAACCGGCGCATGTACGAGGGCATGGGCGTGCAGGGGGATCGCCTCCACATGGCGCCGTATTGCGTGGACAACGCTCGCTTCGCGGCGCAGGCGGAGGAAATTCGAAATTCGAAATTCGAAATTCGAAATTTTTGGAGAATCCCCGGTGACGCCTTCTGCGTGATGTTCTGTGGGAAGTTCATCGCGAAGAAAAGGCCCATGGACCTCGTCGCCGCGGTGCGGCGACTTGGTAATTCGAAGTTCGGAATTCGAATTCCGAAAACGGCACACCTATTGTTCGTGGGTAGTGGCGAACTCAGCGATGTCTTGCGCTCTCAGTGCGAGGTGGTTTTCGACTTAGAGAATCAAAACTTCCATTTCCGAATTCCGAGCTCCGAATTTAAGGCGCGCCCTCGCGCCTCTTTCACCGGCTTCTTGAACCAGACCGAGATCCCGCGCGCCTACGCCGCGGCGGACTGCCTCGTGCTGCCCAGCGATCATGGGGAGACGTGGGGGCTCGTGGTGAATGAGGCCATGGCCTGCGGGTTGCCCTGCGTGGTCAGCGATGCTTGCGGATGTGCGGAGGATATGGTGGTGCCCGTGGATCCCGCGCTGAGTTACCCCTGCGGGGATACAGATGCCCTGGCAAAGAGCATTGCCCATACGATGGGGCACCATGAAGCACTGGCGGCGCGATGCCGCGAACTCGTGAAGGGTTTTGATCTGGGAAGGACCGTCGATGCCGTCGTTAGAGTCTGGAATCATGGATGAGCATGGGGATTTAGGTGCTTTTCGATGTTTAATCACCAGACCTAACCACGAAGGTCGCGAAGTGAGCGGGGGTTCGGAATCCGTGGACTTTGGTGGTTGAATGTTGGTTGTTGGGAGTTGAGAAGGGAATGACTCGCGCCCTGTCATGGTTGGCCGTGTTCTGGCGGCGCATCGAGGTGAAGCTCGCCTGGTGGTTTCGGCGGGAGACGCCGGGCGCGGGCCCCATGGGACTCAAGAAGAAGCTGATCGCTGAAAGGCGGACCCGCTGGCTGGACGTTGGCAATGGGGATCGGTTTGAGGAAGGGTTCGAGTACCTCGACTGGCTGGTGCGGACGGACATCGATCCGGCCATTCGAAGTCGCTGCCATCAGGCAGACATTTTAAATCTTGCGGAAGGGGAGTTTGCGAGCCTCGGAAAATTCGATCTGATCCGGATGCAGCATGTATTTGAGCATTTCAGTCTGGAAGAGGGCCCGCGGGTCCTCGCGAATTGCGAGAGGCTATTAAGTCCGGGGGGGGTCCTGTTGATCACGGTGCCCGACCTGGATCTCTTTGCGCGGGCCTATCTCGGGCACGCCTTTGGACTCCTGAAGAGCTTCCGCGGTTTCGCCGCGGGCCGGATTCCGCCCGATGCCCCCGGCAGTTATTATTTCTCTGTCTTCGCGCACAGTTTCGGGTACAGCCCGGAGATAGAAATTGCTGGTTCGCGCGCTCACCGCGACCAGCACAAATGGTGTTATGATTTCACGGGCCTGGAACATCTGTTGCGCAAGGGTGGCACCTTCGGGGACATCCGGAGGATCGGGTTGCTCCATCCGCTCGCCTGTATTCCGTTCACGCACAATCGACCGGAACAGGATCTCTGCGTGATGGCCAGGGCCAAGGGCGCGTGACCTCTGCCGACCGAGAAAGAACAGGGGCGACATGACCTCCCCAGACATCGTCCATGGATTGTGCGCGGCTGGTTTTCAACCGCGGCATATCGTGGAGGTCGGGGTGTATGAGGCGGGGGTGGCGCAGTCGAAGCGATTCATCGAGGCGGGCGCACGGGTGGAACTCATCGAACCCCAGGCGGCGGCCGTGGAGAGTCTTCGGGCGACCTATGGCGACCGGTCGAATGTGGTGATCCATGCCGTGGCGATCGCGGACAAGCCGGGCTCGGTCTTGCTGGTGTCGCGCGGTGCGTCGTCGCACACGGTGACGGCGAGCGAGGCACCGGCGGGGGCCGCGGGCGCGGGTGACGCAGCGGGGTCGGAAACTGTGCCGGCGGTGACGTTCGATTCGATCGACGACGGCACCATCGATCTGCTTTTCTGTGACATCGAAGGGGCGGAGTGGCAGGTGATCAGCCGCCTGAAAAGCCTGCCCGACGTGATTGTCGTGGAGACTCATGGCCATCGATACATCAATCCGCGAATCAGGCAGATAGTCGGTTGGATGATCCGCGGGGGTTACCGACTCGTGGGGCATGACGCGGCGGACACGGTCTGGTCGCGGTTGGGACGGGACAGGGCCAAGGCGGCCAACAGAACTTGGCCCTTGCCAAGGTGGATCGGCTGTTTGTTGAGGATCCATGCGCGGCGTTTGTTGCACGGGTTGCGGGAGGGACCGCGGAGCCCGCACGGGGGTGGCAAGTGATGGTGAAGATCCTTCTAGTGCGGCAGGATCATTTGGGGGACGTCTTGCTGATGACGCCCCTGATCCGGGCGTTGGCCAAGGGCGGTGCCTCCGTAACCTGCGCGTGCCGACGGGCCGTTCAGCCCGTGCTGTTCGGCAATCCGCATGTCGCGGCGTGCCATGCGATCGAGGATGTCGGGGGTGACGTCGATCGCTCGCCTTCAAGATTCGCGGGGTGGATCAGGCGACAGGGATTCGGTGTCTACATTCTCCCCTTTCCGTCATCCAGGAGTCTTATCTGGGCCGGTCTACTGGGGGGCGCACGATATCGATTGACGGCTGGGGGCGGGATCTGGACTCGCGTCTGTGGGTTCCGGCAAGTCAGGACGGGCCTGCCCGACGTGCCGAGGTATTACGCGGAGGCCCACCTGGATTTTGCCGCGGCGCTGGGGTACGCCGATGACGGAAGTGCTTTGGATTGGATCGTTCAGGATGACGAGCGGGCCTGGGCGCAGGGCTTTGTCCGTGAAAAGAATCCCGACCGGCGGCCCCTGATCGGGATTCATCCCGGCAGCGGGGGAAACACGTGCAACCTGCCGCCGTCGGAATACAGGCGACTCGCATTGCGATTGCTGGCAGAGACGGAGAGCGTGGTCATCGTCACGGGCGGAGCGCATGAAAGGCGTCTCACGGAGGATTGGGATGCCGGATCGCGGGATCCGCGCCTGGTCAATACCACAGGCCAATTGACGCTGCGGCAATTGGCGGCGCTCATCGGCGAGATGGATCTCCTGGTCGCGCCATCGACCGGACCGCTGCACATCGCCGCGGCGCTTGGGACGCGGACGGTATCGCCCTTCTGCGAGAGGCGCTATCTCTGCGCCGAGGTCTGGGGGAATCCGAATGCGAATGCCCTGCATCTGACTCCGCCCCGGGCGAGCTGTGAGGCATGGGCGCAGGATCACGAGGGGTTTTGTGATTTCCGCGGAGCTATAGACGCGAACGATCTGTTCGACGCTGTTCGGGAGGCGTTGCCGGACTGACGGATTCCTGGTGGGATGTCGGCGTGGCGGAAGGAAAGAGGTCGCACGGGGGATAGGCGCCGCCCGATTGCCGGTGCCGGGGGATAATTAGAAGGGGACAAGACGAGTGAAGATCGTGGGAGTTCTGCAAGTCACGCGGCGCGAACCGTTCCGTGTGCTATCGATGCCGTGGGCGGCGCGACTATACAGGTATGGATATGGCGGTCCCCCGATGGGGCTGTGGCACCGGTTGAAGCAGGGTGCGGCGAGGAGGACGTTCTTCGCGCTCAAGCGGCATGGCGTGAGGCAGCACGGGCGCGCGCTGTACCAGCGAGAGGGCGGGGAGACCGTCTGGAGTTTCGACGCGAATAACACGCAGTTCCACAGCCTGTTCCTTCCAGAGTTCAGCGCGGGATACGAGCCGGAGGTGCGCGGCCTGATCGATTCGTTTCTCGGGCCGGAGGATGCCTTTTTCGATGTGGGCAGCAATTGGGGATATTTTTCCCTCTATGCGGCGAGCCGGGCCGGTTTTCGGGGAAAGGTCGTCGCATACGAGCCGATGCCAGGCTCGTTCTCGGACCTGCGGGATCTGGTGAGGGCCACCGGACTCGAGGGGATGATCTCGTGCGTGAACGCGGCCGTTTCCGAGAGAGCCGGCGTGTGTCGCATGGCGATTCCCGACGGCATCCACAGCGGGCAGGCCCGCGTCTCAGAAGAGGAATCGGGCATCCGGGTGGAAACCAGGCCCCTTTGGGACAGCACTCTCCCGGCGCCCAGTTTTGTGAAGATCGATGCGGAGGGGCACGAGTGGCAGGTCTTGGCGGGCGCGCGGGATGTGATCGCGGAGCAACGACCATTTCTGGTGTTTGAGAGCTGGCTGCGCGAAATCGAGGGCAAGGGATTCGGAAAGATCTTTGAATTGCTGCGGGAATTGGACTACGGGGTGGGGTTCGCGGCATTCGAGGGGGGATCGCCTGGAAGTGGCGGGTACCGGTACGAAGTGTCGTGGGACGAGAAAGAGCATGCGCGGATGGCGGTCATCGAGATCGAAGACTGGGAACGGTATTTCCTTCGGGACCAGCTGAATATTTTCGCGTGGCCGCGGGAACGGCAAGCACAGGTGCAAGCCGGCGGATGCGGCGCAGGCCCGAAGCGGGATGGGATCTCCGCCGGATAGGGGGAAGGCTATGCGTGTCCATGTCATATGTTTGGCGCTGAACGAGGAGGTGTTCATCACGCCTCTGTTGCAGACGCTGTACCCATTCTGCTGCGGGATCAGTGTGCTGACGCAGTACGACAGAGACTGGTATGGGAATCGCGTGACCCCGGACCGGATGCTTCAGACGGCGGCAGATTTTCCGGATCCCGAGGGGAAGATCCATCTGGTGCTGCGCCGATGGCGGGACCAGTCCCCGGCGCTGAACTCGGAAATGGGCGCGCTGTCCGCCTGGCCGGCCAAGGGTGTCCAGAGCCACGGCTGTCCGCCGGAAGAGATCCGGAATTTCCACGAGCCGCCAGATTATTTTTGGGTCGTGGATGCGGATGAGATCTATGATCCGGAAACGGTGCCAGCGATCTTGGAGCACCTCCGGAAGTCCCGGCCGCGCGGCATGCGGGTGTGGGGATGCAATTACTTGCGGACTTGGAACCGGCGCCTGCCATCGAACGTCGTGCGGTTTTGCCAGTTTGGATTTTTGAAGCCCGGCGTCCGATTCACGCATTTGAGAGAGGTGACGTGGAACGAGCATCGCCTGAGAAAGCTCCTGGGCATATTGCGCCTACCGGATTTTGCGGCGAAGGCGTTTGGGTTCATCACGTGCCCGCCGGAGGTTGGGATATTTCATCACGGGTGCTGGCTGGGCTCGGACGAGCGATTGATGGCCAAGGCGCGGAAGTCGCCACACGAATCCGCGAGGCGCAGTTCGTGGCTGGCGGAGGTCGATGCGCTGCCCTGGGTCTCGGTTCCCACGGCCGAACTGCCGCGCAGCATCCGGGAGGCGAAGTGGCCGGACGGATGGATTGAGTGATAGTTTTGAAGTGGGAAGGCGGAGTTCGGAGGATTTGAGGCTTGGGAGGGGCGGGGTGCTGGGTCTGAGGGGGCAGCGACTAGCCTGCATATTTCACGCTTCCGCGTGAAACATGCAGGCTCAAAGGAAAACCGCGCTCCGAAAAACGCGATTTTGGAGGGTCTGGTGCCACCGATGCGCGAAACACACTCTGCAACCGCGAAAAATCCCAGTCTTTGCCAGACCTTTCCCAATAAATGGCTCTCATGGCGCGGTTTTCCCAGAGCCCGGAATTTCACAGCCCGCAAGGCTGTGAAATATCCGGGCTAGCCGCTACAGAGGTGGGGTTGAACCACGAAGGGCACAGAGAACACGAAGGTTTTCGGATTTTCTTCGAGAGGAATCGAATTTCTGATGGCTGCGTTCGGGTTGGCTTCGTGAAGTTCGTGATCTTCGTGGTTTAGGAATTGAGAAGAACGTGAATTCTGGCTCGAATCGGCTGCGGGTCTTGGCCGTGGTGCCGGCGCCGTACGTGTTTGGTCTGCAGGTGGTGACGCTGGACTTCTTCTCGCGGCTGCGGGCATCGGCCGACTGCCATTTTCTCCTCACGAAGTGGAGCGATGGGGAATTCGGTCGGCGGCTGGATGGCTTGGGGATCCCGTACGCGACGGCGTGGATGGGGATGTTCTCGAGAAAGCTCGATCCGCGGAACCTGAAGATGACGCTGGAATGCGTCTTCAGGGCGCCCCAGTTGTTCTTGTGCTATCATCGGCTCGTGCGCCGGTTCCGGCCGGACGTCGTGTACACCTCGAACAACCACGAGTTGATCCTGCTGCATCCGATGCTTTGGGCGATGGGGATTCCGGTGGTCTGCCACATGCATGATCCGCCCCCGAATATTCCTTTCCAGCTGGCGAGCTTTAGGGTGTGGGCACGGCCGGTGACCCGATTCGTGGCGATTGCGGAAAGCGTGCGGGACCGGCTGTTGGAGTTCCCGGTGGATCCCTCGCGGGTGACCGTGATACACAATGGGATTGATCGGGCCGAATTCGCGCCCAGGGCGAGGCGAGGGGATCGCTTTGCGCGGCAGTTCGGGTGGGATGGCGATGTGTTCATCGCTGGGATCGCGGGGCAGATGCACGACCGGAAGGGGCATCTCGATGTTCTGGGGGCTTTGGATCTGCTCCGCGATCGCGTCCCATCGTTGCGCGTGGTGATCGGCGGCAGGCAACAGGGCGCGTATTACGAGCAATTGCGGACATTTGTGACGGAGCGGGGCCTCGGGGGGCGGGTTGGCTTTTGCGGGTGGATGGAGCACGCGCGGGAGTTTCACGAGAATGTGGATGCCTTTGTCTTGGCCTCGCGTCATGAGGAGGGGTTTGGATTGGTATTGGCGGAGGCGATGGCGGTGGGGGTGCCCGTGGTGGCGACCCGCAGCGGGGGGGCGGTAAACGTGGTGGAGGATGGCGTCAGCGGGCTGCTGGTGGATCGGTGCGCGCCCGACCAGCTCGCGGCAGCGTTGGCGCGATTGTGCGATGACGCGGCGCTCCGGGAGAGATTGGTGGTGGCAGGCCGGGAACGGGTGGAGCGGGATTTCGATTTAGACCGTCAGGCGGAAAAGCTGCTTGCGGTACTGAGGGAAACCGCAAATCGAAAAACTTGAACAGGACAGCCTGGCAACCACGAATGAACACGAATACGTTTCTGGGCCATTCGTGCTCATTCGTGGTTGGAATCTCGAGATCTAGTGCCTTGCTCCAAGAACCCCGCGCGTGGGCTTCGCCATGAAACGAAAAGATTTTGATCGGCTGGCGGCGCGCCGGTTTTTCAAGCGGGCGCTGAGGCAGGGAACTTGGCCGCTGCTGCAGCGGCTGATCGTGTACCCTTCGGTGCTGAAACTGCCGCCGATCCGGTTCGCGGGCAACACGACGCACGCGGTGCACACCGTGGTCCGTGAGCGCGACGCGGCCATGGCCCATTGGATGTTGCGGACGCTGCACCAGTGCGCTCCAGCGCCCCTGTCCGTCGCACTGCATCTGGATCCGACCGTGCGCCCCGGCACGGCGGCCAAGCTGGCGGAGAAGTTCCCGGATGCGCGGGTCATCTCGTATGCCGAGGCGCGCGCGAGGGTTGCGCCCGCCATTGCGGGATTCCCGCGGCTGAGACGATGGGTGGATTCGAGTCCCTGGGCCATCAAGGCGGTGGACACCTATTTGCTGGGCGAGTCCAGATGGTTGATTTCGGTTGACTGTGACGTGTTGTTCTTTGGTCCGCCGACGTCATTGTTTGGCGACACGCCTTCGGCGGTCTGGATGGAGGATGGGAACTACGCGCTTGATCTGCCGCCCGAGGCAGGTCTCGATCTTCTGGGTCTTCGGCCGCTGATGCCCATCAACACCGGGGTTGGGCGCATCGAGCGACGGCTGTTCGACCCGGCGACAGCGGAGCGGGTGCTGGAGCGAGTGCCAGAGCCCGTCAACGACCAGGTGGTGCATGCCGCCATCACCGCGAGAGCCGCGGATGCGACGCTTCTGCCGACCCGCGAATACAACTACGTGAAGGAACCCGGGTTGGAGGATCGCATCGCCAGGCACTACACCACCCCGAGCCGGTTCCTGTTCGTCGAAGAGGGTGTGCCCCGGGCGGCCCGACTGATCGGGATGCGCCTACCGCCCCTCTTGCGGGAGAGGCCATAAGGTGCGATAATATTCGTTCGAAACACCCCATGCATCGATGGATGTCGTAGATCATAACGCCTTACTTCTCCAGCTCCTGCTGGGCTGGACGGCCGTGGCGGCGTTCCTGGCCATCCTCGTGGTACACCGAACCGCGCTACTGGGATTCACTATGTGGGCGGCATTCAACGTGCTGATGGCGTCACACTCGGCGCTCCTGTGGTCCAGCCTCTTTGGGCTGGATTTTGCGTGGGTGAGTCATGAGCATATCCAAGTTTTCCAGTACGTCGGTTTCGGGCTGCTCCTGTATGCGATTGGGGTATTCATCGCCTGGAAGCCATTGCGGCAAAGTGCGGCGGCCGACCCGTCGGGGCAGAAGAACCCGATCAGCGGCGAACGGTTGCCCCCGTGGCTGACGCCCCAATTCGTGCTGTTGTGCATGTGGATCGGCGCGGCGGGCTACCTCCTGACGCCCATCACCTCTGTGATCCCGACGGTCCACGCGATCTGGACGATTTTTTTCGACTGGCTGAACGTCGGGATCCTCATCGCGGGATTCTATTCGAGCGTCACGCGCCGGTACAAAGTCGTGCTGGTGTCGCTGGCGGTCTTCCTGCCCCTGGGCCTGATCCGGGTCGTGTCGGATGGGCACGCGGGCGCGCTGGGATTGTTCCTGGTGCAGTTCGGGCTTGTCTTCCTCATGTCTCGGAGGGTCAGGCTTCAGCACATGATCGCGCTGGGCCTGCTGTTCCTCTTCATGGGGCCGCTGGCGAGCACGTGGTTCAAGGTGCGCGGCTTTATCCGCGAGGGCGCCATCCAGGGCAACCCCATACAACGGGTGATGACGTTCATCGACCTGTTCGGGATATACTATAATCCGTTCCGCATCGATCCGTACGAGTTGCGCGAGGTGCTGTTCCTGCGTTTTGACATGAGTGAGATCTATGCGGCGCAGGTGCGCTGGCAGCCGACAAACGAGCCCTACGCGTATGGAAGGACGCTGACGGAGAACCTGTTGGTGGTTCTGGTGCCCCGGATTCTCTGGCCCGACAAGCCGATAAAATTCGGTGGGGCGCAGTTCATCAGCCGGTTCACGGGATTGTATCAGGACAGTGAGGAGGGCAGCGTCAGCGTCAACACGCCGATCAACCTGGAATTCTACGCGAATTTTGGACCGATTGGGGCGTCGCTGTTGCTGGGTGTGTTCGGCTATGCGTGCGCCAGGTTGGAGGTGGCGCTGTTCCGTCGGGATTTGCGCGACATCACCAAGCTGCTTCGCCAATTCGTGTTCTGCATGGTGCTTTGCACGACGGGTTCCAATCTGGCGCTGACGGTGATGAAGCTCGTCCCGGGCCTGGTCGGGATATGGATCGCGAGCAAGGTGATCGAGAACCTGCGCAAGACGATGCGGTTCAACAAAGATTTCCTCACGCCCCTGGACCCGAAGAAGAAGGCGTTTCGGGTGATCGTGACGGGTGAGGTACATGAACCCGCCGTTGCCGGGGCGATGGCGGGGGCTGGTGGGGCGGTCGCCGCACCGAGGATGCTTGCGGGCGTGCGACCGGCGTCGACATTTTCCGTCCAGAAGGTACCGCCGTATGGCTTTCGGCGATGGGATGGGCCACGGGGGAAGTGATTGCCGGCGGAAGACGGCAGTCTTTTGCTTCCGGCGGAGCCGAGGCCGATGGCCAAGGCTCGCGCTTCGCACGCTGCCAAAGCGGTGCGGCCGCGCGCCCGCGAACGGCGCCCGAAGTTTTAGGCCAGCCCCGCATCTCGCGCCATGAGCGCTGCGAAAATTCATCTCTGGCTTCCTGACTTGGGTCGAACGAAGGGGGGCATCCAGGTGTTCTCCGGGTTTTTCCTGAGGGCCTTGATGGCGAGTCTCGGCGGTGGGCGGCTGCGATTGTTATGCAAGAATGACCGGGCCGATTCGCTGGGGGGCGCATTGCCCAACGGGGTCGGTGCGGTGTGTGCGGGCGATTGGCCCGGGGTGACGCGGACGGTGGCGTTCGTGGGGCAGATCGTACCGGCTGCGTTGCGGGATCGCCCCGATCTGATCATCTGCGGGCACATGAATTTCGCGCTGGCGGCGCATTGGGTGCATCGATGGAGGGGGATTCCGTATTGGATCATCGCGCACGGCATCGAGGCGTGGAACCTGCGCCGACCCGGGATGCGCGAGGCGGTGCGCGGCTCGCAGCGGATCCTGGCGGTGAGCCGATTCACGCGGGACCGGTTGGTCGAACAATTGGATCTCCCCCCAGACCGGTTGAGCCTCTTGCCCAACACATTCGACGAGGGGGGCCTCACGCCGGGCCCCAAGCCAGAATACCTGCTTCGGCGATACGGGATATCGGCGCGCCAGCCGGTCATACTCACGGTGGCGCGGCTCTCCAGCCCGGAGCGGTACAAGGGCTACGACAAGATCATCGAGGCGATGCCATCGATACTGGAACGCGTGCCGCAGGTGCACTACCTGCTTGTGGGCAAGGGTGACGACAGGGGGCGGGTGGAGCGCCGCGTCCGGGACATGGGGTTGGAGGATCACGTGTCGCTGGCGGGTTTCGTTCCAGAGTCCGAACTGTGCGACCACTACAACCTGTGCGATGTGTTTGCGATGCCGAGCAAGGGGGAGGGATTTGGCATCGTGTTTCTTGAGGCACTGGCGTGTGGCAAGCCGGTGGTTGCGGGCAATCTGGATGGATCGCGCGACGCGCTGTGCGATGGGGAGCTCGGCGCGCTGATTGACCCGGATGACGTGGGACAGATCGCGAAGACCCTCGCCGAGATCCTGCTGGGCGAGTACCGGCACGCGCTGATCCATCGCCCGCAGGCGCTGCGGGACGCGGTGGTGGCGAAATACGGGTACGCGCGGTTTGAGGCGCAGCTGAGGGAGCACCTCGGACAATTGAATGCGCATGGTTGAACCACGAAGGACACGAAGGGCGCGAAGGTTTGCCCAGTTGTATGGCTTCGTGAGCTTCGTACCCTTCGTGGTTGGCTGCTGAGATATGTGCGGCATAGCGGGAATCGTTAGGGTGGCCGAGGGGCCGCGGGATTCCATCCTTGAGACGGTGGGGCGGATGCGTCGCTGCCTGCAACACCGTGGTCCCGACGACGAGGGGTTGTTCGTGGCGCGCGACGGCCGTGCCGCCTTCGCCCACACCCGGCTTTCGATCCTGGACCTCAGTCCCGCCGGGCACCAGCCGATGTCCACGGCCGACGGTCGTTACACGATCGTCTTCAATGGCGAGATCTACAATTTCATGGCGCTGCGGCGAGAGCTGGAGACCGCCGGCGTCCCCCTGACGAGCCGGTCGGATACGGAGGTGATCCTTCGCCTCTACGAGCGGGAAGGGACCGCCTGCGTCCGGCGCCTGCGCGGGATGTTCGCTTTTGCGATCTGGGATGATATCGAGAAGCGATGTTTCTTCGCGCGTGATCCGCTGGGCATCAAGCCCCTGTACTTCTGCCGATCGGCGGACTCGCTCGCGTTCGCCTCAGAGATAAGGGCCCTCCTGAACGGGGGTGCGGTAGAGGGCCAGCTCGGGATGGTGGGGCTCTACGGCTATCTGACAACGGGCACGGTGCCGGAGCCGGCGACGATGCTGCGTGGCGTCCAGATGCTTGGGGCGGGTCACTGGTTGGAGTGGCGTGAGGGGCGCATCCGATCGGAGAGGTACTGGGGCGTCTCGTTTGCACCAGAACGAATGGGGCGCGAGGAGGCCGCACGATTGGCCAGGGAGGCGCTCGTGGATTCCCTGCGCCACCATTTCGTCAGCGACGTGCCCGTGGGCATCTTTCTGAGCGGGGGCCTGGACTCGACGACGCTGCTGGCCCTGGCGGCCGAGGCCGGAGCCCGAAAAGTCTCCACGTATTCGATAGCATTTGAGGAACCCGAGTGGGACGAGGGCCCGCTGGCGCGCCGGATCGCGGAGCATTTTGGGTCGCGGCACCACGAGGTCACCATCACCGCCGACATCGGCCGCGGATGGCTTGAGGAGTTCCTCGATTCGGTGGATCAGCCGACGATCGACGGATTCAACACATTCTGTGTTTCGAAGGTCGCGCACCAGTCGGGTGCGAAGGTGGTGCTTTCGGGGCTGGGCGGCGATGAGTTGTTCGCGGGCTATCGGTCATTCGTGACGCTGCCCCGGGTCGTCCGGTGGATGCGCGCCACCTCGTTGGCCGCGCCGCTGTACCGGGCGGCGGGAGCGTGGCTGGAGGGACACAGCACCTCAAGCAAGACGAGGCGCATGGGCGATTTTCTGCAGCAGGGCGCGTCGTGCGGGGCATTCTACCGGAGCTTTCGGTGCGTGTATGCGCATGCGGAGGCGGCGGGCCTGGCGACGCGATTGCTGCCGTACGCCGTGGCGCCGGGCCGCGGATCGCGCACGGCGAACCCGGCCAGTGATGAAACGCTGCGCGATGCGGTCAGCCTTCTTGAGCTGACGACATACATGCGCAACCAGTTGCTTCGGGATAGTGATGTGATGAGCATGCGATGGGGATTGGAGCTTCGCGTGCCGTTCGTCGATTCTGCGCTGTTGGAGAAGGTTGGCCGGATCCCCGCCTCCCTGCGCCTCCGGCCTGGGAAGAGGATGCTGATCGAGGCCGTGCCGGAATTGCCATCGTGGGTATTGGATCAGCCAAAGCGCGGTTTCACATTTCCGTTCGAGCGGTGGTTCGAGGACCGCTGGCGGGACCTATTGCGCGAGGCGGCGCCACCGCCGGGTGTCATCGTGGACACATGGTATCGGGGCTGGGCGCTGGCGGTGTTGCAGCATTGGATGCGGCGCAATGGCGTGGTGGCGCAGGACGACCGCGGATGACTGGTGGGACTGAGGTTGACCACGGATGGACACAGATCAACACGGATTCTTGGTGAGCCGCGGACTACATCGACCACAGAGAAACCATATCGACAGAAGCCATCTGTGTTCATCCGTATCCCTCCGTGGTTAGAATTCATTTGTCTGATCCGTGGTTTTTGTGAAGGTCTTGCACGTCATTCCATCCGTTTCGCCCCTGCGGGGGGGGCCGAGCCGCGCGGTGCTGGGGATGGTGCGCGCCCTGCGGTCGGCGGGTTGCGATGCTGAGATCGCCTGCACCGACGATGACGGGCCCGGGCGTCTGAGGGTGCCACTGGGCGCGCCGATCGAATGGGAGGGTGCGCGCGTCCATTTCTTCCCGAGGTTCTCGCCGCCGATCGGGGCGCTGCGCGAGTTCCAGTATGCCGCGGCGCTGGGGCCGTGGCTGCGCCGGTGCATTCCCTCGCATGACCTGGTCCACGTGCATGCGATCTTCTCCTACGCATCGACGCGCGCGATGGGGATCGCGAGGCGGTGCGGCAAGCCCTACGTCGTTCGGCCGATCGGACAACTTTCGCCATGGTCGCTTCAGCAGAAGGCCGCGAAGAAGCGACTGTATCTCGCGCTGGCGGAGAGGCGGAATATCGCGGGGGCTTGCGGGGTCCATTGCACGTCGGACGCCGAGCGGCGCGATATTCTGGACTTTGCCCCGGATCTCCCGGCCTTCGTTTCGCCGATCGGCATGGAGCCGCCGGAGCGGCAGGCGGGGGCGCGCGAAGCGGTGCGTCGGCGGTTCTCGGTGCGCGACGACGAGATGGTCATTCTCTATCTGGGGCGATTGCATCCGAAGAAAGGGATCGAGCTGCTGCTGGACGCGACATCCCGTTTGCCGGCGAGGGGTTTCGCGCTCGTCATCGCCGGATCGGGCGAGGACCGCTACGAGGCGCGGTTGCGGGAGCGCGCGGCAGCGCCCGGTTTCGGGGGGCGCGTGCATTTTGCGGGCTTCGTGGCGGGCCGGGATAAGGATCTCCTGCTGCAGGGCTCTGATCTGTTCGTCCTTCCATCGGAGCACGAGAATTTCGGAATCGCGGTATTGGAGGCGCTGATGGCGGGGCTCCGGGTGGTCGTGACCCCCGGCGTGGCGCTGGAGGGCTTCGTCCGCAAGATCGGCGCGGGCGTGGTGGTGGATCCCATGCCCGATGCGCTGGAGGCCGCCCTGCGTTGCCTGCTGGCCGGGAATCCACCGGCCGAGGGCGAGCGCCAGAGGATACGGGATGCTGCCGCCGCGGCCTATTCGTGGGACGAGATCGCGCGGGGACTTGTTTCGGTGTACGAGGGGATTCTCGCACGCCGATCAATTTGAGTCGATTCTTTCGCGCCAAGACGCAAAGAAAGACGGAATCACCCGTGCGGTGAGTGGGCTCCAAGAGGGACCCCTTGGAGCCTTGGCGTCTTGGCGCGAGACGGAGAACATATTGTGATGGGCATATTCAAAAATATCAGCCCGCTGGTGCTGACGCGCGACGAGGCGCCGAATATCGGTCGATGCCTGGCACGGCTGAAGTGGGCGCGGCGGGTCGTCGTGTTGGACAGCGGCAGTGCCGACGACACCGTGGCCCTCGCACGGGCGTTTCCTAACGTCAGCGTGCACCATCGCGCATTCGACAACCACACCGATCAGTGGAATCACGGCGTGGGGTTGGTGGAGACCCCCTGGGTGCTGTCGCTGGACGCCGATTACCTGTTGGACGACTCGCTGGTCGCAGAACTCCAGAACCTCAGTCCCCCGGATGACATCGCCGCATACTTCATTTCTTTCCGCTACTGCGTATTTGGGCGTCCCCTGCGGGGCAGTCTCTATCCTCCGAGGGCGGCCCTGTTTCGCAAAGATCGGGCGCGCTATATCGACGATGGTCACACGCAATTGTTGGAAGCGCGGGGCCCGACGGCATTTCTGCGTGGATTGATCTGGCACGATGACCGGAAGTCCATCGCGGCATGGGCCGCCAATCAGGTGCGGTACGCGCGATTGGAGGCAAACAAACTACTGTCGCGGGATCGGGGATCCCTCTCCCGCAATGATCGCATTCGGCGCACGGGCTTTCTCGGGCCCATCCTCGTGCTTCCCTACTGCCTGCTATTGAAGCGGGGCATCCTCGATGGCTGGCGGGGGGTGTATTACGCCTTCCAGCGGTTGATCGCGGAGTTGCTGCTGGGCCTTTTTCTGATCGAGGCGCGGTGGGGCGAAGCGGGAGAACGGTCTGGCCAAGGGGGCGGGGAGGGCTAGCGTTGCATGGTTTATTGAGGACGTGATGGAGATGATTTCAGTTTCTCCCGCAGAGACGCAGGGGTGCAGGGATTGTGACGAGGGGCGACTGGGGCATTCCCATCAACTCCGCCTCTCCGCGTCTCCGCGGGAAGCCCTTTTCATCTTCCGGATATGAACATATTGGGGATCAACGCCTATCACGGGGATGCATCGGCCGCGCTGCTGGTGGATGGCCGCCTGGCTGTCGCGGTCGAGGAGGAGCGCTTCAACCGGATCAAGCACTGGGCCGGTTTCCCCGCGGAATCGATACGCTACTGCCTGGGCTTTGCCGGGCTGACGATCCGGGATGTGGACCACGTGGCGATCTCGTTTGATCCGCGCGCGAATCTGCATCGCCGGATCGGCTTCGTGCTGGCGCAGCGGCCATCCCTGTCGGCGGTCTGGAACCGGCTCAAGCGGCAGCGGCGCGTGACGAGCCTGCGCTCGCAATTGGCGGAGGCCTGTGACTGCTGCGAGGTCGACATCCGGGCGCCGGTCCATCGGGTCGAGCATCACCTGGCACACGTCGCTTCGGGTTTCCACGTCTCGCCGTTCGAGGAGGCCGCGATTCTCTCGGTGGACGGCATGGGGGATTTCGTGAGCACGCTGACCGCCCGAGGACGGGGCACGGGCTGTGGGGTTTTTAGGCGCATCTATTATCCGCACTCGCTGGGCTTCCTGTACAATGCGATCACGCTGTACCTGGGGTTTCCGGCCTACGGCGACGAGTATAAGGTCATGGGCCTCGCCCCCTACGGCAAGCCCGAGTATCTCGAACTCTTTCGGAGAATCGTTTTTCCCAAGGGCGATGGTTTCGAGTTGAACATGGATTACTTCACGCACCATAAGCGCGGGATCACGATGACGTGGAACGACGGCGCGCCGGTGGTGCAGCCGTTCCACAGCGGCCGGCTGGAGCGGGAACTGGGACCGCCACGAGAACCGCGCGCCGACGTCACCGAGAAGCACCAGAACATCGCGGCCTCGCTCCAGGCCGTCACCGAAGAGATCATCTTTCATCTCCTGGGGCGACTGCACGAGCGCGCGCGATGCGACAATCTCTGCATCGTCGGCGGGGTGGCCATGAATTCCGTGGCAAATGGCAAGGTGACGCTGCGGACGCCTTTCAAGAGCGTGTACGTGCCGGGCGGCGCGGCGGACAACGGGACCTCGTTTGGCGCGGCGTTCCACGTGTGGCACCGGGTCCTGGGCAAGCCGCGGGGCTTTGTTTTGGATCACGCCTATTGGGGTTGCGAGGTCACGGACGCCGAATGCCTCGACGCCATCCGGGCGGAAGGAGTGCAGCACGAGTCCATGGGGGATGACGCGCTGATGGATCGCGTCGTTGCCGCCCTTTGCGAGGGTCGCGTGATCGGGTGGTTCTGCGGTCGGATGGAATTCGGCGCCCGCGCGCTCGGCAGCCGCTCGTTGCTCGCCGATCCGCGGCGCGAGGACATGCGGGACATCATCAATCTGAAGATCAAGTTTCGAGAAAAATTTCGGCCGTTTGCCCCGAGCATTCTGGAGGAGCGAGTCGCCGAGTACTTCGAGGTCGATGCGCCATCGCCGTTCATGGAGAAGGTATTCCAGGTGAGGCCGGAGAAGAGGGCCGTGATTCCCGCCGTGACGCACGTCGATGGTTCCGGGCGGCTGCAGACGGTATCGCGGCGCACCAACCCGAGATACTGGGCGCTGATCAAACGGTTTGAGGATCGGACCGGGGTGCCGATCGTGCTGAACACGTCGCTGAACGAGAACGAGCCCATCGTGCGGACGCCGAATGAGGCCATCAGGTGTTTCCTCCGGACGCAGATGGACGCGCTTGTGCTCGGGCGGCATTTCGTGACGCGGAAAGGCTGACTCGAGAATCGCGGATCTTGTAGGCCGTCCCTGTGAGACGGCAGAGGTGGGTGGACGGCGTCTGACACAGACGCCCCACAACCGCATTTTCATCCCCGGTGGTGGCCGTCGCGGCGGGCAAGATGTCTGGCCCGAGAATAGGGGATGCACGGGGTGGGTCGGCCCTGCCCGGCTGCACCACGGGCGCGACTTTCTGCGGCGACGGCGTTGGATTTGACGAATGGCGCGGAATGAAGTGATCACCAGGCGCGAGATGCTGTTTGCGGCACTGCTGTGGCTGGTCGTGCTGGTGGCGAACCTGGCGACGGTGACGCGCTCGCCGACCGCGTGGCACGACGAGGTGTATTTTGCGGATCCGGCGATCCACTTTGCGGCGGGGGATGGGTTTCGGACGACCGCTTGGACGCTGGTGGGGGAGCACGTCTTCTGGCCGGGGCTGGTTCCCGCCTATGGCTTTGCGCTTGGTGGATGGCTGAAGATCATGGGGGTGGGACTCTGGCAGGTCAGGGTGCTGCCGATCCTGATGGCGGCCTGCGCGGCGGGGTGGATCTGGTGGACGGCACGACGGCGGGGTCACGCGCGTTCATCGGGTGTGGGGTTGCTGTTGCTGGGGGCACTGTTGTGCGCGGCCGGTGTGGTTTTCAGTTATCGGAGTGGGCGCGGGGATGCGCTGGCGATGCTCTGGTGGGCGGCGAACTACGCGGTGCTCGCCGCGGACCGTGGGCGGGAGCGGCTCGTGGCCTTCTTCTTTCTGGGGGCGGCCGCGCCGTGGTGCGGGCTGTTCCTTGGGCCGTATCTTGCGGTGGTGGGCGTGTTTCTGGTCTTTCTGTTGGGCCGGGGCTGGATCGGGCCGGTCGCCATGGCGTGGACGGGATTCGGGGTGGGGGCGGTATCGATGGTGGGATTCTATCGCGCGACGGGAAGCTGGGAGTCTTTCGTGCTCTGTTCGCGCCTCTACCAGAACGGCATCTTCTCGCCACATTTCCAGTTCAGACTGGATGGTTTCCGCGATCCGAGCCTCCTGCTGGTGTGCCTTGGGTTGGGTGTCGCGGCCCTCTTCTTCAGGGGCCGTCCCGGCGGTCGCCGCATCGCGGTTCTTGCCCTGATGGGGATTTTGACCGTGGGCGTGCTGCAGGCGCTTTTGGGCAAATGGCCCTCGTACTACAGTTGGCTCGCGTTCTTTCCGGCGGTTCTCTCCCTGGCGCAACTGATGTCGGTCGATGGCCCCTCGCTCGCGCGGGGCGCCGCCATCATTTGCACGGCGGGGGCGATAGTCGCGGGTGCGCCCGCGCGCCTGTGCGTGTGTGTGCTGGAGTGGGGCGAGCGCGACTATCGGCGCGTGGAGATGTTTGTGGCGGGGAAGTTCCATGGGGGGGATCGCGTGCTGTGTGATCCTTCCGCATATTTCGCGCTGAGGCCGATCGCCGGGGGCGTCTATCCTCGGGCGTCGGACATGGTTGCAGAGATCCCCGATGATGTGCGCCGGTCGATCACGGCCGCGTGCGTGCGACCGGAGGTGGACGCCGGAAGCCTGGCATCGATCCTTGGCGGAAAGTGGGTCTCGCTCGGTTCATTGGGCGATGGCGCGGACCGGATGCCGTTTGGCGCGGCGGCGCCCTATCGCCTCGTCGCGTACCGGAGGGCGGAGTGAGCCGCCGAAACCGCGCCAGTGCGCCGGTCGGGGACCTCTGGCCCGTCCGGTCCCCCTCCCGGAGGCGCGCGAGTGCAGCCATGCGTTATTACCATGGCCATTGATATTTTGTGCAAGCGCCTGATCGGTTCGGCGCACATGGCGGTCGCATATCGCCCCCGCGTGCAGGGGCTATGCCGACTTATTGTGCCGCGCCTTCGGGAGGGAGACCGCGTCCTGGATGTCGGTTGTGGCGTTGGCGCGTTGGCCGGTGCGTGCATGATGGCGCTGCCGGGAGTCCGTTTCGAAGGTCTGGAGCGGGCGCCGCGCGGGGGCGAAGCGATTCCGGTGACGCGGCTCGAGGGCGACAGATTTCCTTTCGAGGACGGGGCGTTCGACGTGGTTTTACTGGCGGATGTCGTGCATCACGAGGCGCGGCCGTTGGAGCTGTTGCGGGAGTGCCGTCGGGTGGCGCGGCGGGAGGTGCTGCTGAAGGATCACTGGCATCGGTCCAGGCTGCAGTACCTCCGCATCTGCGCGCTGGACTGGGCCGCGAACTATGCGGCGGGCGTCCGTTGCCTGTATCGGTATGGGAGTCCCGAGTCATGGCAAGCGCTGGTCGCCGGGGCCGGATTCGAGTGGAGATCGTTGGAATCACCCCTGCGGCTCTACCATCAGCCCTTTGAGTGGATATTCGGGGGGCGCCTGCATTTCATGGCAGTCTTGGGCTCGCGTCGTGTGGAGGGTGGAGCCGAAATCAGCAAGTGATGGGCTCGTGGCGAGTGGCCCGTGTCCCGCTCGGCGGCATCTGGCCCAAAGTCTCGCGCGTGTTTGGCGTCTCGGAGAGACGCCCCACAAGTCTTGTGGGCCGCCTGTGTCAGGCGGCGACGGGCGCCGAGTTTCCCCCAGAATGATGTGGCGTCCTCGGGTGTCGTCGGCGGCGCTAGCTCGAAAATGGGGCGTAACGACCAAGTTGCAAAGGGCTTGCGCCCTCCGGCGAGGGACATGGGAAAGATGCCCATGCCACGGTTTCGTGGCACGGGCGTCCCGCCCGTGGCGCTGGCTGAGCGAACGCCGAAGCCGGAATGTTCGTAAAATCGCCTCTGGCGATCGGCTTCGCTACAATTTGCCGCCCCGGTGGTGCCCGCCGCGCATGCCGGTGGGACGAGGACTTTTTTCCTTCGACTCAAAATGGTAGTATGGATCTGCTTCCATGAGTGAATCAGAACAGTCGTCCGATGCGGTGCCCCTGTGTGTTGACTTGGATGGGACCGTCCTGCGGACGGATCTCATGTGGGAATGCATCACCGCCCTTTTGCGGCGGCGGCCTTGGTGCGTGCTGCTGCTGCCGGTGTGGTGGTCAAGGGGCCGGCCGTATCTGAAAGCGAGGCTGGCGCGCGAAGCGCGCCCCGATCTGGATTGTCTCCCGGTCCGGGGGCGCCTGATCGAATGGCTGCGTTCCCAGGCGAAATCGGGGCGCCAACTGTTGTTGGTCAGTGGCTCGCACCACTGGCTGGTCAGGCGGATGGCGCGGCGATTCGGATTTTTCTCGGGCGCCGAGGGCACCCGCCGCGGTGTGAATCTGTCAGGGGGGCCGAAGGCCGAGTGGCTGGTGGCGAGGTTTGGCGAACGCGGGTTTGACTATGCCGGGGATCGCGGCGTCGATCTGCGGGTCTGGCGGCGTGCGAGGGAGGCCATTCTCGTGGACGTGCCGCGGCGGCTTGAGGGGGCGGCGCGCGAGGTGGCTCTCCGGGTGCGGGTGTGGGATGAGGCAGGGCGGGCGGGGATTGGCGCGTGGATGCAGGAACTTAGGGTCCGGCAGTGGTTGAAGAACCTCGTGGTATTGGCGCCCGCGTTCACCTCCTACAAGTTTGAGGAGACGGGGGTCCTCCTCTCGTGTCTGGTGGGGGCGGCGTGCTTCAGCCTCCTGGCCTCGGCGCTCTACGTATTCAATGACATCGTCGATCTTGAGTTTGACCGGCGACATCCGGACAAGTGCGGGCGGCCGCTGGCCTCGGGGGTGCTCGGCATGCGCGAGGCGCTGGTTGCGATGCCATTGCTGATAGCCGGGGCTGTCGCGGCCGCGGCGCTGCTGCCCGCGGGATTTCGCTGGGTGCTTGTCGCCTATGGGATTCTTTCGATCTTCTACACGCTGGCCCTGAAGCGCTACGTGGTCGTGGACGCATTGGCGCTGACGGTGATGTTCCTGTTGCGGATCGTGGGGGGTGGTTGGGCCGCTGGCATCGGGGTGTCTAACTGGCTGATGGGGTTTGCTCTCTTCCTGTTCCTCTCATTGGCGCTGGCCAAGCGGTACGCTGAATTGCGGGCGCTGCGGGAGGCGCAGAGGGACAACGCGGAGGGCAGGGGCTACCGGAGCGCGGATCTGGAGGAGGTCGGGTTCCTCGGCGTGGCGAGCGGCCTCCTGTCGGTCTTCGTCGTGGCTATCTACATCGGCAGTGCGGAGGCGGCGGCCAGCTACGGAAATCGCACCATGCTCTGGGCACTGTGCCTCGTGATTGTCTTTTGGGTGGGCCGACTCTGGCTCATCAATCACCGGGGCGAACTGCACGAGGATCCGGTGCGATTTGTGACGCACGATCCCGCCAGCTACGTCTCCGCGGCCGCGGCCATGGCGGCGATCTTTCTGGCCCGGTGAACGCCGAGAAATAGCCCGCAAGCGGGCTTCTACGAATAGGCCTCGCGGTACCAGGCGATCGTCCTGGCCAGCCCTTCCTCGAAGGGCGTCCGCGCCTCAAACCCGAACAACTCCCTCGCGCGCGAAGTGTCGAGCATGCGCCTGGGCTGGCCGTCGGGCTTTGAGGCGTCCCACTGGATTTCCCCCGTGTAACCGACCAGGCGGCGCACTTTCTCCGCAAGATCGCGGATTGTGATTTCAAAGCCGGCGCCGATGTTCACGGGGGCGGGGCCATCGTAGCGTTCGGCGGCGAGCCTGAGGGCCTCGGCGCAGTCGGGCGCGTAGAGGAATTCCCGGGATGCGGATCCCGTGCCCCAGAGGCGCACCGACGGGCGATTCTCCCGGCGGGCCGTCTCGAACTTGAGGACCATGGCGGGGATGACGTGGGATGTCTCCGGGTCGAAATTATCATGGGGGCCGTAGAGGTTAACGGGCAGCAGGTAGATGGCATTGGTCCCGTACTGGGCCCGGTAGGCCTGCGCCTGGACCAGCAGCATTTTTTTTGCGAGGCCGTAGGGTGCGTTGGTCTCTTCGGGATAACCGTCCCAGAGGGACTCCTCGCGGAAGGGTACGGGCGCGAACTTGGGGTACGCGCAGATGCTGCCAACCAGCACGGTCTTTGGCACGGCCGCGCGACATGCGGCCTCGAGGAGGTGGAGGCCCATCATGGCGTTCGCGTAGAAGAACCTCCCTGGCTCGGCACGGTTGGCGCCGATGCCGCCGCACACGGCCGCGAGGTGGAAGATGATCTCGGGTTTCGCGGCACCGATCATGCGGGCCGCGTCGTCCGGCCGGGTGAGATCGAATTCGGCGCTGCGCGGGGCATCGATGCGCGCGCATCCGGCGCGGCGGAGTTCGGCGAGCAGGTGCCTGCCGAGAAAGCCGTTGCCGCCGGTGACGAGGACCCGCCGGTCCGTCCAGAAGCTCAAGTGGGCCCCCCGTGCGTGCCGTACATCTCCCGCTGGACGGTGGCCATGTCGGCCTCGACCATGATGCGCACCAGTTCCTTGAAGGTGGTTTGCGGTTGCCATCCGAGCACGCGCCTGGCCTTGGCGGCATCGCCGAGCAGGAGATCAACCTCGGCGGGGCGCTCGTAGCGCGGGTCGTGTTTGACGAACTGGCGCCAGTCGAGCCCGACGCAGCCGAAGGCCTCCGAGAGGAATTCGCGGACCGAATGTGTCTCGCCGGTGGCGACGACATAATCGTCGGGCCTGTCCTGCTGGAGCATGAGCCACATGGCCTGGACGTACTCGGGCGCGTAACCCCAGTCGCGCTTGGCGTCGAGATTTCCGAGGAAAAGGGCCTTGTCGAGGCCGGCCTTGATGCGGGCGACGGCGCGGGTGATCTTTCGGGTGACGAACGTCTCACCGCGCCGGGGCGACTCGTGGTTGAAGAGGATCCCGGAGCAGTTGAACATGCCATAGCCCTCGCGGTAATTCATCATCGCGTAGTGGGCGAAGACCTTGGCGCAGGCGTAGGGGCTCCGGGGATGGAAGGGCGTCGTCTCGCGCTGCGGCGTTTCGGCGACCTTCCCGAACATCTCGCTGCTGGAGGCCTGATAGAACCGGCATTTCAGGCCGGATTCGCGGATCGCCTCCAAGAGACGCAGGGCCCCTACCGCGGTGACGTCGCACGTGTATTCCGGCACATCGAAGCTAACGCGGACATGGCTTTGGGCCGCGAGGTTGTAGACCTCATCCGGTTGGAGGCTGTATAGCAGCCTGACGAGCATGACGGGGTCGGTCATGTCGCCATAGTGCAGGAAGAGTTTTGGCTTTTCGGCGTGGGGGTCCTGATAGAGATGGTCGAGGCGATGGGTGTTGAAGGTGCTGGCGCGGCGGATGATCCCGTGCACCTCATAACCCTTGCCGAGCAGGAGTTCGGTGAGGTAGGAACCGTCCTGCCCCGTGATCCCAGTGACAAGTGCCTTGGGCATGAGAGTTGAAGGGTAGTCGGGCGACCGATCACGGCAATCCAAGAATGGCGGGGAGACTTCGAGGGTGAAGGGCGCGTGGTTGCCCTCCGGCCGATGATCGACTAAGTTTTTCCGAAGATGGTCAATCCGTTTTCCATAGGTTTCGTTGCGGTTTTTGAGGAGCCGCTGGGCGAGGTGCTGCTCAGGTATATTGTCGACCTGTGGCTGGAGCGTTATGAGGGGCTGGAGCAGGTCCTGGAGCGCGATGTGGCGACCACGCGCGTGGGGGGGGCAGGCGAGGTGCGATGGGAGAAGAATTTGCAATTTCGGGTGTTGAACGGGGACGAGTTTGCGTGGGTATACGTGACCCAGGATTCGCGGGTGATGGAGACCACGGGCATGCCGGGGGGCGGCGAGGCGAGCCTCTGCCTCGAACTACTGGTCGATCTGCCCGGGCTCAAGGAGGTCGTGGCGGATCACGACGAGGCGCGGCTCTCGGAACTCGAAGGCGAGGGGCTGCTCTGAGCCGAGACGCCAACGCCGGATCGCACGGATATCGCGGGTGCCCGCTCGGTCCGGTTCCATAATGGGTCCGTCCGATACGTGGCGCAGTGGCCCGACGCGCTCAGGGTGGGCTCGCGCGAAAGTGATCTCGCAAAACCGTTTTCACTGATCCGAAAATTCAGATGCCGGGCAGTGGGAGCCTGCTTGCGGGCGATCCCATGCGCGAATCGCGCGCAAGCGCGCTCCTACGTCTCATTTTCATCCCCGGTGGTGCCCCGGGGCCTATTCGACGGATCTGGGAAAATCTGCGATGGGCCAGACCATGTCGCGCCCATGCGAGAGGGCCGCAGCCGGTTGCGAGTCAGGTTTCTCGGGGCTGCCATTATCATCCCTGCAGTCGGGACCCACCGAATAGAGGATCGGCCCGCCACAGGGATCGAGACGATAGCGGAGGGGCATTCCGTCCATGGGATCGAGGGGGATTCGGGGGAGATAGGCGGGAACGAGTTGTCCGAGATCGGCGGGGGTGTCGCCGTGGTCGAGATCGTAGCGGCAGCGGGCGATGTCGATGAGCAGCATGCGCCGTTCGGCCTCGTACTCGAGGATCACCTGACAGGCGGCGCGGCCCCCGTTGAGACCGACGGACCCGATGATCAGGCGATCGAGCCCCATGCGGTTTGACCGGCCGGCCAGACTGGATTCGGCGGTCGCCCATGCCCCGCGGATGCCGGACCACGACAGTTTGCTGGCGTTGCCGTCGATGTGATCGATCACGATCTGCAAGGAACTGAGGAAACAGGCGAGTTCCTCGTCGGCCCAGAGGACGCGCCAGAGGCCATAGCGCATCCATGCGGTGGCCTCGCCGATCCAGCCGACGGCATCGCGGCGCTCGGCCATGGCGCTGCCCAGTTCGCACAGCCTCGTTCTCCATCCGGCGTCCGTCTCCATCGAGCGAACGAGGGCGGCGAAGGCGCCGATGCCGATGGAGCGCTCGCGGCGCAGCGTCTCGGAGATTCCGGCGAGCGGCTGATCCTCCGCCCAGAGCGTGGCGAGAGCCTCCAGGGTTTTTCCGTCGAGGGCCGGGGTCTGGAGGACCTCCCAAGAGAGGCGGATGGCACTCTTCAGGAGCGCGCAGCGCCAGAGTTGTGCATCGAGGCTGGGGATATGGCTGTGGCGATCGGCGAGGCGTCGGATGCGGGCGATTTCGCGGATCGCCCCGGCGGAATCAAGGTCGTGCAGGCTTTCCATGGCGGACCAGGCGAGCCAGGGAACGATGGCGCGATCGATGGCTTCATCGACCGCGGTCGCCGGGCCGCATCGGCCCGCGTCCAGGATGGCGTGGACATCCTCGAGTACCTCGAAGGCCATCTCCAGTTGGCAGGCGACGTCAACCCACGCGAGTCCGCCGTTGTGTGACGGGGCCGCATCGGACCTCCAGCCGACGCGGGCCAGTCTTCCGCCGAGCAGTTCGCGGCACTTGGGCCATTTGCGTCCGATGGCGCAGCTGCGGGCGAGGCCGCGCAGCTTTTCCGCATTGGCGGCAAGATCTGGATTCGTCGATCCGGGATCGGCTGGCGCGGGCGCCACGCCGACGAATTCGCCCCTGGCGGCGAGTCCGGCGACCACGGATTCCAGTGCTGCGCGGCTGCGCCGATGCTCGCCGTAGCACCATCCCGCGGCGAAGGAGCAGGCGGCGATCGCCGCCGTGGCCAAGAGGAGTCCGAGCGCGGCGCACCAGAGCGACAGTGCGCCAAGGCATCCCTTGGTCAGTGCGGCCAGCGCTGCGCGCATGGTTTCACCCGCGGGGTCAGCCGGCGGACCGGCGGGACGTTCAGGCGTCCTTGAGGTTCATCGTCATCAAGAATTCCGCATTGGTCTTCGTCTTGCGGACACGCTCGAGCAGGAGTTCCATGGCCTCCACGGGGGGGACGCTGCTGAGCGCCTTGCGCAGGGCGTGGATGCGGGTCAATTCGTCCGGATGGTAGAGGAGCTCTTCCTTGCGGGTGCCCGATTTCGCGATGTTGACGGCGGGGTAGACGCGCTTGTCGGACAGGGCGCGATCGAGGTTGATCTCCATGTTGCCGGTGCCCTTGAACTCCTCGAAGATGACCTCGTCCATCTTGCTGCCCGTCTCGATGAGCGCGGTCGCGATGATGGTGATGCTGCCGCCCTCCTCGATGTTGCGGGCGGCGCCGAAGAAGCGCTTGGGTTTGTGGA